>JANQLW010000078.1 GCA_028280405.1 Bacteroidales bacterium
GTCAACTTAAGAGAAATTTTTATTTTTTCTGTGGTTTTCTGTGAGTTCTGTGCAGTAATTTTGATTGCTTATTCTCACACAGACTACACAGATTTTCACAGACCATTCTTGTTTTTGTCTACATTTCTGTAGTTCTCTGCTTCTCTGAGAGAACTTCCGTTAAGGTTTTCTTACTTTTTTGACACGCTCTAAACTATTCTGGGGAAAGTCTTTTGGTGGATAAAATACTGTTTGTATAGTCTCTTAAGTTGACGCCTATGCGATTGCTATCGGGACTAATATTTCATTTAAATGGAATATATAATATGATAAATATGAAATGGACAATAAAAAAGCCTCCGGCATAAACCAGAGGCTTTCCCTGAGGTCTCGAGCGGATTCGAACCGCTGTACAAGGTTTTGCAGACCTCTGCCTAACCGCTCGGCCACGAGACCATTATGAATTGGACGGCAAAGATAATTATTTTTATAAAAATAATGCAAATTAAATAATAAAAGTACGGATAAAAAGGCAATCACATATCGACTACACTTTGTTTCACTCGATGACCTAGGTACCTAAGTTTATCGAAGGGACTTCCTCATCTTTTTCGCCCAGCTATCCCTCAACGCAACCGTCCTATTAAACACAAGCTTCTCAGCACTCGAATCTTTATCTACACAGAAATAACCTGTACGCTCAAACTGTACTTTATCCATTGGCTGGGCATCTTTCATTGATGGTTCAACGAAGGCTGTAATAGTTTTCAATGAATCCGGATTCAGATTATCTTTAAAGTTGCCGTCTTTAGCCTGTTCGCCGCCAGGCGAATCTGGATTTTCAGCAGTAAATAAACGATCGTATAAGCGGGTTTCGGCTTCAATGGCAGTAGAGCATTCTACCCAATGAATGGTTCCTTTTACTTTACGGGTAACATTGCCCGATCCACTTTTGGTATTTTTATCGTAAGTACAATGTAATTCAATGATATTTCCAACTTCATCCTTGATCACCTCTTCACATTTAATGAAGTAAGCATATTTCAAACGCACTTCACGACCGGGAGCCAGGCGGAAAAATTTCTTAGGAGCATCTTCCATAAAGTCGCTGCGCTCAATATAGATTTCACGTCCGAAAGGAATGGTTCTCTTTTCAGAATTTTCATCTTCCGGATTCATGATGCCTTCGCAATCTTCTAATTGTCCTTCAGGATAATTGGTGATCACTACTTTCAATGGGTCAAGCACCGCCATCACACGATTGGCTTTTTTATTTAAATCTTCACGAACGGAATGTTCTAATAAAGCTACATCAATGATATTATCTCTTTTGGCTACACCAATACGCTCAGCAAAATTACGAATCGATTCAGGGGTATAACCTCTACGGCGAAAACCACTGATAGTAGGCATACGTGGATCATCCCATCCGTTTACATAATTGCCTTCCACTAATTCCAAAAGCTTACGCTTGCTCATTACGGTATAGGTAAGGTTTAAGCGGGCAAATTCAGTCTGCAGCGGACGGTATTCCGTATCTATGATTTGATCAAGGTACCAGTCATATAGTGGACGATGCACTTCAAACTCAAGTGTACAAACAGAATTGGTAATTCTTTCTATATAATCAGATTGACCGTGGGCAAAATCGTACATTGGATAAATGCACCACTTATCTCCAGTACGATGATGATGGGCATGCTTGATACGATACATAGCCGGATCACGCAATTGCATATTCGGTGAATCCATGTCAATTTTTGCACGTAATACACGGGTACCATCTTCGAATTCGCCATTTTTCATGCGCATGAATAGATCCAGATTTTCCTCTATCGAACGATTACGGTAAGGACTTTCATCACCCGGTTTGGATGGGGTGCCACGTTGTGCACTGATCTCCTCAGCAGACTGATCATCAACATAAGCTTTTCCTTCCTTGATTAATTTTACTGCCCATTCAAAAAGTTGGTCGAAATAATCGGAAGCATAATATAAACGATTGCCCCAGTCGAAACCCAACCATTTAATATCCTCTTGGATAGATTCCACATATTCCACATCTTCTTTCACAGGATTTGTATCATCAAAACGAAGATTACAAAGTCCGTTGAATTTTTCAGCCAATCCGAAATTCAGACAAATGGATTTGGCATGGCCAATATGTAAGTAACCATTGGGTTCAGGAGGGAAACGGGTATGCACACGACCTCCATGCTTTCCTTCTTTGATTTCTTTATCGATGATTTGTTCAATAAAATTCAATGAGCTTTTTTTAACTCCATCTTCTCCTGCTGAGCTGTTATTCATGGTATTCGTTTTAAAGTGTGCAAAATTAGTACTTAATCTGTTTTTATCCAATATTATTAATTATCTCATCAGTCGAATGATAATAAATCCCGTCATGCTGAAACAAGTTCAGCATGACGGGATCTAATCTTGTTCTGGAGGATTGGATCTACGAGCTAAAACCGATTAAGTATCCCCTCTACCTGGTGTACATAGCCTCCCCCAAACAAATTCACATGAACCAAAAGAGGGTAGAGGTTACAAATTTCAACTCTTTGCTCCCATCCCTTTTCCAGTGGATATTCTTCATGATAGGCTTCGTACATGAGATCACTAAAGCCTCCAAAAAGCTTTGTCATGGCGAGATCCATTTCCCGGTGGCCATAGTAAACTGCCGGATCAATTAAACATGCTTCTCCCCTGTTTCCGACCATATAATTTCCGCTCCATAAATCACCATGTAACAATGAAGAAGGTTCTTCGGGCATAATTTCACCCAAGCGATTAAAAAGACGGTCAGCAGCCTTTAAAAGGCTTGAGTCAACCATACTATAATCACGAGCAATCTTCAGCATATAACTGATTCTTTCCTCGATAAAAAAATCAATCCAGTTATCCTTTTTAGCATTACTTTGAGACAGGGAACCAATATAATTATCTTCATCCAGACCGAAATATTCAGCAGTGCATTGGTGTAGCTTTGCAAGTCCAGTTCCAAGGTTTTCCCAAAATCCAATTTCTTTAGCTGCACTTTCCAGATATTCCAATATCAGGAATGAATGTGGCCCGGCTTCATCGGCCAAAACAACCTCAGGAATTTTCAGGGTATTTGATTCAGCTAGAAGTTGTAATCCCCTTGCCTCTTTTTCAAACATGGCCGGATACCGGGAAGCAGAATTCCATTTTACAAAGAAACTTCCATGGCTGGTTTCAAGCCTGGCTGCTGAATTAATATCACCTCCACCTAAAGGTACAGAAGTAAAAATCCTAAGTTCATTACTATATTTTGAACTTAGGATTTTATGTATTTTATGTTGGATATGTTCAGGGATCATCGGTACAATTTTTCTATAAAAATAGAATTAATTCACCGAAATAAAGAGGATGTTTTTAGATCATAAACAGATTGGTATTAAATCTTGCTTTTAAAAAACGGTCCAGTACAATCAGTGAAGTAATTGCAATTACACTGATTACAAGCAGTGGCGGTACATTTATTGACCCTAATAGTTCTTTCACTCTATCCATCATATTGAATGATATTCCCTCGGTGATGATGTTTTCTCCAAAGCCTTTAAACATATTATCAATAAAGCTAAAATCACTAAAGAATAGAATACTGGCGGCAGCAACTAAACTGGCTCCGATTAAAATCCAGTATTTTGTTCCTATTACCGGGCTGTCGTCAATTACTGTTTGTGCAGATTCCTGTTGAATCTGCTGCATAATATTGTTCGTGAATTGACCGGATGGTGAATCAAGCGAACTTCGCTTCATCATCGAACTGATAAATTCATCCTTTAGTTCATTTTTGTTTCCCATTTCAACCTCCTTGTGCTATATTCTTTCTCCAACACGGAGTTTCATTAATTCTTCGATTGTTTGATATAATTTTTTTCTAATACGGTGCAATTTAACTTTTACATTTGAAGCTGATAATTCAGTTACTTCACTGATCTCGTCGATGCTCATTTCCTTCAGATAAAACATTGTTAGCAATAAACTATCATCCTCCGGAATTTTTTTCATAGCAGCTTCAAAATAACGTTTCTTGTCATCCAAAGTGAAATCTTCAAGTTCTTCAACAATTTCATCAAAAGTAAAGTTTTCTACAACATGATCGTCAATTGCAGCCACTTCCATTTTCTTTTTTCTGGTTTTTGAGATGGCGGTATTAAAAGCAATCCGGTATAACCAGGTTGAGAACTTGGATTCCCTTTTGAATTTTTGCAACGACTGAAAAGCTTTCAGAAAAACATCCTGCGAAATTTCTTCGGCATCTTCCCTGCTTTTCAGGATTCGATTTACGATGGTAAATACCATGTCTTTATAGCGATTTACCAGAATGGCATAGGATTGTGAATCACCGGCCAAAACCTTATCGATATAGTATAAATCCTTTTGTTGCATCATTCATTGTATTAGACTCTAAAATGGGTTACAGGTTACAATATTATGCTACAAAGAATGTTTTGGCAATTGGAAATCGGTGAATGCCGACTATGAATCGGTGGAATATGAATTATAGATTATAAATTATGAATGATGGATTAAGGTTGATAATTTTAGATTCTTTATTATTCGAAAAAAATTTTAAATTTGCATCTGATCTTTGGGGGCATTAGCTCAGTTGGCTAGAGCGTTTGACTGGCAGTCAAAAGGTCAGCGGTTCGACTCCGCTATGCTCCACTCTCGTTCTACTAAACTTAAGCAAAGTAGAAAAAATCAACCTGACAGGTTCAAGAACCTGTCAGGTTTTTTTATTTGACTTATCTGAAAACCCTACCTTTGTTTTATAATTCTGATTATTATTCCAAAATGAGCAATACCAAGCGACTGTTTGCAGCTATAAAAATCCAACCCGATTCTAATTTCCTGGAATTATTCGAAAATATAAAACTCAATCTGAAGCATGAAAAAATCAAATGGGTAGAAACACATAACTTACATTTGACTTTAAAGTTTTTCGGAGAAACCACTGCTGACAAAATACTGGAAATTTCCAATGCTATTGAAAGTGCTGTTTCAGATACTGAAACTTTTTTATTTGATGTGGAAAAAACAGGAATTTTTGGAAGTAAATATCAACCCAAAGTAATTTGGGCAGGAATCCCCAATGCTGAACCTATTATTCAATTGGAAAATTCAATTTTTAAACAAGTGGAAAAAATTGGAATTTATAAAGACAGGCAGAATTTTGTACCTCACCTTACCTTAGGCAGAATCAAATTCTTAAACGATAAAAACCTCTTTCAGGAAATAATAAGTGATTTTAAGGAAGAATATTTTCAGGAAGTAAAAGTTGATTCTATTTATCTTTTCGAAAGCATCCTAAAAAAAACCGGCCCTAAATATAATGTCACGAAAGAATTTAAACTCTAAATCCTATATCGGAAATTTTTTTCTTATATCGCTCAATCTTTTTTTGACACAAAAAAAGGGAATGAACATTCATCCCCCTTCTCAATAATCCTGTAATCCTACATTACTTTTCTTTGGATTCTTCTTTCTTTTCAAGGAAATAGTTAATAATTAAGCCTAATCCTCCGAATAAGAAAATCATTGAAAAATAGGCTACTTCTTCTTCCATATAGGCGTGTGTCTCTAAGATATTACCTAATAGGATTCCGACAGCTACACCTACTAACAGCATCCCAAATTTTAGGGTTACCGAGTTATTCTTTTTTGTGATAAAGAACGAGGCATCTACTCCTTTTTCCAATAATGCCATTCTTTCTTTTCTTCTTACGCCCAGATACACAATTGCGAAAACAAAACTGAAGATTATTGTGAGTATCAGAACGGGTGCTATTGCTTCATCCATGATAAAAAAATTTAATTTAATAATAAGTTTTCTACCTTTATGACGCAAAGGTTTTGAACAGGTTACAAATTAACTAAAAATGAATAATGTTTTTACCTGTTGCCTATAGCTTAAAGAATGAAGCAAAAGAAAAACTTAATATCATATTTTAACACATAAACTAAACGGATTCCATTACATTTGTTTAAAATATGAGTCATTAAACCAATTTATCAGTATTATGAGGAAGTTGATAATCTTTGTCATAACAGGAATTTTATTTTGTACAATTAACCTTCAGGCTGCTTACCTGAAAAACATTCCTATGACAATAACCCAACCCGACGGGACAAGCATACAATGCTTTGCCAGTGGAGATGAATTTCATAATTGGATTCACACAAAAGATAATTATACAATTATTAAAAGTCAGAAAGATGGCTATTACTATTATGCAACTAAAGAAGGAGGAAAGATTGTTCCTTCAAAATATAAAGTGGAAAATGCCCCTTTTAAATCTACAGAAATTAAACCGGGTGTTAATTTAAGTGCCGCAGAAATTAAGAAGAAAAGAAGAAAAAAGCTTGCGAATATTCCTTTCAAGACTACCAGCTTAAAGCATGATATCACTACCATCAATATGAATCAGCTTTGTATTTATATTCGGTTTAATGATGATGATGAATTCTCTAAAGACACTGCTATATATTACGATTGGTTAAATGATGAAACTCCAGGTGTTTCTTCGTTATATAATTATTATGATATAGTTTCTTATAATCACGTGTTTATTAAATCTCATTTTTTCCCCAGATCTACAACTTCTCAAGTAATTTCTTATAAGGACAAAGAGAATCGAAGATTTTTTGAACCGTATAATGAAACAACAAATTCCGATGGATATGATCCGGATGAAACGGATCGTTCCAACCCGAAGCATCCCTATAAACGTGAATGGGATTTACTGAACAGGGCCATAGATTCCATTAAAAAATGGTATCCTACATTTCCTTCAAATATTAACCTGGATCATGATAATGATGGCAAAATTGATAATATCATATTTTTCATTAAAGGCAGTACAGGCGCATGGAATGATTTGTTATGGCCGCATAACTTTGCTATTTACGATCGAACAATAGAATTATACGGGAAAGAAGTATTTAATTATAATTTCCAGATAGAAAATTCTACCGATAACAGAGGGGTAGGAGTCTTATGCCATGAGATGGGACATGCTTTAGGCTATCCTGATTATTACCATTATGAAGATGAAGGTATCGAATACGAGCCGGTTGGCATATGGGATTTAATGGCTACAACACCCAGCACTCCTCAGGGGATGAGTGCTTACAGCAAATATAAATATGGCAAATGGATTACAGAAATTCCTGAAATCACTACAGCCGGAACTTATACAATTTATCCTATTGATACAGTTGCTACAGATACAAAAAAGAACTGTTATAAAATAGCCTCTCCCTATTCCGATTCTGAGTTTTTTGTAGTTGAATACAGAAAAAAACAAGGAATTTATGAAATTGGACTACCAGGAGAAGGCTTGCTAATCTATCGTATTAACAGTGATGTGGAATCTGATGGAAATGCACAAGGGCCTCCGGATGAACTATATGTGATTCGTCCGGGTGGAGCTTTAAATGTAAATGGACAAATAAATGACGCTGCTCTTTCTGAAAATGAAAACAGAACAGAAGTAGATAATTTTACATCTCATGTTTTCCTTAGTGACGGAAATCCGGCAGGGCTTTATATTTCTGAAGTATCTACCTTAGGAAAAACCATGACCTTTAAAGTGGATTTCAATCCTGATGGCCTGTATGCAGATTTCAGTGCAAATGATACTGAGATTTATGCAAGGAAGTCAGTAACTTTTACAGACAAATCAAAAGGAAATCCGGATAGTTGGGAATGGACATTTGAAGGAGGGAAACCATTTTCTTTTAGCGGCCAAAATCCACCGGAAATTAAATATGATACAATTGGGGCCTACGATGTTACTTTCACGGTGAAAGAAGGAGAAAAAACAATTACAAAAACCCTTAAGGATTATATAAAAGTTGAAGAGCTTCCTGGTGCCGTACCTCCTGAAAATTTAAGTAGTACTACTAATGGGCTTAATGTGACTTTGAATTGGGATGCACCACCGGATATTATACAGGAGTTTACTTTAAGGTGGGATGATACAAATCTGCATAATGCTATTGGAAATGGTGAAAGTTCAGGTAAATTTGAAGCACTTAGCCATTGGGAGCCAGAGGACCTTACTCCTTATGATGAGATGTATATCTCGGCACTTACATTTTATGCCAATAGTTCCACGCCTGCTACAGCTAACAACTTTACACTAAAGCTTTATGCAGGAGATACCCTAGGCACTGCTGTAATAGATGAAGCTATAGCGGCTTCAAATATAACGCTTAACAAGCTAAATACAATTGAACTTTCAGCTCCTCATCAAATAGATGCAAGTAAGCACCTTTGGTTCGGATTTGAGAATGACAGTGATATACTGGATATGGGTTACCCTTTTGGTGTAGATAATGGTCCTGCAATAACCGGAAAAGGAGATGTGCTTAAAAGTGGGACAAATATTTCTAATTTATCTGAAATAAATGATGAGCTGGATTTCAACTGGATTTTGTTTGCAACAGTAAAAAGCAAGTTAGCTGATTCAAAATCCAAAGAAAAAACATACGTATTAAAAACGGGTTCAAAATTAAAATCAGCCAGTGGTTATAATGTTTATCGGGATGATGAGAAATTGAATACTTCGGTAATTACTGAAACAACTTATACAGATAATAACCTTGCAATTGGAACTTATGATTATTATGTCACTGCAATCTATAATGCAGGAGAATCTTTACCAAGCAATGTGATTTCTGTTGAGGTTGATGATAATGTTAGCATTCCAACTGAAGAATTGAGAGAAATTAAAATTTATCCTAACCCTGTTAAAGAAAAACTTGTGTTACAATTAGAAAAATATACCAATGAAGAAGTGAAGCTTCAAATTTTTGATCAGAATGGAAAAGAAGTTTTTGTTAAAGAATTAAATCCTCAATCTGACAGAATAGAAATTGGAGTTAGTAATTTTTCAGATGGTGCATATTCACTACTACTTTGGGGAAAAGAAGAAATCTATAAAGGGAAGTTCATTGTACTTAAATAAGTAAGGATAAGTGAATTGGTAATTCTGACATAGCATTACCAATTCACATAATTTATAGAGAATCTTTCGTTTTTATAATCTCGTATTACCTGCCGGCGGGCAGCTTCAGCCTCAGCTTTTGTTTTATAACCAATCGATACTCTGTGGCCACCATTCACCTCACCCCAATTAGGAATTGACTCAATGATAATTGCATTAAATCGTTTTTGAAGTTCATAGGTTTTTCTCAGGTAGTGAATATTACTAATATACATGTGGTAATCTTCCTCCTTCTTTCCTTCAGGGTTACAGAAGCAACTTGCCCAAACAAAATAATAGTATACAGGTTGTTCTTTAACAATAACATCTGACTGCAT
The DNA here is from genome assembly GCA_028280405.1 of Bacteroidales bacterium. GTDB lineage: Bacteria > Bacteroidota > Bacteroidia > Bacteroidales. Next base: position 9,341 of record JANQLW010000078.1, read on the forward strand.
CCACAAACTATTTTTCGGTTTGAATGGTTTTTTAGGAGATTCAGCAATTGCTGCCATATCATTACGGTAAAGTTTAGCAATAATATTGTTACAATCATCCAGGCCAATTAAGAATACTTCATTGTCACAATCACCATCATAATCGGACCAATAAGCTCCTCCCAAATAAACTCCAGGTAAGGATGTTTCAACTTCTGTAAAAATAAATTTCCCTTCATTCCTATAGATCATCACAACAGGTCCGGATGAGGTTTCCCCGCTAATCAACAGATCCAAATCTCCATCACAATCATAATCAGCAGCCTGAACATGTCCATCCCGGGCCCCAATAATAGGAGGTTTGATCATCGTAAACTTATCTTTACCATCATTACGGTAAAAGCGGGTCAACAAATATTGATTTGAAGCTTCTCCACATATAAAAATGTCAAGGTCACCATCATTGTCGAAATCACCCCAAAGCGCATGGCCATTTTTAACACCATGCATTAAAACCCCTAAATCAACAAAATTGTTATCAATATTTTTATAGATTTTAGTATAAGCTAATCCATCAGCAGCTTCGCCGCACATCAGTAAGTCTAGATCGTTATCATTATCGTAATCACCCCATTTGATTGTTCCGGAATACATAGGCATCAAATTAGCCTGAATATTGGTATAACTACTTCCAACACCTTTATAAATACTGGCATGAAGCGTTCCGTTATTTTCTCCACAAATTGCAACATCATGTTTGCCATCTTTATTATAATCACCAATATCAAGGCTGCCATCCCTTACTCCTATGATTCCGGGATTATGCGTTGAAAAGTTTCCCCATTTTGAATTTCTCAACACACGGGTTTGAATTTTATGGTTACTGGTTTCCCCACTAATCATAAGATCAAGATAACCATCGCGATTTAAATCAGCCCAGTCCATACAGGATCGGTAATAATCAAGCAAATCAGTCTTTGCTTTATAGAAGTTTCCTTTTTTGTCGTTTATATACAGATAAGTATTAATGATTTGTTTATTGGCACTAAAGCGTTCTCCTGTAATAATCAAATCAGCGAAACCATCATTATTTACATCTACCCATCTTGCTTCACTTTGAATCATCCCCTTGATATCCGTATCAATGTAAACATATGGTTGAGCGAAACTTAAGTGCGTAAGCATTATGAAAAGCAGCAAAAATAACAGATTACGCATAGTATGGAAATTGATTTTCGACATAATTAGAGTTTATCACCTTACAAAATACGCTCTTATATCTGATAAAGTAAAGAAAAAAGGAATATTTTATTTACAATAAATTGTTTAAAAGTAATAAAAAAGAATTATATCTTTGTGAAAATTTTAACAAGCAACATTAAAGAATGGAAGCAACTCATATTGAACACATTGGAATTGCCGTAAAAAGTCTTAAGGACAGCATTCCATATTATGAAAACATTTTAGGATTGAAGTGTTATGCAATTGAAGAGGTAAAAGATCAAAAGGTAAAGACAGCATTTTTCAAAATCGGACAAACTAAAATTGAGCTTTTAGAGTCGACTGACCCTGAAGGGCCTATTGGAAAATTCATAGAAAAGAAAGGAGAAGGAATTCATCATTTGGCTTTTGCTGTAAATAACATTGAATCTGCCCTAAAGGAAGTGGAAGAAAAAGGGATACGTCTTATTGACAAGCAAGCTCGTAAGGGAGCTGAAGGATTGGAGATTGGTTTCCTTCATCCTAAAAGCACCGGAGGTGTTCTTACTGAATTTTGTGAGGATAAAAACAAATAAAAAATCACTATAAAAATGGCTATTGAAGATAAAATACAGCAGCTTCTGGATAAAAGAGAAGAAGCTCGTCTGGGTGGTGGAATTAAGCGGATAGATTCTCAACATAAGAAAGGAAAGCTTACCGCTCGTGAAAGAATAGAACTACTTCTTGATGAAGGTAGTTTTGAAGAGTATGATATGTTTGTAACACATCGTTCTCACGATTTTGGGATGGAAAAACAACAATATCTTTCAGATGCAGTTGTTACCGGTCATGGTACTATTGACGGAAGAGTCGTTTATGTTTTCTCCCAAGACTTTACCGTTTTTGGAGGGTCGTTATCAGAAACATTCTCTCAAAAGATTTGTAAGGTTATGGATCAGGCGATGAAAGTCGGGGCACCTATAATCGGGATCAATGATAGTGGTGGAGCTCGTATTCAGGAAGGTGTTAGAAGTTTGGCCGGTTATGCTGAAATTTTCCAGCGTAATATTATGGCTTCGGGAGTTATTCCTCAAATTTCAGCCATCTTTGGCCCTTGTGCAGGAGGAGCTGTTTATTCTCCGGCTCTAACCGATTTCATTATGATGACTAAGGACACCAGTTATATGTTTGTAACCGGTCCTAAGGTTGCTAAAACTGTTACCGGTGAAGATATTACTACCGAAGACTTAGGAGGTGCTGATGTTCACGGTAAAAAATCCGGTGTAGCACACTTTATTTCTGAAGATGAAAAAGAAGGTATCCTACTTCTTCGCAAATTATTATCATACCTTCCTCAAAATAATTTAGAAGATCCTCCGATCACCGAAAATAGTGATCCTATTGATCGTTTGGAAGACTACTTAAATGAAATTATTCCTGAGAATCCAAATAAACCTTATGATGTAAAAGATATCATTCATGGGATCATAGATAATGGTGAGTTTTTAGAAGTGCAACGCAATTATGCAAAAAATATCGTGATTGGTTTTGCAAAATTTGATGGTATGCCTGTAGGTATTGTAGCAAACCAGCCAAATTTCCTTGCAGGGGTTCTTGATATTGATTCCTCTCGTAAAGCAGCCCGTTTTGTTCGCTTTTGTGACGCATTCAATGTGCCTATTGTAACACTGGTTGATGTACCCGGTTTCTTACCTGGTAGTGCTCAGGAATACGGTGGAATTATTATTCACGGAGCAAAACTAATGTTTGCTTATGGTGAGGCTACTGTTCCTAAAATCACGATTACATTAAGAAAATCTTATGGTGGAGCTCACGATGTAATGAGTTCAAAACAATTGCGTGGTGATGCCAATTATGCATGGCCATCAGCAGAAATTGCTGTTATGGGGCCTGCCGGAGCAATTGAAATCCTTTCCGGTAAGGAGTTAGCAGGTATTGAAGATGAGGAAGAAAAAGCTAAACTCATTGCTGAAAAGGAAAAAGAATATCGTGATAAGTTTGCAAATCCTTATGAAGCTGCAAGATACGGTTATATTGATGATGTAATTGAACCAAGAAATACCCGTTTCCGTATCATCAGGGCATTACGTACACTTGCAACTAAGAAGGATACAAATCCTCCAAGGAAACATTCTAACATTCCATTATAAAATGTTTACAGCAATGTATATAAGCACAATTCAATTACCGGAGGCTTTCGATGAAGGTTTGGTAATTACTCTTGTTGGATACTCAATAGTATTTACTGCATTGGTTGTTTTGTATTTCTTTTTTACAGGTGTTTCAAAATTATTGAACACCAATCTTCGAAATAAATTAAGAAGAGAAGGAAAACATGAAATTGCAGATTTACCGAATATAACAGGAGAAGAAACAGCAGCCATCAGCATGGCTTTATATTTATACAAAGAGCTTCATGATGAAGAAAGTAATGTGATTACAATTAAAAAGGTATCGAAAACCTATTCTCCATGGAGTTCTAAAATTTATGGTGTTAGAAATTTTCGCAGATAAAAAATGAAACGAGCAATGACAGTTACTTTTTTTAATGATAACATGTCTCATGCGAGTTCCATTTTATACCTATAAAATTATTTAGATATAAAATGAAAAAGTTTAAATTCAATATCAGGGGAAACAATTACGATGTGATCGTTAAATACTTTGAAGATGGTAAGGCAAAAGTAGAAGTTAACGGATCCCCGTATCACATAGAAGTAGAAAGAACAACTCAGGAAACCAAAACTCCGATTTTGGTTCGTAAAGATGTTAAAAATCCTAAAGGATCTCATAAGATTCAAAAATCAGGTAGAGGTGGAGCTAATATTACAGCACCACTACCAGGGAATATTATACAAATTTTTGTAAAAGAAGGTGATTCAATTACTAAGGGAGATAAAATCCTTGTTTATGACGCTATGAAAATGGAAAACCTTATTAAAGCTGAAAAGGAAGGAACTGTTAAGTCGGTCAAAGTTCAGGTTGGTGACAGTGTACTTCAGGGTGATGTATTAATTGAAATGGAATAAGGCATGAAAAGATTCATTACAGTATTTGGAATTATATTCTTCCTTTCCATTATTACAACTACACTTGCTAAAACAGGTAGCTTCGATAAAAAAGAAAGTACTATCATTACTCAGCAGGATGAAGAAATGAGTGGAGCTGAAAAAGGTATAGCTAAATTTTTAAGCTATACCGGATTCAGAAATGCAACAACTGGAAACATCATCATGATTTTAGTTGGATTGGTATTTATTTATCTGGCTATCAAATATGATTATGAACCCCTACTTTTAATCCCCATCGGAACAGGTATTATTATTGGAAATATACCTTTCTTCCAGGATGGAGGAACAAATCTACAATTAGGAATTTATCAGGAAGGCAGTGTATTAAACTACCTGTATTATGGAGTTGTAAAAGGAATTTATCCGCCATTGATTTTCTTAGGTATCGGAGCAATGACAGATTTCTCTTCATTGATTTCAAACCCAAGACTAATGCTACTAGGTGCTGCTGCGCAAGTAGGTATCTTTATTACTTTCCTTGGAGCTTTGTTCTTAGGGTTTAATTTACCTGAGGCTGCATCTATTGGAATTATTGGTGGTGCTGATGGACCTACTGCAATTTTCCTGTCATCTAAACTTGCCAATGGTGAAATCATTAATGGTTTACAAACTCAGAATCTGATCGGGCCTATTGCAATTGCAGCTTATTCTTATATGGCATTAGTACCCGTAATTCAGCCACCCATTATGCGCTTATTGACAAATAAAAGAGAAAGAGTGATCCGTATGAAACCTCCAAGATCAGTATCTAAACTGGAGAAGATCATTTTCCCGATTGCAGGTTTATTACTTACAACGATGATTTCTCCGGGTGCACTTCCTCTATTGGGAATGTTATTCTTCGGCAATATTCTTAAAGAAAGTGGAGTAACCAGAAGGTTAGCTGACACTGCCCGTACTTCTTTAATTGATATCGTTGTGATATTATTGGGACTAACCGTAGGAGCAAGTACTCAGGCAGATGTATTCCTTACATCTCAATCTATTTTGATCTTTATATTAGGAGCTATATCATTTATGATTGCAACTGCCGGAGGTATTATGTTTGCGAAGTTTATGAACTTATTCCTGAAGGAAGGCAAAAAGATCAATCCATTGGTTGGAGCATCAGGGGTTTCTGCAGTACCGGATAGTGCAAGGGTAGTTCAACAGGAAGGATTAAGATACGATCCAACAAACCACTTGCTAATGCATGCAATGGCACCTAATGTTTCCGGTGTAATTGGTTCGGCAGTAGCAGCAGGTATCCTGATCAGTTTCTTATTTTAAGAAATAATTTTGTTTAAATATTTGTAAAGGGATGTTGCATGCAATGTCCCTTTTTTTATTTATATTCTCTCTTTATCTGCATTTCTTATTTTTTTATTTTTATTTTCTAAATAAAGAATTACAATATGCTTATTTTAGGAATTGCCGGAGGGTCCGGTTCAGGAAAAACAACAGTAGTAAAGAAGATGACAGAAAGATTGCCAAAAAGTTCTGTGGCCATCATTTCGCAGGATTCTTATTACTACGACAGCAGCCATATGAGTCCTGAAGATCGGGCAAAAATCAATGTTGACCATCCTTCTTCAATAGAGTTTGATTTGCTGATTAAGCACCTTGATATGCTTCGTAAGAACGAAACGATTCAAATGCCGATCTATTCCTATATCACCAGACTAAGAGCTCAAGAAACTCTTCCTGTAAATCCTCAAAAAGTAATTATTGTTGAAGGAATCTTAATTCTTACAAATGAAGAGTTAAGAAATCGTTTGGACATTAAAGTTTTTGTAGATGCAGATGCAGATGATAGGCTTACCAGAATTATATGGCGTGATATTGAAGAACGTGGCAGATCTGTTAAAGACGTGCTAAATCATTATGAGAGCTATGTAAAGCCTATGCATCTTCAGTTTATAGAGCCCACAAAACATTATGCTGACATTATTATCCCACAGGGAGGGGAAAACGAAATTGGAATTGATATTCTAAGTTCCAGGGTTCGGATGAATTTAGAAAAATAATTCATATACCATTTATAATTTATAACTTGCCTGCTACAAGCAGGTTTCTGATGTTCCATATTTTTTTAATAAATCATATCTATCCTAATTGTATATGGGACTTTTAATATCAAAAATCATAAATAGAATATCTTCTTAGTTTGGGGAATAAACCTTATCTGCATCCCGATAACCACTCTTATCCTGATACCAGTCGGGAAATGATTCACCATTGGTTTCAGCCCAGCTGGCAAATTTCAGGTAAGTTGTAATTATCGCATTCTTTTCGGCAGGATAATCAAAGGATTCATAAATATTGATAGCCCATGGTAGATTATCAACTGTTTTATAATATCTGCCCACGCCCTGGTCGCTATTATCATGTAAGGTACCAAAATAGCTGGCATCCGCTAATGAAGTAGGAGTATAATCAGGCAAATGGATTTCTTTACCTCTGGTTTCATTAACGAATATAAACGGATTAAAATTAGCAATATTTAACTGATTTAAAGTATATCTTTCAGGAGAGATATTTATAACCAACTTAATAGTATCCGGCTCAGTTACTGAAGCAGAAGGATCAGTATTCACACCAAGCTCACCTCCAATACGAGGAAGTATATCAAAAGCATTATCAAACACAATTATGGTTGGCCTTTCCTGCTGATTCTCCAACCCGTCTGCACCAATACTAAGAAAAGGGGCATCCACTTCAAAGCCCGTAACACTTAAGTCTCCCACAGAAATATTGTCATTGGGAAATTGGAAACCAAAACCATTTTTAAAACTTGCACCAATAGCTCTTACTACAAAATCAGCTTCAATCTTTGAAACATAGTTGTCTTTATTGGTAATCATCCTGAACTGATAATCAATTACAAGGTCATTAAAATCATAATCCCCTCTGGCAGGCCATAAATCTTCAAAGGCTAAAGTTCCATATCCTGAAGCCGGATATTTATTAATAAATGCTTTGTCTTTATCCTTCGGAAAATCATCATCATCATCATCAATGCCATCATTATCATCATCATCGCTTTCAGGATCATCATCGTCACCTCCTGAGCCTTCTCCACCGGTATTGCTACTGCCACCATTATCAGAAGACCAATTAACACCATGAAACTCTCCTTCACTGTTTCCACTTACTTCATCCTTAATAGATGAACCCGAACCTTCATCAAACTTATAATAAGCTACCAGGCCATCCTCATTACCTGAAGGATTATTCTCATAATAATTTTGCACTTCACTTGAACTTAATGCCTTTTCCCAAATCTGAATCTCATCAATCTTTCCTTTAAAATAAGATTTAGGAGATTTATCTCCCCAACGGCCAAAAGTAAGAAGCTCCATATCGCTATACCTCAGCCTACGATTATCGCTTCCTTCAAGATTTCCGTTTACATATAATTTCCTGTCCTTATCACTTTTAAAAACACCAACGATTTGATGCCATTTACCATCTAAAATTTCTGTATCTCCTTCTATTTTTCTTTCTGATCTGTTTCGAATTCTTAAACAAGCAACACCATCTTCATCTTCCCCTATATATATTCCACAATATCGATCTGTTCTTTCGGGATCAGCATAACTGATAATAACCATATCTTCATCATCATCCTCAAAACCGGAAGTTTTAACCCATGCACTTATCGTAAAAGGATAATCATCTATAACTTCACGATCAATATCAATATAATCATTTTCTCCATCAAATGTTAAAGAGGAACCTGATTTTAAGCTTTTTAAAGGAGATGCTATTACAGTCATTTCATGTATAATGATATTGCCAGTAAGCTCAACCAACTCATCATTAATCATTACTTTTTTCAGATAGGACGGAATATTTATTATAATTTGATAAGACTCTGTAACTCCATTATAATATCCTTTATGGAATAATTGATCTCCTTCCTCACTAGTAATCTTTACAACACCTTGAGATAAATTCTTTACATAAAAAGCTATATTTTCTGATGTTCTCCAACTAAAATCAGATTTTACATCCAGTTCCTCAACTGTAGTGGCCGGATTAAGCACAGGATCTCTCGCATCCCAGCTATGGCAACTAAGCATTATGGAGCCAATGAATATGAACAAAAAATTACGCTTCATACATACAAATTTATAAAATTGAGAATCATTCTCAAACTATTCAATTTCATTCAATCAACACACGCGCCATAATATGTATCTTTCTGTATATGTGCATATTCGAAAAAAATTATTAAGTTTCTTTTCCCAAATAGAGAATAGCTTTCCCTGTCCAATATACTTAAAGCTATGAAAAAAATACAAATTAACTTATATTTACATTACAAATTATGACACCATGCCCCGAATAAAAAATCTTATATTTTTACCTATAATAATTCTTGGTTTTACTTATTGCGGCAGCAAAGCTCCGGTTCCTTCCGAAAACGAAGATACCTGGCAAACTTTTACCACTAAAAATGGGATTATCAGTAATGAAATACTTTGTCTGAATATGGATTCTCAAGGAAAATTATGGGCAGGAACAAAATTCGGTGCTGCAATTTATGATGGTGATACATGGTCCAACCTAACAAAATCTGATGGCTTAATTTACCATACGATCAATGAAATATCATTTGCGGATGATGGAGCTGTTTGGTTCTCAACTCCATTGGGAGCTTCTAAATTCAAAAGCGGGCAATGGACCCAGTATACAGAAGGACAAGGTAGCGGGCTTTCCGATAACAAAGTAAATTCAATAGCTGTTGATAATAATGGGGCTGTTTGGTTTGGAACGCCTATGGGGCTTTCCAGATTATATAATTCAAACTGGACATATTTCAAGAAGCAGGGAGGAGGAACTTCATTAGTTTTTGACCTTGTAAATAAGATTATTGTAGACTCTCAAAACAATAAATGGATAGGTACCGAGTTTGGTATTTCACGTTATGATGATACCAACTGGATTTCCTTTCTTTCATCTGCTAGTTTAGAAGACTACATATTTACGGTTTTCATAGATTCTCAAGGGAAATTATGGTTCGGTACACTTGGGGGTGTTAAAGTATTTAACGGCCAAACATGGATCACTTATAAACAAGACCAGGGATTAATATTTAATGAGGTTCTGGCCATTGCTGAAGATAAAGATGGCAATATGTGGTTCGGTACCATTTTTGGAGCATCTAAATTCGATGGGACTACCTGGACCAGCTATACTACAAACAATGGATTGCCCAATAATTATGTAACTTCAATAGTTATAGATAACCAAGATAACATCTGGTTTGGCACATTGGGTGGAGGGGTTTCTAAATTGACGAAGAAAGAAAATCTATAAGATCGAAGATTGCCAATTTTTGATTTACTCTGGTTTTTCTTCAATTTCTCCTATATCTCCTAAATATGAAATACCTTGCCTGTTATCACTGTATACTCTTAATGAGCTTGAACCATTGAGCTCTACATCTAAAACAAAGCTAATATTGTCGCTTTTATTTCGGGCTTCAAATTTTATTAAATATCCTTTTTTACTTCTTTTTATAGAATAATTTTCAATCTTATTTTCAAAATTATAAGGCCCTTTACCACTTAAATCTGCGGTATATGCTCTCCCCAAATAAGGCAAATAACAAATGACTTCATTATCATTGATCGTTAAGTCATAACCATAACTTATATGATTGCCTGGAGCACCTGATGGAAGCATTTGAGTAGCTATAAATTTATAGGCCTTTTGATCTATTAAATCTTTCACTTTCTTCACTTTCATAGCATATGCAGCTTCCTTTTTAGCTTTACGTTTTTCTCTTTTAGTTTTGTTTTGCTGAGCTTGAATCGCTCCAAAACCAGTCACTAAAATGAGGATAAGAATTATATGTTTCATAATATTCGATTTAAAATTAAACTATTAATATAATAAAGCACAGTACAATATTAACATATCCATTATAACATACATCTTGCCAAAATTATTATTTTAAGATAAAAATAGAGTAATAGAGAGAAATATAAAATGGGAAATTAAGTAGCCCCAACAGGACTAGAACCTGGATCTATTGTTTAGGAAACAACTATTCTATCCTTTGAACTATGGGGCCTAATTTATTGATTATTTTCTATTGTTTATTTAAGAATAGAAAATAAAACACAAATAATTATAGGGCTTTAGTCCTTTTAAACCAAAAACTTACAATCCGAACAGGACTGAAAAAAGGCTAAAGCCTTGCCGGATTTATCATTCGTTTTATAACCACCGGCCTAAAGAGCCGGTGCTATTGCCCCCCTTGCTCTTTCTTATATCATAAATGATGAAATATGACTTCTAAGGTCAGTTCTGTCTACCTTTTTAATATACTTTACAGAGATGTTTGTAAATGGTAGCTAGGTGCAGGCAGATATAAGATTTTCGGTTTAAGGATTTCATTTAAGACGGATTTTCCATCAAATAATAATTCGTAACTAACGAATGCTAATTTTGTATTTATATTGTCTTTTCTAGGTATATCTTTAGTTATAGATGAACAATTATATCATTTATTAACAAAAACTTTTACCTATGAAAAAAAGATTATTTATCTCAATTATTTGTCTATTGGGAATTTTTGTAAGTTGCAGCAAAGATGAAGACTCCAAGTTAGATGAAAATCAATTAACTCCTGCAATTAACAATCTGGTTCCGGATGAAATTCTGGATGAAATTATTTCGTTAGGAATGCCTATAAACAGAGGTGCTACGCCTCCTAATGTTGAGAATACTTATTTCTGCACTCCATTTATATTGAAAGCAAGCAACAGGCCAGGTGATAATGCAGGAATGTCATTTCAGGATATGACTCTTACCTTCAAAAATCAAAATAATGAAAACCTGACCATTAGCATGGATTATTTTACTGGTAATGGCGGAGCCGGAACTGAGTCCGGAAATGGCATAGGAGCGTATATTGTAGGAACAGGGAATAATGTAACAATATTTGCTAAAACCAGTTCTGACATTAGTGGAGATCCTGCAGATTTATTACACGTTATTTCGGGTACAGTTACAGCTTCAGGTATTAGTAATCTTCACTATGCCAATTTTATGCTAAACAATTACGGGAATCCAAATGGAAAATGGATAGAAGAAGGAGAAGGAAGAATAATTTATGATTCGGACGGATCTTCACCAATCGTAACTTCTTCCATGCAAAAATCAACTACGATTGAAAAACTAAAATCCCCAGCCGGTATATAAACAAATATGCGATTTATGTAGATTAAATTCTAACATAAATCGCATATTAAAAATCGAATATCTTATATTTTTGTAGCCCCACCAGGACTCGAACCTGGATCCATTGTTTAGGAAACAACTATTCTATCCCTTGAACTATGAATGTGCTACAAAGCTTAAATGTTAAGGATTACATTAATTACTTAATGCTTATAGAGTCTAGGCTAACTGAAGGCTCAATGAAGATGCAAAATCGAACCTATAACTTGTGCAAAGAATACCAGAAGAAGCATAAAAAGGAATGGGATATCGAAACCTTAAATAAATCCTTTTATAATGACTTCATCAACTTCTTAACACAGAAAAAGCTGCTTGTAAAATCAACACTCCAAGGACATGTAAAACGCCTTAAAGCTTTTGTCAAGGAAAACTATCCAGAACATAATGTTTGCTACATGAAATTGATGACCTCAAAGCAACCAGATCAAAATGTAATTTACTTATACGATTCAGAATTAAATATTCTAAAAAATGCAGTGTTACATAAGTTTTCATTTAGAAAAATAAGAGACCTATTCTTGTTTTACTGCTATACGGAGATGAGATATTGCAATTCACAACGCTACAACCCATCATGGGAATATGATGGAACATTGGAATTCAGAATGCTTAAAACTGGAGGTAAGACTTATCCACTCTTATTTGATGCTACAAAAGATATTCTAAATGAGGGAGGGAGACTACCAAAAATTAGTGATCAGAAATATAATAAATATCTCAAAGAGTTGTTTACACACTTAGGCTTAACCAGACAAATACCTATTCTTGAGAAAAGGATTAATCCTGGAGGTAAAGGCTACAAAATTGTAGAAGTATACAGAATCTAAATGATATAATTACAACCCACGTAGCACGCAAAACCTTTATCCCAAATGCTCTAAATAAAGGAATGGATGTAATAGATGTAATGAAAATGTTAGGTCATTCTGATTACTCAGCAATGAAACCTTATATAGCAGTTAGTAAAAAACATTTAAGAAGTGTTTCTAAACTATGGGATATTTAAGTTTTATATTTCTATTTTACAGGGAAAAAAGATAATGGGTTAATCGGAGGTAATATAATACCTTCCATTATTGTATTTTTTGATTTAATTACAAGCATTCCTCTTGCTGAAGATAATACAATTCCCATTAGACTAGCTAGAAAAGCATTCGGTAATTGACCTTTTGTTTTATTCATAGATTCATTAATATTTGAAACTTTAAATTCACCAGAGGATACAATATTACCAAGGTATATCGTTTTTTCTTTATCAGCAAAATACTTAGTATTAGCTTCAATAACTATAGACTCATCTGAGGCATTAATCTTCATTTCAATATTAAATTCAAACTGAACCTTATCTCTACTTAAACCAGATTTCTTTAAACTTTCTGGTAATTCACTTATTACATTGAAGTCAATTAACTTAACATCTGTTAATTCTATGGGCAATTCAATTTCTATTTTCTTTTTACTTTCCATGACAATAGACTATATTATTGGATACAACCTGCAGATTTAGGAAGATTAAATGTCCAAACATGCAGAGGGTCAACTTGTAATTTTAAATGATCTTCAATTTCAAAAAATTCATTACTATCACATTGTTCATTACTCCACAATGGTTTTTGCCTTGGCAAATCAATTGAAATAATCGGGTTAGTTATTATTCTTGGAGGTTCAGCAACTAAAACGCTCTCCCCAAGAACAGCTTCAATTTTACAAATTGTCAAAAGTGTAAAATTATGAGTCCCTTGAAGCCATTTACTGATTTCTGACTCTTTTTTAGATAGCAAGTCGGCTAAATCCTTTTGAGTTTTACCTTGCAAATCAAGAATATTTAATATTCTATTTGCAATCTCCATAGATTTTTCAACCATTAAATCAATCTCAGGAGGTACACTCTTAGCTCTTTCTTTAATGCTGTATTTGCTCATATATTTGCTATTCAGTAGTTTCTATTGAAAATTCCAAATTCCCATATAATGTGCAATTATGTATACAAGTATCATATTTATCACTTTCAATTCTACTTAAAAGATATTTTCCAGTAATTCTAAGATCCGACACATATTTGCTTAATTCTTCAGAATCCTGAACTTTCTCAACTTCCTTGTGTGCACCATTTCCTATTAGTAAAACACATTCACTAATCTTAAAACAGTACAATCTTAGTTTATTTGAATATATCGGTAGTGCTATTACACGTCCTCCTTCGGGTCGGAAATATCTATCAATAACACCTTGTTCACCAATTTTATTCAAATAACTAATAATAACGTTGAAATCAGATTCATATTCAGGAATTCCATCAAACTTACTAAAGAACTTGTCAAACTCACTATCCTCTTCATCATTAAACCTAATCGTGTAAAAGTTTGCCGATTCATATTCATCCAGTGGTTCGATATGTATTATACGCTTCACTTATAAGTTAAGTTGCAAAATTAAAATAATTTTTTAATTATCATAGTAATCAATAAAGATTATGCTTTTACAATCAGTAATATCAGTTGTTGGGGAGTACAATTATACCAATAAAAATAGTTACTACTAAGATATATATTAAATCAATAAATAATTAATTAATAGAAATGCTAATCACTAAAAATCAATACCTTCATAGTTCGAATCTCCTACGGAATATACAACTACAACATTTTTAAGGAGCTATGAATTTTAGGTTCAAAATAGACAATTTTACTTAAACTTGCCATAAAAATTTCTCAATTTTCTATTAGGTTCGATTAAATTGTGGGCTTGAATATCCAACACGCTAAATTTCAACATGTTGCATATATAAACATTTCTTACCTTTGAGAAAAGAGTTAGAGAGAAAATATTAGGTCTAAATTAGTCCTTAGTTTTCTAAAAACCCTGATAATATAAGCTTACAGTAGCCCCACCAGGACTCGAACCTGGATCTAAAGTTTAGGAAACTTCCGTTCTATCCCTTGAACTATGGGGCCGGTTTGATATTTGATAGAAGATAGCAGATATAAGATATTCGATGTATCTTCTATAGATATCTTTTCTATTTTATTTCGCTACCGTTGTGGAAATCTGCTGATGGTTGAACAAAACAAAGTTCTCCTTTTGTATTTTCAGCCATCAATATCATTCCCTGCGATTCGATACCTTTAAGTTTTCGCGATGCCAAATTTACCAAAATACTTACTTTCTGCCCAATAATTTCTTCAGGTTTATAAAATTCGGCTATGCCGGAAACTACAATCCGCTGATCAATACCGGTATCCACTTTGATTTTAAGAAGCTTTTTGGTTTTTGGAACTTTTTCAGCTTCCAAAATAGTTCCCGTACGAATGTCCATCTTCACAAAATCATCAAAAACAATATTTTCTTTTTGAGAATTTACCTCAATGGCAGCATTTGCTTCATTATCTTTTTTAGTAGCCAAAAGTTTTTCAATTTGTGCTTCTATAGCAGCATCTTCAATTTTTTCAAATAAAAAGCCGGGCTTATTCAATTCATGGCCTGCTTCGATTAAATTACCACCACCATCTTTCCATAACAATCGGTCGATATTTAACATACCATATAGCTTTTCGGAAGTAAATGGTAAAAATGCTTCCGAATATAAAGCCAAATTAGCACAGATTTGTAATGAAAGGTTTAAAATGGTTTTTACGCGTTCTACATCTGTTTTAAACAATTTCCATGGTTCCGTCTCAGTAAGGTATTTATTTCCCAGGCGAGCCAAATTCATCAATTCATTTAAGGCTTCACGGAAACGATAATTCTCCAGGCTTTTTCCAATTGATCCGGGATAAGTTTTAAGTTCTTCTATAAGTGCTTTATCAAGATCTGTTAAGCCGGTAACTTCAGGCACTTTACCATCAAAATACTTTTGAGTTAAAACCAGGGTTCGGTTTACAAAGTTTCCAAAAACGGCCAATAATTCATTATTATTTCTGGCTTGAAAATCTTTCCAGGTAAAATCATTGTCTTTGGTTTCCGGAGCATTTGCACAAAGTACGTAACGTAATACATCCTGCTTACCGGGAAATTCTTCCAGATACTCATGCAACCATACAGCCCAGTTTCTGGAAGTAGATATTTTGTCATTTTCTAAATTCAGAAATTCATTGGCAGGAACATTTTCGGGTAAAATATAAGACCCTTCATGTTTCAACATTGAAGGAAAAATAATACAATGAAATACAATATTATCTTTTCCAATAAAGTGAACCATCTTACTGCTTTCATCTTTCCAATAGGGTTCCCAATCCTTGCCATTCTCATGTGCCCACTCACGTGTTGCAGATATATATCCGATGGGGGCATCAAACCAAACATAAAGCACTTTTCCATCAGCTCCTTCAACAGGAACCTTCACACCCCAGTCCAGATCACGGGTAACAGCTCTTGGTTGTAAACCCTGATCAATCCAGGATTTACATTGCCCGTATACATTGGGCTTCCATTCTTTATGCCCTTCCAATATCCATTCTTTGAGCCAATCTTCATATTTATCCAAAGGCAAATACCAGTGCCTGGTTTCTTTTAATACCGGAGCATTTCCGGATAAAGCAGATTTAGGGTTAATCAGGTCAGTCGCATTCAGGGTAGTACCACAATTCTCACATTGATCACCATAGGCTTTTTCATTGCCACAATGCGGACAAGTTCCGGTAATATAACGGTCAGCTAAAAACTGGTTCTTTTCTTCATCATAATAATGTTCACTGCTTTGCTCAACAAATTCACCTTTTTCATAAAGGGTTTTAAAAAAATCAGCAGCAGTTTCATGATGAATTCGGTTAGAGGTTCTGGAATACACATCAAATGAAATTCCAAATTCTTTAAAGGATTTTTTAATAATGGAATGATAACGATCAACAATTTCCTGTGGGCTTACACCTTCATTTTGTGCTTTAATAGTAATAGGTACTCCATGCTCATCCGAGCCACCAATAAAAACGACATCTTTTTCATTTAACCTTAAATATCTAACATAAATATCAGCCGGCACATATACTCCGGCAAGGTGTCCGATATGAATTGGCCCATTTGCATAGGGCAGGGCAGAAGTAATGGTATAACGCTTAAATTTTCCCTGATCTTGTTCCATCTTAAGTAATTTTCCTTTAATTTCGGCAAAGTTAAGGATTTGTTTCATACATCAAACATATGCATAGACCTCAAAATCTTATTCCAGGCGATAGAATTGCCATAGTAGCACCGGCACGAAAAATCAGTCCGAATGAATTATTAGATGCAACTAATATTTTAACTTCCTGGGGGCTTGAGGTCATACTCGGACAAAATATTTTCAATGAAGACAACCAATACGCTGGCAGGGATCAGGAAAGGGCTGATGATTTTCAACAAATGATTGATGACCCGGAAGTAAAAGCCATCCTATTTGCCAGGGGAGGGTATGGAAGCATCCGGATCATGGATAAAATTAATTGGGAAAAGTTTAAAATAAATCCGAAATGGTTAATCGGATTTAGTGATATTACAGTTATTCATTCCTATTTATCCCAACAATTGGAAGTCGAAAGCCTGCATGGGATCATGGCCATAAATTTTCCTACAGCTAGCGAATCAGCTATTGAATCCGTTCGAAAAGTAATATTTGGAGAAACATTATCTTATTCCGTAAAAGCTCATCTTTTAAATAAAGTAGGAAGTACCAAATCTCAAATCATTGGAGGAAACCTTTCTCTTTTGCATACTTTATGTGGTTCAGATTGTGATATCAAAACTGATGGAAAAATTTTATTTATCGAAGATCTGGATGAATATCTTTATCATATCGACCGGATGATGCTCAATTTAAAACGATCAGGAAAACTGGAAAGCCTTGCTGGACTTATTGTTGGAGGGATGACCGAGATGAATGACAATAAAGTTCCTTTCGGAAAAACAGCCTATGAAATCATTTACGAACATATTGAAAAATACCATTATCCGGCCTGTTTTGGATTCCCTGCCGGTCACATTTCCAACCATTGTGGTATTATATTAGGGAGGACTGTTGAATTGAAAGTCGATGCTGAAGTCCAACTTAATTTTGAAAAATAAACTTAAGGAAATAAAAAATTATTGATTTATCTTTATTAGTTAACACTCCCCTGCAACAAGCAACAAGCAACAAGCAACAAGCAACAAGCAACAAGCAACAAGCAACAAGCAACAAGCAACAAGCAACAAGCAGCCTGTAGCCTGTAGCCTGTAGCCTATAGCAAAATAAAACAATCACATTATGGCCGAACACAATGAATTAGGAAAAAAGGGAGAAGAAATAGCACTTGCTTATCTTCGTAAGAAACACTACGAAATTCTGGAAACCAATTGGAGAACCGGAAAATATGAAGTAGACATTATTGCTAAACACGACAACACTCTTATCATTATTGAAGTGAAAACGCGAAGCTCATCTTATTTAGTAGAACCCGAATTTTCTGTAAACAAAATAAAGCAGCAATCCTTGATAAGGGCAGCCGATATTTATGTTGAACGAAAAGATATGGATATAGAAATTCAATTCGATATCATATCCATAATCGTAAATAAAAATCAGCATTTGATTGAGCATTTGGAAGATGCCTTTTATCCAACATACTAATTGTCATTTTATTAAAAATACAGGAATAAAGAAAGATTTGTCTGTAGAATAAAATTTTAAGACTATCTTTGCAGCCCAAAAAAATTGAAATGAGCATCAATAAAAAAAATAATACATCGAAGCACGGAGATTTTTCCAAATTTTATAAAAAAGAATCTCCAAAAGCAATGAAAAAAGCTTATCGTAAAGAAAAGAATGAGTTTTTTGATTCGCTGAAAAAAGAAAAATCAAAAAGTGATGCTCCGAATTACAAGAATACCGCTCCTAAAAAAGATGAGCTTCGTTTGAATAAGTATATTGCAAATGCAGGGATTTGCTCACGCCGTGAAGCTGATGAGCTAATTCAAAACGGAGAAATAAAAGTAAACGGTAAAGTAGTTACAGAACTGGGTATCAGAGTAAGCAAGAAGGATACAGTAAGCTATAAAGGAAAAATCCTGAAACCCGAAAAAATGGTTTATGTATTGCTGAATAAACCTAAAGGCTATATTACTACTACTGAAGATCCGTACGAACGCAAAATTGTGATGAGTCTTGTTGAGAAAGCTTGTGAAGAACGGATTTTTCCTGTTGGCCGTTTAGACAGAAATACCACAGGACTATTGTTATTTACCAATGATGGTGATATGGCTAAAAAGCTTACTCATCCCAAGCATAACATTAAAAAGATTTATCATGTAGTCCTGGATAAACCTTTGGCCTCAAATGATATGTTAAAAGTAGCAGAAGGTTTGGATTTAGAAGATGGACATATACAAGTAGATAAGATTTCTTATGCTGAAGATGGCAGTGACAAATGTGAAATAGGAGTGGAACTGCATTCTGGAAAGAACAGGATTGTAAGAAGGATTTTTGAACATCTGAATTATAAAGTGATTCGCCTAGACAGGGTTGCATTTGCCGGATTAACAAAAAAAGATATTTCAAGAGGAAAGTGGCGCTATTTAAAGGAATTCGAGATTAATCGTTTAAAAATGATTAAATAAATTAGGATGATGCAAGAGGAAAATTATTTTTTTGGATTATTATTTGACAATTAAAAAAATGTTTTATCTTTGCAACCGCAAAAAACGCTAAACTCCTCATTAGCTCAGCTGGTTAGAGCATCTGACTGTTAATCAGAGGGTCCTTGGTTCGAGTCCAAGATGAGGAGCGAAAACAAAATCCCCGTTAAGTTGATGGGGATTTTTTTTATTTACTCTCTCCCTATTATATCACATTATGGTTTTCACTTATGTACTTAAAAGTAAAACAACAAATAAATTATATGTTGGACAAACAAACAACCTTCAATACAGGGTATATCAACATAATTGCGCCCAACGTATGATAAAAACATTTACACTTACCCCTATATTTTGGAGGAATAGCCTTTTCCCATTAAAAAAATGTGGCATTTCTCTTTTTAACTCGTGAAAAGAAGCTATTTTTTCATTATTATTCACGAGTTAGCTTGACTGATCCGTGAAATGAATTATATTTGAACTATGAAACAATCTTTTCGTATTCTCCGGTACATTCAATCGCTCAAAGAGCGCTATTGTCGTCTTGCTCCTGATAAAAAAGCCTTGGTAGACCTTATCAATGAAACAGAAGTAGCTGAGCAGGTATATAATTCTAATGCGATAGAAAACAGCACTTTAACGCTCGATGAAACCGAAAAAATCCTGATGCAAATTGACCTTGACCGATTTATCAATGAGCGGGAACTTTTTGAAGCAAAAAACCTAGCACGGGTGGTAATCTACATCAATCAAAAAGCAACAGAAAAAGAACTTTCTTTAGAAATTATATTATTTCTTCACAAAATGTTTATCAGTAATATTCGCGACGATATTGCCGGTCGGTTTAGGAATGATGATGAATGGGTACGCGTTGCCAATCATATCGCCCCCGGTCCTAAAGAAGTTCTGGGATTGCTCAAAGAAATGCTGGTGCAATATCAAATAAGTGATACGGAAAATATTGTGAGGCGTATTGCGAAACTACACCTCACTTTTGAACACATCCACCCATTTGTGGACGGAAACGGAAGAATCGGACGAGTGATTAATAATTATGTGCTGATTCGCGAAAACTATGTTCCTATCAACATTAAGTTTATTAATCGAAAAGAGTATTATTCCGCTTTCCAGGAATTTGACCAATCGGGGACAACTGAAATTATGGAGGGAATCATAGGCAAAGCACTATGTCAAAGTTACCATAAACGACTGGCGTATTTAGAGGGAAAGAAAATAATTACCTTGGCTGATTATGCGAAACAACAGAAAATATCTCATTCTAATCTTTTAAATAAGGCAAACAGGCAAACCATTGAAGCTTTTTTAGAAAAAGGTATTTGGAAAATTGGTGTCTAAAAAATAAAATCAAACCCGTAAACAAAATAATCATATTTCTATTGGAAGTAGAGAATTGATTGCGTTCTTCGAGTCAGTAAGTTCTCTTTTATCAAGGTTTTTAGGAGTTTTGATCGTTTTCCTTTTTTACATGGATTATTCGCTAAATACTGAACGATTGAATGACGTAACGATTTAAGATTTCTGATTTATGTATGATTTTAGTCAAATAACTTACATCTTCACAAATCGCATATCGAGTATCTGCTATCGAATATCCCTCAATAAAGAAGCCCCTTGTATTCACAAGAGGCTCCAAACCTGATTACTCCCTTAAATAATAAGCAAACCAGGTATAATTAGCGATAGATGTATTCTTATTTTTTCAGTTTCTTAGCTTCTTTCTGGATCATCATTAAATGCTGAACCATTTGCTGATATGCTTTGACCTTATCTGCATTTGCCAATTCTTCTTTATTATTAATAATCAATTTAGCAATTGAATTATCAGATGTAGCCACTGCAGATTTGAAAAGGGTTTTTGCAAATCCTTTCTTCGCCTGTGCTTTATTTTCATAATCTCCTTCCATAAATTTTTTTTCCTGCTTTTCAGCATAGTCTTTTACTGAAATTAATTTTTGTCCCTCCCATTCTTTTTCAACGATACCCCTGGCATTTGCTTTGATATGATGTGCACTGTTCAAAGAGAAAAAAACCAAAACAGTTATTTTTCCTTTTGTTAACTTCCTAAGACTTTTACTTTCTACCTGTTCATTTTTGATGATTAAATCAGGGATTTGCCAACCTCTAAGGCCTTCATTTTTCTTATCAAGAGAGGCTCCTTTATTTTGTTCTAATTCTCCAATAGCAGATTTTTTAAGATATTTCTGTTTTGAATCTTTTAGCTTTTTATAATTTTTTCCTTTCTTGAACTTTTTTACTAGACCATGAATTTCACTCACAATCCTGTAATAAGTATCCCTATGATAATCTTTTGTAAATCTTTCCGGCTGTAAGTGATAACCAATAGTTCCTTCTTTATCAATAACATAAATTGCTCCCTGGGCATATGGGAAGGAATACCCCTTTCCCAAGCTTCCTCTATAGTTTGCACAAAAGCCCATTTTTTCCGGAACCTCACCATAATATCCTATTAAGTATTTAGGATTACCCATCATTTTCTGTTGTTCGGAATACCAGATCAGCTTTGCATCATTATAATAAAATTCAAAATCGGGAAATGCTGATTTATCAAGTACACTCATATGTTCATGACTTCCAATATGAACTGCAATTAACTGAACATCTTTATTTTCTGCATTTATATTTACACTAAATACAATGGCAAGCAAAACAATAAATAATTTCTTCATTAGATTAATTAGATTATTATAAGCAAGATTTATTTAAAGTAAATTTACGACAGCATTCCTCCATTATAAATACAAAGTAATTATCTGCAAGCTCATAATTAGTATTCGTATGTGACTAACGAGAAATTGAAAATAAAAATTCAAGATCCTTTATAATTAAACTTACAAGGATTCAAACAATCTAAGTAGTTCTTCCTTTTTCCGGGTGGAAACAGGTATTTCAGACCGATCTTTTAATACTACAAAGCCTCCGGATCGTTTATCGTACTTTTCAATATAATCCAGATTTATAAGATGTGATTGATGAATTCTTACAAAATGATAAGGTGATAAAAGCTCTTCAAATTCTTTCAAAGTTTTAGAAACCAGTAGTGCCTTATTATCCTTGATAATAAAGTTCGTATAATTTCCATCAGAATTACATCTGATAATATCCTTCACATCTATTAAATGTATAGCTTCAGCTGTTTTAAGAGCAATTTTCTTTTGGTTGGATTCCTGGTTTTTCAGAAAAGCTTCCATTAACAATTTGGTGTTCTCTTTTTCAATGGAAACTTTTGCTTTTTCTACTGCAGTAATTAATTCATCAACATCAATAGGCTTCAGTAAATAATCAATTGCACTAAACTTAAATGCCGTGATGGCATATTCTTCGTAAGCAGTAATGAAAATCACCTTAAAAGGAATGTCATTTAAGCCTTTTAATAAATCAAAACCTTTTCCATCAGAAAGCCTTATATCCAAAAATACGATATCGGGAGTAGTTTTTTCAAGGGCTTGCCTACCATCGGTTATGCTTCCGGCTTCTTCAATGATTTCTATATCTTCACAATGCATTTTAAGCATTTCTTTCAATGCCACTCTCACAAAAGCTTCATCATCGACGATTAGTGCATGCATAATATTTCGATTTAATGCTAAATTAATAAGATTCCTTATATGGTAACTTAAAAATAATACGGGTACCACTTTGTTTTCCGGTTGTACTTAAGTCTGTGTGATTATAATATTCCTGTAACTTCCCGCCTTTATTTATTCGTTTAATCCTGTCAACTGTAGTTTCAATTCCCAATGACTTATGTTTCTTATCACTTTTTTCTTTATTTGCTTTTAAATACCCAACACCATTATCTTCAATTTTAATTTCAAGTGAAGAGTTTTTCCTGTTGAAAGAAATTACAATCATGCCGTTTCCATCCTGCAGCTTTCTGAATCCATGTTCAATTGAGTTTTCAATAAAAGGCTGTAACAACATAGGAGGAATTAAAACAGATTCGGCATCAACAGTATCATCTATTTTTATTTCATAATTAAATTTCCCGGAAAATCTGAGCTGTTGGAGCTTTAAGTAATTTTCCACAAACTCTATTTCATCTGTTAACATAATATTTTCCTCTCCGGAATGATATAAAATAGATCTCATCAAAGAGGCAAATTTGGACAAATAGATACTTACAGTTTTGGTTTCTTTTTTATATATCAATCCCTGAACAGCTGCAAGTACATTAAATATAAAATGAGGATTCATTTGTGCCCTCAACAGTCTTTGCTCCAACTTCAAACTTTTTCGTTCATTTTTAAGGCTGTTGATCTTTAATATTAAAATGGTGGATATAATGGATATTACCAATAAAGCATTTAATCCGATAAACCATTTTGTCTTCCAGAAAGGAGGTTTTACAATTAGCACAAGAGATACTCCCTCTTCATTCCATACCCCTTCACTGATAGATGCTGAAATTTGCAGTAAATAACGGCCAGGTGACAGGTTAGTAAATGAAACTTTATGTTCATTTCCCAAATTGATCCAATTATCAAAAGATCCTACTAATTTATACCTGTATTGGTTTTTCAAGGGGTCCGTATAATCCAGTGCAGCAAACTCTACAGAAAAGAATTTGGTATCAGGCTTGATAACTATGGTATCCCCCGAGTTAATTTCATTCGTGATCAGTTCATTATATCTATTTACAGCCGTAAAAGCAATTTCAGAAATACTTTTAACATCTATAATTTCTTCAGGATTAATCACAGATGCTCCATTATTTCCACCAAATAACAGCAGGCCTGAACTTAATTTACAGCTTGCCCGTGTAAAACGGCTATCTTGCAAACCATCTTCTTGCTTATATACCGAGATAATATTTTCAGAAGAAAGGCCAAACTTGCAGATTCCATTACCTGTACTAATCCATAAATTCTGTTGATCATCTTCCTGAATTGACATAATCTCCTGATGCGGAAAGCCATCTTTTATACCAAAATTTTTAATTCTACCATTCACAGATTCAAATTTATTCAACCCCTTATTACCTCCAACCCATATATTTTGTTTGCGATCCTGATAAATTGTGTTTATATCAGTTCCTCTAAAGCCGGATACATCATATTTATCGCCCGGATAATGTAAAAATTTCCCATTGGGGAGCATCACATCCAAGCCATTATCGGAGTATCCAACCCAAATATTTCCTTTACTATCTTCAAAGAGTTTATTAATTAATCTGGATCTGAGTCCGTACTCTCCCTTTTCACTAAGCTTTTGAATTTTATTCATTTTTTTGTTATAGATACAGGCACTCTCCTCAGTAGCAATCCATAGGTTTTGATCATCATCTTCAGTAATATCATTTATACTTCCTTTAATATATATGTCAATTGCAGGTATGCTTTCTCTTAACCACTGAATAGTATTATCCTGCAGGTTCATTTTACCAAGCCCTATATCCGTTCCAAGCCAGATAATCCCAAGCTGATCTTTATACAAAGTACTTACCGAAAACCAATTTTTGCTATCACTAAAACTTTTATCAAAAAATTCAGCAATTGAACCTTTTTCGATATCAAAAAAACATACGCCCCTATTAGTTCCAAGAATAAACTTAGTATCTGCATAATCCAGTGCACACTGAAATCTGATGTCTTTAAACGGAGCATTCAAATGAAACTCTTCAACCATACTTTTTTGCAAGAGATCATATTTCCCTATAAAATCATTAAATATGATATATAAATAATTTCCTGATTTTACCAGGGCTTTAGGAGAAGCTTGAAGTTTTATGGGATTAGAATCTAAATTATTTGAACTCAAATTATACAAATACACTTCATGCTTACAAACAATAGCTACAGAGTCTGTTCCCAGCTCGTAAAAGAAATTAATCTCTTTGTTCAGAAGTAAATTGTCAAACTTTTTAGTTTTTGAATCATAAATAATAACTCCATTGTCAGACCCTAAAAATAATCTTCCAATTCCATCAGTATATGAATCATTAATTCTTTTAAAGTTCTGTTTTATTTTATAGATCGATTCGCCCAAAAGAAGATGATTAACTGAACTGTTGTTCCCCGTATTCTTTTGTTTAACAAAAAAGGCTCTGAACTTTTCCTTCATAAGATCATAAGAGTACAATACAGGGTAATCCGTTCCAAAATAAACCGTTCCGTTTAAATAAACCAGGGTGTTTATGCTTTTGGTTTGAGGGCGATTGAAATTATTAAAATGAAGCCCCGTAAACTTCTCATTTTTTCTGTCAAATTCCATAAGTCCGGCACAACCCCAAAAGCCACAATAAAAATCTCCGGTTTTGGTTTCTAAGAAATCATTATACCAATCTCTTTTAAAGGAAGCTGCGTCATAAACATAATGGGTAAATGTATTATTTAGCGGGTTTAACTTATTAAATCCAATACCGGCCCATAAACCGATCCAGATATCTCCGGATTTATCAGCATAAAGAGCAGAAATTCTGTTTGAGGAAAGCCCGTTTTTCAAATTTCCACTTGATTTGTAATGGGTGATTGCACCTGTTTCCGAGTTTAGTTTATTTAAGCCATTTGACTTCGTTCCGATCCATACCTGTCCCTGATGGTCTTCAAGGATAGCGGTAATGGTATTTCCGGAAAGGGTATTATCTTTATTACTTAGATGACGATAGTTGCCAAACATATTTTTTCTGGGGCTATATTTTGATACGCCCTTATCAGTAGCTATCCATATAATACCTGACCGGTCTTCATAAAGTTTGTTGATATTATTATCCAGTAATGAATGGGGATTATCCTGATTTTTCCTGTAGTTGATCAGTTTAGCTTTTCCTCTTTCCTTTTTAAGCAGGCCTATTGAAGATCCCAACCAAATATTTCCTTCCCGATCTTCAATCATGGTATAAGTAGAACCTCTCATTACTTTTTTAAACTTACCTTTATTCCGGTCCATATGATAAATTCCATCAGTGCCGGAAATCCAAAAATTCAGATCACTATCTTCCAGGTAACTGGCTACATCATTATCTCTTTTCTTTTCAGCATCATTCGGATCGGCTTCAAAGCTTAAAAAAGTTTCTGATATTTTATCAAATACCAGAACACTGATCCCACGACCGCCTATCCAGATATAGCCTTCTTTATCTTCATAAATATCATGATATCTGTAATAGGTCTGATGTGGTTTAGTATGCTTATATTTTTTAAACAATTTTTCCTTTTGATCATATCGATGCAGAACTCCTCCGGCAGTTTCAATCCACAGTAAATTTTCCGAATCAACGAATACATCCATAATATGATTATCATTCAAAGAGTTTAAATCATTATTATCCTTATGAAAACGAAGAAAAGATCCACGCTTTCTATCATATAAATTCATTCCGCTTTTGGTCCCAATCCATAAATTATTCTCTTCATCTAGAGCAAGGCAAGTCACAATATTATTTGATAAACTTGTGCTATCATTTAAATGGTTTTGAAATACGATGAAACGATATCCGTCGTACCTGCATAAACCATTATCGGTAGCTAACCATATAAATCCAACAGCATCCTGAACAATATCATAAACCTCCTCACCCGGAATACCATCCTTTTCTGTTAAGGATTCAAATTTGGCATAATAATCTTCCTGATAAGTATAAAGTTTATGTTGGCTAAATACACTTAAGAAAAGGAATGAATTGATAAATAGTGTAAAGATAAACTTCATAGGATTGGTAATTAGCTATACTATTGAAGTTTAAATTTAGGGAAATAATCAAAATATTTAGCAAATATTGTAACTTTAACCAAACTAGCTAAATGAATGCTCATGAAGAAACGACTTTTATTCCTCATTCCAATATTTATACTTTTGGTTTCCATGAAGCCGGACAAACCGGCTTATAAACTATTCCAACAAAAAGGTAAAGAAGTGAAATACAAAAAACTTTTGAAGGAAGCTTTAAAAGCAGACATCATTCTGTTTGGAGAATTTCACAATAATCCAATATGTCATTGGCTGCAGCTTGAACTAACACAAGATCTTTATCGTTCGAAAAAAGGACAATTGGTTTTAGGGGCAGAGATGATAGAAGCTGATGATCAACAAAACTTAAATAACTATTTGAAAGGAAATATAGATGCCAAAGAATTTAAAAAGAAAGCCCGGCTTTGGAAAAACTACAAAACAGATTACAAGCCTTTGGTTGACTTTGCAAAAAAACACAAGCTACATTTTGTAGCGTCCAATATTCCCCGAAAATATGCTTCTTTAGTACACAAAAAAGGATTTGAGGCACTTGATACTTTACCAAATAGTGTGAAACAGTTTATGGCTCCTTTACCCATCAAATATGATCCAGAGCTCGAAGGCTATAAAAGTATGCTGGAAATGATGAAAGATATGGGACACGCTACTAAAAACCTTCCTAAAGCCCAGGCAGTAAAAGATGCAACAATGGCACATTTTATTTTAGAAAACTGGGAAAAAGGAAAATGCTTTTTGCATTATAACGGTTCCTATCACTCTAAAAACTTTGAAGGTATTATCTGGTATTTAAAGCAAGCAAATCCGGAGTTGAAAATTGTAAGTATTGCAAGTGTGGAACAAGAAGACATAAGAAAGTTAAACGAAGAATATAAAAATCTCGCAAATTTCATTTTGGCAATACCTCTAACGATGACAAAAACCTATTAAAGTTTATTCAACTTTATGTATCATATTAATCTGAATATTCTCCTGACTGCATTTCGGACAGGAGTCTTCTTTTTTTTGTGAGGTATGGCCACAACGATAGCATTTATATTCCTGTTGCTTAACTTTGGGCTTTGTTCTAAGAAGTAAATTCATATTAAATAAGGTGCACTGTAATGATTTAATTCTAAATTAATATGAGAAGTACCCCAAAGCCAAGCAAAAGTTTTCAACAGATATTAACAATTTTGAAATTATAAACGAATTCTTTTTTTCTTCTTTTTCTCGAAAGGCTTGAATTTAAACTTCTGTCCACCCACAGATGCTTCATACATTAAGCCACCCTTTTGCATGGTAAAAATCATCACCCCGTCTACATATTGAGCATCAGCTGAAGCTCCTTCAGTACATGCAACCGCCGATGCCTGAGCCGCAAATTTTACCTTATTATTTTTAAACCTTTTCAGCTCATACTCATTTTCAAAAAAGATAATCTCCCGATAAGCTTGTCCGCCAAATTGAAAACCAATGCTTACCTGACTGAGGTTGGCAATCCCTATCAGTTTTCCTTTTTCATAAACAGCCCCTGTACCTGCAGCACCTCCAATACCAATAGCCCCTTTACCAACATTAGGAAAGATAGCATAACCATAAGCCTCTTCAAAATGTTTTTTCATTTCAAAGTCCGATTCCAGAAACTCTTCTTTTGCATGTTGAGCATCTTCAATAATTTTAAGGGTTTTTTCTTTCGATTGAGCTATAGAAAATCCAGTAATTAAAACTAATATAACAGTATAAAATATTCTTTTATTCATAATCATAATTTAATAATAAAAAAACAAATATAGTTTTGAACAACTCGATTGCAAAAACTATGCAATTATTTTTCATTCAGAGGAAGTAAAAAACTAAAGCGACTTCCGACTCCAATTTTACTTTCTGCCCAGATCTTTCCATTATTCTTTTCAACAAACTCTTTGCATAAATTCAAACCCAGACCAGTTCCTTTTTCCTTTGCAGTTCCCAGGGTACTTTTCTGAAAATTTAACTTAAACAAATTTTCCAACCGATTTTCATCAATACCAACTCCACGATCTTCTACAAAAACATTATAATATTTAGGCATTGTCGTACCGCCAATAATTACCTCACTGTTTTCATGAGAAAATTTAATCGCATTAGAGATCAGGTTTCTGAAAACGGTTTTCACCATATTTGAATCCGCAAATGCCATAGCTTGCTCATCAATATCATTTATTAACCTGATCCCTTTCGATTCGGCAAGGGATAATAATCCTTCGATTTCCTGTTTCGCCAAATCCTGTAAATTAACGTCGGCAGGATAAGCAGTAATTTTATTTTGCTGCAGCTTCGACCACTCCAGTAAGTTCACTAACAAAGCATAGACACTTTCAGTAGAATTTTTGATCTGCTCCAATAAGCTGAACTTTTCGTCTTCTGAATAATCATTGTAATCATTATAGAACAATTCTACAAAACCCATGATGTTATGAAACGGGTTTTTTAAATCATGAGAAATCACGGAAAAGAATTTGTCTTTGGTTTCATTAAGCTCCTTCAATTTTGCCTCCGATTCCTTAACTGCTTGCAAAGCTTTTTTATAAGCCGTTATATCTGTAAATATGGTCGAAAACTGTCTTTTTTTCGGGCTAAATGCAATAATTTCAAAATACTTATTATGTTCAACAGAAAATTGCTCAAACTGAAGTTTTGCATCTTTTAACGCAACAGCACCATAAGTTTCAACCACATGCTTTTGCGCATTGGGAAATACTTCAAACAATGTTTTTCCCACAACTTTTGAAGCCTTTAATCCGGTAATCTTTTCAAAAGCAGGATTTACTTCCAGATATCTGTAATTAATAGGCTCGCCATTTTTATCAACAATAATTTCATGCAAAGCATAAGCACTAAACATGGTTTCAAACAACATTTGATACTTGAGCTGATCGTTATATGTTTCGGCTAAATCATCTCTAATTTTCAATAAGGACTGCAAATAACTAAGAATAAACCCATCTTCCTTTACCGAAGATAAGCATCCATCAAATCCTGAACTTAGAATCCGGTCCTGCTCGGAAACATGAATATCATGCTCAGCATAAGCCACAATAATCGGACGGGGAACCAAAGTATTATTAAATTCAAGTAATTCTTTAACTTCTTTAGTATTCAAGGACTTGATATTAAGCAATAAAATAGATGGAACTTTCAATTTTAATGAATCTGTTAAAGCATCTGATTTTTCAAAAACCTGAACTTTAAATCCATTTATTTCAAGGAGATTTGATAATGCTGCCCGCAAAGTTATCGGCTCATCTAAGATAAAAATGGATTCGTTCATATTATCAGGAAAATCAGTAATTCTAAAAATCTAAATTAATAATTAGTTCAACTCAAAACACATAAGTTCAACAGAAAATTATCAGAAATATTCAGATATATTTGGAAGCTCTTCTTTATTTCTGAGGGCATACTTCTTATTAAGAATTTGTTGAAAACTCCTTTTTATTTTTCTTTTAAAATGAAGTGATAAAGCATATTTTTATCTGTTATATCTTATTCTTCTTTATAAGTAAAACTAATTAAGCATCGGCAGGTATGATGAGAATTAACTTCCTACTTTTAATTTTTCTAATTGGGTTATCCTTACCTAGTTACTCACAAACCGCTGATTTTGATTTTACAGAAGTATGTCTTGGAGACACAACTTTATTGACAAATACTTCTACATCTCCTACAGACCCCATAGTAAATGTAAGTTGGGATTTAGACAATGACCTACAATTTGATGATGCTTCAGGCAATGAAATCAAATTTAAATTTTCAACAGCCGGAGTAAAAAGAATCGGACTTCGGATCATCACTGAAGGAGGAAGTTCTCAAGCAATCTATCAGGATGTATTAGTTGGAAGTTTCCCGAATGCAAATTTTACTTTTGACAATGCCTGTTCCAATGATTTTACGAAATTTACCAATACCTCAACCATTGGAGATGATGAGGATTTAGAAGATTTTTTATGGAGCTTTGGTGATGGCCGTACCAATGATTATGAAACCAGTCCGAGCCACTGGTATTCATCGCCCGGAATATATTCAGTTGAACTTATCGCCATTTCATTTCTGGGTTGTAGAGATACCATTACCAAACCTATAGATGTTCAGCCGGTACCAACATTCTCACTGGAGTTTGTCGGAGATACCATTTTCACTGAAGGAGGAAGTGTAACTGTAAATGCCGTAGGTGAATTTGATAATATCGTTTGGTCAACCGGAGCAACAACGGAAAGTATAACTATTACACAAGGCGGAAGTTATTCTGCAGAAATTAAAAAAGGTGGTTGTCCCAGTACTAAAACATTTACGATCGTTGTAAACGACAGAGAAGGGGTAGCTACCATCATTACTCCTAATGGAGACGGTTTTAATGATACCTGGAAAATATTTCACATAAATAATCATACTCCTTGTAAAGTTTCTGTATTTACAAGAGATGGGAAAGAAGTATTCAGCAGTAATAACTATAACAATGATTGGGGAGGGACCTATCAGGGTAAACCGCTTCCCGAAGGGACTTACTATTATGTGTTGTCATGTGAAAGCGGGTTAGTTCGTAAAGGAGCGTTAAACATAATCAGATAAGGTAAGCTAAGCATATTGATATGAGACTTAGAATAAGCATAATAATATTAACTATTTTTATTAGTTCAATCGAGCTTAGCGCTCAGCAATTACCCAATACTACCCAATATTTAGTAAACAGGTATTTACTTTCTCCTTCTTATGCCGGACAAACCGATAACACACAAGTATTTTTGGGGTACCGTTACGATTGGGGTGGTTTTGAAGGAGCTCCCAAAACCACTAATGTTAGTGGCTATGTTCAGGCTTCAGAAAAAGTATGGATAGGTGCTGAAATCATTGCTGATAAAGCAGACCTTTATAATAATACATATGCCAAACTAAGCTACACTTATCAGGCTAATATAGGTTACGAGAGTAATTTATATTTCGGGTTATGGGGAAGTTTTTTTCAAAACAGGATTTCATTAACAGATGCTGTAATTTATGATATGAATGACCCCTTGCTTAAGGATAAAACAGAATTAACAGGCTTTAGTTTAAATGCCGGGGCCAGTGCGGTTTTTAAATGGCGCGAAGGTCATCTTGGAGTATCTGTTCCTTACCTGTTCCAAAACAAGGATATATATGCAGTTAGTGATGTTAAAAATATTGTTGAATTAAATCAGCAGGTTATTGGGCATATTTCCTATAAATTCAGAATTAATTACAGTTTGGACATTGAACCTCTTATTGTGTATCGCTGGACTAAAGATTTTGCTTCCCAGACAGAAGTATCGGCAATATTATATTATCGTGAAAATTATTGGGGAGCCGCCACATACAGAGATATCGGAAAAGCTGCAATTTCTGTTGGTGGTAGATTCTCAAATAATTTCACCTTGAATTACACTTTTGAATTTGTTACCAAAAAATATATTGCACAGCCTTCTTCTACCCATGAGTTTACTTTAGGTATTGCCTTCCAAAAGAATAAAAACAAAGTGAGCAAATGGAGAAGAAATACCAGGTATAACAGCAGATATTAAAAAAAGAAAAATGAAAACTAAATGGAATACATACAAAATTATTGGGGTTATCTTCCTCCTTCCATTTAGTTTGTTCTTAAATGCACAATCCGTAGGAATAAGTTCAATTGAAGTTACTTTGGAAAATGCACCCTTGCAGTTTAATATTACCAAAGCTCCATTGAAATACAATAAGGATTTTGCATTAAGTTATATGTTGGATGATGGGCTTAAAGATGCCTATACCCATGCGTTTAAGCTTTTAAACGGAGGTACTGCCGATGGACAAACTTATCCCGGATTATTTTATACTGATGGGTGTGGTAATGATATCAATTTTACAATGAGTACTGCCCTGTTTTCATTGAATAATGATAAAGATATTCATGAACCCGGAACTGATAATGCTTTAATCTATATCACCTGGCCGGAAATTATAGAAATGTATAAAGCCGGTTGGGGAGTCATTAATCATGGTTTAACTTCATCTATAAATGTTGATCCAACCTATTCTATACAAAGAAATGAAAGCCTTATCAGGTCAAATACATTCAACGATATTGAAGGGGGTATACGTACAAAGCTACATGTCAATCCGAATGGATCAAAAATTTTTACACAACCTGCTTTTAACCTCAACTATATCGCTGCTTTTTACGGCACCGATAACGGCACTCCCTATTTCGATGTAACTACCAGAACATTTTCATTGGACGGAAACCTGGAAATGGGCAGGTTCGTTGCCCAAAAAACCAATTTAATCACAAGCTTAACCAATCAATTAAACAATGAAAGTTCTGATACAAAAAAACTTTGGGCAGCAGCGGTATCACATAAAGTAACCGACCGGAATCATGGCTATAGTTTTAGCGATTTTGTAAGTTATATGCAGAATATCGAAGCCAATTTCGGGAAAAACGGTTCTGATAATATCTGGATGGCTTCTTCCGAAGAAGTTTTACAATATTTAATTTTAAAAGACCTGATTAGTATTCAGTCTTCTCAAAACGAAAATAAATATATCATAACTTTTGATGGTAATCTTCCTACAGATTTTAGATTTTATGCCTTAAGCCTGAATATAGCATCTGATCAAAAGATTACAAATATTAAAATAAACGGTGGAATTGATTGTACCTATAAGATTAATAATAATGAAGCTTTGATTAATCTTAACTGGAAAGGAAGAACTATTGAAACTGCAGAAGATTTAGCAGAAAATTATGTAGAGAAAGCAGAACAAAGTAAAAAATTGGAGGATGCCCTCATTGCAATGGACTATGTAAATATGATTGCGGATGGAGACAACATAAAAACCCTCTATGCTAATCGCTTATGCAATATTCCGGGGATCAGTTTACCGGAAGAATTTTGTAATTGTGGGACTCAGGAAAAATTCGAAACGACTATTTGTCCGAACACAACGATAGAATTAGCAGCACCTGAAGGGGGAGATGCTTATGTATGGAATACCGGCAGTACCGAGTCTAAAATTGAGGTTTCTCCGGCAGATACAAGCATATACTTTGTAACTGTTTTTAAAGATGATGTTTGTTTTGGAAGCAAAACTTTTACAATTAATACTTATCCTTTAGGATTTGCGGATGCGGGGGTGGATCAAAGTATTTGTATCCCTAATTGCACAGAATTACAAGCTAGCGGAGGAGAATCATATTTATGGAATACTGATCAAACATCTTCTGCCATTGAGGTTTGTCCGACAACCACCACAGACTATATAGTTGAAGTTACGAATAGTGAAGGCTGTGTTGATAAAGACACTGTAAAAGTTATTGCCAATACCAGATTACCTTTAAACCTACCTGAGAAGAAAAGTATTTTTTATGGAGACCAGGTAACTTTAAAAGCGGAGAATACAAACGATTGCTTGTGGTCAAATGGAGAAACCGATAATGAAATTACGGTAGCACCTATACGAAACACGACTTACACTATAACTGATACAGACCCCAATGGATGTAAAATCAAAGATAGCACCCTGATTGTTTTGTCATACCCTATAAGCGAAGAAACAGATTATAATACTGCAATCAACAGTACCAAAACAAATGCCATAAATAGCATTATCATCAACTTTGAATCCGATCCGACTTTCGCGAATATTACGAAAACTCCATTAAGATATAATAAAGACATCGCTTTAAGCCTTCATATTGAAAATGGAGATAAAGATGTTTATTCTCATGCCCTCCCATTTCTAAAAGGAGGTATTATTGATGGTACAAATTATCCTGGTTTAACTTTTACAGATGGTTGTGACAATGAGGTAAATTTCAAATTAGGAACTTCCATATTTTCTTTTAGTTCAGATAGTATAGACGTTCATGACCCATCCAATAATCAAACAACAGATTTTATAAGTTGGTCGGAAATTATTGAACTCTATGAAGAAGGATGGGGAATATATAGTCAGGGTTTTGTTCAGGACAGTACCAAATCACCTCATTACAGCATTGGAAGGAATCATAGTTATGTAAAATACAAAACCTATAATTCTATACCGGGAGGTATACCAATGACTGTTTTAATTAACCCAAAACAAAGTCAGTCGTTTAATACTCCGGCTTCTGCTCAAAATTACAGAATGGCTATTAAACCTGATGCCAGCAGTATCCATTATCAGGATGTTGGAAGCTGGCCTGCGGCTGAATTTTATGAATTGACAAGAAACGCTCTGGATGATGGATCCAGTTTATCTGCTATTGCCGATGAACTAAACAACAATAAACAGAGCTGGGCATCTGCAACCATAAGTTCAATAACCGATAGAAGCAGTGAAGGATATACATTTGATGTTTTCAGATTTCACATGAATTACTTAGAAGATGAATATGGTTCTAAAGGATCTGACATTATCTGGGTAGCACCGGAAGAAGAAGTATGGGACTATCGAATCGTATATGACAAAACAACTGTATCCAAAGAGCTTAGAGGCAGTCAGTTATTAATTACTTTTTCAGGAGATATTCCGACAAACCTGAATCATTATGCTTTAAGCTTACTGGTAGAAAGTGATGCTAATATATCTTCAATTGAAATAAATGGAGGAGGCTCTCATACACATCAAATTAAACAAGATACCTCAGCATTAATAAATTTATCATGGAACGGTAAAACATTGGTTGCAGATACTGTTACTGCAAAATACTTTGTTGGTATAGCAGAAGCTAACAAAACTACTTATGATGCATTAATTGCAATGGATTATGTGAATATGCTGGATAGTGAGCTTGAACTTAAAAAAGATCTCAAAGACCGTTTATGTGCTATAACGGGAATAGAACTTCCAGAGGGATATTGCTCCTGTGAATTCAGCTTAGGCAATGATACAACAATTTGTTTTGATGATTGTGTAACCTTAACAGCACCCGAAGGTACCTCCTATTTATGGAATACAGGAGCTACTACCCAGGAAATAGAAGCCTGCCCGGCTGATACAAATAAATACTATGTAACGGTTACAAACCAATATGATTGTTCAGCAACTGACACTATACAGATAAATGTCGAACCTGAACTGGATATCAAAACAAGCAATGATACAACAATTTGCCCCGGGCATGAAATCAAACTTTGGGCCAGTAGAGGTACATCGTATGAATGGAGTACAGGAGCAACTACGGATACAATTATAGTAAGCCCATCTGTAGCAGTAAAATATTTTGTAACGGTTTTTAATGCCCGTGATTGCAGGAAAACAGACAGCATACAGGTTTCTATGCATTCACTTCCAAATGCAAATGCCGGAGCTGATAAAACAATATGTCCCGGAGAATGCATTGACCTGACAGCTACCGGAGGACATTCCTATAAATGGAGTACAGGTGA
This sequence comes from Bacteroidales bacterium, assembly GCA_028280405.1. Taxonomy (GTDB): domain Bacteria; phylum Bacteroidota; class Bacteroidia; order Bacteroidales. Next base: position 45,546 of record JANQLW010000078.1, read on the forward strand.
AGAAACCAATATAATTAATGTTTGTCCCGATACGGATAGCTCATTGTATATTGTTACAGTTTATGATCAAAATCAATGTGAGGCAAAAGATACAGTGATGATTACCCTGGATGCCCCACCTGTAATTACAGTTAGTAATGATACTGCCAAATGTTATTCGGATTGTATCGATCTTACTGCTAATGGAGCTATTACTTATGAATGGAGTACAGGAGAAACCGGCCAAACGATTGAAGTATGTCCGACAATACCCACAACTTATTATGTAGAAGGTATAGATCAAAATGGTTGTCGGGCCAAAGACAGTGTAAAGGTTGATATTAAGGGAATTGATAATATATCAATTGCAGGCTTACTACCGGTCTATTGTACAAATGATGACCTGGTAATACTTGATGGCAATCCGTCCGGAGGAGTTTTTGGTGGCCCGGGGATGACTGATAATATTTTCTCACCAAGTAATGCCGGAGTCGGTGAACATAAAATTCACTATACCGTAACAGATAACGACGGATGTAAATCTGCTGATACCGTAAATGTAACCATTTACGATATCCCTCAAATTTCATTAGGTAAAGACACAACACTTTGTACCGATGAAAGCCTCGAAATTTTTAATCCTTCCACTTATGATTCTTATTATTGGTCGAATGGAAATACCGGACATTATATTAATGTTAATATTGATAATATGGGGTATGGAACCAATACGCTTACATTAACTGTAACACATAATGGTTGTGTAAATAAAGATGAAGTAAATATCACCTTTGAGACCTGTAATGTAGGTATAGAAGATTTAGAGGAAATCGGGATCAATGTTTACCCTAATCCAAGTCAGGGCATTTTCAATATTACCTATGATGGTACCGAAGATAATCTTCATTTCAGAATTTTTAATCTCCAGGGACAAGAAGTATACTCCGAACATTTGAATGATAAATCTGATAAAAATGCGATCAAAGAAATTAATGTAAGCTTTCTCAAAAAAGGGCTTTATATCATCCGTTTTTACAGTAAAAAAGGAATCCGCTCCGGAAAACTATCCATTCAATAAAAACACGACTAAACAATTGAATTTTTAACAATTGAACAGTCGAGCAATTGAACAATCGAACAATTATATCAATTGTATGATAATTTTAATACTTTTGCGAAATTAATATTTCATGCAAACATTATATGAAGAAAGTTTTAGGCATTGGAAGTGCTCTTGTTGATATCAATATCTTAATTGATAATGATGAAATCCTTGAAAAGCTAAGTCTACCCAAAGGAAGTATGCAATTGGTAGACAGTCAAAGATCTTCAAACGTACTAAAAGAAACACAACATTTCGATCGAATCTTAGCTTCAGGTGGCAGTGCAGCAAATACCATCGATGGTTTGGCTCATTTAGGGGTTCCAACTTCTTTCATCGGAAAAATCAAAAAAGATGAAATGGGCGATGTTTTTAAAAATGATTTGATAAAAGCTAATGTAACTCCATATTTATCCTATTCTGATATTGCTTCAGGAACAGCAGCCACATTAATAAGCCAGGATACCGAACGGACTTTTGCAACCCACCTGGGTGCTGCCGTTGAACTTTGCCCCGATGATCTTATTGATGCATATTACAGCAATCATGATTATTTTTATATTGAAGGGTATCTTGTACATAATCACCGCTTAATTGAAGCAGCAGTGAAAAAAGCCAAAGAAAATAATTTAAAAGTATTTCTGGATTTGGCAAGTTATAATGTGGTTGAGGAAAACCTTGAATTTCTTAAACACATTGTTAAAAATTATGTTGATGTAATTTTTGCGAATGAAGAAGAGTCAAAAGCTTTCACAGGTAAAGAACCGGAGGAAGCTTTAAATGAACTGGCTGAATATGCAGAGATTGTAATTGTAAAAATTGGGAAAAAAGGTTCTTTAATTAAATCGAAAGGGAAAACTTATAAGGTAAAAACAATTGGAACGAAACCAATAGATACAAATGGTGCAGGCGATCAGTATGCAGCAGGATTTATATATGGATTAAGCAATAATTATGATCTTGAAAAGTGCGGGAAGATTGCATCTATCACTTCCGGGAAAGTAATTGAAAACTTAGGAGCCAGAATTAAACCAGAAGTATGGCCGGAAGTAAAAGCAATGATCGCTAAAATCTAGGGAATAATTTTTTAATATTAACCAGATTTTCATACTTTTGCTCCCATTTTTAGAAGTTTTTTCAAAGAATTTTATTTAAATAAAGATAAAAAATGAAGGTATATCAAACTAGTGAAATCCGTAACATTGCTCTCGTAGGTGGAGCAAAGACCGGTAAAACAACATTAGCAGAATCTATGTTGTTTGAAGGAGGCGTCATTAACAGAAGAGGTTCTGTTGATGAAAAAAATTCTGTATCAGACTATCGTGAAATCGAACTTGAAAGACAAAATTCTGTTTCTTCAACCGTTTTATATTCTGAATATAACGGGAAAAAAGTAAACATCATCGACACTCCCGGTTTTGATGATTTCGTTGGAGAAGTAGTAAGTGCATTAAGAGTAGTTGATACTGCAATAATGGTAGTAAATGCTCAAAATGGAGTTGAAGTTGGAACTGAAATTTCATGGAGATCTACGACTAAAAATAATACTCCTGTAATATTTGCCATTAATCACCTGGAACACGAAAATTCAAATTTTGATGAAACTGTACGTCAGCTAAAAGCTCAATTCGGTGGTAGTTGTACAGTATGTCAATATCCTGTCAATGCAGGTTTAGGGTTTGATTCATTTGTCGACCTTATTCAAATGAAATTATACAAATTCCCGGCTGATGGTGGCAAACCGGAAATCACTGATATTCCTGATTCAGAAAAAGACAAAGCAGAAGAAATGCAAGCAGCAATGATTGAAGATCTTGCAGCAGCTGATGAAGAATTAATGGAAAAATTCTTCGATGCCGGTACACTTACTGAAGAAGAAATGCAACAAGGATTGAAAGTTGGTTTGGTAACACGTGGCATGTTCCCCATTTTATGCATCAATGCTAAGCAAAATATGGGAGTTGCTCGTTTACTTGAATTTATTACCAATAATGCTCCGGCTCCAAACGAAGTTGATACAGCCAAAACTAAAGATGGAAAAGAAGTTAAATGTGATGCTTCAGGTGATGCTTCATTATTTGTTTTCAAAACTTCCATTGAGCCTCACTTGGGAGAAATGTCATATTTCAAGGTTTATTCCGGTGAAGTAACCGAAAGTATGGATATGGTGAATGGAGAAACTGCTTCTAAAGAAAGACTTTCTCAATTAATGGCTACCGCTGGTAAAAACCGTGAAAAAATTGCTAAGCTTGTAGCCGGCGATATAGGTTCAACCATAAAATTAAAGAGTACTAAAACGAATACGACCTTGAATGGTGGTAAAAATTCAGGAATTGTATTTGAAAATATTGTATTTCCTGATCCTAAATTCAGAGTAGCTGTTAAAGCTGTGAATACAGGTGACGATGAAAAGTTAGGTGGAATCCTTAATGAAATCCATAAAGTTGATCAAACTGTTTTGGTTGAGTATTCTCGGGAATTAAAACAATTAATCGTTCAGGGACAAGGAGAATTACACTTAAATATTGTTAAATGGCAATTGGAAAATCAGGAAAAAATTCCTGTAGAATATTTAGCTCCGAAAATTCCATATCGCGAAACGATTACTAAAGATGCCAGATCTATGTATCGTCATAAAAAACAATCAGGTGGATCTGGTCAATTTGGAGAAGTACATATGCTTATTCAGCCTTATACCGAAAATATGGTTGATCAAACTGAATTCCCGATTCGTGGCCGTGAAGAAGTTCAGTTAACTTGGGGCGGTAAATTAATTATGCATACTTGTATCGTAGGTGGAGCTATTGATGCTCGTTTCATGCCAGCGATTATGAAAGGTTTAATGGAAAAAATGGAAGAAGGCCCATTAACCGGTTCTTATGCGCGTGATATCGTTGTAAGTATTTATGATGGTAAAATGCACCCCGTTGATTCAAATGAAATTTCATTTAAATTAGCTGCCCGTCATGCATTCCGTGATGCATTTAAAAATGCCGGACCGAAAATTCTTGAGCCTATTTACGATGTAGAAGTATTGGTTCCTGAAGAAAAAATGGGTGATGTAATGACTGACCTTCAAGGACGCCGTGCGATCATTATGGGAATGGATGCCGAAGGTAATTATCAAAAGATTAAAGCCAAAGTTCCTCTGGCAGAAATGAACCGTTATTCAACTGCTCTTAGTTCTATCACAAGCGGTAGAGCTATGTACGGAATGAAATATGCTGAATATGCTCAGGTTCCCGGTGATATCCAGGATAAACTTCTTAAAGAATACGAAGAAAGTTTAGAAGAAGAATAGAATTTTTCTAAACATTGATATACCAAAAAAAGCGCTGTAAATTACAGCGCTTTTTTTATGACCCAAAGATTGGTACCCTCTAGCTTACCAATCTTAAATAACCAGCTTTGAGGTATGAGTGACATCTTAAGGTGTCACCTCATACCTCATATCATTAATTCTTCCAGACTGTTCTTATATAGGTTGCAGAGCTAAAGCTCTCTCCGTCTTTTCACAAGCACAACATATTAAGATTGCAAATATTAAGAAAAGCTTCTTCATTCTTGCTTTTAATATATGATGGAAATCCAGATGAAAAAGTTGCGTTTGAGAAATGAAACTTTAACTTTTCTTTTGCATTAACATATAGATAATATGAATTAATTAGCTTCCTTAATCTTAATGAAAACGACAATCCTGTTTTGATGGTAGTTAAATTTTAAGAAGTTGCCCTAAAAGTCAGGGTGTAAATTTACTTGCAAAACTCTTCAAAAAATAAAATGCATGTATGTAATCAATTAACAATTCACGCCCTGACTAAAAATAAATTTTTTAACACTTTTTAAACAGCCTCTTAGAGTTACTACCAGAATAAATCTAAAATTACTTTATGATCTTCATCAGATAATTTATGGATATAGCCTCCGCATTTATTTAGATTCATTGTTTTAAGAACTTCATCTTTCATTTCATTGCCTTTTGTTATCTCACTAAATCGGATTGGACATTCAACAGATTTAAAGAAATTTTCAAAAGCTGAAATCGTTTCATTCACACCATCGACATCAAAAACATTTTTACCAATGAAAGCAATTCGCTCTGCAAGTTTTTCTTTATGAAACTTAAGCCATGCGGGAAGAACAATCGACAAACTCGCTCCATGCGGAGTATCATAAAGAAGGGATAAAATATGACCAATGCTGTGAACTCCCCAATCACCGGAAACCCGCCCGTGCATCGTTATCATATTTAATGCCATAGTAGCATCGTACATAATTTTAGCACGCAAATCATAATCATTTAAATTATGTAAAAGAGCTTCTCCATGCTCAATAGCATCTTTCATAATAGCAAATACTATTTTATCGGATAAAGTCGCTTCACCGGCCCCGAAATAAGCTTCCGTACAATGTACCATAAGGTCAGCAATACCATAAGCGGTATATACCCTGGAAACACTATAAGTATTTTCAGGGTCAAGGAATGAATGTTTATTAAAAATCAATTCACTGGCAAAACCAAGTTTTTGTTGAGTCGCTTTATTTTGAACGACTGCAAAATGGTTCATTTCGGTACCCGTAGCAGCAAGGGTTAAAACAGAAATAAGTGGGATCGCTTCCTGAGGCTTTGCTTCTCCTGAATAAAAATCCCAGCCGCTATGGCTCACAGGAATACTAATTGAAATAATTTTCGCGGAATCAATTACACTTCCGCCACCAACAGCTAAAATTGCATCTACATTATTTTCCCGGCCTAGCCTGGCTGCAGCATCCACATCTTCAACAATAGGGTTGGGCTTAATACCTGCATACTCAAATACATCTGCATGAATACTTTTTAGCTGATCTATTACTTTATCATAAATCCCATTTTCTTTAATGGAACCTCCTCCATAAACTAATAGTACACGCTTTCCGAATCCGGAAATAGATTCACCCAGCTTATCCATCACTCCTTTTCCAAAATGTAATTTGGTAGGATTATATGCAATAAAATTTTCCATTTGTCATTATTTTAGATAAAAAAGGGTGATACTTGGTAAAGTACCACCCTTTAACTTTAAATATAATATTTTAGATACTAACTTCTCTTACATTCGACTGCTCTATACTTGAAATTTTATAGTTACTGGCATTATCAAATCCGGAACTGGCACTTAAAGTAATTCTGAGATCTATAAGGTACTTTTTACCGGCCACAGCATTGATAATAAATTCACCCGTTCCGGTTAATATAATGGAACCACTGGCCGGATTAGAAGAACTGGAATTGCTGAGGTCTGTAATGTTAAACTGTGTTCTGCTATCACTAAAGGTAGCCGTTGAGCCATCTAAAAACCCTGCATCCATAGCGTTTAGAAAATAACTTGATAATTGTGAATAATTCCCGGCTTCAATAATTCCATCTAAATTATTAATCCTAGAAATTAAATTTGTTACTGTCGTATCATAATTTGGTTCCGGAGTAACGGTGCCGGAGCCTCCACAAGCACATAAAATGAATACAACAAACAGTTGGTATATATTTAATTTTTTCATCCCCCAATACTATTTCATGATTAATACTTTCCGATAAGCAACATCTCCCTTAGCAGTATCTTTTAGTTTAATAATATAAACACCATTATTCAGGCTGCTTATATCAAATACTTGAGCTACTCCTTTTGTAAAATCCTTAGAGGTATTGTTTTGTACAATTTTTCCCAAAAGGCTGTAAATATCAGCTTCAACTTTCATAATACCATCCTTCAGATAAACCAATTCCAAACTGCTTGAAGTAACCGGATGGACTTTAATCTCAAAATCACTCAAATCACCATTGGGTTCTCCGGTTCCTTTTAAAGATTGTTTTACGATATTTTGCTGATTGTTTTTTCCCTGGGCAATAATCAGTTCATGGATTCCCACAAAAGCTATCATCAAACATGAATAAAGTAGCAGGCGCGATTTAAAAAATTTCATTTCCCGTATCGCTTTTAATTTGTTTATAGTCATTTTTATCATACAATGGTTGATAATAAAATACTCTGACTAAGATAGCAAATAAATTACATCAGAAATAAATAAATAGTTTATTTTATCCTATGACACCGCTTCCAAAACAAAGCTCTTCAGCTTCATCATAAATCACCCCAAATTGTCCGGCAGCAATACCAGCAATTTTTTGATCGGATTCAAGGATATAAAGATTATCCTTCTTAAGCAAGGTTCCACACGTAAAATCAGGAGTATGCCTGATCTTAAATTTAATTCTTTGGGGACTTGAGTAATCCTGATCAGGTTTATCATTGATCCAGTGGAAATGTTTTAGCTCAACTGTACTTCCATATTGCGCTATAGGATCATAGCCATTGGAAACATAAATGATATTATTTTCAACATCTTTTTTCACAACAAACCAAGGTCCCTGGCTTAAACCCAACCCACGTCTTTGTCCAATTGTATGAAACCAATAGCCTTTGTGTTTTCCTAATTTTTTCCCTGTTTCGAGTTCTATAACATCCCCTTCCTTTTCTCCTACATAACCTCTGATAAAGTCATTATAATTTATTTTGCCCAGAAAACAAATTCCCTGACTATCCGGACGGTGAGCACTTGGCAATTTCATTTCTTCAGCTAATCTTCTGACTTCGGGCTTTGGGATATCTCCAATCGGAAACATCAATTTGCTTAATTGGGCTTTCGTTATTTGAGAAAGAAAATAAGTCTGGTCCTTATGCTTATCAATAGCACATGCAAGATATTTTTCACCATTTACAGTTTTGGTATTTGCATAATGTCCCGTTGTTATAATATCAAAATCTTTTCCATAAAGTTCTTCAAATGCCCCAAACTTGATCATTTTATTACACATTACATCAGGATTTGGAGTTAAGCCTTTTCTAACTTCATCTAAAGTATAGGCAACGACTCTATTCCAGTATAACTCCTGAAGATCTGCAATCTCTATTTTCAGACCATATTTTTTAGCGATATAAGTAGTGATTTCAATATCCTCCTCAGAAGGGCAATCAATATATCCTGATTCATTTTCCATTCCAATTTTGATATAGAAAATGGTAGGCTTATATCCCATCTCTATTAAGCGTGGAATAGTAACTGAACTATCCACTCCTCCCGATACCAATGCCGCAATGTTCATCGAATTAGATTTTTTGCAAAGATAGTAAATTTAGTTGCTGGTTGCTGGTTGCTGGTTGCTGGTTGCTGGTTGCTGGTTGCTGGTTACTGGTTACTGGTTGCTGGTTGCTGGTTACTGGTTACTGGTTACTGGTTACTGGTTACTGGTTTTTAAAAAAATTCAAAATCCTTTTAATACAATAGAATTATTTCTTAATTTCGTTATGTATTTTCATTCATATCGAAATTATTTTTATATGATATAGTGTCAACTACAATCTTCACAATTGAATAGCAGAAATTAGCCCTAATTAACCTGCTATATAAAAACCTAAAAATGTTCATACTTTAAAAGGCCTGAATCTCCTTTCAGGTCTTTTTCATTATCAGAATAATACTAAAAAGCACCTGATATTTAAACTGTTTATAAATATTCAAAGAAATTTTATATGTTATAAATTTGAATTAGATTTGCAATTATTATTAGTATGCCGTTTTTCGGTATTTATTTTATCTATCGTTATGTATTTCAATACATATCGCTAAAAAACCAAACCTATGAAAAAATTAATTTTAAGTTTATTTAGCTTATTACTATTCGTGAATATGGCTGTAAAAGCCGAAAAAATTCATGGAAAAATTGTCGACAAAAATTCAGGCAAAGTTTTGACAGGAGCACACCTGATAGTTAATAATGGAGAAAAATCCTTTTCAACCGATCAAAACGGGAAGTATACTTTCAAGCTGGATCAGGGAACACACAAAATCTTAATTACCCATCTGGCTTATGAAGATTATACCTTTTTTGTTCATATAAAAAATAAAGATCAGGAATATAATATTGGTTTAATCCCTGAAAATTTAAGTATTGATGAGATTGTCATTACAGCATCCCGAACTCCTGAATACAAAACTGAAGTTCCCGGAAGAGTGGATGTAATCAGTCCTAAGATTATTCAATCGGCTACTGCACAAAGTAGCGACGAATTGCTAAAACAAACTTCCGGAATTGTTGTTGACAGGTCCATGGGTATTTATGGAAAGTCTGTAGTAAGTATCAGAGGAGTTACCGGAAGTGAAGCCGGCCGTGTGTTAGTAATGCAAAATGGAGTTCCGGTAAATAAATCGGATGGAGGAAGTGTAAACTGGAATCGCTTTATGGTGAATTCTATTCAAAAAATAGAAGTTTTTAAAGGCCCTGGTTCATCCATATTTGGGAGTAATGCAATGGGAGGGGTCATCAATATCATCACTACCAAAAATCTTGAAAAAGGAATTCATGGTAATGCAGGAGTTAGCTATGGAACTTATAAAACATTTGGGCAACAATTAGCATTGAATGGAAAAACCAGTGAAGGCTATAAAGGATTTTACTGGGAATTAAGTGCCTTTAACCGTACCAGTGACGGATACATTATGCTTATTGAGGAAGAACGTGATGAATATACCATCAAATCGGATCTAAAAGAAAAGGGATTGAATGCCCGTATTGGTTATGATATATGTGAGCATAATTCTATAGAACTGGAATATAATTATTATGACGATAAGCGAGGCCAGGGAGAAAAAATTCAGGAAGAACAAACCCGTGATCATGATACTCATTATTTCAGAGCACATTGGAAGGCAGGTAGTGGTCTCTTGAAATGGAACATCAGTTCTTATTATCAGCATGAAGATTATTTATCTGTTCGTGAAAGGCTGAGAAGTGGAAGCTACTCAAAATGGTATGTAGACTCAAACCGTGATGATTTAGGTTTAATAGCAAACTTCAGGGCACAAATTAACAAACACCAAATAAGCTTTGGATCGGACTTCCGCTTAGGAAAAGTTGATGGAGCTGATGTATATAAAACTTCAACTGATGTAGTCAGAAACCTCGGCAAAATGAATAATCTGGCTTTTTATTTTCAGGATAAAATCAGTTTAACGGAAAATCTCAAATTAAGCCTGGGAGGTCGATTTGATTTTGTTAAGTTTTATGATGGAGCATTCCTTATTGAAAATATGACGGATGCAACTTCAATCATGGAAGACGTAGTAGGAAATTTTGAGAATAATACCTGGAATGCCTTTACACCTAAAGCTGCAGTTCACTATAATTTCAATAATAATATCAGCACATATTTTGCATATTCCAAAGGGTTCAGAGCAGCAACCCTGGATGATTTATGCCGCAGTGGATGGATTTCAGGGGGATTTAAAATTGCAAACCCGGAACTTGGCCCGGAAAAAATTCATAGCTATGAATGGGGCATGAATATCAATATAAATGGGAAATTAAAAATTCTTCCCAGTGCTTACTATATGATCGGTAAAGATTTTCTATACTATTTAAATACAGATCAAAAAATAGGTAAACGTTTTATCCGTCAAAAACAAAACATCACGGAAGTTGAAATTTATGGCCTTGACCTGGATTTAAAATATCGCTTTAATGATCAATTGAGTTCGTATGCAAACTATACTTACAATCATTCAAAAATCAAAGAATTTGAAGCTCAAGCTGAATTGGTTGGGAAAGCACTAACATATACACCTAAGCATATGGCCAATGCAGGTTTCATCTGGGAAAATAAAATTATCAATACTTCTGTAAATTTCCATTATCAGGATAAACGTTATTCCGATGATGCGAATGAAAATGTATTGGATGATTATGCTACTTTCGATATTAAATTCTGGAAGAAGATTTCTCTTTCTTCCTCAGATGAAAAAAGATATTTAGAACTATCAGCAAGCATCGACAATTTATTTAACAAAACCTATCTGATCCATCAGGAAGATATCAGCATGGGAAGATTTATAAATACAAGTGTCCGCTTCTTCTTTTAACAAATAATTATGAAAAAAATAAAATACTTAATACTTGCATTAGGATTGCTATTCGTCATGAATGGCAGCATTGCTCAAAACCCTGAATTTTCGAAATTAAAAAAGGGATTACCAAAGAAAGATGCAACGGATCAGACCAATAATTTCTATGATAACGAACACACCTTTTTACTTCAACATTCTGGTAAAGTAGAAGTGAAAGGGGAAATAGCAAATCCTGGAACATTCGATCTTTCAAAACTGCCATTACACTCAGTCATTGTAAAGGAAGCTTTACCTGATAAAGAAGGAAACAGCTTTGTTGGTGCCTATCGATATGACGGCTATTCTCTATATGATATATTGAATGAGTATGTGTTGGCTAAGAAAAATGCCAAAGCATTCCGTCCCATCATTGATCTATATGTAGAAGTGGAGAATGATAAAGGCGATAAAGTCAGAATCAGCTGGGGGGAACTTTATTATCCGGTTCATTTACATGAAATCATCATTGCAACCAAGGTAATGCAAATTGTACCCAGTAAAACCAAAGAGTACTGGCCATTGCCCAAAGAATCCAAACTTATCATAGCTTCTGATTTATTGACTTGCAGAAACATTTCAAATCCAGCAAAAATTACCATAAAGTCTTTAGAAAAAGATTTTGTTGTAAATAAAGGAATGAAACCTCTATGGTCAGATAAGTTGGTTTTGAAAATAAATGGCAATAAAGCCGGTGAATTTGTTTCTCTTCCTAAAGGCTTAACTGAGTTATCTTATCCTAACATATTTTATGGAAGAGGAAAAGGAATTCATGGAGTTACGCCTTTCAAAGGAGCTGCCTTAAAAGAGTTTATCAAAAAGCATATTTCCTTAACAGCAGATAATCTCAGAACAGGAATGATTACCATAGCCGGTATTGATGGCTATAGAGCAGCGTATACTGTGAGTGAAATCATGAACAGAAATGATCAATCTGAAGTGTTAATCATTGATAAAGATAATTATGAAGGTGCGGGTAGATTTTCTATTTATCCTGCCTGTGATTTCTTCTCAGACCGCGCAATTATGGCTGTATCAGAGATTCATATCGATTTGCCTTAATCACAGGCAAATTTTCAGATGCACAAAAAGTAAAGAAATGAATAAAATCTTTTATTTTACGCTCTGCGTAGCCTTGCGTTTTTCTCTGCGGTTCTTAGCGTAACAATCACTTAGATTATTACGCTAAGAACCGTAAACCTGCCCGCAGCAGGCGGGGTTATGCGCTAAGATTCGCCAAGACTTTTTAGAAGCCTCTTTTCCTTACTTAGTAAATAAATCTAAATCCATTTCATAATTGGAAAATCCTGACGGTATTCAAGCAGCTCATGTTTAGGAAATATACGAAACGCAAAATCAAAAACGCCCGTTACATTTGCTTTGACATTACATTTATATTGAGCAATATGACCCTTTGAGCTTTCCAAACTTAACTCAGATTTAAACAATATTGATTTCACTTCTCCATTTTCTTTTTGTGCAAATAAGACTTCAACTCCAATTTCTGTTGGTTTTAATCCTCTCGTATCAATTTCTATTTCAGCTTGAAAAAATTCACTCAATTTTATTGAATGATTCGAATAATCAGGCATTTTAATAGCTTTAACCTTGATCTCCTCCCAAACATTTAACACTTTTCTTTTCCAGGCACTAAGCTCTTTTGCAATTTTGAAATTATCAGCATTTATTAAATCTGATCGCTTCATCAATTTATTATAGAACTGCTGTTGATAATCATCCAATTGCCTTTTCATGGTAAAACGTGGTGAAATCTCAGCAATATTCTTTTTAATAAATAATACCCAATCGTTAGGGATATTGTTTTTATCTCTTTTATAAAACAAAGGTGCGATTTGGTTTTCAAATACATCGTATATCTGTTCAGCATCATATTGATCCTGGTGGTTTTGATTTATAAAAGTTTTTTGTTCTTCCAGAGACCAACCCGCATTTTCAATATAACCCTCGGCCCACCATCCATCAAGTACACTAAAGTTCAATACACCATTCATAACGGCTTTTTCACCACTGGTACCCGATGCTTCCATTAATCGTGTTGGAGTATTCAACCATACATCTACACCCTGAACCAATGCTTTACCCAGATTAATGTCATAATTTTCCACAAAAGTAATCTTACCAAGAAATTCCGGCAATTTTGATATTTCTACAATTCGTTTTATCAGATCTTGCCCTGCTTTATCCGCAGGATGAGCTTTACCTGCGAATATAAATTGTATAGGATAATCCGGGTTCGAAACAATTTTTGCCAAACGTTCCAAATTAGAAAATAATAAATGGGCTCTTTTATAAGTAGCAAATCGTCGGGCAAATCCTATCGTTAGAGTTTTATCATTATACGACTGTAATGTATTTAATATAAATTTTGGATTTTCCTGACGTTTCGTCAAATCTTTTTCCAGTCTAAGCTTTAAATACTCAATTAATTTTTTTCGCTGCGTCTGTCTTAATTTCCAGATCTCTTCATTCGATACCTCATAGATTTTATTCCAATTTTTTCTATCTAGTTGGTTATCAAAGAAGGTTTTCCCGAAATGTTTTTCATAAAAGGCTTTCCAATCAGAAGAAGCCCAGGTAGGTAGATGAACACCATTTGTTACATATGAAATATGTGATTCTTCAGGGAAGTATCCATCGTATAATTTACTAAACATAGCCTGAGATACTTTTCCATGAAGTTTACTTACACCATTTATTTCCTGAGATAGTTTTGCAGCCAAAATACTCATAGAAAATTTCTCTTTAACATCAAATTCATTTGCACGCCCTAATCCCATGAAGACTTCCCATGAAATATTCAAGTATTCAGAAAAACGGGAAAAATAAGCTCTCAGGATATCTTCATCAAATGAATCATGACCTGCAGGAACAGGAGTATGTGTTGTGAATAACGTTGATGACCTGACCACTTCTTTTGCCTCATCAAACGACAAACGGTCTTCAATCATATAATTCTTTAAACGTTCTAAACCAATCAGCGCTGCATGTCCTTCATTACAATGATAAACTTTGGGAGTAAGCCCCAATTTTTTTATTAATCTAACCCCTCCTAATCCTAAAAGCATTTCTTGTTTAAAGCGATTGTTCCAATCTCCTCCATAAAGCTGATGTGTGATAAATCGGTCTTTAGAAGAGTTCTCTTCGAGATCAGTATCCAACAGGTATAGATTTACCCGTCCTACCTGGATTTTCCAGGCCTTTGCAACTACATCCCTTCCGGTTAAAGAAATGTTAACGGTTACCCATTCATTATTTTCATCCTTAACAGGAAGAAGTGGCATATTGGAAAATTTCTGTGGTTTGTAGGATGCAATTTGATCGCCATACATGGATATTTGTTGATTAAAATAACCATGACGATAAAGAAGCCCTATTCCAATCAGGTTTTCATTGGAATCACTTGCTTCTTTTAAATAATCCCCAGCTAAAACGCCCAAGCCTCCAGAAAAAATCTTAATGGAATCATGCATCCCAAATTCCATACTGAAATAGGCAATCAGATCACTAGCTCTGTTTTCTGATTTCTTTAAATACTCAGAAAAGTCCCTGTATACCGCGTTTAATCTATTCATGAAATTTGTATCAGATACCAATTCTTTCAATCTTTTTGCTGTAAGGGATTCTAATAAAGCTATAGGGTTTTCCTCAAATGTATTCCATGCTTTTTGATCTATAGACCTAAACAATTCAATAGCCGGTTCATTCCATGACCACCATAAATTTTTGGATATTTCCAATAATGGATTTAGTGCTTCGGGAAATTCTGAAGTTACAAGTACTTTATTCCAAACCGGACGATTTGATTTTATCTGATCAGGTACAATTATTTGTTTTCTTTTATAAATACCATCTCTTTGTTCAGCTTTACTTAATGCCAAATCATAAAGCCTAAAGTAATTATCAGCTAAATTTTCCCACAATGCAACTCTGGATATTTCAAACGCTTTGGTTCTAAGTTGAGAAAATTCTTCTTTTTTTATTTGAGAATATTTTTCTAATTGAAGTGCTAATTGATGAACAAATTCATCATCATTTGTATCTGTTCTGTCAATAACCCTAACACCATCATTATCATTTCCGAAATTACTTTTTACCCAAAGTCCAAATCCTGCAAGATTTGTAGTAATTGTCGGAATATGAAAAGCAGCACTTTCTAAGGGTGTATATCCCCAAGGCTCATAATAAGATGGAAATACAGAAACATCAAAACCAATTAATAGATCATAATATGTCAGATTAAAAATTCCGTCATTTCCATTCAAATAGCATGGAACAAATATAATTTTTACCTTATCGGTTTTGGAGTTGGTTAAACCATTTTTTTTAATCCGGTTTATCACAGGATCACTTGCCTCATCAAAAAGATAGTGTGTCAGGTATTCCTCTGTTACCGTTTTCTTAAAATCCTTGTTATCCAAACGATTTACCAATTCATGATTTACGGAAGTATGATTAGCAGGTACAGTTATAAAAGCAACAACAGTTCGTTTTAAATTCTCATCTTTATTTAATTTTCCTAAAGCATCAATAAATAAGTCTATGCCCTTATTTTTGAACTCATATCTTCCACTATTGATCAAAAATTGTGTATTCGAATCAAGTTTCTGATTCATGAGGGCTTCAGCTACTTCAAATAGTTTATTTTTGGCGAGTTCACGTTTTTCTTTAAACAAACTCTCTTCCGGAACAAATGAATCTTCAAAACCATTAGGAGTTACTATATCAACTTTTTTACCAAGAAGATGTTTACATTCAAGCGCTGTGATATCGCTTACTGTAGTAAATCCATCGGCATGTATTGCAGATAGTTTCTCTAACGAATATTTTGAAGCTATATTAAATTGATTAGCCAGTTCATTAGCATCAAAAGCATCAAGATCTGAATACAGAGGCAGACCATTACCGGCTATGGAGCGACCTAATGCAGTGGCATGGGTTGTAAATACCGTTGCTGCCTGAGGAACATTTTTTTTCAAATACAATATTCCGGTTCCTGTCATCCATTCATGAAAATGCGCAACAAACCTATCATGGGAAGTCATATTATACTCATAAAAACTTTCAATTATTTTAGCTGCAGCATAACCAAACATGGCAGGTTCAATATAATCCCATCCCCCATGCAGGGAATTCAGGTTAAAATCTTCCCAAAATTCTCCAAATATTTTATCCTTTTCAACAAAATAGCTGG
The DNA here is from genome assembly GCA_028280405.1 of Bacteroidales bacterium. Classification (GTDB taxonomy): domain Bacteria; phylum Bacteroidota; class Bacteroidia; order Bacteroidales. The sequence goes on from JANQLW010000078.1 coordinate 61,814, forward strand.
TAAAATCAGCAAGAATTACGATAGGCTTTCCAGGAATATCCCAATGTCCTATTCTGAAATGTAAGCCATCGGCTTCAGCTTGCTGACGCCAAGACTTGTAAAGGTTTTCATCCTCTATAAAATCCTCATTTACATTAGACGCCCTACTACATTCAGGCCCAATTAATATAAGTTTATCTTTACATTTTTGTATTATAGAAGAGGCTTTTGTCGAAATTACCGTATAAATACCTCCTACTTTATTACATACCTCCCAACTTGTTTCAAATATAAAGTCAGCTTCTCTTTTTACATTATCCTCCATACTTACAGATGTTTTTTACATTCTTTCAGAAATGCCTTTTTTCTTTTAATGATATCAGCCTTTTTAAAATTATCACTTTCCAATACTATTGCTTCGTATTTTACCATTGCACGCTTTCCAAGATTTTTTAGAATCTGATTTTTAATTTCTTTTTTAACATTTACCAAAGCATATGCAAGGTCTTCAATATCGACAGATTTTAATAGCTGCTTAATTTTTGCATTAGATAGTGCATTTACATCTGTAAAACTAATTTCTTTCGTTTTTGTATTTGTTTTTTTTAATGAATTTTTTTCTACTTTTTTGTGAAGTTTTAGTTTTGCATTTTCTTTCCTGTCTGTTTCACCACTACGAACATGTTCTATTTTTTCTTCAATTCTAATCATGAAATCAGACAAAACATTCATATAATTGATAAAAGCTTCATAAGGAGAACCATAAGGATTAAAGTATTTATGTACATCACCATCAGAGAACCATTTTGTACACATATAATAGAAGTGGTCACTGGTTTGCAAATATCTCCATTCTTTCCAGATCTCAAAATCGTCTATCTGTTTAATTTTCTCCTCAATCTCATAAATTTTATGAAATGCTTCATCTTGCAAATCATTTCCCAACCATGCTGTTAAATCTCTTTCTTCATCAGCCCATGAAATAGGATAAGGTACATTAATTGTACCAACTGGTTGTAAGCTTTCAGCCAGTTCTTTTGGAGTATTAAACGTATAATCGGAATAATTGAATATTTGTTCGGGAAGAGCTTTCAAAAATTCAAAAATCCCAGTTTCTTCCCATTGATGCTCACCAAAGGTTTCGTAATCCAAAAATAAATTAACAACCTCTTCTTCAGGATCAATGCTGTTAAGCCAGTGTGTAAATTTTTCTGAAGTTAAAGGAAATTCAGACCATGAAGACTGAGAAAACCTAAATGCAATATCATCACTTAATCTAAAATTTTTCAATAATAATTTCAGCTTAGGATTAATCGCATTGCAATACATATAGTTTGGACTTTTCCAGCCAAGTATATGCTTTGCTCCTTCAGTAAGCATTGTTTTATATCCCATATCAGCTACCATTTTGCCTATTTCATCTGAGTAAATCAGCTCCGTATTTCTAAATGTAGTAGGTTTCTGGCCAAACAATTCATAAATTTTTTCCGACTGGTATTTTACCTGCTTGACAAATTCCTTTTTACTTTTTAAAGCAGAAAGGGAATGGGCATAGGTTTCAGCCAAAAATTCCACACATCCTGTTTCAGCCAAACGCTTAAAACTTTCAATCACTTCAGGCACATATTGTTCAAACTGATCCAGCGCACAACCGGATATGGAATAACTTATTTTAAATTTACCATCATATTTCTTGATCAAATCCAGCATGATTTGATTCGCAGGTAAATAACATTTGTCAGCAATTCTTCGGGCCAAAGACCGATTTTGAAAGTCATCAAAATAATAGTGATCTTTTCCTATATCAAAAAAACGATATGTTTTTAAGCGGTAAGGTTGGTGAACCTGAAAATAAAAACAAACTGATCTCATAACTAACGAATACTTTATATAACTGATTGGTAAACTTTTTTAACTTTTAATGCTGCATTATCCCATTTTAAATTATCTACTTCCTGCCTACCATAGGTTTTAAACATTTTAGAAATGGCATTATAATGCAATAATCCATAAATAGAATTGGCCAGGGCATCTATATCCCAAAAATCAACTTTTAAAGCATGCTTTAAAATTTCTGCAACTCCTGATTGCTTGGAAATAACCACTGGCACATTGGATCTCATTGCTTCAAGTGGAGAAATCCCAAATGGTTCCGAAACCGATGGCATTACATATACATCACTTAAGGCAAACATTTTGTCTACATCACTTCCTTGCAGAAAGCCTGTAAAATGAAATTTGGTTGCGATATTTAATTCAGCAACCCGCTTGATCATCTTATTTAACATATCTCCTGAGCCAGCCATAACAAACCTGACATTCCGATCTCTTTGCAGGATCTTATAAGCGGCTTCTATAAAATATTCCGGCCCTTTTTGAAAAGTTACCCTTCCCAAAAAAGTCACTACTTTTTCTTTAAAAAACTTTTTCTCCCGAACAGGTTTTTTCTGCATTGGTTCTACCGCATTGTGAACAGTTAGTACTTTGTTTTCATTAATACCGTAACGATTGATTACAATATCTCTTGTTAAATTACTAACTGAAATTACTCTATCAGCAGCTTCCATTCCGGCACGTTCTCTATCATAAACCATTTGGTTTATATTTTCACCTGAACGATCAAATTCAGTTGCATGCATATGAACAACTAAGGGCTTTCCACTAACTTTTTTTGCTTCAACTCCGGCAAAATAGGTTAACCAGTCATGGGCATGGATAACATCAAACTCATAACTACTGGCGATCTTCCTGGCAATTAATGCATATCTTTCTACTTCTTCTATAAGTTTTGTGCCGTATTTCCCAGAAAAATTAAACTTTCTGAAAAATATTGATTCTCCTTTCACTTCTCCTGTTCTCTCATAAGTTTCCATTATATTGAAGTACTCTTCAGGAGTAGTATAAGGGACAATATTAGAATCTACCTCAATGTACTGTAGTTTATTCCAATAATCTTTATAGAAATGACTTCTTATATCAATTTCAATATCACTGGCATTAATTAGTTTGACTGCTTCCTGGTTTTCATCTCCATAAGCTTTGGGAACAACAAAGAGCACTTCAACATCATTATGCATTAAACCTTTGGTAAGACCAAAGCATGCAGTACCTAATCCTCCGGTTATATGGGGAGGGAACTCCCAACCAAACATTAATACCTTCATAACTATCGTTTTTTACAGATTAATGCTATTTTTTATATTTTTTGAGCAATCCTTTTACTCTAAGGATTTCCGCAACACTCCATGCCTGAGAAATCGCCCCGCCTGGTCGATGTGGAGGATCTCCATCATAAATCTCAGAAATAGAACCTATTCCATGCTCCCTGATAGCATTCTCAAATTGCTCATAATACCATTCCATTTTTTTCCATCCTGATTTACCATGAATCTTCAGATAGGCTTCAACAAAGTGTCCAAACAACCAGGGCCATACAGTCCCCTGATGATACTGTTTGTCCCTTGTTGGCTGATCACCACCATACATCCCTTTATATGCAGGATTACGCGGCGACAATGTTCTTAGCCCTCTTGTAGTAAGTAATTCGTTTTCTACTTTTTCAATGACCATTTCACGTTTTTCTTCATCGATGGGGCTATATTCCAAAGAAGCAGCAAAAATCTGATTAGGACGTATCGACCAATCTTCTATATCTCCATTAACACAATCAGCCAGATAACATCTCGCATCACTCCAAAATGTTTTTGTAAAGGACGCTGGTATTATATTAGCGATTTCTTTCCAATCATTAACAAAAGCTTCATCTTTCGCTAAAGCTGCAACTTCGATACTAAACATAATTGCGTTATACCACAAGGCATTTATTTCAACAGGAAAACCGATTCTTGGAGTTACAGCTACACCGTTTGAAATAGCATCCATCCATGTAAGAGCTTTCCCTTCCATACCCGCATAGATCAAACCATTATCCTGCATTTTAATATTAAAATCAGTACCGGCTTTGAATCCATTCAAAATCATTTTTATTTTAGATCCAAATTCCTTCCAAATTTGTTTTTTGGATTTCGTTGCTTCAGCATATTTTTGTAAACACCAGAAAAACCATAATGGTGCATCTACAGAATTATAAGCCGTATCATCTCCGCTACCAATATTCGGAAATAATGGGCCTTTTAGGTCTTTTAACAGTGTTTTCATTGCAGCTTTGCAAGTATCCGACTGTCCCGTCTCCAATGTCAAACCAGGCAATGCAATGAAGGTATCTCTTCCCCATCTTCCAAACCATGGGAAGCCGGCAATCACTTCAACATCGTTATGATTGTGCACAATAAATTGTTCGGCTGCATTTATAAGGCAATTTTCAAAGTTCTTCTTAGGAATTCTACGCTTAATTTCATTATTAAATAAACGTCCGATAGATCCAGCATTTACTTCTTCCAATCCTGCAGAAAAAATGATTGATTCACCTTTTCTTATTGGTAGTTCAAAATAACCCGGTACAAATAAGTCCTCCTGATAATCGTATCCCCTTTCCTGTTCTTTAATGTATTCAATCTTATAATACCAATCAGGAACATGGGTGTATTCAGGTGTTTTGGAAAACTGCATAAACAAAGGCGAATAATTCTCATACAATTGTACTTTAATTCCATTCCCAACTTTTTCAAATTTCTTATTTACATATGTATTTGCCTTACTTAAGCTATGCCTGCTTCTGAATGCTAAAAAGGGAGAAAATTTAAGTGTAGTTGGTGAATGAGCATCTTCTAAAGTGTATTTGATCATTACCTTCTGGCTTTTTGAGGACAATAATTTTTCAACAGATAATACAGCACCTCCAACGCGATAGACTAATTTAGGAATCACACCCATTATAAAATCCCTTATATATTTATGTCCCTTAGGATTATAATTATCTCCCGGATATTTATGGATTCCAAGGTTAAATTCTGAATCTCTTTGTATAAGAGTTACATCCAATGTAGATAAAAGTACATGAAGGTCATTATTAATTTGAGGTTGAGGAGCAACTAACAAACCATGGTATTTGCGGGTATTACACCCAATAATCGTTGTACTTGCATAAGACCCCTTACGATTGGACCTGACCAATTCTAAATTCAATGAATTTTCCAGGTTAATCAACTGATTTTTTTCAAAACTTATATAGCTCATAAATCACAGAAAGGTAAAAACAAACAATAACTAAACTCTCTATTAATGTACAAAATAAATTGAATTTTTTGTTTGAAATGTTTAGAAAATAATTAGAAATTATCACAAAATAGATAAACAATTACATAATTTGTTCATTTTCTGTTAACAGTGGAATATTAAGTAATACAGATTCATACTAAAGTAGCAATGCTGAAATAGAGAATAATTACAGCGATTGAATAAATTAAAACTAATTTTTTCAAGTATGCGTAAATATTTACATTACACTATTATCGAAAGATTTACAAAACAAAAAAACTCGAATAGCAAATTATCCGGGTTTTTTAAAGTTTATTTATGTTTATTAATCTATATCAATCCTTTTTCATATTTCTCGCCAATAACTTTTAACATATCCTGAGTCATGGCATCCAGATCATAACTTGGTTTCCAGCCCCACTCTTCTCTAGCGCAGCTATCGTCTACTGAATTTGGCCAGGTATCAGCAATATCCTGACGGAAATCAGGCTCGTACGAAATTTTAAATTCAGGGATATACTTTTTAATAGAAGCTGCTAATTCGCCAACAGTAAAACTCATGGCTCCAACATTAAAATCAGCATGATGCTTTAATTTAGAAAAATCGGCCTGAAATAAATCGATGGTTGCTTTTAAACAATCAGGCATATACATCATTGGTAGACGGGTATCTTCCTTCACAAAGCAAGTATATTTTTTATTCTTGATCGCTTCATAATAAATCTCAACGGCATAATCAGTAGTTCCGCCACCAGGTAGAGTTTCATTACTGATAATGCCAGGATATCTTAAACCACGCACATCCAATCCAAAGCGTTGAACATAATAATCGCCTAATAATTCACCGGCAACTTTGGTTACACCATAAATTGTTTTAGGACGAAGTATTGTTTCCTGTGGCGTATTATCAGCAGGAGTTTCCGGCCCGAAAGCAGCAATTGAACTTGGAACCAATACCTGCTCCATTGCGAGTTCACGTCCAACTTCCAGTACATTTAACAAGCCTCCCATATTTACATCCCAGGCTAAGGTTGGTTTCTTTTCTCCAACAGCCGATAAAATAGCTGCCATATTGATGATATTATTGATCTCATACTTTTTGCAAATCTCACGTAAAGCATCACGATCAGTCACATCCAATATTTCAAACAAGCAACCTTTTTCCTGAAGTTTTTTTCCGGCATTCGGGCATTTATCCGAAGCAACTACATTATCATCACCATATATTTCTCTTAACTTAAATACCAATTCTGATCCTATCTGACCAGCCGAGCCTATAACTAAAATTTTCTTCATTTCTCTATTCGAATTAATAGATGTTATCCATTTAACAGTATGGCAGCAAATGTAATGATTTTTGTTTTTAATTAATTGCTTTCTAATAAATAATGCTTAAAATTATTCTATCTTTGCTTGCACTAATTAAAGAACAGATATATTGTATTAATATAATTACAGATATAAGATATGTACGGAAAATTTCAAGATCATTTAAGTCAACAGCTTGCTGAAATTGAAGAAGCAGGTTTATTCAAAAATGAACGTATTATTACCACTGCTCAGGATGCAGAAATTAAAGTAAGTACCGGAGATCATGTTTTAAACTTTTGTGCAAATAACTATTTAGGATTATCTAATCATCCTCGTTTAGTTGATGCAGCCAAAAGAGCGTTGGATTCTCATGGTTATGGTATGTCATCAGTTCGCTTTATTTGTGGAACTCAGGATTTGCACAAAACGCTGGAAAGAAAAATAGCTGAATTCTTTGGAACAGAAGATACCATTTTATATGCAGCTTGTTTTGATGCAAACGGAGGTGTATTTGAGCCTTTATTAACAGAAGAAGATGCAATTATTTCGGATGCTTTAAACCATGCATCAATTATAGATGGAGTTCGTTTATGTAAAGCAAAACGTTACCGCTATGAAAATGCAAATATGGAAGATCTTGAAGCTAAGCTTATTGAATCACAGGCTCAGCGTTTCCGTATTATTGTTACCGATGGAGTATTTTCTATGGACGGAAATGTAGCTCCAATGGATAAAATTCATGAGCTTGCTAATAAATATAATGCTTTGGTTATGGTTGACGAATGTCATTCTGCAGGTGTTGTTGGTGCAACTGGCCGAGGAGTAACAGAGTTGTTCAACTTAAAAGGTGAGATTGATATTATTACCGGCACCTTAGGAAAAGCATTTGGGGGTGCAATTGGTGGTTTTACTACCGGAAGAAAAGAAATTATCGAAATGCTCCGTCAACGCTCCCGTCCGTATTTATTCTCAAACTCCATACCTCCTGTAGTTGTTAATGCGGGTATTGAGATGTTTGACATGATGTCTGAAACAACAGAATTGCAGGATAAATTACATAGCAATACAAAATATTTCATTGGAAAAATGAAAGAAGCCGGATTTGATATTAAACCGACTGAATCTGCTATTTGCGCAGTCATGCTTTACGATGCCAAATTATCTCAGGATGTTGCTGCTAAATTACTGGAAGAAGGAATTTATGTGATTGGTTTTTATTTCCCGGTAGTTCCAAGAGAACAAGCACGTATTCGGGTTCAATTATCTGCGGCTCATGAAAAAGAGCATTTGGATAAATGTATTGCTGCCTTCTCTAAAGTGGGCAAGGAATTAGGAGTTATTAAATAGAACCAGAATTTTTTAGAGGCTGCTCGAAAAGTGTGAACACTCCTTATCCTGTCCGCGAGTTCGCCGTCATGCTGAACTTGTTTCAGCATCTCATCAGTTAACTTAGATGCTGAAACAAGTTCAGCATGACGGTTAGGTTAAGCCAGCTATTGTAATTATGGCTTTTAGGACACTCTCATTTATATGCCTAAGTATTCCCAAAAATTTTCCCGGTTAACGACAGTTGTATTTGCATCGGGATATCCTGAAATAAACGTTTTGGGAAACTTTATTCTTTTTTTCTCGTTCCATTTTATTTCAAAAGCATTTATCTGTGCATTAAACTCTTCCAGATAATCAATTTCTTGTTGTTGTCGTGTTCTCCAAAAGTATTGTTTTACATATATCTTTTTATAATGCAAAAATTTTGTTCTTTCACTAACAAAAAAGTTTTCCCAAAGTGCACCGGCATCAGTTCTGGAAGAAAAAGAAGAATAATTTCCAATAATTGCATTTCTTATCCCATTATCATAAAAATAAATTTTTCTGCTTTTCTTCAATTCTGTTCTAACGTTTCTGCTAAAAGAACGCAAACGGAAAATAATAAACGCTTTTTCGAGCAGAACAATATATCTTTCAATCGTGTGGGAATCTGTACCTAATAATCTGGCAAGTTCATGAAAAGAAACCTCTGAACCCATTTGAAGGGCCAGAGCCTCTAATAATTTTTCGATCAAGTCAGGCTTGCGTATATCCTGATACATAAACATGTCCTTATATAAATAGCTACTTACAAGATTTTGTAAATATTCTTCTTCATTACCAGGATTATTTACAATATCAGGATACATACCAAAAACCAACCTTGCTTCAAGATTAGGCCGTTCATTTATAAATTCAAAGTGTGCAACCAGTTCTGAGATCGAAAATGGGAATAATCGATACTCTAATTTTCGTCCTGTTAACGGTTCATTAACTTCATCCGATAATTCCAAAGCTGAAGAACCTGTAACAATCAATTGAACATCTTTTAACTGATCCGTAAATAATTTCAGAGTCAATCCAATATTCTTTACTCGCTGTGCCTCATCAATGAAGACAATTTTGTGATTTCCGATCAGGCGTTTTATTTGAGTAATTGTTACATTTGTTAAGTCATTTTTTATTTCAGGGTTATCACAGTTCAATAAAAGTGCTTTATTCTCCAATTGATTATTGACTAAGTCCAATAAAGTAGATTTTCCTACTTGTCGTGGGCCTAATATAACCAAAGCTTTTCTTTTAAAAAGCTTTTGAATAATAGTATCTGTTAAATCTCGTTTTAACATGATTCAAAAATAAACAATTTTGACATATAAATCAAAATTATTATGTTTTTTTTGATTTACATATCAAAATTATTATCACTTTTTTGACTTAAAAAATGAATTCATTTTATGTTTTACAAAAAGACGAAAGACTCAGATTTAAAGTGATTCTGGTTAAACAGCAAATAACCATCCTTAAATTGGAGTAAAGTATAGAGAAGGTTTTTTAATTTAAAGGTTCTCATGAATTCTTCTTAAATTTGCGATAATAACTAATCGTTTATCAATGGGAAATAAGATCTTCATTTATAATACCCTTAGCCGTAAAAAAGAAAAATTTGAACCCATCAATGCTCCCTTTGTAGGCATGTATGTTTGTGGGCCAACTGTTTATGGAGATGGTCATTTAGGACATGCCCGTTCAGCAATAGTTTTTGACCTGATATTTCGCTATCTGCAACATTTAGGGTATAAAGTACGCTATATTAGAAACATTACAGATGTAGGCCATTTGGAATCTGATGCAGATGAAGGTGAAGATAAGATTGCAAAAAAAGCCAGGCTTGAACAACTGGAACCCATGGAGGTGGTTCAATATTACTCGAATCGCTATCATGAAAATATGGATCAACTCAATGTAAAAAAGCCTAGCATTGAACCAAGAGCTTCAGCACATATCATTGAACAAATTGAAATGGTGAAGAAAATCATTGAAGAAGGTTATGCTTATGAATCGAATGGTTCAGTTTATTTTGATGTGGAAAAATACGATCAGTCATATGCTTATGGTAAGTTATCCGGAAGGGTAATGGAAGATTTAATTTCAAATACCCGTGAGCTGGATGGACAAAGTGAAAAAAGAAACTCTTATGATTTTGCTCTTTGGAAAAAAGCAATGCCTGAGCATATTATGAGATGGCCTTCTCCATGGAGTGATGGTTTCCCTGGCTGGCATATGGAATGCTCTGCTATGGGTTGTAAGTATTTAGGAGAACAATTCGATATACATGGAGGAGGAATGGATCTGTTGTTTCCACATCATGAGTCAGAAATTGCCCAATCAAATATTGCCAATGGAAATGATCCCGCTAAATATTGGGTTCACAATAATATGATTACCATCAATGGACAAAAGATGGGGAAGTCCTTAAATAACTTTATTACATTAAATGAATTCTTTAGTGGCAAGCATGAATCACTGGAAAAGGCTTTCAGCCCTATGACCATTCGGTTTTTCATACTACAGGCACACTATAGAAGTACTTTGGACTTTTCGAATGAAGCATTGGTAGCTGCAGAAAAAGGGCTGACAAAACTGATGAAGGCAAATGAAACTCTTCAGGGGCTTAAAGCAGGAGCTAAGTCTGATTTCAATGTTGAAGAATTAAAGTTAAAATGCTATGAAGCCTTAAACGATGACTTTAACAGTCCTATTCTGATTGCTCATTTATTTGAAGGTGTTAAATGGATTAATTCAGTAAATGACGGAAAAGCTCAATTAATTCAATCAGATATAGATTTATTGAAAACACTGTTTAGTGATTTTATAATTGATATTTTAGGCCTTAAAGCTGAAGAAAGCAATAGTGACAATAACGAATTAGTGGATGGTTTGATGAATTCATTTCTTGCTATTCGTCAGGAAGCAAAGCAAAATAAAGACTGGGCTACTGCTGATAAAATCAGGGATGAATTGGGTAAACTAAATATTGTTATTAAAGATACGAAAGATGGTGCCAGTTGGGAAATAAAAGAGTAAAATAGATACAAAAAACCACGGTAAATACCGTGGTTTTTTTATTATAATACTGGCTCACACCAAAGAGATATTACCTGCCAATTCAATTTTTTAATAAAAAAATTTTAAAAAAGAGTCACGACTTTTCCTTTTTTATTTGTTATAACATATAGAAGCTTAAACCATATTTAGGGTTTAGTATTGTAATGAAAAGATTGTAATTGCTCCCCAATTTATTAC
>JANQLW010000050.1 GCA_028280405.1 Bacteroidales bacterium
GAGAATTTCCGCTAAGGTTTTTATTACTTTTTTGACAAGCTCTAAACTATTATGGGGAAAGTCTTTTAGTGGATAAAATATGTTTGTATAGTCCTTAAGTTGGCGCCTATGGGACGTGATCCCTTGTGCTTTATTATGTGTTTCAAGTTGCGATTTATCGCGTCTTTTTTAATAACCAATTATAAAATTTTTGATTAATCATAAAATTTCCAGTTCAAGCCAAATTTTAAAGCGATATCCTGCATCGGATAACCAGGAGTCATAAAGTAATCAAATTTCATTCTGGAATTAATATGGCTGTATTTTATAAAAAATATAGTACGTTTTATGATTACATTTAAAAATACATCTCCATAAAAATGATTCCCAAGCTTTTTTGTGTTTTGTATATAAAAACTTCGAATTGCCGGCATATAGCTATCTGCAAAGTATGGAGTATTATAAAATACTTCAATTCCCGGTTGTAGTTTTGCTATATTTTGAATTTGTTTGGTATAGGTTAATATGAAGTTTGCCGTTAACTCAGGTAAATTTATGACACCATTTACTCCTTTTTGATATGTGAGGTCAATTTCAGCTTTCCATTTTCTCAATTGGTAAGCATATCTGACATTAGCATTAATTATTGACACCGAATTCTGATGTTGTTCCGGATGGGCTGTTTGATCAAAATAAACAAAGTTCTTAATATGATTAAACCTGGTATTGATTATTAAGTTTTTATAGCTGTAATTGATTCCCAGCTGTATGATCTTCTCTTTTGCAAATTCCTGATTATCCCATTGTAGTACATTCCCTCTGTAATAGGTGTAAAACCAATCCGGACTTCTTTGCACATAGTTTGCAATAAATCTGATATTTCCCCAATTCCTGTTTTTGAAATTGAGAGGCTGAATAAGTTCAGTAAAAAGCCCTACATCTCCTTTATTATAATCACCAATAACAAAATATCCATCAGCATTAAACCTTGATTTTTTAAATAATAGTAAAGAAAACCCAGCTTTTGGTATAATTTGATTAAAAGAAGATTTTTGTATGGTATCATTAACTTTTGCCAATTTATGTTTTAGTCCTAAATAGAAATAAATTTTTTTATCTTCCGGTTTATTAGATACATCCAGATTTGTCCATTTAAATTCATTTTCCAGATTATAAACATAAGTTGAATCAAAGAAACCGGAAGTTGTTAAAGGAGTGTCAAAAGGAGTATAAAAGGAATTGCTGGCATTTGCATCTTCATAGTATATTTTACTTCTTTCCAATAATAATGAATGAGTTAATCTTCCAAACTTAAACCCTTTTCTTTTTTCTATCATAACATTGGATGTATCTACTGCAATAGGTATACTATCCAATCTTGCAGTATCAATGACTATGTTATTTATATCTATTGTTTTTTTAACCGGTTTTCCAATATTGAAATAATGGTTGAAAAATACACCCGAAGTAACACTGGTATTCTTTGCATTACTTAAGTTTACAGGCATTTGATCTCGAATAGGGTAAGCATTGGTTGTAAAATGTTCTTCATTTTGTATACCTCCATTTTCTTCACTAACAAACTTGTTCCTTCTGTAATTTGCAATAATTCCGTATCGTTTATCTTTGGTGGCCCAACGCATAGTCATATACAGATTCTTATTATCAGATTGTTGATTTGTATATGCCCCTTTTGAATTCAAAAACCTGAATTTGATCCCAACTGTTAATCGAGGCTTAATTTCCTGTGAGTGTAAAACCTCTACGGTTTGTTCTTTAGATGCTCCGGTGGCATAAAATAGCTCAGTATATGGTTTTCTCGATTTATAATACATTACTTCTTCATTTTTATATGTATATAAGTCCAAAAACGAATGAACATAATTAAATCCTTCGGTTAGTATTGGCTCGAAGATTAAATTTTTACTATGAAGACCTATATTTCCACGCCCCACATAATACTTATAATTCTTTTTACTTGCATCATATTGCTGGAAGTAATTCAATGACGTATCTACATGATAAAGCTTTGCTAATGAGAGGCTATCAATGGAACCGAAAAAATAGTATACTCTGGCAGTATCCGGGCTGGGAGCGAGTTTGTTTCTGTCTTGTCCGGCATGCATCGGATCCTGAGTCCCAAAATCTCCTATTTGTGCAATTGTTTTAATAAATGGTAAACTAAATAATATTATTAGAAATGCAAAGAATAGAATTTTGGTATTCGTCATTGTAAACCTTTATTTTTATATTTCTCAAAAATAGTGATAATTGGATATACAAAATTGTTAAATCATAAAATTATCTTTTTGTTAAATATAATTTTAGATTAGATTTCAGATGATAATAAGGTGTATCGTCGTAAAACAGGCTAACACTTTTTTGTTCTTTGCTTAATAGCTGTAAATTTTATTTTTTTTGTATTAAAAATAAATTTTTTACCTTGTCAGCCAAAACCTTTTCTGCTTGAATGGAAAAAGAGAATAGGATATGGATCCTAATATAAGAGATAAAAAATCGTTTGAATTAATTTTTAGGGAATACTATCCTCAATTGATTTTATATGCAAAAAGTATTGTGAAATCAACGGAGGCTTCAGAAGATATTGTTCAGGAATTTTTTACTTCGCTCTGGAATAAAAGAAATCATGTTAATATACATTCTAAAATTCGTTCTTACTTTTATCAATCCATTTATAATTCGTGTATGAATTATGTTTCCAGAAAGCAATTGGTTTTTGAAGACCTAAAAGAAGTAAATAAGCAGGAAGTATCACAAGAAGAGATCATTGAAAAATTAGAACGAAATAAGATTATCAATGCTGCTGTAAACAAACTCCCTAAACAAAGAAGGAGGATTTTTAAACTTGTTTGTTACGAAGGCTTGAAATACCGGGAAGTAGCAGCGCTTCTAAATATTTCGATAAATACCGTAAAAACCCAGATGGGAAGAGCACTTTCAGATTTAAGAAAAAGTTTGGGAGATATTTTATTGTATTTTTTGCTTATCAATACGAATCAAGGGAAATAAATTTTCAATTTACAATTTTCGATTTGCAATTTGTCTCTCCATTTCAGACAATGTCCATTTCACATCAGAAATCATAAATCGGACATAAAAATGTGCGATATATGATGTACAATTTCTGATATACGATTTTGTGATAGGGACGGCTATGGGAAGCAATCCTATTATTTCTATGAATGTTTAACATATTAAGACTTAGAGACCTTGAATTGAAGAAAGGATTGCTTCCCTACAGACTTCTAAAATCGTTAATCGGTATTCAGCCTTCAAGGAAAATTCCTCCTCGCTGTCCCCCTGTTTTAAATTTTTTGTGTCATGTTTAAAAAGACAGGAAGAATTTTAGCTCTTTAAATTTTGAGAAATATGAAAATAAAAGAGGAAATATTTATATTAATCGGAGCCTACCTGGAAGGAACACCTTTATCTGATGAAGAAAAAAAGAAGTTAGAAAATTGGTTATCCGTATCATCATCTAATCGAAGCATATTCGAAAAATGTGAAGACCTGTTTTTATCCGGGCAGGATTTAAAATTTCTGGATGAAGTAGATATTGATGAAGCCTGGAATAAGCTTGAAAACCAAATAGCAGAAAAGAGTATTCCGCTAAGATATAAGTTCCTTAAATATGCAGCTATTATACTTCCGATATTGGGGATCTCTGCATTTTTATTTTTCTCTCTGGGTAAAATGGAAGAATCCGGGGCAAATTATTCTTCTTTAGATAGCGTCTATGCTGGTAAAGCCCAGGCTCAATTAACTCTGGCAAGTGGAGAAACGATTAATTTGGGTAAAATAAATAAAATTGTCACGCAAACAGCTAATCTCATCATACAATCGGATTCATTAGGAAACCTGGAATATAAAAGTAAAGGAGTCATCCAGGCTGAATACAATAGTCTGTATGTTCCCAGAGCGGGAGAGTATAAACTGATACTTGCTGATGGTACAAAAGTATGGTTGAATTCAGATAGCAAATTAAGGTACCCGACTGCTTTCACAGGAAAGGACAGAAAAGTTTATTTGGAAGGAGAAGCTTATTTTGAAGTGGCTAAATATAAAGATAAACCCTTTATCGTTTCATCAAACAATATGGACATTCAGGTATTAGGTACCAAGTTTAATATTAGTTCTTATCAGGATGCAAAAGAAACAGAACTTGTGTTGGTTGAAGGAAGTGTTAGTTATATAGCCGGAAAATATAAGGGGCTGTTAAGCCCCGGCGAAAAAGTGTCATATAATATAGTCAAAGAAGAATTAAGCATTCGCAAAGTTGATGTTGAGAAATATATTTCCTGGAAAAAAGGCATTTTCACATTTAATAAAATTCGTCTCGAAGATCTTGGAGTAAGAATAAGCCGGTGGTATGATGTTGAGGTGATCTTTATGAATACTTCTGTAAAAGAACAACTATTTACCGGTGCTATTGAAAAAGATAAATCTTTGAAATTCTTAATTGAAATATTGGAAGCCACGAATTCTGTAAGCTGTGAATCGAAAGAAAACGTTCTTTATATAGAATAAAAGTAACTGTTTAGGTGTGATTATTCGATTGTCATTCAATAGACATTCAATAGTAATTCGATAGTCATTAATAGTCAGTGGATATAAGTAAAGCGAACGACAATTGAATGGCAACGAACAAAAAATAGCAACTAAATAATTACGGATAAAAAATACCCGGAGACTTTCACCAAAGTATTCCGGGTATCTGAATTAATGCTATCAAAAGTGCTGGAAACACTGATAGCAATGTTTAATCTAAATACAAATTTATGAAAAACTGTTTTAATGATTATTCCTTTGTTAAAAAAAAAGGAATAAAACTCTTAAGGATCATGAAGTTAATTGCATTTTTCACACTTGTATGCACCTTGCAGCTATCGGCAAATGCATTTTCGCAGGAAGTACGCATTGATCTGGACATGCAGAAAGTAAAGGCTTCAAAGGTCATTGACTTTTTAAAGTCAAAAACCGATCTTATCTTTTTTTACAATCAAGAAATCGATGAAGATAAAATTGTTTCTATTAAAAGTGACAATTTAACAATTCAAGAAGTATTGGATGAAATTACTTCCCAGATGGGTTGTTCTTATAAGATCATTGAGAATTATGTGATTTTAAGAAAAGGGAATAAGGACGATGATATCCAAGAAGAACGAATAATAGAAGGTAAAGTAACTGATTCAGAGGGTATCCCATTAGCAGGTGCAACAGTTTTGGAAAACGGCACCATGAATGGTGTAACCACTGATAATGAGGGCAAATTTACTTTAAATGTTAAGGGTGTATCTTCTAAAATTAAAGTAAGTTTTATAGGCTTCACTTCTCAAATAATTGAGGTTGGCAATAAAACAGAATTTAATATTGTGTTGGAAGAAAGTACAACCTCTTTAGATGAAGTTATTATAACAGGTTATCAAGCGATCTCTAAGGAAAGAAGTGCAGGTTCTTTTGTAAAAATCCAAAATAATTCTATACAGGAAAAATCAGCAAGCATGAATGTCATTGACAGGTTAGAAGGCTTAATACCTGGTTTGACTGTTAATCATGGAGAAGGTTCTGATAAATTTGTTGTAAGAGGAATTAGTTCTATAAATGCTTCACGTCTTCCTCTTTATGTTCTGGATGGAGTCCCAATTGAATACGAAGACCTTAGTAGATTATTAAATCCATATGATGTTGAAAGTGTTGTCGTACTTAAAGATGCAACAGCAACTTCTATATGGGGTGCTCAGGCAGCTAACGGAGTAATTGTAATTACAACTAAAAAAGGAAAAGCTTCCGGTAAAATAAAACTAGATTATAGCGGATTTGTTTCTTTTAAAGGACGCCCTGATTATAGCTACCAGAATCTGATGACTCCAAAACAATTTATAGAAACTGCCAGAGATATATTTGATCCTGTAGCTTACCCTTTTGATATTGTGTCAAATTTAGATGCCCAGGCTCATATTCCGGTTGTATTACCTCATGAACAAGTCCTTTATGATGAATACAATGGAATAATAACTCCTGAAATTGCAAACCAGCGTCTTGATTCTCTGGCATCCTTAAACAATCGTTCTCAAATAGAGAAATACTTTATGCAGCCTGCAATGTTAACAAGTCATAGCCTTTCAGCTAATGGAGGAAATGAATTCCATAATTATTACGGTTCCATATCGTATACCAACGATCAGGCCGTGGATAAATCCTACAGTGAGAGATTTTTAATCAATCTGAGGCAGAATTTTACATTTTCTCCTTCGGTTAAATTGGATATAACACTTAATCTATCTCAGGAGAAATCTAAAAATTTTATTGTATCAGATTTGCCTACACTTAATTCATACCTTCCATATGCTATGTTTTCTGATGCTAACGGTAATTCTCTATCACAAAGCTATCTTATAATGTATTCCGAGTTTAGAGAAAATGCTGAAAACTTAAGTGGTATCAGTTTGGATTTTAATCCATTAGATGAATGGAGTTATGCTGATGTTAATAATAATAAAACAGTGTCGGCCAGAATTAATACCGGCCTTACAGTAAATATATTTAAAGGATTGAAATATGAAGGCCGTTTCCAATACCAGTCGGTTACGAATAACAATTATAGATTTGAGGACCAGGATTCATATGGTGTTAGAAAAGAATTGGTGCATTTTACACAGGCAGGTCCCCCCCCAACTTATTATCTTCCTTCTCAAGGAGGCCATTATTATTCAGGAAACAGCCAAAGTAGTTTCTGGGAAGTTCGTAATCAACTGGCTTATGAAGGAGATTGGGATGATAAAAAACACCAACTGACCGTATTGGGAGGAACTCAGGTAAACAGAAGGATTTCTAAATCAAATACTTCTTTTATTCGTGGATACGATTTCCAGACATTAACCTATGATATATACGATCAAAAAGAACTATCGACAACCGGAATAAATAATCCTGTAATTCCTAATTCCTTTAGTCGAAGCCGTTTGTCCGGACTAAATCCTTTTACAGCTACTGAAGTTGAGATCCGATTTGTTTCATTTTATGGTAATCTGGCTTATTCATTAAATAAAAAGTACAATTTGAATGCAAGTGTCAGAATGGATCAGTCGAATCTTTTCGGATCAGATATTAGTCAGCAATACAAACCTGTCTGGTCTGTTGGAGGAAGCTGGAAAGTTAGTGATGAAGCCTTTTTTAAATCAAATACGATTAATAACCTGAAATTAAGGTTAACATACGGTATCGGTGGTAATTCTCCGGAACCGGGTTCTGGCGGGCCTTATAATATTCTTAGTGCATCAACCCATCCATGGTATTCAAACTTAGGCCGGGCATATACAATTATCCAACCTGCTAATGACAATCTTGTTTGGGAAAAAACGACAACAACAAATTTGGGGATTGATGCTACATTATTTAAAAACAAGTTGTTTATTACTTTGGATCTTTATAATAAGAATACTACAGACCTTTTGGGATACCAGGCATTTGATCCTACAAATGGATGGTTTAGAGGTTATACGAATCTTGGGAATATTAATAATAAAGGAATTGAGTTGAGCCTTAGATATCAAATTATAAATGAAAATGATTTCAAATGGAATGCCAACTTCACCTTTGCTTATAATCACAATAAGGTAGTAAGCCTTGGTAATGTTCTCCCGTTGACACCAACTCAAAAATTAATTAGTAACGGATTTGTTGAAGGCTATTCAGCCTATAGCCTCTTTACTTTAAAATGGGCAGGGCTTGATGAGTCAGGTAATCCGCAAGTGTATAATCATGAAGGCGAAATAATTAATAAGGCAGAAGATCTTAAATTAGAGGATATAATACATGTTGGTACCACACAACCTGTATATACAGGAGGATTAAATAATACATTTACTTATAAGAACTGGGAACTTTCCTGTCTGATAGTTTACAATCTCGGACATAAAATGAGAAATGATGTAAATATGTTTTATTCAGGCAGGCTTACATCCAATCTTCCTGTATACTTTTTAGACAGATGGCAAAATCCGGGAGATGAAAATACAACAGATGTCCCTGCATATATATCAGATGGAAATCTATCTCAGAATTTGAGATATACACAATTTTACAGACTGGCAGATATAAATGTTATTAATGCCGGTTATATTAAACTTCGTGACCTTATGCTTACCTATAATGTGCCGGAATCAATTACGAGACAAATGGGTGTTAACAAACTCCGTATTTATGCACAGGTGAATAATATTCTTTTATGGACTGCCAATGATGAAGGAATTGATCCTGAATATTATAACCTGAGTTATGGAAATACTTTAGGAAATGGAGGTGCAACTTCTGCAGGAGGAGGAATTGTTGGAGGAAGCAATATAGGTAACCGTCCTGATAAGATGCCTCCATTCTGGACCTTTGGTGTTAATATTAGTTTTTAATCAATCTTCTAAACTATTTACAAATGAAAAAATATAAACTACCTATATCATTTTTCCTTTATATGTTGATCATTATCATCTTTACAGCATGTAATGATTTTCTGGATGTAAAACCTAAAGGAAAAGAAATTGCCAGTGATATTGAACATTATAACGGTTTGTTCAATAATTTTCAATTTATTAACTATATGAACTATGAACCCGGAGCAGGAGGCTTTAGCTTTTCAGCTGATGCATTTCCTAATCTATCTGTAGTAATGTCCGGAGAATCTTTATTGGCTTCTCCTCATAGTAATGCCTTATCTCCCAAATACCGAAATGCATATTCCTGGGCGGATGATGTTTACCTGCCAGATACGGATGTACCTGAATGGGAAACCTTTTATTTAAGGAATTATACTTATAATGTAATTATTAATGAAGTAATGGATGCTACAGGAGGTACGGAAGAGGAAAAACGGGCACTATTAGCAGAGGCAAGAGCAAACAGGGCTT
Organism: Bacteroidales bacterium; assembly: GCA_028280405.1. GTDB lineage: Bacteria > Bacteroidota > Bacteroidia > Bacteroidales. The sequence goes on from JANQLW010000050.1 coordinate 8,901, forward strand.
TATTGCACTTTATGGTTCTTAATTTTTTTAGCAAACCATATGATCAGTCTTCTGCATCTACTGATTTAGGTATACCTATTATTACTGTACCGGATGCAGATGCATTGGGAAATACAAGAAATTCAGTTCAGGAAGTATATGACTTTATCATTAGTGAACTGAAGGCAGCTATTCCGGATCTAAATGAACAAACAATCAGTAGATTAAGATTAGCAAGAGCTGCCGGAAAATACATTCTCGGACAGGTATACCTGTTTATGGGAAATTATGAAGATGCATTACCATTATTGGAGGATGCTAAAACATTGACCCAAAACAGCCTGGTCCCAATTGGTTTATATGACTATAATGTGAAGATGTCTCAGTGGAAAATTTCTCCAATTTTCCCGCCATTTCTTCCATTTGCGTTAGATGATGAAGAAGGAATTTTTCAACAAAGGTTATCAATGCCATTTGCAGGTCAAGTATTTTTAAATCCTGAATACGAATCTTTATATGGAACCGGAGATATAAGATTTGCTAATCTTTTTGCAAACAGTGCCTTTACATTTTCAGGATTCAAATTTTATCCGTATAGAACTAGAGTAGCCCCTTCTCAGGTAAATTATGGTCCATCTATGCCTAATTTATACTTAATGTTAGCTGAATGTAAAGCCAGGTTAGGAGACCTTTCCGGTGCAGAAGCGGATATTGAAACTTTCAGAAGCAATAGAATGCCTTCTGCAAACGCTGATGTAGTTGTAAGCAGCCAGGATGATTTGATCCGGTTCATCATTGATGAAAGATTCAGGGAATATGCATGTACCGGTTTGGTTTGGTTTGACATTCGCAGGCTATGGAATGATCCTTTATTCAGTGATCGCACTTATATGCATACTTCAATTGATGGAACTACGGAGCATAACCTGACATTTGACCGTCTACTGCTTCGAATTCCACTTAAAATATTGCAATACAATCCCGATATGCAGGATAATCCATAGCATATCTTTTTATAATAATTAAATATAGAAGAATAAATTAAAAACAAAAAACATGAAAAAATTTTTAATGATGGTTTGGCTGATGTTTTTATTTACGGGCACAGCCTGTTCTCAAAATCATCAGGGATTTATAGTTAAGGGAAAGTTGACTGGAGTCACAGATGAACGTTTAATGTTTTCGAAAAATATCAAAGGTTCCAGGCCTTTACCAATAAATATTAATGAAGATGGAACATTTGAAATTAAAGATGTTCTAGACAATGAAGATGTTATCAGGGGTGATATTTCTTTAATGAAAGTCAGAATGGGTAAAAACGGCGGAATGGCAATACAAAGTCTAGGTACAATATCTTTATTTCTACAAAATGGAGATGCTATTGAGATCAATGGAGATATAAAGGAATCCGAATTCTTAAAAATCTCAGGGAATAAATATAATGATGATCTAACAGAATTTGCTCAGGCAATTAAAAGCAAAAAACGTAAATATAATAAACTTATAAGTGAACAAAAAAACTTAAAGAATTCCGGTGATTCAGATTTTGAAAAACGTAAAACAGATCTTGCGGAGAAAGTTGAAACTGCAAGAAAGCAATTTGTAAAATTATTGCAGGTTTTTCTTCGCAAAAATCCTGATAATTATGCAAATGATCTGGTATTGTTTAAATATAGAAATATACTGGAAGCTGACGAACTGCAAATAGCATATAATTCATTAAATAAGAATAAACAAAATTCTGTAAATGGTCAGGGAATTGTTAATGCCATTCAATTTAAACAACAAAAGAAAAAAGCACAAACAGGCAAACCAGCTCCGGATTTTGCTAAAATAGATAAAGAGGGTAATCTTATCAGATTATCAGATTTTAAAGGGAAAAAATATGTATTGCTTGATTTTTGGGGTTCGTGGTGAGCACCTTGTCGTGCGGAGTTTCCACACTTAAAGGAATTATATAAAAAATATAAAGAAAAAGGATTTGAAATCATTGGAGTTGCATCGGAAAGAGGGAAAGGAAAGGAAGCCTGGTCAAAAGCAATTGCTGATAATGAATTATCCTGGATTCAGATTTTAAATGATGAAGGAATAGAAAAAACCGATGTCGCAAAATTGTATGGGGTAAATAGTTATCCAACCAAAATTCTTATTGGTAAAAATGGTAAAATTATTAAAAGATTCAAAGGAACTGGTCAAACTGCGGGGGCGAAGAAGCCTAAAATAGAAGCTCCGAAATCCAGCGGAGCCAGTGCAGCTGCAGCTACATCTTCTGTTAGTAAAAGTGCCGGATCATCAGCAACAGCATTTAAAAATATGAAAACTTTACCGAAAGGACTCTCATTAACACCTCCTGGTGGTATGAAAAAAGAACCAGAAACAAATAAAAGTAGGCTTGAAATACTTTTAGAGAAGATTTTTAATAAATAGAAAACGATGAAAATGAAAAACATCTTATTGACCTTGTGTATAAGTTTTCTTATTGCAGGGACAGCTTGTGCTCAGAAACAGCAGGAAGGATTTCTCATTAAGGGGAAAATCTCCGGACTCACAGGTAAATCTTTTGATCGCCTGTTATGTTCAATGTCAAATAAATTGACAAGAGATCTTCCAAGTATAACTATTGGAGAAAATGGAACATTTGAATATAGAGATACCCTGGATGTTGATGGTGTTAAAAGTGTAAACTTCATTCTTATGACCGCTGTAACAGGTGGAAATGGATCCATGGGAATACGGACGTACACAAAATCTTTTTATGTCCGGAATGGAGACATTATTACAATAGAAGGTGATAAAATGGAATTCCCATGGTTAAAAGTTTCGGGGAATAAATATAATGATCAACTGACCGAATTTATTCTGGCAATTAAAGATCAAAGGATTCACTATAATAAACTTTTAGAAGAACAAAAGACAATGAAGCGATCAAGTGATCCTGATCTTGAAAAACGTAAATCTGTATTGCCGGATAAGATTGAATCTGCAAGAAAGCAATTTGTAAAAGCATTACAAAATTTTCTGAGCCGGAATCCGAATAACCATTCCAATGATCTGGTATTATCTGTCAACTCAGAAGCTTTGAAATTTGACGAACTGCAATTGGCATATAATACATTACGTAAAGATCATCAGAAGTCGATATATGGTAAGAATATAGTTGAAAAACTTAGATCCAAAGAACAAAGGTTGAAAACTGAAGAAGGTAAAAATGCTCCTGACTTTGCTAAAATAGATAAAGATGGGAATTTAATCAGATTATCAGATTTCAAAGGGAAAAAATACGTATTACTCGATTTTTGGGGATCGTGGTGAGCTCCTTGTCGTGCGGAGTTTCCACACTTAAAAGAATTATATAAAAAATATAAAGAAGACGGGTTTGAAATCATTGGAATTGCCTCGGAAAGAGGAAAAGGTAGTGAATCCTGGTCTAAAATGATTGCTGATCACGAATTATCCTGGATTCAAATTTTAAATGATAAAGGGATTGAAAAAACCGATGTAGCAAAATTGTATGGGGTAAGAAGTTATCCGACTAAAATTCTTATTGGTAAAGACGGGAAAATTATTAAAAGATTGCAAGGAACAGGTAGTGCCGGAGGCAAAATGCCAAAAACAGAAGCTCCGAAAACTAGCGGAGCAACTGCCTCTGTAAGTGTAGGTGCAGGTGCAGCGACATCTTCTGCTAGAGAAAGTTCCAGCTCTTCTTCAGCTTCATCAGGTGTTAGCAGAAGTACTGGTTCATCGGCAACATCATTTAAAAATATGAAAGCTTTTCCGAAAGGATTAAAAATTTCGACACCTGCTACCGAGAAAAAAGAATCTGAAGCAAAAAAAAGCAGGCTGGAAATACTTTTAGAAGAAATTTTTAATAAGTAAACATTATTGACAAAACATTTAAAATATGAAGAATTAATATCCTTTTTTAAATGTTTGCTTAGTGATACTCTTAGGTCACTAAACTTTCCCGGAATCATGCTGCTGTTGACTATGATTTGATTCCGGGTTTAATTATTCTTTACTTAATCATTTATGATGTGTATTTAAAAAACTGAAAATACCACAGAATAAGAGAACCGGTTTTTTTCAACAATTTATTCTCCCGGATAGATCCTTTCAGACAGGTTTTCCCACTCTGGAATTTGACTTTATTCAATAAGTTCTATTTCGATGAAAACCTATCCCAATCACAAATCATTGAGACTATTAAAATTGTGGGAGGACGATGGAAAACCCCGGAATCTGCTGGCACAAATTCCGGGGGAAATATGAATCATTTTTAATTAAGGGAATGTTCCAAAAAGTGTATTCGGGCAGGCAGAGCTTCTGCTGAACAGTTATATTTAATTGTATCCGGGGTTTTGGACCATGTTCGGATTATTTTCTATTTCCGTTTGTGGAATAGGAAATAAAACATCCGTATCCTGCCAGTCTTTGGATCCAAAGCCTGATAAGACTGCTCCGGCCCTGCCTGTTCGTATCAGGTCGAACCAGCGATGGCCCCATTCGGTGAAGAGCTCCACCCGTCTTTCATGTTCAATAGCCAATAATAATGCAGTCTGGTCAGAAGCCGTGGTATTTCCTAAACCGGCACGCTCACGAATGGCATTGATATCGGTCTGTGCACCGGTAATATCCCCCTGATGGGCCCGTGCCTCTGCCCGGATCAGGTATAGTTCAGCCAGACGCATCAGCGTGCTGTATTCCGTTATCGGAACATTGGTCTTTTCCACTTTATATTTGAAGGGGAAATAATGGACAATTTCATTACGAATAGTACTGTCTACCCAGTTTTTTCGCCGCATATCGTTATCTTCAAAAGCCAATAACAATTCATGGGTTAGTGTCCCATAGTTGATGACATCAGTCTCTCGCCTGATAAATATTGCTGATTCATTGGTACGGCTATTCCCTGTTACTGAAGGTAATTGCCAGATGGCTTCCTTATTATTTTTTAGAAAGGCATGGTTTAGTTCTTCCAGTTCATAGGTTGCGTTATTCTGGATGATTTTGGAGGCTTCCGCTTCCGCATTGGCCCAGTCTTCCGTGTATAAATAGGCCCGGGCTAAGAGGGCTGTAGCCACAAATTTATTGGGCTGGACCCGTTCCCCGGCTGAAAAAGAATAATCTTCGGCCAGTAAGCTTTGTGCATCTTTCAAATCCTGAATGATCTTTTCATAGACCACGGTAACGGCTTCCCGTTCCACCACATTATTCAATAGGTAATCGGTTGTATTGATGTAAGGGACATCTCCAAAAAGGTTCACCAGGTAAAAATGGAAAAAAGCCCGTAAAAATTTAGCTTCTCCCATTAATTGATTTGCCGCAGTTTCTGTAATCTCTGCGGAATTATCTACGCCCTCCAAAATAGAATTTGCATAATAAATAAATTTATAGGCCTCGTTCCAAAGTCCGGTAGCATTACCTGTGCTTTGGGATGAAAGATTATTGTTGCTTATATCTATCCAACTCTGAAAACTACTTTGGTTAATTAACTCATCGGATATTAACCCCCCAATAAGAGAAACACTTGAACCACCACCACTTGCAAGGTTGCCTATCCACATTTCTGAATAGATACCTCTGATAGCTGAGATAGCTGTACCATCATCCGTATAAACCGTTTTGCTTACAATTTCCGAAGTGGGTGGGGCAATTTTTACAAATTCATCGCAGGAGCTTATGATAAAGGCCAGAAAAACCAGCATAGTAAAAAATCCTAAAGAGTTGCTCCGAGCTCTTTTTCTCCATATATATGTATAGATTATTTTCATTTTTTTCATTTTTAAAGTTGAACATTGATACCTGCTGTGACAAAGCGTAATGGAGGTAAATTCCTTACACTAAACATATTAGGATCGAAGCCATAATAATCCGTAATGGTAAAGAGGTTTTGTCCCTGTACATAAAGCCTGAGACTCTCAAGTCCTAATTTATTTGTGATTTTTTCAGGAAAATTGTATGCCAGAGTAACACTTTGAAGGCGTATATAGGATGCATCATGTAAAGCGTTTGTACCCCTGCTATAGACAGCATTGTTATCGGCATTTCTTGCATCGGAATCAAAAATAGAGTACTTTTGGATATCTGTAATATCTCCGGGCTTCTGCCATCTGTCCAGAACAAAAGCAGGATGATTCAGCGTTGCCCATCCTGGTTGAATAAAATTCGCGTCGGGATAACCCGGCCTTTTTTGTTTTTTGAACTGAAGGAAAAAATCCAGCTGCAGGCCTTTATAACGGATGGAGTTGTTGATGCCCCCATAATAATCCACGGCTATATCATATATGGGCTGTAAATCTTCAGGGCTGCTAATTTTCCCATCCCCATTCACATCTTCATAATCCCATAACCCGGTCTCAGGGTTTACACCGATATATCTTAAGCCTTTGAGGTTGAACATGGATTCTCCAACCGTATAGGAGCGGTTATATGAGGTGCCTTCGATACCGGGAAAAGAGATGAGTTTGTTCCGTTCAAAGGAGATGTTAAAATTGGTGGTCCATTGAAAATCTTTGGTTTGGATATTCTGAGAAGATATCTCCAATTCAAATCCCTTGTTTTGTACGGTGGCATCCCAATTGGCCCGGATAGAACTAAAACCGGTCGTAGCAGCCAAAGGCAAACCCACCAATTGGTTTGAAGAGCGGTTTTTATAATAACTAACCCCCAGGTAAAGTTTTTCTTTAAAAAAGCCCAGTTCCAGGGCAATCTCAAATTTACGTACCGTCTCCCAGGCAAATTCAGGGTTTGCCAGACGGGTCGGTTTTAAGCCTGCAGAACCCAAAAAAGGAAATCTGGTGGCCTGGTAGGTTTCCAGATATTCATAATTCCCGATCTGGTCACTACCGGTCACCCCGTAACTGCTCCGTAACTTGCCAAAACTAAGAAAATCGAAATTTCTCTTAATGAAGCTTTCATTGGAGAATATCCAGGAAAACCCAGCTGCACCGAAACTGGCAAATTGTTTACCGGGGCCAAAACGGCTGGAACCGTCCCTTCGACCGGTAAGGTTAAAGATATACTTATCTTTAAAATTATAATTGATCCGTCCGAAAAGAGCATAATACTTGTATTCTGTCAAATCTGAGCTTGCTATATATACATTGGGAGCGGCATTGATATTGGCCAAAAGTGCATCGCTGGTATAGCCATATCCTACGATATGAGCTATTTCATTGGTTGAGGATTGAAAACTAGATCCTCCCAATAGGCTGAGAACACCTCCACCTACCTCTTTTTTATATTCAAGCTGCGGTTCCAGTATCCAGGTTTCATTCCGGCCATCCCCAAAGGATGAAGAGCCTGTTTTTTGGCTGTAAGCCGGGTTCAGGGTTGTTTTTGGTATCAAAGACATTTCATCCAACCCCAGGTTTGTATAACCCAGATCAAGCTTGATGTTGAATGCCGGGAACAATTCATACGAAAAGGATGCATTGGTAACCAGATTTCTGATTTTACTGTTATAGGGCCTTAAAAAACTCATATAGGGATTGGTAATTGTTCCATATTCCGCAAAATTGATATTGCCTTCTTCATCCAGTGGTTCCGGGGCATTGGGTGGCAACATGATTGAGCTGGTCAGGTCTTCCCTGGGCATATTAGTGTATTGATAGACATAATTTGCCGAAAAAGAAGCCTTGAATTTTTGATCTTTTGATTGGTGGTTTACGTTCAATAAGCCTGATCCCCGTTGAAGAGAATGATCACCAGGATATACCGTGGTTTCGCGATAATAGCTTCCGTTGAATAAATAATTGGTATGACTATTACCCCCTGACAAGGTGAGTTGGGTATTTGAACGTTCGGAAGTTCCTCCGATCAAGCGTTCCTGCCAGTCCACATTCCGGTTAGGATCCCACCTTGTTGCAACAGCAAAGAATGGTGCTGCCCATGCAGGTACTTCATCATAGCCATCGTTGGCCAGAGCTTCATGAAACATTTCAATGAGTTGTTCTGTATTTAAAACGTCCAGTTTTTTGGGTACCCAACCCCAGCCCGTGGAATGATCAATGGTAAAAGCAGTTTTTTCACTGGCTGTGCCCTGCTTGGTGGTAATTAATACGACACCATTGGCTCCTCTTGAACCATAAATTGCTGTGGCGTCCCCATCCTTCAGGATTTCAACACTTTCAATGTCGGAAGGGTTGATGTAATTAATGGGTAATATAGAGGAGTTATAAAGTTGTCCACTCATGTATGTCAATAAAGGGGCCGAAGCATAGGGTACCCCGTTGATTACATATAGGGGGCTATTCCCATCATAACGAAGACTGTTCCTGCCCCTGATTTGGATACGAATGCCTCCACCGGGAATTCCAGAGTATTCAGTAATATTTACTCCAGGCATTCTGCCTTGCAAAGCCTGTAAAGGAGTGGTTACCACTTGGTTGTCAATTTGCTTGGCATCTATCCTGGAAATATTCCCTGTTTTTTCTTTTTCTTTTACCGTGTAGTAACCGGCATTAATGGTTACGCCTTCCAGCTCCATCGCAGCCTGTTCCAAGGTAACATTAATGGTAACTTTATTACCAACTAAAATTTCCTGTTTAGCAAAACCAACATAAGAGAATACCAATATTGTTTTTGAATTAGGAACTGTAATTGAATATTCTCCATCAGCATTAGTGGTTATCCCCTTGAAAGTTCCTTTTATTAATATTGTGGCACCGGGTAGGGGCTTGCCTTCTGTATCGGTTACTTTCCCTGTAATAGTTATCGAGACATTTTCCTGATTCTCAAATAAAGTGGCTTCATCAGTTTTTATAAGCACAATTTGCTTATCGAGCAATACATAATCCAGATCGCTGTTTTGAAAGACCTCATCCAGGATATCACTGATAGACTTTTCCTCCGCTTTAATTGTAAGTTTGCGGTTAAGGTCCACTTCCTCATTTTTATAAAAGAACTTAAATTCGGTTTGGTCTTCAATCTTGGCCAATACCTCCGATAAGCTTGCTTCATTCAGGTTCAAACTGATCCTGGTTTTCTGGGAATACCCTGAATTCGCCTGTACTTGGAAGAGGGCTATCAACAGAAAAAATAAGGTAAACTTCATTTTTAAGTCAAATTTGGGGATAATTCTGCAGAACCATTCCCTGGTGTTTAGTTTTTTCATATTTTTAAATGATTTTTAGGTTGTTAACAGATAACTGTAAAATCGAATTCTAACCGGGGGATGTTGTGGCATCTTCCGGTTGTTTTGTTATTAACTTTATTGTTGTGCTATTTTGAAGAAACAGTCTAGAAAGCAAAAGAATGAATGAAATATTTTTTACTTTGCGAGACTCTGCGTTATTCTTTGCGAAGCTTTGCGTAACAGCTAATTAAGCTATTACGCGAAGAACCGCTAAGTGAACGCTAAGATTCGCTAAGATTTTTAAGATAGCTCTTCTGCCAACAGCACATCAATGCAGTACTATATAATCTTATATTTATTCCGTGTCCATAAGCAAATAGTTTTAGGGTTTAATAATAATTGTATTGTTTTTTATTTGGTACTCAAAATGGGTATTACTTTTAAAAGTATTCAATACCTGTATGATCGTTTCCGTTAAAAAAGTTCCGGTATATCGCATATTGTTGAGCTCAGGGTACTTATTCTGAATATTGACATTATAATGTCGTTCCAGTTCTTTAATGATATTTTCAAAGCGGTCATTTACAAAATACAGTTTCCCTTCTGTCCAGGCAATTTGTTTTTCGATGTTTACCTTTTGTATGCTAAAGCCTTCTTTGCTCATTATGGCTTGCTGGCCTGGCTTTAAAATAACTGAGGGGCTAGTTGAGTCAGAGACTAAATAAGAAGAAGATATTTGTACACTACCTTCCACCAGGGTAGTGGAAGTGTTATTTTCATTCTGGTAGCTGGATACATTGAACTTTGTCCCTAAAACCTCGATATCCATTTCTTCGGTATGTATAATAAAAGGTTGATTTTTCTTTTCCGCTACTTCGAAATATGCTTCTCCATCCAAATAGACTTCCCGCTTATGAGTATTCAGAAATACTTTGGGATATCTTATTTTTGTACCGGCATTTAAAAAAATATTGGTACCATCCGACAATTGGATCTTGAAACGTTTGCTATAAGGCACGGTTAATTGATTATAGGCTAATACTGTTTCCTCTTTATTGTCTTGCTTATACACTAACTTATCGTATTCTTGTGCTACTACTGCATTACCTTCTTTATTGATAATGGTAGTACGGATCTTTTCATTCAATATTTGTATACTTCCGTCTTCCAATTCAAGAGTAATCTGTGGTGCTTTTTCTGCAATGGGGCTGATAAGAATTGTATCGTCTGTTTTAAAAATAGTATATAAACCTATAGTGGTGGCAATAAGAAAAATTACTATGGCTGCATATTTAAGCAAAGTTCGGTAAAGTTTTTTTGTGGTTTTTTCTTTGTAAGGTATTGCGTCAAGGATTCGTTGGTAAGCTGCTTCTGCATCAATTGGGTAATAAACAAGGTCCAATTGCTGGTTAGCTCGTACGATGGCTTTGAAGTTATTTTGATTTTTTGGCTCTTGCAGCCAGTTCCGCAAGCTGTTAAGCTCTTCTTCGGAAATGGTTTCGTTTAAAAATTTTATAACCAGTATTTCCATTGCCATTGGAATTTATTTATTGTTTTAATTTATGCTGTGACGTAAAGGTTTTGATTTACCCTTAAAATTATTTAGACTTTTATTTTTATCCTGAAGTTTTTTATAGCTGCATTGTGTGATAACTAGTGTGTAGCCCTAATATTATTAAGTTTATAGATATATCTATTCATCATGTTGCCTGTTTAGGTAATTTTATCTGAACAAACAATCAAACAATAGAACAATTGTTAATTTTTTTTACTTTTACACATTAAGCACTTGTGAAGAGGAATCTAACAATTTATTAATTTGATGGATGTGAATACTTTATGGATACGTATACAACAAGGTGATGATCAGGCATTAAAAGAGCTCTTTGATCTTTTTTATAAACCGCTTTGTTCTTATGTTGTACAGTTTACCGGGCGCATGTCGGAAGCTGAGGATATTGTTCAAAGTGTTTTTATTAAGTTGTGGACCAAGCGGGAAGAACTCCTCATCAGCACCTCCGTAAAAGCTTATTTATATAGATCCGCATACAATTCTTATATGGATAAATTCCGCAAGAGCAAACGGAAAGAAGATTTCCTGGAATCCCTTAAATATGAAGCATTGTTTTATCAATTAGAGGAAGAGGATGCTGTACTTCAGAAAAAAATTGAAAAGGTAAAATTTCTGGTTGATAGTTTACCTGAACGTTGTAAAGAAATTTTGCTACTCAGTAAGCATGAGGGATATAAGCACAGGGAAATTGCAGAAAAGCTGGGGGTTTCAATCAAAACTGTGGAGACCCAACTTCGTATTGCTTTCCGGAAAATCCGGGAAGGTTTTGGTGGGGGAGTGTCTTTGTTTTTTCTTTCAATCTTTAAAATCAAGAATATTCAGATTGATAAGCCTAAATTAAACTAACTTTTCAATATTCCTATTTTTTCCTAATACAGTCATATAACCATGCAGCCATGAACCCATGGAACCATAGATTAGGTTTAAAATAAAAAAAGCCACCCTGATATTATAGGATGGCTTTAAATTAAAGCTTGGCGACGACCTACTTTTCCACCTTTAATGGCAGTATCATTGGCGCATGTGGTCTTAACTACTCTGTTCGGAAAGGGAAGAGGTGAACACCACCGCGATAATCACCAAAAGTTTTTGTTTTCCGCTTTGTGCGGATTAAATATTTTAGACATATTAATGA
>JANQLW010000077.1 GCA_028280405.1 Bacteroidales bacterium
TCACTGGCTGTAGTGATTAAGATGATTAAAGGCTTTTATTTCTGTAGAACAATAAAAGTCAATGATATAAACAGCTTAACTTAACGGCTATGGGATGGCTCCCATTAATGACAATCCCCTTTTTTAGGCATAAAAAAACAGCCTTTGTGGAGGCTGTTTTTTGTACATCATAAACTCCCCAGTTCTGATGAACTCTAGAAGCTCGATCGAGTCGAAGATTCTTCCAATAAATTTAGACTTACTATCCGAGGAGTTAGTACGTATAATTACGTATTATTTTTATACGTGATTTATACAAATTGAATAATCCCATTTCTGATTGAATAAAGTACGAGTCCAACAGTATTTTTAGTTTGAGTTTTCTCCATGAGATTTTTTTTATGTACTTCAACAGTTCTTGGACTGATACATAGTTTATCAGCAATTTCCTGAGCCGTCTTTTCTTTACATATTAATTCCAGGATCTCTTGTTCCCTGCCAGATAGCTTTATATAGCTTTTAGATTCCTTGACATATTTTTTATTCACATATGCCTGATGCATAACCCTGATCATATCTTCAGTAAAACAATGGCCTGTTTCCACAACTCTTTCTAAAGTCTCTCTTAATTGTTCCTTACTTGAATTCTTCAAAAGAAAACCATTAATGTCTTCTTTTAACATTTGTGCCATTACATTTTCCTGCATAACCATAGTAAGAATAATCACTTTTACCTTGGTATTAAATTTTCTGAGTTTCTTTACTGTTTCAAACCCATTCAGGTTAGGCATTCTTATATCCAGAAAAATGACATCAATAAAATTATTTTCTTTTTCCAGTATACTTAAAACATCAATACCATCTTCTGCTTCATAAATTTTGTTTACGAAATCAAAACCTGTCAGGATTTTTTTTAATCCGCATCGAAACAAATCATGGTCGTCTGCTATAATAATATTTATTTTAGTGTTCATTATAGATATTTTTTGATAGAATGATATTTACAGCTACTCCTTTGTCAGATTTAATTGAATAATCGGCATCTATTGCATTTAATCTGCTTTCAAAATTCTTAATTCCAGAACTATTCTTTTTGATAGCTTGCTCGTAGTCATAACCAATGCCATTATCTTTCAAATCAAAAATAAAAGATGATGCTGTTTCATTAAATTGAATACTGATCTCAGTGCATTTGGAGTGCTTAATTGAGTTGTTTATAAATTCAGTAACTATTCTGTATAAATGAAGTAGATGATTCTTTGGAATACTGTTCAGATTGCAGTTTGAGCTAAAGCTGAATTTAATTTCTGATTCAATATTATTTATAAATTCTTCAACTGCAACATCTAGTCCGAAAAGATCCAGTGTTGGAGGCAATAATGATTGAGAAATTTCCCTCACTTTTTGAATAGCCGTATCCAAACTGGCCTTATTATTCTGTGTGGACCTGATAATGTCTTCAGCCGATATTAGTTCCTCCACTGAAGACATATTCATACTTATGTAAGATAACATCGCTCCAACTTCATCATGAAGATCTCTTGCCAAACGTGTTCTTTCTTTTTCTGTGGCATCTATTTCACTTTTAAGTAAGTCCTTATGGTATTTGATCTTTAATTCATTGTTCTTTACAGTTTCTTTCATTAGTTTATTAGAATATTTATAATATCCAATCAGAAAGACAGCAACAATGATAAAAATCAAACCGCTTGCAATAATAACTAATGCAAAAGCATCTATTTCTTGTAACATTTAATAAATCCTATAATAATAAGTAATACGAATATTGAGTAAAAAAATGCATGAATACTCAGAAAGATCATTAGTTGGTTTTGGGTAAAAAGTTGAGTTTGATTAGCTGCAGTTAGAATTAACAGGGATGATGAAAAATATATAAACATCCCGATTAGTATATATCGAAACGGATCTTTTGTAACTTTTTCGAATGATTTTCCAAATGCTCTGGAAAAATAAATTACGGTAAAAATAATTAGCATTCCGGCTTCCAAAAGTTTTAATCGATTATTATAAATGATGGGCTCATTTATAAAACTATAGATAAACATTCCGGTTAATATGATACTTCCCGTTAAGCCCAGCCACTTATAGATTTTAATTTTATTGTTTAACCAAATTGCCAAACTTAAAAACATAAATTCTAAAATAGCAAATAAATTAAACAAGACCGTATTATTAATTTTCCTATAACTGGTATAATGCATAATTGCCCCAATAATGGATGAAATTATGATGAAGTAAAAAATAACTCTAAATTCTGGATTTAGTTTACGAAAAGTAAATGCGCCGATAATCAATGAAATATATACAATTGATGAAAAAATGCCAATTATATTATAAGGGTCCATTTCTAATCTTGATATTAAGTTTTTATCTTAGCACGTAGGAGGACAAGGATAACAAGCATCAAAATTTTTATTGCCCTCATTTGAGTCTGCTTCGAAAAAATAAAGTTTCAATTTATAAAATTCTTCGGCACCTTCATCAATTCCAAGGCGAATTCTGTCAAAACTTTTATGAATGCATACGTTCAAATCAACATTTGGAACTGTAAAGTACAATGTCGGTAACGGGCCAAAATTTTCAATAATTTCTTTCCAGTTCAGTTTTGCTTCATCAAAGAAAACCTGATCCGTATCTATCCATTCTTTTAAATTCTGGTCATAGTAAATTAAAGTAGAATAATCCGGTTTGATGTTTTTCTTTTTGAAATACCCCTTTCCAATAACGGCAAATAAAAAGAATTCCTGCTTACTGCCTGTTTTATATCCAAAATAAAACAGTATGTGTTTGTTTTCCGGATAAGGTAGTTGACCGTCAATTAATTGCTTTGGAAAAGGAATGTCGTTAAAATGTTGGTAAACCTTGTAAGGAAAGTTTAAAATTTGCTTGTTCCAATTGGTTGCTAAACTATCTGGAATGTATTTGCATTCCTCTTCTTTTGTGTCTTTTTTTTCGTTTTTAATAAAACCACAGCTAATAATAATTAGAACTAAAGCAGCGATGTTGATTTTTAATAATTTAGTGTTTCTCATAATAATTTTAATTTGGTTAATATAATACGACTGGGAACTCATGCCTGTTAATGGATCAGAATTGCATATTGTAACCCTGATATCATTAATATTTATTAACAATTTTTATTTAAATAAACACTATTCAGAATAAAACCTTAATTATGCTTAATTTACAAAAAAAAACCGTTTCTTTGTCACCCTTTTTTTAAATAAAGCCGTCATAATATAAAAGCTTAAATAAATAGACTGAAAAGAGATGAGGAGATTTAATGTAATTGTTGGACTTTTGTTGCTGATTAATTTTGGATATTCGCAATCCTTTCCTGTATCAACTCTTGACTCGCTTAATAAAGAAAACCTAAATTGGTATAATCTTGACCAGGTTGAAGATGGTATTGAAGGTGTTAGCGTGAATAAAACCTATAATCTTCTTATTAAAGATAAAAAGCCAGCTAAGAAAATTACCATAGCTGTTATTGATAGCGGATTTGATTATACTCATCCGGATCTTAAAGAAAGAGTCTGGATTAATATAGATGAAATCCCTGATAATGGAATAGACGATGATCATAATGGATACATAGATGATATTCATGGATGGAACTTTATAGGAAGCCAGAATGGCGAGGCTGTAATGTATGAAACTTATGAAGAGATTCGTTTATTCAGAAAATATCATCCTTTATTTAAAGATGTTGCTGACAAAAAAGAAGTTCCTTCTGATTTGAAGAAGAAATATGAAGTTTATCTGAAATGTAAAGAATTTTACTTTAGAGAACGTACAGAGCATCACAAAATGCGAAAAAATTTACAAAAGTTTGGTAAAAATTATCTGGCTAGTTTAAAAATTCTGGTTAAGCATTATGGAACTGAGAAACTCGATAAAGTTTTGACCTCCAAAGATGATACCGATGATGAAATTGTACAAAATGCAAAAAAATTCATTTTAAGATGTTATCAGAATGGAATGACCTGGAAAAAATTTAAACAAGCTAAAAATCTAAATGATATTGAATTAGATAAGCATTTGAATATTCATTTTAATCCCAGAAAAATAATTGCTGATAATCCTTACGATTTAACAGATATCAATTATGGAAATAATGATGTGATGGATTTATCCTTTCACGGAACCTTTGTAAGTGCAATAATTTGTGCAAACAGAATGAATGATGTAGGAATAGATGGCATTAATGATAAAGTTGATATTATGGCATTACGTGCTATATCTAAAGGTGATGAATATGATAAAGATGTAGCTTTAGCTATCAGGTATGCTGTTGATAATGGTGCACAGATTATTAATATGAGTTTTGGAAAAAGGTTTTCTCCTGAAAAAGAATTTGTTGATGCTGCCCTTAAATATGCTCAAAAGAAAAATGTACTTGTTGTTCAGGGAGCAGGAAATGAATCCGCTGATTTGTCGAAGGTGACTTTTTATCCAACTGATCGATTAAATAATGGAGAAACATTGAATAACTATATTAAAGTAGGAGCTACTTCCAGAACTGCAAATTTGAATTTCTGTGGGTCATTTACAAATTATTGTAATAAACATGTTGATATATTAGCTCCTGGAGTAGATATTATTTCTTTATACCCTAAATCAAGATATTACCAGGGAAACGGAACCAGTTTTTCATCACCTGTTGTATCGGGGGTTGCAGCTCTGGTTTGGTCATATTACCCGAAATTAAAGGCCTCGGAATTAAAAAATATTTTATTAAAGTCTTCTACTGATTACTCAAAACTAAAAGTCCTTAAACCTTCAAAGAAAAGAGGAAAAAATGAAAAGCCCAAACAGGTAAAGTTTAAAACTTTGTCAAAAACCGGAGGTGTTGTGAATGCTTTTAATGCGTTCTCTATGGCTGCTGAACTATATGAGAAGAAAGGCTATGTTGACCCTTTACATACAACAGAAATTTCTGAATAGTGCGTGCTATTTTGTATTGCCAACTGTTAAAGTGCAGACTATTTTGTTCATGCTACTTCAGTATATAAAAACAATATAACAATGAAACAGTGAAACAATGTAATACTGTTTCATTGTTCCATTTCCAATTTGATATTTATCAACCCTTACAGAATTCACCCCCAATTAATTTGGAATAGAATCATTATTTTATAATTTTGTAACCATCAATACATTAAAAGATGGTATTAAAAACAAAACTTATTATTTCTTTTTTCATAAATACTCCAAATATGTTCCTAAAGATGTATGGTAAGTTTTGCCGCCATCTATATGAATGCTGGATACAATAAGCATGCCCTATACTTCCCTTTAAATTTCAACTATTACTACAATTCATTAATTGTTAATGTAATTTTGCAGGTATGCGTGGCGTTATTTCAAATATTCAAAGATTTTCAATTCATGATGGGCCCGGGATCCGACTAACAGTTTTTTTTCAGGGCTGCCCCCTGGATTGTTGGTGGTGTCATAACCCTGAAAATATTCCTTATGGGAGTATTGAAGATTGTGATTTAAAAACGGTCTATACTCCTGAACAACTGATGACAGAAATCCGAAAAGAACTGGTTTTTATAGACGAATCGGGTGGGGGAGTTACGTTTTCAGGAGGGGAGCCTTTTATGCAGGGAAAATTCCTTGCTCAGGTTCTATCTTTATGCAAAGCGGAGGAAATTCACACTACTGTGGATACCTCTGGTTATGTTAATGAAGATCTCCTGAATTCAATGATTCAGAATATTGACCTGTTTTTATACGATATTAAAATTGTGGATGCTGATCTTCATAAAAAATATACCGGGATAAAAAATGAAGTTATTATCAACAATCTTCAAAGAATTGTTGAAGGTTCAAAAAAAGTAATCATCAGATTTCCTTTAATTCCGGAAATAACAGATACTGAACAAAATATTCGGGATGTAATAGCGTTAATGAAAAGCTTACAACTTAAAGATATCAATATTTTGCCCTATCATCGGATCGCTGAAAAAAAATATGATAAATACGGTTGTTTTAACAGAATGAAGGGTATAAAACAACATACTCAGGAGGAAGTAGAAAAATATGAATTATGTTTTAAAAATGCAGGTTTAAATGCAAAAATTGGTGGATGATACAATCTGCCGCTCAAACACTAAGATTTAATTATGAACGAAAGAATAGAATATTTAAGAGATAAGAGTACTTTCTCGGAACCTTATATTACACATCAAAGAGCCGAATTACTAACCGACTTTTATATGCAAAGCTCTGAAACGGAGTTATCTGTCCCTGTAAGCCGCGCTATGGCCTTTAAACATGTGATGGAGAATAAAAAAATCTGTGTGATGAGAGGTGAACTCATTGTTGGAGAAAGAGGTAAATTTCCTAAATCTACACCTACTTATCCGGAAATTTGTCTTCATGAACTGGAAGATTTGCAAGGACTGAATGATAGGGAAAAGCAATACTTCATTGTTGATGAGGAAACTAAAAAAGTATATAAGGAAAAAATTATTCCATACTGGAGGGGTAGAACCATTCGTGACCGTATCATGAATGAACTTTCGGAAGAATGGAAAAATGCTTATGCCGCTGGAGTATTTACGGAATTTCAGGAGCAAAGGGCACCGGGGCATACTGTTCTTGGGAAGAAAATGTTTTCCAATGGCTTTAATGATTTAAAAAATGAAATTGATGAAGCAATTCAGAATCTGGATTATCAATATGATCCAAAGGCATTAGATAAGAAAGAAGAACTAAAAGCAATGAAAATTGCCTGTGATGCCATTATTGCCTTTGCAAAACGTCATATTACCAAAATAGAGTCCCGCATAAATGAAGAATCAGATGCTGCTAAAATTGCCGAATGGGAACAAATGATAGAGAATCTTAAAGTGATTCCTGCAGAAGCTCCCCAAACTTTTTGGCAGGCACTTCAGCATTACTGGTTCATTCATCAGGGAGTAATTACGGAATTAAATCCATGGGACTCATTTAATCCGGGTCGATTGGATCAGCATTTATATCCATTTTATAAAAGAGAACTTGAAGCAGGTTCGCTTACAAAGGAAAGAGCAAAAGAATTATTAATGGCTTTCTGGATTAAATTCAATAATCATCCTGCTCCTCCTAAAATGGGTGTTACTTTGAAAGAAAGCTCTACTTATACTGATTTCTCACTGATCAATGTTGGAGGTGTATTGGAAGATGGCTCAGATGCCGTAAATGAATTATCCTATTTAATACTGGATGTTATTGAAGAAATGAGGTTATTGCAGCCTTCTTCTATGGTACAATTGAGTAAAAAGAACCCGGATCGATTCATTAAAAGAGCCTTGAAAATTATTAAAACCGGGTTTGGGCAGCCTTCTATATTTAATACTGATGCTATTATTCAGGAATTATTACGCCAGGGGAAAGATATCATTGATGCCAGAAATGGTGGTGCCAGCGGTTGCGTTGAAGCAGGAGCTTTTGGTATGGAAAGCTATATATTGACTGGTTACTTCAATTTGCCCAAAGTATTGGAAGTTACCTTAAACAATGGTTTCGATCCAAGAACTGAAAAAATGATTGGGATCCAAACCGGTGATTTGAATTCTTTTAAAACTTTTGAGGAATTTATGAATGCTTATGAAAAGCAATTAAAGCATTTCATAGATATTAAAGTAAATGGTAACAATATTATTGAGAGAGTTTACGCAAAATATATGCCTGCCCCATTTATGTCGTTGGTAATTGACGATTGTATAAAAAATGGCACAGATTATAATGCAGGAGGAGCCAGATATAATACAAGCTATATTCAGGGAGTTGGATTGGGAAGTATTACTGATGAATTTACTGCAATCAGATACCATGTGTTTGATCAGAGGACATTCCTTTTTGAAGAATTGAAGAATGCAATTGATCGGAATTTTGAAGGTTTTGAAAATATGAGAGATGTTTTAATTAATAAAACACCTAAATATGGAAATGATGATGATTATGCAGACGATCAGATGCGGAAAGTTTTTGAAATGTATTTTAATGCAGTGGATGGACGTCCGAATACTAAAGGGGGATATCACAGAATAAATCTCTTGCCTACAACTTCCCATATGTATTTTGGAAGTGTTTTAGGGGCTATGCCTGATGGAAGAAAAGCCGGGATCCCATTATCTGAAGGAATTTCTCCGGTGCAGGGAGCAGATAGAAACGGACCTACTTCTGTTTTGAAATCTGCTGCTAAAATTGACCATATCAGAACCGGGGGGACTTTGCTGAATCAAAAGTTTACACCTGACTTTATGTCTACTGAAGAAGGAATAGATAAAGTAGCACGTTTAATCCGATCTTATTTCCGCCTGGACGGACATCATATTCAGTTTAATGTGCTTACTGCAGATATGCTTAGAAAAGCACAGGAGAATCCTGAAGAACATAAAGATCTGATTGTACGTGTTGCAGGGTATTCCGATTATTTTGTGGATTTAACAGAAGAATTGCAAAATGAAATTATTCGACGTACAGAACATGAAAAAGTTTAAATAACTAAAATTAAAAAACTAATCATGAAGGCTTTTACAATTTCACTTACTTTTTGTTGTGGGATAGCTAAATCATTTCCTCATAACACATCTTCCAAGGCTTTTGCAAAATCATTTACACTATCAACTTTAAAGCCTTGTTCTTTCAGGTTGTAGGCAACACTTATACCAAGGCTATAACTTAATTTATTCATTTTTTCTAGTTTAGTTTTAAAGTTTGCAAAGATAAGCCTTAGTATTTGAATATTAGATTGAAAGCTTTTATTACCTTTGACCTAATTTAATTATTAAAATTATCAACTAAATTGAGATTTTCTGATTTTAACCTACATCCTGATTTACAAGAGGGAATTGATTCTTTAGGATTTGAATCTCCTACAGCAATTCAGGAGCAAGCTATTCCTTTGGTGTTAAAGGATAGAGATATTATAGGTTCAGCTCAAACCGGTACCGGAAAAACTGCCGCATTTTTGATACCTGTAATTCAACATATTCTTGAAATAGGGACTCCGGATTATATTAAAGCTATGATTATAGTCCCAACTCGTGAGCTTGCTATCCAGATAGATCAACAATTACAGGGACTTTCATATTTTGCCGGGTTAAGTTCAATGGCAATATACGGAGGAGGAGATGGTACTGATTTTGCGCAAGAAAAACAAGCTCTTACAGAAGGGGCACATATTGTTATCTGCACTCCAGGCCGATTAATTGCTCATCTGAATAATGAATATGTAAAAACTAAACACTTATCCCATTTAATATTGGATGAAGCTGACCGTATGTTGGATATGGGGTTTTTTGATGACCTGATGCGTATCATTAACTACTTACCGAAGAAAAGACAAACCCTGATGTTTTCAGCTACCATGCCGGAAGAAATACGGAAAATGGCACGTAAGATCTTGAAAAATCCTTTTGAAATCAATATTGCAATTTCAAAGCCTGCTGATAAAATTCTACAAATGGCTTATGTGATTTACGATCATCAGAAAAATGAATTAATCACCTATTTGCTTAAAAATAATAGCGGGAAAAGTATATTGGTATTTTGTTCTACAAAAAATAATGCTAAAGACTTAACCAGAGATTTGAATAAAGCAGGTTTAGCAGCTTCAGAAATTCACTCTGACCTGGAACAAACAACACGTGAAAATGTGCTGCTTAGTTTTAAAAATAAAGAAATCAACTTTTTGGTTGCCACTGATATTTTATCCAGGGGAATTGATATAGAAGATATCGATTTGGTAATTAACTATGATGTTCCTAATGATGGTGAAGATTACATTCATCGCATCGGAAGGACAGCCCGTGCTGAAGCTGAAGGTGTTGCCATTACTTTGATTAATGAAAAAGAAGCTTTTAAGTTTTCTCAAATAGAAAAACTTTTAGAACGAAGTGTTCATAAAGCACAAGTTCCGTCTCACTTAGGTGAAACACCGGAATACAATCCAAAAGCCAAAAGGAAATATAATTATAAAAAAAAGCCTTATAGAGGAAAGAAAAGGGGAGATAAATAATGAAAAAAGAATAATGATAAATAATTTCACTATTCATTGTGAATTATGCAATATTCGTAAAAACATTCTGAACATCATCATCCTCTTTTTTCTTTAGCCGCACGGCGATATTCAAATGCTCTACCCATTTTGTTTCGTTTTTGTAATTACGATTGCAAAAATAAATCTTTCAAACTAAAATAAAGAAGTTAAAATCAGATATAGAAGATTTTCTACTTAAAAAATGCCATTATATTGGGCATATGCTTATATTTGTAAAAAAATATTAAGCATATGCCAAGAATTAAATGTAAGAGGAATATAGAATCTGAACCTAATGTTACCTATTATAAACCTGTTGGGATTCCTTTAAGAGAGCTGCAAGAACTAGAATTGGATCTTGATGAACTGGAAGCAATACGCTTATCAGATTATGAAGGCTTATATCAGGAAGAAGCTGCTGAGAAGATGCATGTGAGCCGGCAGACCTTTGGACGAATTATCAATAATGCTCATAGGAAAATTGCGGAATGTCTGATTAAAGGAAAAGCAATTAAAATAAATGTTTCATCTGAAGATTAAATTATGCCAAAATTAGATCATAATGGTCCGGATGGCGAGGGAAGTAAAACCGGACGGAAACTGGGGAAGTGTAAAAACAAAGGCAAGAGCAATTATGAACTTGGCAAAGGAATGGGCTTAAGAAGAAATAAAACTGATAATTGTGAGTCTATGGAAAAAGGAAAACGAAATAATACATACCTGAGGTAGTCAGGAAGAATATCATCACAAAAATTACTAAAACACATGAAAAAAATTGCAATTCCAACAAGGAAAGGACAGGTGGATGCTCATTTTGGGCATTGCGAATATTATACTATTTATAGTGTAGAAGAGAATAAATTATTAAGTGAAGAAACTTACGAAGCTCCGCAGGGCTGTGGATGTAAGTCGAATGTTGCAACCATATTGGCTGAGAAAGGAATTAAATTAATGTTAGCCGGAAATATGGGAACCGGAGCGCTTAATGTATTAAATAGCTGTGGCATTGAGGTTCTGAGAGGTCGTTCAGGAAACGTCAGGGAAGTCCTGGATTCATACTTGCAAGGCAATCTTAAGGATAATGGCCTGAATTGTGCCCATCATGAACACAAATGTTCGCACTAAAAAACCTATTGGTTTTATAATTGAGGTTACTCCGGATAAAGGTGGCTTGTTTTGTTTATTGTAAAAGTGTAAATTCACGTTTTTACAAATTTACATTTATTATACAATGACATTTATCAATATTTCCTAACTTAGATAAGTTTCTCTTTTAATTTTAAATAAAAATTTGTTTCTTTGTAACATGTTGAAAAAGAAAATAACTTTAACCAATGAAATGCCCTGGGTTATGATTCCAGGTCTGTAATGTTATTTTAATACCACCTCAACACATTTTCACATCACAATTTAAAACATAATCGCCAGCTTTTGGCTGATGTATTTTCATCATCTTTAAAAAGAAGATTTGATCAATAAAATATAAGCTGAGGGGAACACAAAATGCACCAAGTTTAATTATGAGAAAATAAAAAGGTGTCGCTCTAAAATCAATTTCTTAAAATTCCCCTAAACTCTCCAAAACAGCGCACGAGATTGCGCTGTTTTTTTTATGTAGCATAAAAAAAGATAGCAAATTGCCAATTGAATGGAACATTAGAAACCTGCTGCAGGCAAATTAGACATGTAAAACGGACAACATATATTGGAAGCTTTAATCCTGAAACACCTGCCCGAAGCAGACGAGAGTTCAAGATGGCAGATTATACTATTTACTCACGATCATTTTCAAATTATCTTTTAAATTCTAAGAATATCAAATAGTTTTAATTACGACTCCATTTCTATAATAGACAAAGCTGCCTTAATCCCGTCTGCAGCACTGGAAATGATTCCTCCTGCATAGCCACTACCTTCACCTATTATAAAAAGGTTGTTAATTCCGACAGCTCTTCTCAGCTCATCTCTTTCAACCTGGATAGGGGCAGAAGTTTTGCTTTCCAGTCCCATGATGTTTCCATATTCGAAACCACTTAGTTTTGAACAGAATTCCTTGAGTCCGCTGCGCATGGCATTGCTTATTTCTTTAGGTAGAAACTCCCAAAGAACTTGCTGTTCAATAGCTAAAGGGTAGGAGCTTTCTTTATTAAATTCAGATTGCAGTTTACCATTAATAAAGTCCTTTATACTACAAACAGGAAGGGTATAACCCTGATTGATCTCATAGAATTTTTGTTCTAAAGCTTCGAGCCAGTCAATTGCTTCAAGAGGATCAACTTCCTTATTTAATAATTCATTAAGATGTATACCTGCTACACAAGCTGCATTTGCAAACTGATCATTTCTGTGATACAGACTCATTCCGTTCACAATGCTTGTATTTTCATATGCAGCCGCAGGAACAATAACACCTCCCGGGCACATGCAAAAAGTATATACTGGTCTTCCTTTATCGGTTTTAGCACTTAATCTGTATTCGGCAGCTTTTACTCCTGCCAAAGTATTGCAGCCCCATTGCGCAGTATTAATTATGTTTTGAGGGTGCTCCATTCTGCTCCCGATTGCAAAGTTTTTTGTTCTGTAAAGAACACCTGCTTTAATCAGCATTCTGGCAGTATCAAATGCTGAATGTCCGTTTGCCAAGAGATAGTAATCCGATTCAATTTTTCCTTTTTCGGTTTCAAATACAGAAACTAGATTACTTTTTATCTTAAGTTGAGTAAAGCAGGTTTCAAAATGGACTTCTCCTCCAAGTGCTATAAATTTTTCTCTCAGATTTTGTACAATGATCTTTAAATTATCGGATCCTAAATGTGGATGAGCCATATATAATATTTCTTCGGGGGCACCGGCTTCCACATAACATGAATGTATAAATTGTCTTTCTTTCGAAATATGTTTAGATCGTGAAGTTAATTTGCCATCTGAAAAAGTTCCGGCTCCACCTTCACCAAAAGCATAATTACTTTTAGAATTAAATTGTCCTGTGCTTTCAAATTCTTCAATTTCACGGGCTCTTTTATTTACCTCGGTTCCTCTTTCAATAATTCTTACCTTAAATCCGGCCATTTGCAAAACATAAGCTGCAAAAAAACCTGCAGGGCCACTACCTACTACCGTAATACGTTTCTCTCTTTTTTTGTAATCAATTTTTAATCCTTCTTCAGGAATATATGCGGGGCCTTTTAATTCTTTGGAAATAACTAGTAAACGTAATTGCCATTGTATATTATTTTTCTTACGGGCATCCAGGCTCTTGTTCAAAATCTCAAAACTAAGGTTCCGGATTCTTAACTTTTTTCTAACAATCCCTTGTATTAAAGAGTTTGAATAATTTGTTGGTACTTTTATTTGTAGTTCTTTAAATCCCATTCTTAAAATTAAAATTTAAAACTAAAAATGAAAAATAAAAAATAAAAGCATTATTTCTTCATATTAAATATATCCTTTAAATTAGCTGAAATTTAGATTCACATGCTTCAACAATTAAATTTTCAGAATGTTTTATTTCTGGATATCGAAACTGTTTCAGCCTTCCCCACTTATAACGATATGCCGGAAAGATTCCAAAGGCTCTGGGAACACAAAGCCGAGCGATTAAAAAAATCAGAGAATGAAACTCCGGATCAGATATATAGTAAAGCCGGTATTTATGCTGAATTTGGAAAAATTATTTGTATTTCCGTAGCCTTTTTTAATGGAAATGAATTAAGGGTAAAGTCTTTTTTTGGCGATGATGAAAAAATATTACTTAAAGAGTTTTCAGAACTGATTACTAAACATTTTAATGGCCGCCAGCATTTACTTTGTGCTCATAATGGAAAAGAATTTGATTACCCTTATATAGCCAGAAGGTTATTAATAAATGGCCTAAAACTACCTTATAGCCTAAATCTTGCGGGAAAGAAACCCTGGAATGTGCCTCATTTGGATACAATGGATTTATGGAAGTTTGGAGATTACAAGCATTATACTTCCCTGGATTTGTTAGCTGCAGCGTTTGATATTCCTACGCCTAAAGATGATATTGATGGAAGTGATATTGGCAGAGTATATTGGGAAGAAAACGATCTGGAACGTATTGTTCACTATTGTCAGAAAGATGTAATTACAGTTGCCCAATTATTACTGAAATATTTGGGGAAATCTTTAATAAAAGAAGAATATATATCATATCAATAATTAAAATGAAATTCTTTTATTGATGTATTCCAAAACTCTATCTTTGCCTAACGAATTTAACCTAATAACCATAATCTATATCTTATGAAAAAATTATTAATTCTTTCTTTTGTGTTGTTTTTGAATTTTGGAACATTTGCACAAGAGAAAACTGCCTTTGGAATAAAATTTACCGGTTTTGTAAAGTCGGATATTATGTATGATTCACGTCAGACGGTGACTGCACGTGAAGGTCATTTCCATTTGTATCCGGCTGCTCCAAGCCTTGATCAATATGGGAAAGATATAAACGGGAAAGATAATTTTAATATGCTTTCCATTCAAACCCGTTTAAAAGGAGTAATTACCGGACCTGATGCTTTTGGAGCGAAAACTTCTGCTTTGATTGAAGGTGCCTTCTTTGGTCATAACAATTCAGATATAAATGGATTCCGTTTGCGTCATGCTTTTGCAAAACTTAATTGGGAAAATACAGAATTATTGGTTGGCCAATACTGGCATGCCATGTTTATTACTTCCTGTTTCCCGGGAACTATTTCATTTAATACAGGAGCTCCATTTCAGCCTTTTTCAAGAAACCCACAAATAAGATTAACGCAAAAAACCAATAAATTTAAATTTATTGTTACCGCAATGTCTCAAAGAGATTTTACCAGTACTGGCCCTGATGGTGGAAGTTCAAAATATTTGAGAAATAATGTAATGCCTGAAATGAATTTTACCCTGCAGTTTGAGAATACCTGCAAAAAAGGCAATTCAATATTATTAGGTGCAGGAGTTGATTATTTATCACTTACGCCCAGAATAAGAACTGAAGGTGATGCAGCTACAAAGGAAACTGTAAGTGGTTTGTCAGTTATAGCCTTTATGAAATTAAAAACTAAAGGACTTACGTGGAAAGCTGAAGCCATTTGCGGGCAAAATACGACTCATTTGTTAATGCTGGGTGGCTATGCTGAGACTAAAGTGTTGGACCCTATTACAGAAGAAAAAGCATACAGCCCTGTAAAAACTTTATCCCTATGGACGGATATTCATTCTAATGGAAAAAAATTCCAGGCAGGCCTATTTGCGGGATATACTAAAAATAAAGGAATAGAAGATGCCTTGTTAACAGGTGGAAGTATTTTTGCAAGAGGTGCGAATATTGATTATGTATACCGTTTTTCGCCTCGTATGATTTTTAATTCAGGAAAAATGAGATTTGCCGGCGAGCTTGAGTATACCGTTGCTGCATATGGTACAACTCAAACTGATTTAACTGTGGTAAATGCAACAAAAGCAAAAAATTTAAGATTATTAATAGGAGTTTACTATTTCTTTTAATAAGAGAAAAATAAAATTTTAACCTGTCAGGTTGATAGACCTGTCAGGTTGGAGAAGATTTTTTAACCTGTCAGGTTACCGAACCTGTCAGGTTATTTTTTTATCTTAGATAATCAATATAAATTAAATATTCAAATGAAAATCGGATTTCTATCTGATATACACGAAGACATCATTAGCTTGAAAAAAGCACTTAGACTTCTTGAAAAAAAAGGTTGTACGGAGCTGGTATGCCTGGGAGATATAGTTGGTTTTAGTGTACCATCATTTAAATATCTGAATACCAGAAATGCAAATGAGTGTATAGATACTGTAAGATTTAATTGTAGTATTGTTATACCCGGGAACCATGATCTTTATGCCGTTAGAAAAACCCCCAGGTTTAATGCTGGATTTGAATACACTCCTAATTGGTACGATTTGCCCTTTGATGAAAGAGAAGAAATCGCCGACCATCAAATATGGCTCTATGAAGACCATGACTTATCTCCAATGTTAAATAAGAAGAATCAATTATATCTGGAATCTCTAGAGGAATTTCAAAAAGTAACATTTGATGGAATCAGAATTCTTTTTTCTCATTATGCATTTCCTGATATTAGCGGCTCAACTACTCACTTTATAAAAAATGAGCATGAGTTAAAACCCCATTTTGAATTTATGGATATGAATAATTCCCTAATCTCGTTTTCCGGACACCGGCATAATGAGGGCTGCATTATTGCATCTCCTGATTTTTTCGATGGCTATTCTTTTGAAAAAAAAGTAATCTTAAACGATAATGAAAAGTATTGGGTAGACGTTCCTGCAGTAGCAAGTGGTAAAAAAGAACAGGGGGTATTGATCTTTGATACAAAATATTTAAGCATAGAAACGCTTCGAATTTCTTAATATGAAAGAAAAACACTTATTATCAAAGTCGACATTTATTAGGGGAAAACAATGCCTTAAATCATTATACCTGCATAAAAACAGGCCTTTTTTGAGAGATCGGATCAGCCCTGAACAATTGGCTAAATTCAAAAGAGGAAGTAAAATAGGACTTATTGCTCATAATTTATTTCCTGGAGGTATGAATCTTCAACCTAAAAGTCCGTCGCAATATCGAAAGGCAGTTGAAAATACTTCTGTTGAAATTCAAAATTCAACATACACTTTATATGAAGCCAGTTTTCATTTTGACCGGGTTCTGATTATCCTTGATATTCTGGAAAAAAAAGGAAGTCATATTCATGCTTATGAGGTGAAAAGTTCTCTGAAAATATCTGAGACCTATTTATGGGATGCTGCTTTGCAATATTATGTAATTACTAATTCAGGGTTGAAACTAAATGATTTCTTCATGATTTACATGAAAGACGGATATCAGGATCAGGAAGATTCTGATATTATAAATAATTACTTTATTATCGAATCTGTTATTGATCGTATTTTACCTTTACAATCTGAAATAAAAAATCAAATTGCATTGAGTAAAGAAGCTTTATTCTTAAAAAAATCACCTGTTATTGATATAGGTCCTCATTGCAATAATCCGTACCCGTGTGATTTTAAAGGCCATTGTTGGAAACATATTAATGAAGCTTCTGTTTTTGATCTGGATTTTTTGCCTGAAGAAAAGAAATTTGAATATTATCGAAATGGGCTTTGGAAAATTAATGATTTAATAAACTCTCCGGATTTGAGTGAAGAGGAAAAAGAAAAGATACGATTAATTTAAGGCAAAAATATCAATCCTTATTAACAATATTTTCATTTTATGAACAATGTTGCTATTGATAATTTATAGAGGTGTAAATACAGATATGCCTTTAATAATTTTGTATTTTTGATTTATGGAAGAATCTGCAAACACAAGAAAGGGAACAAGTCGTAAAAGAACTTCTCAATCGGATATTAATAAGAACTTCTTTGAGCATGGGAAAATCCCTCCTCAGGCTGTTGATCTGGAAGAAGCTGTTTTAGGCGCAATTATGCTGGAAAAGGATGCGTTAACTGCAGTCATTGATATTTTACAACCTGAAGTATTTTATAAGGAAGCTCATAAGACTATTTACTCAGCAATTTTTGCTTTATTTGGCCGTTCAGAACCCGTTGATATATTAACGGTTACCAATGAACTTAAAAGCAGGGGAGAATTGGAATTAGTCGGAGGGCCTTATTATATTACACAATTAACTAACAGAATTGCATCAGCTGCTAATGTTGAATATCATGCAAGAATTATTTCCCAGAAGTTTATTCAACGGGAATTGATTCGAATTTCTTCCGAAATTATTAAAGATGCCTATGAAGATACTACAGATGTATTTGATTTGTTGGATAAAGCTGAGCAAAGCTTGTTTGCTGTGAGTGAAAGCAACCTTCGTAGAAATTATGATGATATGCAATCACTTGTAAAGGATGCGATTTCTGAAATTGAAGCAGCCCGTGATCAGGATAGCCATTTGAGGGGGATCCCTTCTGGCTTTGCAGATTTGGATCGTTTGACAAATGGTTGGCAGAAATCAGATCTGGTAATTCTGGCTGCCCGTCCGGGGATGGGTAAAACAGCCTTTGTATTATCAATGGCCCGAAATGGTGCTGTTGATTTTGGAAAAGCTGTTGCTATCTTTTCTTTAGAGATGTCATCTGTTCAGCTTGTAACCCGTTTGATCTCAAGTGAAACACAATTACCTGCAGATAAACTGAAAAAAGGAAATCTGGAAAGTTATGAATGGGAACAGCTGCACGCTAAAATTAATACCCTAACTGACGCAAAGTTATTTATAGATGATACACCTGCTTTATCTGTTTTTGAGCTTAGGGCTAAATGCCGTCGATTAAAAGCCCAACATGATATTGACATGGTAGTCATTGATTACTTGCAATTAATGTCTGGTGGTACTGATAATAAAGGAAACCGTGAACAGGAAATTTCACAGATTTCCAGATCGCTTAAAGCGCTTGCTAAGGAATTAGATATTCCAGTAATTGCACTCTCTCAGTTGAGTCGTGCGGTAGAAACCCGTGGAGGTTCGAAAAAACCATTGCTTTCCGACTTACGTGAGTCTGGTGCAATTGAGCAGGATGCGGATATGGTAATTTTTATTTATCGTCCTGAATATTATAAAATAGATGTAGACGAAGAAGGCAATTCAACTGCAGGTATTGCTGAAATTTGTGTGGCCAAGCATCGTAATGGAGCACTGAAAGATGTACCTCTCAGATTTATTGATCAATATGCAAGGTTTACTGATTTGGATACTGATGATTTCTCTTATAGTGGCTTCAACCCGAGTGATGATTTTGATAGCCAGACTACACGAACCATTCCTTCTAAAATGAATGATATGGGAGATGGTGATGATGATATCCCATTCTAAACTATCTGTACAAAATATCAAAAAACATTCTGAATTTCAGAATGCCTTTTCATTATAATATAATTTTATTTAGAATTCTGCTTCTACAGTAAGTTCTGTCCACATAACGTGAGGATTTCTTAAACTGGTAATATAAACACCTCTGACCTTTATATATTGGTTAATTGCTCCACCTTTTGGTAATTCAAAAACTAATTCGCCAACTCCATTCTCTGTTGGAATGATAGACTCTCCTTCAACTTGTCCATCTTTATTAAACAATATCCGTTTAAATTTTACACTTTTTCTATTATTAGATAATTTGAATCTTACTATGTATTTTTTTTCACTTTTGGTTTTATCAATTTTTTCTACTACAATTTCCGGGAGTATGTTTTTCTTTTTCCCATTTGGGTCATACTCGATAAGCCCAACTTGAGGTTCTCCATCAATATAAGGGATTTCAGAACTCAAGATTCCGGTTTCATAGTACTTTTTCATGATCCCGTCTCTTTTATCGTTTTTATAATTAACGATATATTTCAATCTTCCACTTCTATAATAAGCTTTTGTGAACCCTTCTTTTTTGTTTTTTATATACCGGATTTCTTTTTCAATAGTTTTTCCATCTTCATAAAAAGTTCTTAATAAACCATGTCTTTTTCCATTTTTATGTTCCATAGTTGAAACTAAAACACCATCACTATTTCTGTTATAGTGAACTCCATCTACACCGGGAGTTAAGTTCTGATCAGTATTGTCAGGTTTATCTTTCTTACCAAATTGACAGGCTTGTGTGCCAATAAAAACGACTATTGTAGCTATTAGCAACGAATACATTCGCTTTGTAAGCATAATAAGTTAGGTTTTTGCAGGATTTAATTTGATTCGATATGCATATTTACGAAAAACTTATCAATAATTATGCATTTTTTTATTTAATTATTGAATAATTTTTAATAATTACGCTTTATATATAATACGCTTTATGCTTGTAATAGTTACACTTTTTATATAGAAAATACTCCCATATGTAGAGAAACTTATGGAAATATTTTCATTTTTGTTTATGCTATTTCTGTTTTGCTTTAAAAGCTAATGTTGTAATTAATTCAATTAAGAATCCATAAATAACACCCATGATAAGTGTAGAAGCAAGAACCATTTCTCCTGTGAATTCAGGTGATTCAGGTGCCATCAGACCACTAAATGCAAGAGGCAAACTAAAGAGAAGCCCCATAACAATGCCATGCAATGACCAATGTGCTATTTTTAAACTACTGATACCAATGGCTAAGCCAATTAATGTTCTGCTGAGAATAATTTGTACTGTTACGGGTGTTGGCATGGGATCATTCATACTTGCAAGTAAATTACATCCCAGTCCAAATAGAAAGCCCAGAAAGGTTGCGATAATAATTCGTTTCATAATATTAAATTTTTATTAGTAAGGTGTTTCAGAATATCAAATATAATATCCATTTTGATATTGGAAAAGTTTTAAATGTCATAATGTTAATTTGTTTTTGTATCTGATGCTTATATAACTAATGTTTCATTATTTTTACCGGATGTTTTATCCTTTAGTATATGACGAACCTTTATTCAGGCCTCCTAGCGAGGCTTATTCAGTAATATTTCAGGTCACTTTAGGATGTTCCTGGAATAAATGCGCCTTTTGTGAAATGTATACTTCTAAGAAGTTTAAAGTAAAGCCTGAAAATATTGTATTTGAAGAAATAGAGCGAATAGCAAAATTAGCACCTGATACACGTAAAATATTTTTAGCGGATGGAAATGCCTTTGTCTTATCATTTCCCAAACTGAATAAGATTGTTGATAAACTAAACAGCAACTTTCCCAAGCTTAATAGAATATCGGCATATGCTTTGCCATCAGATATTATAAAGAAAACAGATGCTGAATTAAAACAATTAGCAGATTCAGGGTTGAAATTATTATATATCGGAATTGAAAGTGGGGATAATGAATTATTGAACCTGATTAATAAAAATGAAACCTATCGTTCAACTATTGAAGCATTGATAAAGGCACGTAAAGCAGGCATTAAATTATCCGTTATGATTTTGAATGGCTTAGGCGGACAAAAGTATTCGTATCAACATGCGCTTAATTCAGCCAAAGCAATAAATGAAATCCAACCTGAATATTTATCAACATTGGTTTTAAGTTTTCCTTACGGACAGAACCATTATGCACAAAAGTTCAAAGCAGACTTTGCCATGCTGGATACGATAAGCCTGATTGAAGAGATGGGAACCTTTATTCAAAATCTTGAATTGGAAAATACTGTGTTCAGAAGTGACCATGCATCCAATTATTTAATTCTTAAAGGTATTTTAAATAGAGATAAGGAACTGTTGTTAAAAAGAATTGAACAGGTTTTATCTAATCCCGGTCAGGCTGGATTGCGGCCGGAATTTCTAAGGGGACTATAATAAAAAACTCCATAAGCACACCGTTAAATAGAATGAATCAGATAAAAAATCTTTTCTGATGCTTAATCTATAAAAATTTATTTTTTATTTAAAAAGATTCTAAATAACCTGTTGTTTTGATTGATCAATACCTATCTTTGAATAAAAAAAATCATGAATTTAAAAAGTGTTGTATTGATATCTCTAATGATCGTTGGTAATTTTCAATGCAATAGTCAACATACTATGAATACTAAATATACAAACCACCTAATAAATGAATCGAGTCCATATCTTTTACTACATGCACATAACCCGGTAGATTGGTATCCCTGGAATCAGGATGCCCTGAACAAAGCAAAGAAAGAAAACAAATTAATTATTGTTAGTATTGGTTATACCGCCTGCCATTGGTGTCATGTGATGGAAAAACAAAGCTTTGCTGATCAGGAAGTCGCAGAATTAATGAATAAGCACTTTATCTCAATTAAGGTAGATAGAGAAGAACGCCCTGATCTTGATCAAGTATATATGGATGCTTGTCATTTATTAAACAAGAGTGGGGGGTGGCCGCTTAATGCGATTGCTTTACCTGATGGAAGGCCAATTTATGCCGGCACTTATTTCCCTAAAGATAATTGGATGAGTTTACTTAAACGGATTCAGGAATATTGGGAGAAAGAGCCGAAAAAGCTAATAGAACAAGCAGAATCCATCTCTCAGGGAATCAAAAAGATTCATACTATTGAAGAACAGGAAAAAGAAGTTGATTTTAGTCAAAAAGATGTTCAAAAGTCATTTGAATCTATTTATAAGAATGTAGATTTTAAATACGGAGGACAACATGGAGCTCCAAAGTTCCCAATGCCTTCAAAATGGAATTTTGTTTTAAATTATGGTTGGTTAAATAATAGTAAGGATGCAAAGAAAAGTATTGAAGTTACTTTGGAGAAAATGGCAATGGGAGGTATCTATGATCACATAGGTGGCGGATTTGCTCGTTATTCTGTTGATAGTCGTTGGCATGTTCCGCATTTTGAAAAAATGCTGTATGATAATACCCAATTAATCAGCCTCTATTCTAAAGCATATAGAACTACCCAAAATGAACTTTACAAAGATGTTGTTGCTGAGAGTATAAAATTTATAGAAAGGGAGCTGAAATCTAAATCAGGTGGTTTTTATGCATCTTTAGATGCGGATAGTGAAGGTGAAGAAGGAACTTTTTATGTATGGAAGGAGAATGAGTTTGAAAGTGCAGTTGAACATTCTGATATTATTATTGACTTCTATAATGTTACTCAAAAAGGAAATTGGGAAAGAGGTAAAAATGTGTTGTACAGAGACCTGTCATACAAGGCTTTTTCTAAACAATATGATCTAACCGAAATAGAATTACGGAAACTTATTGAACAGGCAAAAATACAGTTATATAATATAAGAAATAAAAGAGAACGTCCTGCCACTGATGATAAGATATTATGCGCCTGGAATGCTCTGATGTTAAGTACCTATTTGGATGCATATATAGCTTTTGGTAAAAAGAAGTATTATAGAAATGCCCTGGAATTAGCTTCTTTTATGAAAGAAGTGTTTTTGAAAAAAGATTATCGTTTAGATCGTAATTTTAAAAATGGAAATTCAAATATCAATGCTTTTCTGGATGATTATGCCTTTATGATAAAAGCATTTCTGGATCTATATCAGGTGAATTTTAAAACGGAGTTTTTAAATATTGCACTACAATTAACAAAGTATGTAAATAAACATTTTTACAATAAAGAAAGTGGATATTATTATTATACCTCTGATCTTGATCCTGAATTAATAAGCCGTACGTATGAAATTTCTGATAATGTAATTCCTGCTTCTAATTCTCAGATGGCTCATAATTTGATTATTCTTGGAAAGATCTTTAGTAATCAGAATTATGAAAGCAGAGGAAATGCTATGCTTAAAGGCCAAATAGAAAATATCATATCCCAGGGAAGCTATTATTCAAACTGGGCAGATATGTTACAGAAACAAACGACTCAATTTTATGAAGTTGTTATTATTGGTAATAACTGGAAGAAACAATTTGATAAATTTAAAAAGTCATACTTGCCCAATGTTATTTTTGTTTGTGTTGAAAATGAAATTGCAGATATACCCTTAACGCATCGAAGAAAAGAGGAGGGTAAAACGATGATTTATGTTTGTAAAAATAAAGTTTGTAATCTTCCTGTTGAGTCAGCGGAAGATGCCCTTAACCAAATCTTAAATTCTAAATAGTGTTTTTAAATTATTGATAATTAGTAGTTAAAAGATAATTTTTAAAAAAGTTTAAAATAATTTTTGTTTTTGTAAAAAAATAGTTCTTAACTTTGTCGGCAGAAAAAAGCAGAAACTATGCGCAATTTAAACAACATTATTCTCTCAATTATTATTATTCTCGTGGTCGTGATTCCATAGAGTTGAGAATGTGTTGGATTAAATAGAAATAAAATAAAGAAATTTATAAGGCCATTCTCAAAAAAAGAGAATGGCTTTTTTTTATTCTCCAAAGCCAAAAAGCGTAGGAGGGTTTGTTAAAAACTAAAACTTAAAATTAAAGAAATAAAACACATGAATACTACGCTCATTATTATCGTGGTTGTGATTATTCTCATTCTAATAAGAACTTGAGGAGGGTAGATATTGTGTGACAGAAAATAAAAAGCCTTTCTCGAGATAAAATCGGGAAAGGCTTTTTTTTTCCTCCGGAGCCCGAAGGGCATAGGAGGATTGATAAAAATAAAAGACAAAAGCTAAAATTAAAAATGAAATTAAAGAGTAATAAAAGCACTAAAGGAAGACGGATGGCCGGAGCACGTAGCTTATGGCGTGCAAACGGTATGACAAATGATCAATTTGGAAAACCTATCATCGCCGTTGTGAATTCATTTACCCAAATGGTTCCCGGACATGCTCACCTGCATCAGATCGGACAAACAGTAAAATCACTAATCGAAGCCGAAGGATGTTTTGCCCCGGAATTTAATACAATAGCTATCGACGATGGAATTGCCATGGGACATGATGGTATGTTGTATTCTTTACCCTCAAGAGATTTAATAGCTGATAGCGTTGAATATATGTGTAATGCACATCAGGTTGATGCCATGATCTGTATCTCTAATTGTGATAAAATAACTCCGGGGATGTTAATGGCAGCCATGCGATTAAATATCCCTACCATATTTGTTTCCGGTGGACCAATGGAAGCCGGTAATGACGGTACCAGAGATTTGGATTTGGTGGATGCCATGGTTTTAGGTGCTGACGAAAATGCTACAGATGAAGAAATACGTAAAGTAGAAGAAAGTGCGTGTCCTACTTGTGGTTCCTGTTCCGGAATGTTTACGGCAAATTCAATGAATTGCTTAACAGAAGCATTAGGACTTTCATTGGCTGGAAATGGAACCGTACTGGCAACCCATAAAGAACGTAAGAAACTATTTGAAAATGCTGCAAAACAAATTGTAAAGAATGCTTATGATTATTATGAAAATGGTAATGATAAAGTATTACCACGTAGTATAGCCAATAGGGAAGCATTTATGAATTCTATGACTTTGGATATAGCCATGGGAGGTTCTTCAAATACCATACTTCACTTGTTGGCTATAGCTCATGAAGCCGAAGTTGATTTCTGTATGAAAGATGTGGACGAATTGTCAAGAAAAATTCCTGTTCTATGTAAAGTAGCTCCGAATTCACATTATCATATACAGGATGTAAACAGAGCTGGCGGAGTAATGAGAATATTGGTTGAGTTAGATAAGCAAAACCTTTTGGATACAACTGTTTCAAATGTTGCATTCCCATCTTTAAAAGAAGCTTTGAAGCATAATGATGTAAAAGGTGGCTATGCAGATGTTGAAGTATTAAGAAAATATAAATCAGCACCTGGAAGAGTAAAAAACCTGGTACTTGGTTCTCAAGAGAATTACTACAAAAGTCTTGACTTGGATGAAAAGGAGGGTTGTATACGTTCTGTTGAACATGCTTATAGCAATGATGGAGGTCTGGCTGTATTGTTCGGAAATATAGCTAAGAATGGCTGTGTGGTTAAAACGGCCGGAGTTGATGAAAGTGTCTTGACCTTCAAAGGAAAAGCAATATGCTTTGATTCCCAGGATGCAGCCTGTAAAGGTATATTACTTAATGAAGTAAAAGCCGGGGAAGTGGTTGTAATAAGATATGAAGGTCCCAAAGGAGGCCCGGGAATGCAGGAAATGCTTTATCCAACTTCCTATTTAAAGACTAAACAACTGGATAAAAAATGCGCTTTAATTACAGATGGCCGGTTTTCCGGAGGTACTTCCGGGCTTTCAATCGGGCACATCTCTCCGGAAGCTGCAGCTGGTGGGGAATTAGCTTTAATTCGAAACGGGGATGAAATAGAAATTAATATTCCTGAAAGAAGTATTAACATATTGGTGGATGATTTCGAACTGGCTAAACGCAGGGATGAAGAGTTAAGAAAAGGGGATCATGGCTTTAATCCACAAGATAGAGAAAGAAATGTAAGCAAGGCATTGAAAATATATGCTGCTCATGTAAGTTCAGCAGATAAAGGAGCAATCAGAAAAATATAAAATCAGAAACACTTAAAAACTATTAATATCTAAGCAAAAATGAAAAGTAAAACAATGACAGGTTCAGAGGCAATTATACAATGCCTTTTGAAAGAGAAAGTTGATACCGTTTTCGGTTATCCGGGAGGTGCGATCATGCCTGTGTATGATTCAATCTTCGACTATCAGGATAAAATCAGGCATATCCTAACTCGTCATGAACAAGGTTTGGTTCATGCAGCACAGGGATATGCAAGAGTCACAGGGAAAGCTGGTGTCTGTATTGCTACTTCAGGGCCTGGTGCAACCAATTTAATAACAGGAATCGCTGATGCTATGATGGATTCAACGCCATTAGTATGTATTATTGGTCAGGTTCCTTCTCCATTACTTGGTACGGATGCTTTTCAAGAGGCAGATATCATAGGTATGACTACCCCTTGTACAAAATGGAATTATCAGATCACCTCTGTGGATGAAATTCCTGAAGTATTATCAAAAGCATTTTATATTGCTAATTCAGGACGCCCCGGACCGGTAGTATTAATGGTGACTAAAAATGCACAGTTTGATTCACTTGATTTTGAGTACAAGAAGACAACCTGGATGAATTCCTATAAACCGGAAAATTATTTGGATTATAATAAAATAAAAAAGGCTGCCGACTTAATAAATTCTGCTAAAAAACCTTATTTATTGTTTGGACAAGGAGTTGTTTTGTCAGGTGCTGAAAATGAATTACAAGCCTTTTTGGAAAAAACAGGTATTCCTGCAGCAAGTACATTGTTAGGTTTATCAGCCTTACCTTCTGATCATCCGAATTATGTTGGAATGTTAGGTATGCATGGTAATTATGGACCGAATCTATTAACAAATGAATGTGATGTGTTAATTGGAGTAGGCTTGCGTTTTGACGATCGGGTTACTGGTAATGCCAGCAAATATGCCAAACAGGCAAAAATAATCCATATAGAAATGGATGAATCTGAATTAGGGAAAATTGTTACTCCAAAAGTTCCGGTAGCCGGTGATGCTAAGGAAGTATTAAGTGCTTTGATGCCTTTAGTTCATCAATCTGATCATAGTACCTGGATGAAAGAATTCAGATCATGCGATGTGTTGGAGTTTGATGAAGTCATCAAAAATGAATTTGACGAAAGTAAAGAAGAACTTAGCATGGCATATGTTTGTCGTAAATTAAGTGAAGCTGCAGACCATAATGCTGTTCTGGTTACAGATGTAGGACAACATCAAATGATTGCAAATCGCTATTTTAAATTTAAAAATACAAGAAGTGTTATAACCTCAGGTGGATTGGGTACTATGGGATTTGCATTACCGGCTGCAATGGGTGCAAAATTGGGTGACGATTCAAGGACTGTTATTTCAATCGCAGGAGATGGAGGTTTTCAAATGACTATGCAGGAATTAGGAACCATTGCACAACATCAGATTTCGGTTAAAATGGTAATCCTGAATAATCACTTCTTAGGCATGGTGAGACAATGGCAGGAGCTATTCTTTGAAAAAAGATATTCTTTTACTGAGATCGAAAGCCCTGATTTTGTCCAAATAGCTCAAGCCTACAATATTCCGGCATGGAGTATTTCTGAGAAAAAAGATCTGGAAAATAAAATAAATGAAATGTTAAGTACTGAAGGGCCTGCATTGTTGGAGGTAAAAGTAGAAAAAGAAGATAATGTATTTCCTATGGTTCCTTCCGGTGCTGCTGTTAATGAAGTTTTACTAAAACCTTAATAATTACGATTATGAATGCAAAAAAAGATTTTATCATCACAAGTTATGTAGAAAATAAGATAGGCATACTTTATAGAGTATTGAATGTTTTCTCAAGAAGAATGATCAATGTTGAAAGCCTGACAGTAGTTGAATCTGAAAGAAAAGGAATCAGCAAACTCACCATTGTTATTGAATCTGAAGATAATGTAGTTAAACAATTGGTTAAACATATTGAAAAACAAATCGGGGTAATGGGAGCTTATGTGCAATCTAATAATGAAATAGCCATGAGTAAGGTTTCTCTTTACAAAATGTTTACTCAATCATTAGCAAATCATGATGATCAATTACCTATTCTTGAAAAACAATATGTGAATTAAATAAGAAAATCAAAAATCATTTAATAACTATAAAATAAAATGGCAAAAATAAAATTTGGTAACATAGAAGAATCAGTAGTTACCCGCGAAGAAGTCACGTTGGAACAGGCTAGAGAAACTCTAAAAGACGAACGTATAGCAGTAATTGGCTATGGAGTTCAAGGCCCTGGACAAGCTTTGAATCTTAGGGATAATGGATTTAATGTTATTGTTGGACAACGTAAAAATTCTCCATCATGGGATAAAGCATTAGCTGATGGTTGGGAAGCAGGGATCAATCTTTTTGATGTAGAAACTGCTTGTAAAATGGGAACCATTATCCAATTCCTATTATCAGATGCCGGACAAATTGCTGTTTGGCCTACTGTTGAAAAATGCCTGAAACCCGGTGATGCATTATATTTCTCACATGGTTTTGGAGTAACCTTTAATGAACAAACCGGAATCGTGCCTCCAAAAGATGTAGATGTATTTCTGGTAGCTCCTAAAGGGTCAGGTACCAGCTTACGCAGAATGTTTGTCGAAGGCCGGGGATTGAATTCCAGTTATGCTGTTTATCAGGATGCAACCGGAAGAGCAAACGACAGAGTTATTGCATTGGGAATTGGAATCGGTGCAGGATATATGTTCAATACAACTTTTAAAAAGGAAGTGTATTCTGACCTTACAGGTGAACGTGGTAGCTTAATGGGGGCGATCCAGGGATTATTTGCTGCTCAATATGATGTATTGAGGGAAAAAGGACATTCTCCCTCAGAAGCTTTTAATGAAACGGTTGAAGAATTAACGCAAAGCTTAATGCCTTTAGTAGCTGAAAATGGTATGGACTGGATGTATGCCAACTGTTCTACTACTGCGCAAAGAGGTGCATTAGACTGGTGGAAGAAATTCCGTGATGTGACCAAACCTGTATTTAATGAATTGTATGAGAGTGTAGCAACAGGTAATGAAGCAAGAATAACCATTGAAGCAAATAGTAAAGAAGATTATAGAGACAAACTCGAACTCGAACTCAAGGAACTCCGCGAAAGCGAAATGTGGCAAGTAGGTGCGGAAGTTCGTAAACTTCGTCCTGAAAATAATTAAAATATTAGCCCGGATTATTGTCAAGATAGAACTTGGTCCATAACATGTCAATGTCATGACATATAATACATCTTTCATAGTCTTTAGTTCAATCAAGACTAACCGGGCTTTTTAAAATAATCTTTTTACTAATACTTAAATACAAAAAATAATGAGTGATAAATTATATATATTTGATACAACTTTGAGAGATGGGGAGCAAGTCCCTGGATGTCAGTTAAACACCGTAGAAAAAATCGAAGTTGCAAAGGCACTTGAAATTTTAGGTGTGGATATTATCGAGGCCGGGTTTCCTGTATCCAGCCCTGGTGATTTTAATTCAGTGGTCGAAATTTCTAAAGCAGTTATATGGCCAACGATTTGTGCACTTACCCGTGCTGTTGAAAAAGATATAGAAATTGCCGCAGATGCCCTTAAATATGCAAAAAAAGGACGTATACATACCGGAATTGGAACTTCGCATTATCACATACATTATAAACTAAATTCAAACCCGGAGGCAATTCTGGAAAGAGCTGTAGCAGCGGTGAAGTATGCTAAACGTTTTGTAGAGGACGTTGAGTTTTATGCTGAAGATGCCGGACGTTCTGATAATGTGTATTTAGCTAAAGTTGTTGAAGCTGTGATTAAGGCCGGTGCTACCGTTGTAAATATTCCTGATACAACAGGTTATTGTTTACCACATCAATATGGTGAGAAAATAAAATTCCTGATGG
The DNA here is from genome assembly GCA_028280405.1 of Bacteroidales bacterium. Taxonomy (GTDB): domain Bacteria; phylum Bacteroidota; class Bacteroidia; order Bacteroidales. The sequence continues at coordinate 29,853 of JANQLW010000077.1, forward strand.
AAAATGTGAAAGGAGTTCACAATGCAATATTATCAACGCATTGCCACAATGATTTGGGAATGGCTACTGCAAATACTATTGCGGGTGTTATGAATGGTGCCCGACAAGCAGAAGTTACGATTAATGGTATTGGTGAACGTGCAGGAAATACTTCTTTGGAAGAAGTAGTAATGACTTTAAAATCTCACGATTTAAAAATTGATACCAGTGTCAATACCAAGAAAATCTATAAAACCAGCCGTATGATCGCCAGTTTAATGAATATGCCTGTACAGGCTAATAAAGCAATTGTCGGACGAAATGCCTTTGCACATTCATCAGGAATTCATCAGGATGGTGTATTAAAACATCGTGAAAACTATGAAATCATTGATCCTAAGGATGTCGGGATAGATGAGTCATCAATCGTTTTAACTGCAAGAAGTGGAAGGGCTGCTTTGAAAAACAGATTGGAATTATTAGGTTTCAAATTGAATAAGGAAAAGTTGGATAAAGCTTATGAAGAATTCTTGAAATTAGCTGACAAGAAAAAAGAAATTAATGATGATGATGTCGCTTTATTGGTTGGTGATATTCGAAAAGAAGATCGTAGAATAAAATTAGATTTTTTACAGGTAGTCAGTGGTAAAAGTTTAACTCCAATGGCTACGGTTCGATTGAATATAGCCGGTGAAGTTTTCTGTGCTACTATGGCTGGTAATGGCCCTGTAGATGCAACCATCAAAGCGATTAAGGCCATTATTCATCGAAAAACCGTATTACATGAATTCTTAATTCAGGCCATTACAAGAGGCAGTGATGATATCGGAAAGGTTCACATGCAGGTTGTTTTTGAAGATAAAGTCTATTACGGATTTGGTGCACATACAGATATTGTGACGGCATCAGCAGAAGCATTTATCGATGCGATCAATAAAATGAGTCCGGCAGGAAATAGCCTGGTAAATTCAGAACAAGTACAGATGGTTAATGTGGAATAAGTTACAAGTTGCAGGTTACAGGTTGGCAACTTGCAACCTGTAACCTGCAACAAAACCTTAACTATCTATAGAAGTCAAAAGATTATTTTAAAAAATAAAATTTGAATTGAAAGCTAAAATGAAACAAACACTATTCGATAAAATATGGGACGCTCATGTCGTCAAGGAAATAGAAGATGGCCCTTCTGTACTATATATAGACCGGCACTTTATACATGAAGTCACCAGTCCTGTTGCGTTTGGAAATCTTGAAAAAAGAGGCTTGAAAGTTTTTAGACCCGAACAAACAATAGCTACTATGGATCATAATGTTCCAACTCTGAATCAACATTTACCTATTCATGACGAACTATCAAGAAATCAGGTAAACTCATTAGTAGAAAATTGTAAGCGTCATGGAGTTGATCTCTATGGTTTAGGCCATGACTGGCAAGGCATTGTACATGTTATTGGGCCTGAGTTGGGGTTTACTCAACCTGGGATGACCATCGTTTGTGGAGATAGCCACACATCAACCCATGGAGCTTTTGGCTCCGTTGCTTTTGGAATCGGAACCAGCGAAGTAGAAATGGTATTAGGCAATCAATGTATTTTACAGAATAAGCCTCAAAAAATGAGAATTACTATAGAAGGAGAGTTAAGTAAAGCTGTTACTTCTAAGGATGTGATTCTTTATGTAATTTCAAAAATAAGTAGTAGCGGAGGTACAGGCCACTTTATTGAATTTGACGGGTCAGCGATCAGGTCAATGTCAATGGAAGCACGTATGAGCCTGTGCAATATGAGTATTGAATGCGGAGCCCGTGGAGGTTTGATTGCTCCGGATGAAACTACATTTGAATATCTTAAAGGTAAAGAACATTGTCCTAAAGGAGATGACTGGGATCAGGCTGTAGAAAACTGGAAAACTTTATACACAGATGAAGGTGCACAGTTTGATACTAAATATGTATTCATAGCAGAAGATATTGCACCTATGATTACCTATGGTACGAATCCGGGAATGGGAATGCCAATTGATGGAACCGTTCCTGTTTTTGATGATGCCAGTAGTCAAAAAGCATTGAAATATATGGGGCTTAATGGTGGAGAAAAAATTGAAGGCAACACAATTGATTATGTTTTTCTCGGTAGTTGCACAAATGGCAGAATAGAAGATTTTCGTCAGTTTACTCAACTGGTAAAAGGGCATAAAAAAGCTGATAATGTCACGGCCTGGCTGGTTCCGGGATCTAAATTGGTTGAAAAACAAATTATAAATGAAGGATTGGATGTTATTTTGAAAGAAGCAGGATTTGAATTACGCCAGCCCGGATGTTCTGCCTGCCTCGCAATGAATGATGATAAAATACCTGCTGGTAAATATGCAGTTTCTACTTCTAACAGAAATTTTGAAGGTAGACAAGGCCCTGGCTCCAGAACTTTATTGGCCAGCCCTCTGGTTGCTGCAGCAGCTGCAATTACAGGTAAAATTACAGATCCCAGAGGGATGACATCTTTTCAGTAATGCTTACTAGCAATAATCAATCATTAATATTCAATAAAAAATTTATAATCGTGTTAGAAAAATTTAAAACATTTACATCAACAGCAGTTCCAGTTAATATAGAGAATATAGATACGGATCAAATTATTCCGGCCCGCTTTTTAAAAGCTGTTGAAAGAAAAGGTTTTGGAGATAACCTTTTCAGAGACTGGAGATATGATAAACAAAACAATAAAATCGAATCATTTCCATTAAATAATGAAAAATATAGCGGTAAAATTCTCGTAGCCGGTAAAAATTTTGGATGTGGCTCAAGTAGAGAACATGCTGCATGGTCAATTTATGACTATGGTTTTAGAGTCGTTGTATCATCTTATTTCGCAGATATTTTTAAAAATAACGCCCTGAATAATGGATTACTGCCCATTCAGGTAACAGAAAAACAATTAGCATTTATTATGGAAACTGTACAGAAAAATCCAAATACTCAAATGGAAGTCGATTTGGAAAAACAGGAACTGAGAATTCCCTCAGAAAATGTTACATATTTTTTTGAAATTACTTCTTATAAAAAAGAGTGCCTGATTGAAGGCTATGATGACTTCTCATATTTGCAAAGCAGATTATCGGAAATTGAACAGTTTGAAAATTACCGACTGAGTGCGTTTTAACATCATCCACTTAAAAACTATCACATAATGAATAAACATATAAAGATCATGGATACGACGCTGCGTGACGGTGAACAGACTACAGGAGTCTCATTCACCGGAACGGAAAAGTTAAGCGTCACCCAATTGCTTCTTAAAGAAGTAAAGGTAGATAGGGTAGAGGTTGCTTCTGCCAGAGTTTCTAATGGAGAGTTTGATGCAGTAAAACGAATTACCGCATGGGCTAAATCTGAAAACTTAATTGACCGGATTGAGATTTTGGGATTTGTTGATGGAACTGCATCTGTCGACTGGATTATTGATGCCGGAGCAAAAGTGATTAATTTATTATGTAAAGGAAGTTTAAAGCATGTAAAAGGACAATTGCGTAAAAGCCCGGAAGAACATGTAAAAGACATAAAAAATGTAATTCGGTATGCCGAAGAAAAGGATATAACCGTAAATATCTACCTTGAAGATTGGTCAAATGGTATGCGTAATTCCAAAGATTATGTATTCTATATGCTGGATCATCTGAAAGATGAAAATATTAATAGGTATATGTTGCCGGATACTCTAGGAGTGCTGAATCCTGAAGAAACTTATCAATACTTGTCTGAAGTATTTGATCGCTACCCTGGACTGAAGGTCGACTTTCATGCCCATAATGATTATGACCTGGCAGTTGCTAATGTCGTAGAAGCAATTAAAGCCGGAGTTAATTGTGTCCATACAACAGTAAATGGATTGGGAGAAAGAGCCGGTAATGCCCCGCTTTCCAGCGTTGTTGCTGTAGTGAAAGATCAATTAGGTTGTGAAATGTCAATTGACGAAAAAAGATTGAATAGAATCAGTAAACTGATCGAAACTTTTTCAGGGATCAGAATTCCAGCTAATAAACCTTTAATTGGAGAGTATGTTTTTACTCAATGTAGTGGTGTTCATGCAGATGGAGATGCTAAGGATAATCTTTACAGAAACACACTGGAACCTGAAAGATTTGGCAGGAGTATCAGTTATGCACTTGGAAAAACTTCTGGCAAATCAAATATTAAAAAAAATCTGGAATCCTTAGGCTTGGAATTAGATACTGAATCATTGAAAAAGGTCACAGAAAGGGTCATTGAACTTGGTGATCTTAAAGAAACGGTAACTATAGATGATCTGCCTTATATCGTTTCTGATGTATTGAAAAGTCAATATATTCAGGAATATATCAAAATAAGAAGTTATGTGATTTCTTTGTCAAAAGATCTACGTCCAACAGCTACCGTTAAAGTAGAGATTGATAATGAATCTTACGAAGCCAGTTCTGATGGAGACGGACAGTATGATGCTTTTATGAATGCTTTAAAGAGTATTTATTTAAAATTAAATAAACCGTTTCCAAAATTATTGGATTATTCAGTATCTATTCCTCCGGGTGGCCGAACAGATGCATTAGTTGAGACCGTAATTACCTGGCGTATGCATAGAGAGTTTAAAACCCGTGGACTGGAAACAGATCAGACTTCTGCTGCTATTGTAGCAACCGAGAAAATGTTAAATTTAATTGAGAATGAGAATTAGTTACTGGTTACTGATTGCAAGTTATAGCACAACCAGCAACCAGCAACCAGTAACTAGCAACCAGCAACCAGTAACCAGCAACCAACCCCCTCAGTTCATTATTTAGAGGAAAGAATATTATAAAAGAGAAAAGAATAATATAAATAAAATACAAAATGAAACTTAAACTAGCCGTTTTACCGGGCGACGGAATAGGCCCGGAAATTGTAGAACAAGCTTTAAATGTTGTCAAAACTGTAGTTACTAAATTTAATCACGATTTGCATTATTCCTATGGTAGTGTGGGAGCTGCCGCTATTGATAAATGTGGTGATCCTTATCCTGAGGAAACACATCAGCTTTGCTTAAATGCTGATGCTGTTTTATTCGGTGCTATTGGAGACCCTAAATATGATAATGATCCAAAGGCAAAGGTTCGTCCTGAACAGGGGTTATTACGTATGAGACAGCAATTAGGTTTATATGCAAATATTCGTCCGGTTATAACCTTTCCGTCATTATTGGATAAATCTCCTTTAAAAAGAGAAATTATTGAAGGAGTAAATTTTGTAAGTGTAAGGGAACTTACAGGTGGTATTTATTTTGGAAAACCTCAGGGAAGGTCCGAAGATGGAAAAACCGCTTACGATTCATGTGTATATCATGAAAGCGAGATCAAAAGAATATTAAAGATCGGTTTTGAGCTGGCTATGCAAAGAGATAAAAAACTAATGGTTGTTGATAAAGCAAATGTATTGGCTACATCCCGCTTATGGAGAGAAACAGCTCAGGATATGAAAGACCAGTATCCTGAAGTTAAATTGGAATTTATGTTCGTGGATAATGCTGCGATGCAAATGATTCAATGGCCAAAGCAATTTGACGTAATTGTAACTGAAAATATGTTTGGAGATATACTTACGGATGAATCGAGCGTAATTAGCGGTTCATTAGGATTATTGCCTTCTGCATCAGTTGGAGAAAAAACTTCTTTATTTGAACCTATTCATGGTTCATACCCACAGGTAGCCGGACAAAATGTAGCCAATCCTATTGCAACGATTTTATCGGCAGCTATGATGCTTGAAAATGCATTTGGATTAAAACAGGAAGCCGAGATTGTTCGTAAAGCCATAGAAGAATCCATAAAGAAAGAATATGTGACTAAAGACATTGCTAACGGAGAAACCTATTATACAACAAGTGAAGTAGGCGAGTGGATATGTAATTATATCAGAAGTCGTAATGTAGAAGTGTAATAGCTACGGCATTACTACAAGTTTCAAGTAATTTATGTAATCAATCAAAAGCTTGCTGCATGTAGCTTGGAGCCTGAAGCAAAATATAATCAAACGTAAAGCTAATTCACCCAAATTAATTTAGTTTGATACTACCCTCCGAAGTCCCGATGTAATCGGGACGAAGGAGGCTTTTTAATTACCTGAAGAAAGTATCTAAATATGTTTACTATTTTTATACCATGCTATTCTATCAAAGATTTCTCGTAATTTCTCAGGTTGTCTGGAGTGCCTATTTGTTTATTAAAGGAGGTTTTCTTGTTTCTGATTATTATTTGATGGTACTGCAGCTCAGTTCCATTCTTTTTGGATCCTATGCTGTATACTATATAAAAAAAGGAAATTTTAACTTAATCCCTCAGCCTAAAAAAAAAGGAGTCCTGAAAACAAACGGGCCTTATAAGTTTATCAGGCATCCAATGTATCTTTCTTTGTTGATTTGTTGTTTTATTTTTGTATTTGATGAATTTAGTCTATATAAATTAACGGCATTTATATGTTTACTTGTCACTTTAATTTTGAAACTGGAACTGGAAGAAAAACTATTATTAAAACATTTTGAAGCTTATAAAGAATATCAGGAGCAAAGCTGGAAATTAATTCCTTATATTTACTAATATGAATTTATCATCCTTAATTCATAATTTATAAATAAAAATCATGGACCTAAACTTAAATGACAAACATTTTGTAATCTGCGGGGCTACTTCCGGTTTTGGAGGTGCTATGGCAAATCAATTAATTGATGAAGGAGCACATATTATTGCAATTGCCAGAAATGAAGAAGCTTTGGTTGAACTTCAATCGAAAGCTTTTGAGCAAGTTGAAATCTTATGTGGAGATATTACACAATCTGAAACTATAAATGAGTTGAAGAGTATTGTAGGAGAAAGGTATTTGTCCGGAATTGTTGTAAATGCAGGCGGACCTCCGGCACGGACTTTTGTAGAAACATCTTTGAAGGATTGGGATGATGCTTATCAGAAACTATTAAGATGGAAAGTGGAAATTACCCATACTTTTCTTCCAAAATTCCAAAAACAGGGATATGGACGATTTTTATATATTGAAAGTTCATCTGTAAAACAACCTATTGAAAATCTGATATTAAGTACTTCATTAAGACTAGCTGTTGTGGGTATGATGAAAACCATTTCAGAAGAACATGCTCAGGAAGGAATCACCTTTAATGTAATGGCTCCATCATTTCATAATACACCTGCTGTTGACAGGTTAGTGAAGAAAAAAGCTGACAATTTAGGGATAAGTTTTGAGGAAGCCCGTGAGATGGCTGAGAAAAATTTAAAACTTGGAAAAGCAGGTGATCCTGAAGATTTTGGCAGCCTTGGATTATGGTTGTTATCTGAAAAATCTTCCTTCGTTACCGGACAAGTTTATGCTGTTGAAGGCGGAAATGTTAAATCCACATTATAAATAGAAGATAGCAGATAGAAGATATACGATTTATCGAAAATCTGCTATCTGCTATCTATTCAGTTGTTCATCTATAATTATAGACAACGTTTCTGTAGGAATATAGCCTTCATGCCTGTAAAATATCTTTCCTTCTTCGTTTAAAAGAATTTGGACAGGTATCAGTTCTATTTCATAATAATCTGCATAAGTTTTAGCAGGCTCCTTAACTACATTGTGAAAAATTACATTCACCTTTCCTTTATATAATGAATCAATTTCATGCATTACTTTTTTCATTTTTCTGCATGGTATACAAGTTGTCATTCCAAATTCCAGAAAAGTAATTTTATATCCTTTCTTGTTTTTCAGGTAATTGTAATTTATTTGAACACTGTCAGCAATATTATACCCTAATTCTTTCGATTTTTTTACTTTCTCTTTAAAAACATTATCTTCCTGTGAATATAAACTGAAGGAAATAATTGTAATAAGTATTAGGCTGATTATCTTTTTCATTAGATTTAGGTTATATTAGTCGGTTATTAATTTTTATTTTTTAATATCGTTACACTTTTACGTATACTTACAAAGTACACTCCTGTGAAAATTAATATCGCAGCACAAACCTCAATAAGCGTTAAACTTTCCTTCATATATAATATAGCCACTGCACTCGCAATAGCCGGTTGTGTATAAATATATGAACTGGTTACGACAGGGCTTACATTCTGCATTGCATAGTTATTTAATAAATATGCCAGAATTGTTGTTCCAAAGATAATGTATAAAACAGACATCCAGATATTCATCGGAATAGTTTCATAATTCGTTTCAAGCATAGGTTGAATACAAAATGGTAAAATATAAATAAGCCCAAAATTAAATACCCACTTCATAACCGTTATCGGATGGTACTTAACCATGATAGGTTTTGCAATTACTAAGTAAAAGGAATATGAGGCACAATTGATATATACCAATAAATTTCCAATTATTGTTTCAGATGCCAGGCTTAAGCTTCCTCCTAATAAAATCAAAATACTTGCGCCACTGGTTCCTAAAAATATTCCGATGATTTTTGAGGTGTTTATTTTTTCTCTCAATAAGAAGAAAGAAAAAACTAATACCATAATCGGTCCGGTAGTCATAATAATTGAAGCATTTATTGATGTTGTTAAATTCAAACCTTCAAAAAACAATATTTGATTAGCAGCTACTCCAAATAATCCACAAAAGGCAATTCGGCTTATATCTTTTTTGTCGACTTTTTCTTTGACAAATAAAGCATGAATCAGATTAAATATCAAAACTGCCCCAACTACTCTAAAGAAAATAATTGCTCTTGGAGTCATAAAATCCGGCATAACACCTTTGGCAATTACGTAGTTTAATCCGTAAAGGATGTTAGCTGATATGAGAGCTATATGTGATTTAAGCTGATTCATAATAGAACACAGATTACACCGATCATACAGATTAGCGCAGATTAGTTTAATCTGTGTTGTAAATGCCCTATATTAAAATGGTAAATCATCTTCAACGGTTTCTGGAGGTATATCATCCATACTATGTTGAGGAGGTATTTCTTCCTGAACTGCAGTACTTGCTTTTTCAATTCTCCAGGCTTCCAGATTAGTGAAGTAACTCACTCTTCCATCTTTTTCCCATTTGCGTCCTTTGATGTTAAAGTGAATTTTTATATCATCATTAATTTGATATGGGTCAATTAGGTCACAACGATCCTGACTGAGTTGAAATTTTATTACTTCTGTAAATTCCCTCCCTCCGGTATTCTCTATTTTTTCAATTACAAATTCACGCTTTTTAAATGAAGCTGTTACATTTTGTGTCTCAAATTTCTCTATTAGTTTTCCGTTAATTTCAAAACTCATATTTAAATTTTTGTTTCAGACTACAAGCATTAAGTTACAGACATATGCAATTCATAACTTATAATCTATAATTTATAATTAATTTTTTTTTACTAATTCACAAATATACTAATACACTATATCAATCCCACCTTCATTCCACTCCTTAAACACTTCCTTAGCTTTTTCAGGCAGTACCTGTTCAATTGGAATTAATCTTTTATTCAAGGACATATTTATTTCTTTATAAATTAAAGAATCATCAAAATTTGCTTTAGAAGCATCTTCTCGGCTTGCGGCATAATATATTTTTGATGGCCTTGCCCAATATATTGCACCTAAACACATTGGGCAGGGTTCACAGCTGCAATAAATTTCACAGCCTTCCAATTGAAATGAATTCAGGTATTGTGTTGCTCTTCTTATTGCTACAATCTCCGCATGCGCAGTAGGGTCATTGTTCTTTACCACTTCATTAGAACCTTCCCCAATAATTTTACCATCTTTAACTATGACAGCACCAAAAGGTCCACCATATAATTTTGTAATATTTTGACGAGCCAGTTCAATAGCCCTTTGCATGAATTTTATTTTCATTATTGTTCTTCATTAATCAATTGCCCCCAATTACCCTTTTTTGTTTCAGATGCCATGGCTTTCTCTAATTTATTCCTGTAATCTTCTAAAGGAATCAGACAAGCTCCAAAGCTTTTTAATAAAGGAGTTTCCATTTGGGCATCAATTAGTTGAAAATTCCATTTTTTTAATTGTTTATTTAAGGCATAAAAAGCAATTTTGCTTGCATCTGTTTTTAAATGAAACATGGACTCTCCGAAAAAAGCCTTTCCTATACTTACTCCATACAGTCCACCTACTAATTTGTTTTCTTGATAACACTCTACAGAATGAGCAAAACCGGCTTTATGCATTTCTATATAGGCTTGTTTCATTTCTTCTGTGATCCATGTGCCTCCCTGATCTTTTCTGGGGACCCTCGAACAATACTTGATTACTTCTTCAAAAGCATTATCAAAAGTAATATTAAATTCTGCTTTTTTAATTTTTTGTTTTAAACTTTTTGAAAGTTTAAATTCTACAGGGTATAATACCATTCTTGGGTTTAAAGCCCACCAAAGAATAGGGGAGCCTTCTTCAAACCATGGGAAAATTCCATGAGAATAAGCTAACAATAAACGTTTAACACTCAAGTCTCCACCAATGGCTAATAAACCATCTTTTTCTGCTAAAGATGGATCCGGGAAGACTAATTCATCACTTAATTGATAAACAGGCATTAAATTATAGCTTTCTGAATACAGTGAACAATTTTTTTATTTATAAACTTAATTTCATCTTCAGCAATCGTTAATGGCGGCCCAATCCTGAATGAAGTCGGATGAAAAAGGAACCGGTCTACGACTAATCCTTCATCCAGTAAATTATTAATAACCCTGTCATTTATTTCTTCATCTTTGAAATCAACAGCCATCATCAAGCCTGCTCTTCTAATTTCTTTGACAGCATCTAACTTTGATAAAGCATCTTCAAAAATTTTACCTTTTGTATTTGCAGCATCTGGTAAATTTTCTTCTAATAATACTTCAATGTTTGCTAAGGCTGATGCACAACATACGGGATGGCCTCCAAATGTAGTTATATGCCCCAGTACCGGATTGAAAGTAAGTGTACGCATAATCTCATTTGAAGAAATAAAAGCACCAATTGGCATCCCGCCTCCCATCCCTTTCGCCAGGCATAATACATCAGGTATTGTATTCTCTAATTCGAAACAAAACATTTTTCCTGTTCTTCCAAAACCCATCTGAATTTCATCATATATTAATAAAGCACCTGTTTCATTACATCTTTTTCTTATAGCTTGAAGAAATCCTTTTTCAGGAAGTATGATTCCGGCTTCAGCCTGAATAGGCTCAATAACAACACAAGCTGTTCGTTCCGTAACCTGATCTATATGCTGAAAATTATTAAATTCTAAATGGCGTATATCCGGAAGAAGAGGGCGAAAAGCATATTTCATTTTTTCATTTCCTAATATACTTAATGCACCATGAGTTCCTCCATGATATGCATTTTTATAGGCAATGATTTCTGTTCTTCCCGTATATCTTTTTGCCAGTTTCATTGCTCCATCTATAGCTTCACTGCCGGAATTGACAAAATAAGTAGTGTCTAGTTCCTTAGGAAGAATAGAATGAAGCTTTTCTGCAAGTTTAACCTGAGGGCTCTGAATATATTCACCATATACCATTAAATGCATATACTTGTCCAATTGATTTTTGATGGCAGATGTTACTTTTGGATGGCAATGACCTATATTACTTACACTAACCCCAGACACTAAATCAATATACTTTTTATTATTTGGTCCATACATATAAATTCCTTCTGCTCTTTCTATTTCTATTGCTAAAGGTTTTTGAGATGGTAAGCCTATATGTTGGAAAAAAATTTGTCGGTTTGTTAACATATGATTTGTTTTAAGCAAAAATAGGAAAATATATCCTGAAGGAAAGTAGAATTATTCCATGTATCAATGATTCTTATAAACCGATAATAAATAGTCAAAACTCTAATACATACATCTTTCTAAATAAGAAAATAAAAATGCTTTATTTAAAATGTAACCAGTACTTTTTATGGCCCTGTGTGTTATGATTTTTATACTTCATATTTGACTTTTATACATATGTAGTTTTTATCTAAGTGATAGTATAATAGATTTTTATATTTAATTTTTTCTTTGTTTTCTAAATTTATATTTAAATATATAAATATTTGTATATTTAAATAAAAATGCATAATTTTGTCGCTATATTAATTTAATCTAAATAATTAAACACATGAACAAACTGATTATTAATTTAGGAATCATCATCTTACTTACTTCTTTGAGTTTACATGCCCAGGTTAGAGAACTGAGTTTGGATGATGCTTTGAAAATTGCACTTGAAAATAATAAGAGCATAAAAAGTGCTAAATTCAGGGAAAGATTGTCCAAAGCTGAGCTTCATCAGTCCAGGTCCAGTTTTTTACCGAGTGTTGAGTTAAGTGTAACAGGAGTACATACCAATGATCCCCTGGCAAGTTTTGGTTTCAAATTAAAACAGGAGATTGTCACGCAGGCTGATTTTTCACCTGTTTTATTGAATGACCCGCTAAGTATGGATCATTTCTCTACCAAATTAGAGTTGAAATTACCTCTTATCAATATGGATGGATTTCATATGCATAAAGCTGCCAAACTTAATTATAAGGCAAATACTTATATGAAAGAGCGCAATATTCATTATGTAATGTTTGAAGTAAAAAAGTATTATTACAGTTTACTACTAGCGGATGAGGTTATTCGGGTTGTAAATGAATCTTTTGAGGTGGCTAAGTCTGCTTTAAAAATGACTAAAGATAATTTAGAAGTTGGCTATGCTAAAGATGCTGATGTTTTAATGGCTAAAGTTAGGCTAGGCGATATCAAGGCTAAATTACTGGAAGCAAAAAATATGAGATCCAATACAGTTGAACACTTAGTGTTCTTACTTGGTTTGGAAGAGGGGACTGAGATTAATCCTACGGATTCATTTAGTATTTCTCCAAAATTTGAATTAAAAGAAACAAATATTTTGAATCGATCTGATATACTTGCAGTGAAAACCAGTGTAAATGCTTCAAAACATTTATTTGCTGCCAATAAATCAAACTTCTTGCCTCGAATTAATGCTTTTGGAAGTACTGAATGGAACGACAATAAATTGTTGGGTTCTTCAGCTAAAAATTATACGATCGGTGCAATGTTTAGCTGGAAATTATTTAACGGTTATAAAAATATTGGGAGCTTGCAAAAAGCAAAAGCTCAATATGAAAAGGCTAAAAATGATTATTCCGAATATTTAAGCAAAAATAAATTGGAAGTATTTAAAGCTCAAAGAGATTTAGAGCTCGCTTTTGAACAAACACAAATTAAAAAGCTTGGACAGAAACAGGCTGCTGCATCATTCAGAATTATGAATAACAGATATGCAGAAGGACTGGAAAAAACTGTGGATTTATTATATGCGGAAAACCTTGCTTCAAATCGCAAGCTAGAGTTTGTTGAAAGCCTTTATAAATATCAAATTGCTCTTTTTTATATGGAGCTATTATTAGAAAAATAGAAATGAAAACCATGAAAATATTTAGTCAAATGAAAAATATAAATATCCTATTCATTTTAGGAATCAGCATAATAATTTTTACTTTCTCTTCTTGCGGATCTTCTGAAGAAAAGAAAACAGAGCAAAAACCCGATTTAAAAGTTAAAATAGAAACTGTTAGCGTGGAAGACCATGCCAGAACCTTTAGTTATTCCGGAAAGATTGAAGCCCGGTATCATTCGGTATTAAGTACAAGAATAATGGGGAATGTTACTAAAGTATATGTAAGCCCGGGGCAAAAAGTTCAGAAAGGGCAAGTTCTTCTTAAAATCAATGATAAAGATATCTTGTCGAAAAAGGCACAAATAAAGTCTACTCAAATAGCAGCTGAGGCAGCATTTGCAAATGCTGAAAAAGATTATAAAAGATATAAAAGCTTATTTGAGAAAAAAAGCGCAAGCCAGAAAGAACTGGATGATATAAGCACTCAGTATAAAATGGCTAAAGCACAACTGGAAGCTACTAAGGAAATGGAAAAAGAATTGAATGAAACCTTAAAGTATGCAACGATTAGAGCTCCATATGCAGGTGTCATTAGTAAAAAGTATATCAATAAAGGGGATTTTGCATCTCCGGGTATGCCTTTGCTGGCTATAGAGCAAACCAAAGAATTGAATGTAGTAGCCCGAATTCCTGAAAGTGAAATATCATGCATAGAAGTTGGAGATATTGTGGATGTACAGGTTAATGCTGTAAACAAAATGAATGTGAAAGGAGAAGTGATTGAAGTAAACCTTTCAGCTCAGCATACAGGCAGTCAATACGAAGTTAAAATAAAATTAAACCCTGAGGTTGAACAAAAAACTCTTTTAAGAAGCGGTATGTATGCCAATGTAATTCTTGTCAAAGGAGGTCAACCAAGTATATATGTGCCTGAAAAAGCCATTGTTTACAAAGGACAGTTATGTGGTATATATACAGTAAGCCAGAGTAAAACTGCATTGTTAAGATGGGTAAGACTTGGTAAGAAAAGAGGAGATCAGGTAGAAATTATTTCAGGCCTTGCTGATGGTGAGAAATTTATAAAAAGCTATACCGGTAAAATCTGGGATGGTGCAAGTATTCAAATAGTTAAATAAGGAGGAATACTATGGAAACAGGATTTGCCGGCAGTATTGCCAAACAGTTTATAAAATCAAAGCTAACCCCTTTATTAATGATTGCCTTTCTGGCAATAGGGGTATATAGTGCCTATCTTACTCCTCGTGAGGAAGAACCTCAGATTGATGTTCCCATTGCAGATTTGTTTTTCAGGTATCCGGGAGCCAGCCCAAGCGAGGTTGAATCCCGAATTGTTCAACCATTAGAAAAGGTGATAGGAAATATTCCGGGAGTGGAATATATATATTCAACTTCTATGTCTGAACAAGCGATGCTTATTGTACAATTTTATGTGGGAGAGGATGTGGAACGTTCCCTTGTAAAAATGTATAATGAGATCATGAAACATATGGATCAAATGCCGAAAGGTACTTCTCTTCCATTGGTAAAGACTCGTGCTATTGATGATGTCCCGGTATTGGGATTGACTTTCTGGAGTGAGCGCTATGATGATTTTCAGTTGAGAAGAATTGCCCAGGAAGTGAATAATGAAATCGAAAAAGTCATGGATGTTTCTGATACCAGAATTCTAGGTGGTAGATCCCGGGAGTTAAGAATTGTATTAGACAGAGCATTAATGGCCAGTTATAATCTGGATGCTTTAACTATTGCTAAAGCAATTCAGGCTTCAAATACACAATTTGAATCCGGGAAATTCAATAGAAATGATCGTGAATATATCGTTGAAACTGGTGAATTTCTGAAATCAAAAGAAGATATTGAAAATTTAATTGTAGGGATCCAAAAAGGAAGCCCTATTTATTTAAAGCAATTAGCTGAAGTAAAAGATGGGCCGGAACTGGCGAATCAATATGTTGCTTTTGGGTATGGAAAAGAATCAATTAAAAAAGCAGAATTCAAAAGTGAATATCCTGCTGTAACAATTTCTATTGCTAAAAGAAGGGGAGCTGATGCCATGGTAATAGCCGATCGGGTTTTAAGTAAAATAGAACTTTTGAAAAAAGACTTGATCCCTTCTGATGTACATGTAGATGTTACCAGAAATTATGGTGAAACAGCATCAGATAAAGTTGCTGAATTATTAATGCACTTGTTGGGAGCAATATTAGCCGTAACTGTAGTTGTAATGCTCGCAATGGGATGGCGTGGCGGATTGGTTGTGTTTTTATCTGTACCAATTACTTTTGCTTTAACCATGTTTAGCTATTACTTTTTAGATTATACGCTGAATAGAATTACCCTGTTTGCGCTAGTATTTGTTACCGGTATTGTTGTGGATGATTCAATCATCATTGCAGAAAATATGCATCGTCATTTTAAGATGAAAAAATCAGGAATGATTCAGGCAGCTTTAAGGTCTATAGATGAAGTTGGTAATCCTACTATACTGGCTACATTTACGGTAATCGCTGCTGTATTGCCAATGGTATTTGTAAGTGGTATGATGGGGCCTTATATGAGTCCGATGCCTATTGGCGCAAGTATCGCTATGATATTTTCTTTGCTTATTGCACTTACGATTACTCCCTATCTGGCTTATCGTTTATTGAAGTTTGATAAAAAGGAAATTACCAGGAAGAAAGCCTTTAAAATGGAAGATACCCCTATTTATAAAATATATGCAAAAATTATGCGTCCAATGCTGGAATCAAGATTTAAAAGGTGGGGGTTTATTATCGGAGTGACAGTACTGTTAATGGCATCTATGACTTTACTCTACTTTAAACTGGTAGCTGTAAAAATGCTTCCATTTGATAATAAAAATGAATTCCAAGTGATCATAGATATGCCTGAAGGAACTACTCTTGAAAGAACTGCTTTAGTCGCTAAAGAGTTAGCGGCTTATATTTCTAAACAAGACCATGTTGTGAACTATCAAACATATGTTGGAACAGCTGCCCCAATGAACTTCAATGGGCTGGTTCGTCACTATGATTTGAGAAGCGAATCCAATATGGGTGATATTCAGGTTAACCTGACACATAAACATGATCGTAATTTACAAAGCCATGATATTGCTAAAGCAATCAGACCTGCACTTCAGGAAATTGGGAAAAAGTATAATGCAAATGTAAAAGTTGTTGAAGTTCCTCCTGGTCCTCCGGTTATGTCAACATTGGTTGCTGAAATATATGGCCCTGATAGAGAAGAACAGGCTCAGATTGCTAAGCAAGTTATGGATCTCTTTTATGCTACTGATGATGTGGTGGATATCGACTGGTTAATGGAAGATGACCAAACTGAGTATAAATTTGATGTGGATAAAGAAAAAGCAGCATTAAATGGCATTGCAACTTCACAAGTTGTACAAACCATGAATTTCGCATTAAGTGGAATGGAAGTATCACAATTATATCAGGAAAAAGAACAAGATCAGATTGATATATCTCTGCAATTACCAGAAAATGAAAGGAGCAGTTTGGACGATCTGAAAAAGATTAACATTCTTAGCCAAAACGGACAAATGATCCCAATAGGTGATATCATAAATATTCGCAAAAGCTTAAAAGATAAAAGTATATATAGAAAAAACCAGAAACGTGTAATCTATGTAACTGCTGATGTGGCCGGAGATTTGGAAAGTCCGGTATATGCTATACTCGAAATTTCAAAAAGATTGAATGAAGTAAAAGTTCCTGAAGGTTATGCACTATTGGAAGAGTACAATAAGCAACCATTTTCTGAAGATAACTACAGTTTGAAATGGGATGGAGAATGGCAAATTACTTATGAAGTATTTCGAGATTTAGGAACTGCATTTGCTGTGGTATTGGTAATTATTTATATGTTGATTATCGGCTGGTTCCAAAACTTTAAAGTTCCGTTTGTAATGATGGTTTCTATTCCTTTATCTCTTGTAGGGATCTTAGTTGGCCACTGGATGATGGGAGCTTTCTTTACGGCAACTTCAATGATCGGCTTAATTGCCCTTGCTGGAATTATGGTGAGAAATGCAATCCTGTTAATAGACTTTATAAACCTTCGGCTTAAAGATGGAGCTTCCCTTGAGGAAGCTGTAATTGAAGCCGGTGCTGTAAGAACAACTCCTATCTTATTAACCGCAGGTACAGTTGTTATTGGAGCGGTAGTAATATTGTTTGATCCGATTTTTCAGGGATTGGCTATTTCTTTGATGGGAGGTACGATTGCGTCTACATTCTTGACACTCATAATTGTACCTTTAATTTACTATATCACGGAAAGAAAAAAATACCCTGAGAACAATGAAAAACTAAAAATTAATTCTGATAAATATCAGGACTAAAAATAATTTTGTGAATAGGATGGTTTCCCCGGAGGGGACGCCATCCTGGGTTTACAGATAAGGAAATATGTAAAAATGTAAATTGGTAAATTAGTATATGGTTCAGCATTTTAAAGTTAATTGATTACATCAAAGACTGGTTTTTGGTTTCCCATCGAATATAAAATAAAAACAGAATGTTAAAAAATATAGGATGGCGTCAGCTTTATTTTGATTGTGTTTAGATTAAGTTAATAAAAAGTATGTCATCCTTATGTCCTGACAGGATCAAACCCCTGTCAGGACTAAATCCTAACTTAAATATATTGAATTATGAGAGAAAGAATAATTAGGGCAATAGCCGGTACATTTATATTAATTAGTTTGTTCCTGGCCTATTTTGTTCATTTAAATTATCTGTTGATAACAGTTTTTGTAGGATTAAACCTTCTTCAGTCGTCTATAACGAAATGGTGTTTAATGGATGATATCTTGAGAAAGTATTTCAAGATAAAATAAAGTTATTTATTTAGAATAAAGAATGATAAACGAGTATGGATTAATGAATAATAAAGCAAAAGCGCGAAGCTCCGAAAATATTATTTATGATCGTAAGAATGATTTTCTTGTATTTTGGGACGTTTTACTTCAATGGTCAGGAAAGTGACTAAAGTACTATCAATATTATATCTTAAATCCGCCAAAAAATGTTGGTCACTTCTATTAATAAACCTCTTTCCCATAAATCCGGTATGCTGTTTAAAATGGATGTCATAGCCTTCTGGTTTTGCTCCTTTTACAGTAGTATGAATATGCCTGTTGTTCTCTCCACTTCCATAGTTTCCAGGTAAAATCGTTTTGACAAAAATCCTCCCACTCATATCTGTAAAGGCCTTGCCACTGAGCCTTGCTGTAGATTCATCATTTGGGTTAGCCGGTTCATATTCTCCAATACTGGATGTATGATAAAATTTAATTTCTTGTTCTTTTAACACTCGTTTACTTTCTTTGTCAACGAATTTTAAACAAAGAAAGAGCTTGTGTCCGAGCTCCGTTTCATCCGCTATTGTTAAACGATTTTTTTCATTCATCATTTGGAATTCACTTAAAAGTGACTTTTCCTTATCACTTAATTGTTTAACAGAAGAATCAATTTTACAACTGTAAAAAAAGAAAAATGCAATTATAAATAATATATACCTCATTTTAGTCAAATTGTATACAATATATGAAATAAATCAATTAAAAGGGGTGACGCCCCTCGGGGCGTCACCCCTTTTAATTGAAAGAAATAATTTGTTTTATGCTTCGTGAATAATGAGATAATGATGTTATTAATTGATAATTGAATATTTGTATATTATATTTGTATAATACAAATATGAAAATATGAAAACATTTACCAGTACCTTACCGGATGGCTTGCTTGAAAAGCTAAATACAATGGCCCAAAAACTTATGATCCCTAAAAATAAGATCATTGAACGTGCCCTAACAATATATTTGGATCAAATGAATAGGGCAGAATATGTTAAATCATATAAAAAAGCTGCAACAGATGAAAATATTTTAGATATGGCAGAGGAAGGGATGGAAGACTATTTTAAACAATTGGACGAATGAAGCAGGGTGAGATTTGGTATGCTGACCTGAACCCGGTTAAAGGCAGTGAACAAAAAGGATTTCGTCTGGTTGTTATTATAAGCGGCAATTTGTTAAATAAGTATTTGAATATTGTAATTGTTTGTCCGCTAACTACAAAAATTAAAGATTACAAAGGTAACCTTACCTTAGAACCTGATCAAATGAATGGTTTGAAGAATCGTTCAGAAATTATGACCTTTCATATTCGATCAGTTTCAAAAGAGCGACTTGTGAAAAAGATCGGTAAGATTAGAGCTGAACAGCTGAATGAAATTAAGCAAGGTTTAAATGATATTTTAAGATATTAAACTGAGCCTCATCTCGGAAATACTGTTAATTAAATTGTTCATAAATAAATGTTAGGTTTTTATTAATTTTAGCTATTCTTGTATTTGTTTAAGAGGCAAAGGGAAGCCATCCCTTTGTTTGACAATATGGAAAAATGAGTGTAAAAAATCATAATACAGATAAGGGGATGGCTTCCTGGTCTTTAAAGGTTATAATCATTACAGGAGCATCATCAGGAATAGGAAAGGCCCTGGCTGAAGTGTATGCATGTGAAGGTAATGCTTTGGTGTTAGGTGCAAGAAGTATTGATAAGCTTGAGGATTTAGCTCATAGGTTAAAAGATAAAGGCGCTGAAGTATTAAATATTAAAACTGATGTTAGTCTTGAAGTAGATTGTAAAAACCTCATTAATAAAGCTTACGAGAGGTTTGGACGGATTGATGTTTTAATCAATAATGCCGGAATTTCAATGAGAGCTATTTTTGAGGAAACAGATTTGAGTGTGTTAAAATCTTTAATGGATATAAATTTTTGGGGAACGGTTTATTGTACAAAGTATGCATTGCCCCATTTGTTAGAATCAAAAGGTTCTGTAGTTGGAGTCTCTTCGATTGCCGGATACAAAGGACTACCGGGAAGAACGGGCTATTCTTCTTCAAAATTTGCAATGCATGGTTTTCTTGAATGTTTGCGTATTGAAAACCTAAAAAAGGATTTGCATGTATTATTGTCATGCCCGGGCTTTACAGCTTCCAATATCAGAAATACAGCATTGGGAAAGGATGGAAGCCAGCAGGGAGAATCCCCTCGTGATGAAGCTAAGATGATGACAGCTGAGGAAGTTGCATCCCGGATTAAAAAAGCTGTAGAAAAAAGAAAGCGAACCCTGACCTTAACAGGGCAAGGAAAATTAACTGTATTATTGAATAAGTTTTTTCCTAAATTAGTGGACAAGTTGGTGTTTAATCATATGGCAAAAGAGCCTGATTCACCCTTTAGATAAAATTTAATTTTTTTTGAAATGAGTAAAATTAATTTAGAAATCAATCCTAAAGTTGGATTTGGTGAACTTAAATTTGGACAAACTATTGAAGAGGTTATTGCCATTATAGGTGAAGCCGAAGAAGTTGAGGATATTCAGGAAGAGGAAGATTTTAATACGTTAATCATGAATTACTGGAAAGAGGGATTTACTGTATTTATTGAAGGTACCGGAGCTGAAAAATCTATTGTTTCCTGTTTTGAAACTGATAACCCAAAATCTACTTTGTTTGGTGAGGCCGTTTTTGAAATGAAGGAAACAGAAATTGTTGATCATATGAAAGCTAACGGTTATAAAGAGATTGAAAAGGAAGATGAGGAAGATGGAGAATACCGTCTTTCCTTTGATGAAGGATTAATCGATTTCTTTTTTGATGAAGATGGTAGTTTACTGGCAGTCAATTGGGGTGTATTTGTAAACAAGCACGGCGAAATTGAAGACATCACTTTATAATTAAAAACGAATAACTAATCCCGATATTTATCGGGATTAGTTATTTAATTTTTAGTTGATTTATATCTTGGATGAAATTGCTGAATTGTCGTTTGTAAATAAGATCGGTCCAGATGTGTATAAATTTCGGTTGTGGTTATGGATTCATGGCCCAACATTTCCTGAACAGCCCTCAGGTCGGCACCTCCATCCACTAAGTGGGTGGCAAAGGAATGCCGGAATGTATGTGGGCTGATTTTCTTTTTTATTCCGCATAATTCTGCTAAATCTTTAATAAGGTTAAAAATCATTACACGCGATAATTTGCGTCCTCTTTTGTTTAAAAACAAAATATCTTCATTTCCGGGAGCAATGTTTTGATGTGACCTTACTTCTTCTATATAAATCCTGATTTGTTTTAAAGCAGTATAGCCTATCGGAGTTAGCCTTTCTTTGTCACCTTTCCCAACAATTCTAATAAAACCATCGTTAAAATAAATATTGGATACTTGTAAGTTTAACAATTCACTCACTCTTAAACCACAACCATAAAGTGTTTCGAGCATTGCTTTGTTGCGCTCACCTCCTTCTTTACTTAAATCAATTGTATCTATTAGCTTGTTAATTTCTTCTATGCTTAATACTGTTGGTAATTTCCTTCCTGTTTTAGGTGATTCAAGCAATTCAGTTGGGTTAATGTTGATGACATCTTCCAATAATAAAAACTTATAAAATGCTTTTATACCGGAAATGATTCTAGCCTGGGAATTGGCTTCCAAACCTTTTTTGTTTATCCAGCTAAGAAAATCCTGTAAGTGTTTATATTCGATGTCTTCAACTTGTAAATTTAGCTCGTTGATTGCAACGAAATCAGCTAATTTCTGAATGTCTCTTATGTAAGCCTGAACAGAATTGGGAGATAAAGATTTTTCGATGGTTAAAAATGATTTAAACCTTTTTATGTAAATATCCCAATTCATTTAAAATTACCTTTTGAAATATGTAAGCTTTCTCCAAAACCATTCCAAAGGTCCGAGTTTATAAGTCTTTAGCCATAGATTAGAAAAAAGGATGAGGATGATCCAGATTCCGATTATCATGACAGCCTGATGCCATCTTTCTACGATGCCAAACAATCCAAAACCTATTCCACTGAATAATAATGAGCCTATTACAGACATTAATATGTAATTTGAAAATGCCATCTTCCCAACTCTTGCAAGATTGTTTTTAAACCTGGTGCAACCATTAGAATTACTTATAAGCATAATAATGGCAATATACCCTAATGCGACTCCAATGCTTCCCCAATAATTAAACTGATTGCCAAAAAAGAAGGAATAGTCCATTTTCCATTCATATGCAAAATTTTGATATACGCCTAAAATGATTAAACCATAGCCGGATAACAATCCTATAGCTGCCATTTTTTTATAAAAAGCATCTGATTTTTGAGCGGATAGGATTCCTAGTTTGTATAATCCCATACCCAGTAACATCATTGCAGTAACTCTCCAGAAAACGCTAAAAAAGAATAGGAAAGTCTGCATAAAAATTGCAGTTTCTTTTCGTTGTTGGAATGCATCCATCCAACTTCCATTCATAGCAGCTATTTCTGCATTAATAATTTCATGATTTGGTAACCAGGTTTTTAGTTGTTCATTATAATCTTCTTCCGGCCAAATAGGTAAGCTTAACCCTGACATCATATTGAGAAGAAAAGGAATCACGACAAAAACACCACTTAATATAAATAGCGTTTTTACATTTTTATTTCGGAAGAGATAAACAAAAAATGCACATAAGCTATAAGCTACCAATATATCTCCCGACCAGATTATATATGCATGAATTAAACCAAAAAGTAACAATAACGTATTTCTCCAATAATGAAGTTTGCCTGCCTGCCTGTTATTCGTTTTTGCCCGATCCAGAAACAATAGGATCCCTGCACCAAACAGTATGGAAAAAATACTCATGAACTTGGTATCGGCCAATACATGGCTAATGATCCAAACCCATTTATTAAGCCCTGTTAAATCTCCAAAAGAATTGGGGTTAATATAGGCAGAAGTAATCATTGAAAAATTTTGAATGTTCATGATTAAAATGCCAAGCACTGCAAATCCTCGTAAAATATCTAATGATATAATACGTTCTTTCGGTAAGGTGTAATTCATAATAAACTGTAATTAAATTTATAATATGGCAATTAGCCATTCATTTATTTCCCTAATAATTCATCCAGTTTTTTATAAAATTTTGGTGTTTCTCCCGTATATCGTTCTATAATTTTTTGATTTTTGTCAATTATGATTTTTGTAGGATAACCTAAAATGCCGTAATCTATTGTAAGTTCACTATCATATGGATTAAAAAGATTTACCCAATCAAGCTGATTATCTTTAACTGCTTTTTTCCAGTCTTCGGAATGATCACGACAAGCAATTCCTATTATTTCAAGTTTGTTTTTGTATTTTTTATAGTAGGATTTCATTTTTGGATATCCTTTAATACACCAGGAGCACCAGCTGCCCCAAAAATCCAATATCACTATTTTATCACTAAATTCAGTTAATGACCTTTCTTTTCCATCTATATCTTTTAAGGTGAAGTTTGGCGCAATTGCTCCTTTGATTACTTTTTTTGCATTTTCCTTTCTTCTCTTCTCTTTTAAATAATATTTATAGTAATTATCCAAACGGTTTTTTAATAATCCGTTTCTTACCTTTTCACTAAGTTTAGGGTAGTAGTGGCCAAGAGTATCTAATCTTTGTTCTGTAAGGAGATATGCTGCAACATCGTTATCCAGATTGTTTTTAATATAATCACGATTGATCTTTGAAATGTCCTTTATGTATTGATAACGCTTTTTAGAAAGGTTTCTTATTTTTTTGTTGAGTTTAGTATCCTTTTTTTGAATTAAAGAATCAATTTGTAATTCTAATTTGAGCACCTCTGCTGAACTGCTTAAATACGAATTTTTTAAGGTACTTAGTTCTTCATTAAATGCTGTCCCTTTTACAAAGTATTCAATAGAATAGGGTCTTAATGCTCCTTCTATTGTTAGCTTTTTATCAGGTTCAATAAGGGCCATCATATAAACCGGAGCGATTATTCTTCCATTGCTTTTCTGAATGGTAACTTTTTGAGGAGAAATATAAACAAAACTGGGTTTGTCAAAAGGAGAAATATAAGTAAATTTATCATTGCTTGCTACTACATATGAATGATTTGGATCTATGAATTCTCCCTCTTCATTCTTTTCTTGTAAAGGAAAGCATTCTATTAAAATAGAATCGTTTCCCAACCCCTTAATATTCGCTTCCAGGCTAGCGGATCTGTTTATAGTTAGTGTGCAGGATTGAAAAATCAGGTATATAGCAAATAAGCAAAAAATAAAAATTCGTTTGCTGTTCATAAAATAGCTTGATTGAGTTTTTGCCGTAAATATAATAATGAAAATGGGAACAATATCAATTTTGGTTAATAAAAAGTGAAAAATAGAAGGAATATAAAGCTTATCTTGCTAAATTTGCATTTGTGATTTCTACCAATAATCAGTTGTTTAAAAAACAAGCTTTTTATTAGGATATTAAGTTGAAAGTTAATATTTTTGCACTCCGAAATTTTAAAGAAATTAGAAATGGCAAAGAAGACTAAAGACGCAAGAGGACAAATTATCTTGGAATGCACTGAGCATAAAGCAAGTGGTATGCCAGGTACCTCACGTTATATCAGCACAAAAAATAAGAAGAATACACCGGAAAGACTTGAGCTGAAAAAATACAATCCGATTTTAAAAAAAATGACCATTCATAAAGAAATTAAATAATTTGAACCATGGCAAAGAAAGTTGTTGCATCGTTACAATCTGCTAGTAAAGATTTCGCGAAAGTTATAAAGATGACCAAATCTCCTAAAACAGGTGCTTATACATTTAAAGAAAGCATTGTCCCCAGTGATAACGTAAAGGAATTTTTGGCTAAGAAATAAAAAGATATTCTATAATATAATTTTAAAGGCTTTTTCCTTTATGGGAAGAAGCTTTTTTTTTAATAAGATTTAGTAAATGGGCTTATTTTCTCTCTTTTCAAAAGATAAAAAAGAAAACCTTAACAAAGGTCTGGAAAAAACAAAGAACAGTGTTTTTTCCAAAATATCAAAAGCGGTAGTTGGGAAATCAAAGGTTGATGCCGAAGTATTGGATAACCTTGAAGAAGTATTGGTAACTTCGGATGTAGGTGTTGATACTACCCTTAAAATTATTGATCGCATAGAAACCAGAGTCAGTAGGGATAAATATCTGGGTACTGCAGAACTCAATGATATTCTGAAGGAAGAGATTGCCGAATTACTTCAGGAAAATAATCTTGGCAAAACTGTAGGCTTTGACCTGAATGGAATAAAAACTCCTTACATTATTTTGGTCGTAGGTGTAAATGGTGTTGGTAAAACGACGACAATTGGCAAGCTTGCACATCAATTTAAAAAGGCAGGTAAAAAGGTTGTATTGGGTGCTGCAGATACCTTTAGAGCTGCTGCAGTAGATCAATTGAAAATCTGGTCTCAGCGCGTTGACGTGCCTATTGTTAGTCAGGGAATGGGAGCCGATCCTGCTTCTGTAGCCTTTGATACCTTAAAGTCGGCAGTAGCTAATGATGCTGATGTAGTGATTATTGATACTGCAGGTAGGTTGCATAATAAAGTGAACCTGATGAATGAACTTTCAAAAATCAAAATGGTTATGCAAAAAGTTATTGAAGATGCTCCTCACGAAGTATTATTGGTACTTGATGCATCAACCGGACAAAATGCAATTGAACAAGCCCGCCAATTTACTGCTGCTACGGAAGTGAATGCTTTAGCATTAACAAAACTTGATGGTACAGCTAAAGGTGGTGTTGCCATTGGAATTTCCGATCAGTTTAAGGTTCCTGTAAAATATATTGGTTTGGGTGAGCAAATGGAAGATTTGCAGATATTCGACCGTTTTGCCTATGTTGATACCTTGTTTGATCAATAAGTGATGAAATCCGGTAAAGAAAAGAAGATAAACATTATCACCCTGGGATGCTCCAAAAACCTGGTAGATTCGGAACAACTCTTACGACAGCTCCAAAGTAATCATTATATTGTTACACATGATTCCAATGAAGCATCTGATATTGTAGTAGTTAATACTTGTGGCTTTATTAATGATGCCAAACAGGAATCAATAGATACAATTTTGAACTGTTTGGAAGCTAAAAAAGAATCCATTGTAAAAAAGGTTTTTGTAATGGGTTGTATGAGTGAACGCTATAAAGAAGAACTAAAGGAAGAATTGGATGAAGTTGATGGCTTTTATGGGGTTGCTCAACTGGAACAGATTCTTAAGGATTTGGATGCAACCTATAAAAAGGAATTAATAGGAGAACGATTGATAACGACGCCCAAACATTATGCTTACCTTAAAATAGCAGAAGGCTGTAACCGAAAATGTTCATTCTGTGCCATTCCTTTAATCCGTGGAAAATTTATATCAAAACCCATTGATGCAATTATTCATGAAGCCGAAAATCTGGTTTCAAAAGGTGTAAAAGAGATTTTATTGATTGCCCAGGATCTTACATATTACGGAGTGGATCTTTATAAGGAAAGCAGATTGATGAAGTTGTTGGAAAAACTCTCTGAAGTAGCTGGTCTGGAATGGATACGCTTGCATTATACTTATCCGATCCACTTTTCAGATGAACTACTAAGACTAATAAATAATAAACCTAATATTTGCAATTATATAGATATTCCTCTACAACATATCAGCGACTCTGTTTTAAAGTCTATGAAAAGAGGTGTGAGTGGGGCAGAGCAAAGGGAGTTGATAAAACGTATAAAAACGTTTATTTCTGATGTTGCTATACGTACTACTATGATCGTTGGATATCCGGGAGAGACAGAGGATGATTTTAATGAACTTAAAGAGTTTATAAGGGAAGTGAAATTTGATAGATTAGGTGTATTTACATATTCCCCTGAAGAAGACACTTTGGCTTTTGGCTTTAAGGATGATATTCCTGAAGAAGTGAAAATACGACGCATGGAAGAATTAATGGAAATTCAGGAAGAAATCTCATTGTCTTTGAATGAGCAAAAGATTAATAAAAAGTTTAAAGTGATTATTGACAGGAAAGAAGGTGAATTTTATATCGGAAGAACTGAATATGATTCTCCCGAGGTAGATAATGAAGTCCTGATCCCGCTTTCTTCCGATTGTAATATTGGTGAATTCTATGAAGTGGAGGTGTATTCTGCATCTGCATTTGATTTATATGCCGATCTTATCTAAATAAAATATAAAACTCCTGAATATATCCTTTAATTTATAATTGGATAAGCTGCTTTTTTTTAAATTTACTTCCATAATTTTTAAACCCCTGATTTATGAAAAAGTTTACTTTCCTATTGATATTTTCCCTTTTGTCATCATTGACATTTGCACAATACAAAATGTCGGATCCCTTACCCCAAAATGGATATTTTAAAGGGAAGCAGGATAGATATAGATCTGAAGGCCCTGTTGTAAATAGTAAAAAACATGGTTGCTGGGTTTTTTATTTCCCTAATGGAATGGTGTATCGTATTGAAAACTATAAAAACGGTATTTTACATGGGAAAAAATTAATTCTGGATCGTAGAGGTTACATTTTAAATCAGGAATTTTATACTGATGGTGAATTGGATGGCTTATATATTAAGTACAAAATAGGCGGAAGAAAATTAATTGAAAGCCATTATAAAAAAGGTTTGTTGCATGGAATGCATAAGGTTTATTATGAAAATAACGGAAAGCTTCAGGAGGCCAGTCAATATATAAATGGAGAGAAGAATGGCGTTTCCAATTGGTATTACAATAACGGAAAACTACTGGCAACCTATCAATATGTGAAAAATCAGTTTAAAGGCGAACAAAAGACTTATCATGAAAACGGGAGAGTATGGATGATCTCCAATTATGAGAATAATCAATTGAACGGGCTTTATAAAGAATATGATAAAACAGGCCATCTCATATTAACAGGCCATTATAAAAATGAGCTTAAAAACGGAGAATGGATAAGAATGGATAAGAATGGAAAGGTTGTGGAGAGAAAGCAATATAAAGATGGAGAAGAAAGATAAAAGGAAAATTTTAAATCCCTATAATAAAATGGATGGGCATTATTGTTTTGCCTGTTCGGATAAAAACCCTTTTGGATTAAAATTGGAGTTCTATGAAGAAGGCGAGGAGTTGGTATGTAAGTGGTTACCTAAAAAGGAATTTATGGGGTTTGAAAATATTCTTCATGGTGGTATTCAAACTACATTAATTGATGAAATTGGGGCATGGTGTGTACAGATCAAACATAAAACTTCCGGTGTAACTGTTAAGCTGGAAAACAGATTTAAACGTGCTGTTTATTGTGATAAAGGAGCTATTACTTTAAGAGCAAAAATTGCAAAAGTGTTGCGTAATATTGTGTATGTTCATGTGATTCTTCTGGATGCAGATGATATTGAATGTTCGGAAGCTGAATTACAATTTTTTACGGTACAACAAAAGGTAGCGAAAGAAAAATTTCACTACCCTGATTATAATTCTTTTTTTGAGTCGAATGCTTAAAACTCAAAAATATCGTCTTCTTCATCAACAACTTCCTCAAGAGAGAAATTAGATTGTTCATCTGTAATTTTAAAATCGTATTCAGGATATTGATAAATAGGGTTCACCATCTCTGTTGATCCTAAAGAATACCCATAAATACTTTCATAGTCTTCAGGATTATCACCCATTTCTTCAATTTGTCTTAAATATTGAGCTATGGATTTGGATTCAATAATGATCACTTTCCCCATTTTGCTGATAATCGGACTGTGAGTTCTGGTTTCATCATGATCAAATTCCAGGATTCTTCTGCCATGACGGGTAATTCCTATTGTACGGAAAGTCAAACTTTTTCCAATACCGGGTAGGTTCAGAACATTACGGTCTGTAGCCAAAAATGGAATATCCAGTTCTTCTCTAAGATCCTGGATATTCTTAATCATATTCTTTCCATCCTGAGGGAATTGTTGTATACGGTTGATATATTCTTCCGGAATATGCCCGATTTGTTTTTCTTCTATTTGTTCCTGTACTGCACGTTCATTGGTCGCAAAGTTATGATAGGTTTCCATATAACCTTTTACAGTGAATGTATAATACGTAATAACACCAATATCATTTAAGGTCTTACGTAATTTTGCTGTATGTCCGCGTCTTGAACTTGCAGCGGTGAATACCAATTGGTTTGTTACGATCCAACCCGCATTTAATAAATTTTGAATCGCATCTCTCGCAA
Organism: Bacteroidales bacterium; assembly: GCA_028280405.1. Classification (GTDB taxonomy): domain Bacteria; phylum Bacteroidota; class Bacteroidia; order Bacteroidales. The sequence goes on from JANQLW010000077.1 coordinate 59,382, forward strand.
TTGGTGTAATTTCCATTGCTGATTGAAAATGTGTTTGAATAACAAATTGTTTAATACCGATCGAACTGGCTTTCTCTTTAAAATTTGCAAGAATTTCAATTAATTCGGGAGTAATACGTTGAGGAAGATATACCGGCAGCCGGGTTCCTAAACGTACCCTTAACATCTCCGCATGCTTCTTTCCATCAGGAAGCTCCTTATTGGCTTCAATCTTACGTTTAGCCATCTCATATACTTCATTCAGTATTCTTTCCAGAGATTTGTTAGAGCTCATAAGAGCATCTCCCCCTGTAATCAGAATATCTCTTAATTGAGAATCTTCTTCAAAATATTCCAATAAACGATTCAGCTTTTGTGGCCAGGTTTCTTTTGGCTTCAATTTATCAAGATTGAAATTTAAGTTACCTGATTGAAAATCATACATGCGCTGACAGCTTACACATAAACCACCACAAGCGCGCCCTACAGTATCAGGAATTAAAATGGCAACTTCCGGGTATCTTCTGTGCACATTGTGTGTTGATGGCAAAATCCAACCTGCAACATTGGGTTTTCCCGGTTGTACAATATCTTCACCTTCCCAGGCAACAAGATTACCAAATTCTTCAATGAGCTCTCTGCTATAAATAATATAATCACGAATAGGCAAATCTGCTCCGGGAGCAAAATAAGGTTCGTTAACTGTGAGTAAAGATAAATAATATGGATTGATAAAGAATGGGATTCCTGCTTCCTGTGCCTCATGCAATAACTTCATGGTTTCCGGATGAAGCGAATAGTTTAATAATTGATTCAGAAATTTCGGTGAACGTATTGCAAAACGTAAATGAAATTTTCGATCATCCCACCATTCAAGCATTTTTAGGAACTTTTGCTCATCAGACATGGTAGGCTCGAATTTATAATTTGGGCTTACAATTTCTCTTTCATCAATCTTTTTGATTAAAATGTTTATAATACGATCCCTGTTTTCTTCACGGATTTTAATAATTCTTGGATATAAACCTGTTGGATGCTTATCCATCCATTGGGTTACCTTTTCTTTCGAAAAATCAGGTTTTTGAGACTTTCCTGTGAATTGACGAAATAAGTGAAGCATATCAATAAAGAAATCTTCTTTGGCTCCGCCGGTACCATATTTTACAGCCATCCAGATGTACTTGATCGGATTGTTCCCAACTAATTCTCCTCTTAAATTTTTATCATTATAGCGCTGACCTGCATTGTCAACATAGTCTAATAATCGAATAGCTGCATAATCCTGCCAGCTCAATTCTTCAAATTCTTCCCTGCCACACTTTTCATGTTTATAATATTTAAAAGCCGTAGGTCTCCCTTTAATATATTCCAATGCCCAATTTTTTACCCCTAATAAAGCCTCGGATTTAGCTTTGGCATTTAGCATGATATCCTCTAAACGAGGGTTTTCTGAAAGGAGTTGGTTTAATATGTTGAGTGATTTAACACTGACAGCGACTTTTTCAAGTTGTTTGATAGTACCCATTTTTTCCAAAATTAATTCACACTTGGTTGTGAAATGATAACCTTTTATTCTACCTAAATAATTTAAGGAGTATTTTATCAAAATTGATAAAAGGGAAATAAATATCTTAATTGCAAGCAGATAGGCTGATTTCCCAAAATGCTTGACAAATGTAAGAAAAATTAAAGATTTTCGGAAGTTACATATGTAAAGAAATTATTATGTTTTATGAAGAATTTTAATTTAGAATGTTTCTAAATAATAAATAATTCGTAATTTTGAATTCAAAATAATTAAATTACAGAATGTCAACAGCAATATACAAAGCACCTGAAGCATATAATGAACCTGTATTGAATTATGCTCCGGGATCAAAAGAACGAGCTGAATTAGAATCAGCTATTAAAGAATTTAAAGCAAAGGAATTTGATATCCCTATGCGAATTGGCAATGAAAATGTAAGAACGGCTAAGCGAAAAACGATCCATCCGCCACATGATCATAAAACTACCTTAGGATACTTTTATATGGGGGATGAAACCCATGTTGAACAGGCCATTAATGCAGCATTGAAAGCAAGGCCAAAATGGCAATCGCTCAGATGGGATCAGAGAGCAGCAATATTTCTCAGGGCAGCAGATTTGGTTTCCGGGCCATATCGGCAAAAGCTAAATGCGGCTACGATGCTTGGGCAATCAAAAAATGTATTTCAGTCTGAAATTGATGCCGTATGTGAATTTGCAGATTTTCTCCGCTTTAATGTAAAATTTATGACTGAAATTTATCAGGAACAGCCAATTTCTGATAAAGGGATTTGGAACCGTATGGAGCAAAGGCCTTTGGAAGGGTTTGTTTACGCTTTATCACCTTTTAATTTTACTTCTATAGCTGCAAATTTATCAGCAGCTCCGGCTTTAATGGGGAATGTAGTTGTATGGAAACCTGCTGAAACACAAATTTATTCGGCAAATATTATTATGGATATATTTCGTGAAGCAGGTTTACCTGATGGAGTGATTAATATGGTATTTGTAGATGGACCGACCGGAGGACGTGTGATGTCTAAACACCCGGATTTTGTTGGAGTTCATTTTACCGGTAGTAATGCAGTATTCAATAAAATTTGGAAAGCTGTCGGTGAAAGTGTTCACCTTCACAATACTTACCCTAAAATTGTTGGTGAAACCGGTGGGAAAGATTTTATAATGGCACATCAAAGCGCAAATGTAGACCAGCTTGCGACTGCATTGGCTCGTGGTGGTTTTGAGTATCAGGGACAAAAATGTTCAGCTGCTTCCCGTGCATACATTCCTGAAAGTATCTGGCCGGCAGTAAAAAGTAAATTGCTAACGGATATTGAATCCTTTAAAATGGGTAGCCCTGAAGTTTTTTCAAACTTTATAAACGCTGTGATCGATGAAAAAGCTTTTGATAAAATCTCATCTTATATAGATCAGGCTAAAAACAATAATGATGCTGAGATTATTATCGGAGGTGGATATGATAAATCTATCGGATATTTTATTGAGCCAACAGTAATTTTAACGAGTAATCCTAAATATGTTAGTATGCAGGAAGAAATATTCGGTCCTGTTCTTACAATATACGTTTATAAAGATGAAAATTATGAAGAAACATTAAAATTGGTTGATTCAACTTCTCCTTATGCATTAACAGGTGCTATATTTTCTAAAGATCGCTATGCAATTGATATGGCAACCAAGGCCTTGAGAAATGCTGCCGGAAATTTCTATATCAATGATAAACCTACCGGAGCTGTCGTTGGACAACAGCCGTTCGGCGGAGCAAGAGCAAGCGGAACCAATGATAAATCGGGTTCTATGCTTAACCTTTTAAGATGGGTTTCGCCAAGAACGATTAAAGAGAATTTTAATCCTCCGACAGATTATCGATATCCGTTTATGGCTGATTAATAGTTTCAAGCTCCAAGCTTCAGGCAGCAAGCTTTTTCTTGTAGCTTGCTGCCTGGAGTCTGAAGCCTGAAGCTTCCTTCTCTATACTATTTAGAAAAATCTATAAATTGTATTAAGTAAACAAATTTCATTTCTTTTCTTCGTAACTTTAACATTTAAAATATTTAAATACCATAATATGAATAACAAAGTTGATTGTACCTGGAAAGGAAATATGTCATTTGAGGCAGAAATAAATGATTTTAAAATTATGATGGATGCCCATGAAGAAGTAGGTGGTGAAAATAAAGGTCCAAGGCCTAAACCATTAACATTAGCATCTCTTGGCGGATGTACAGGCATGGATGTGGTTTCTATATTAAAAAAAATGCGTATTGAACCTTCTTATTTTAATATTTCTGTGGATGGAGAGTTAACCGATGAGCATCCTAAATATTATAAAAATATTCATGTTGTCTATACTTTTAAAGGTGAAGATTTACCTATGGAGAAGCTTAAAAAAGCTATAGAGCTATCCAGAGACAGATATTGTGGAGTTTATGAATTATTGAAAAAAGGTGCAGAAATCACCTATGATATAGAGGTAATGGATTAAGGTTCTAATTGTTTGATGATCTCACAAAATTCGCTTAAGATCATTGCACTTGCTCCCCAGATAATTTCATTTTGAATATAATAACATGGAACATTAAGTCGCATATTTCTGCGGCTTAATATTTTTTTTTCCTGAATGTTACCGCTATTCAAAAATTCATTTATTTCAATTTCCAGAACTTTAGCTACTTCAATTTTATCGATTCTGAACTTTGGCCTTTCTTTACTAAATCCAATTACTGGGAGTACATTAAAATTACTGGGAGGAATATAGAGTTCACTGATGCTTCCTAATATATCTACTGAATCAGGCTTAATCCCTACTTCTTCAAAGCTTTCTCTTAATGCTGTATCTATAAGGTCAGTATCCTCTTTTTCTTTTCTTCCTCCCGGAAAAGCAATTTGGCCGCTATGTACACCATCATATTCAGGCCTCTTGATCATTACGGTGCAGAGTTTATGATTTTTAGGATAAAGCAATATAAGAATACTGCTTTCTTTTGGATGAGCTTTGTAAGTTTGTTTTTTAAGTTCAATTTTACGAGTAATTGGTTCCATCAAAAATTGAGCTTGCATTCCCGGTAATGGGTATTTGAGTTTGTTTCTTAATAATTCTATGAAATCACTGTAATTATTCATCATCTAAAATCTAATACAAAGTAAGGAATAAAAGTATTTCGTTTTAAAAAATATTTATCTTTGTTAAAACCCAAAAGCATTCATTGAAAATGGTAAAAGAAAAAGTTAAAACTGATCAAAAAACAATCAGTAAAAAGACCAAGATAAGAGAGCTTGTTTTGTTTAATGATGATTTTAACACCTTTGATTTTGTAATTCAAACGCTTATTGATGTATGTGAACACGAACCTGTACAGGCTGAACAATGTACTTTAATTGTTCACTACAAAGGTAAATGTGGGGTGAAGTCTGGAGCATTTACTGAATTAAAGCCGATTTATGATGAAATGCTTAATCGTTCGTTAACTGTCGAAATTCATTAAATATTATTATACAAATGAGTTGGACTCTGATAGCCGTTTTAATTTTCGTAGGACTATTATTTATTATCCTTGAAATTTTAGTGATTCCCGGACAAGGTGTCCTGGGAATTATTGGATTAGTCGTGATGGGAGTTGGTATCTGGCAAACCTATTATAGTTATGGTGCTTTTTATGGACATATAGTTCTTGCTTCTTCATTAGTGGTGTCTATATTATCATTAATATATTCTCTGCGTTCAAGAACCTGGAAGCGGATGACGTTGAAATCGGAAGTCGATGGGAGAGTAAATGTTATTGATGACCAGAAGCTTAAACTCGGTGATGTAGGTAAAAGTGTATCCCGTTTGGCTCCTGCAGGTAAAGCCCTGATAAATAATGAATTTTACGAAGTACATACTTATGGTGATTTTATTGATCCCCAAAAAGAAATTGAAGTGATCAGTATTGATCATAACAAAATTATTGTTAAACAAAAAGATTAGCAAATTATGGAAAACACTCAAGTAATTACAATTGTAGCCATTGGTATTGGTGCTATAGTTGGTTTATGGATTATATTTTATTTTATCCCGGTAGGGTTATGGTTTACAGCCTTGCTATCCAATGTTCGAATTTCTCTGGTACAATTGGTGTTGATGAGATGGCGTAAAGTTCCACCACCTGTTATTGTTAGAAACCTTATATCATCTACAAAAGCAGGTTTGAAACTGAACAGAGATGAATTGGAAGCCCACCTTTTAGCTGGTGGTAGGGTTGATGCTGTTGTAAATGCTTTGATTTCTGCAGATAAAGCAAATATGAATCTTGATTTTAAAGTGGCAACTGCAATTGATCTTGCAGGGCGTAATGTTCTTGAGGCCGTTCAAATGTCGGTTAATCCAAAAGTGATTGATACTCCTCCGGTAACCGCTGTTGCTAAAGATGGTATTCAGTTAATTGCTAAAGCGCGTGTTACTGTTCGTGCTAATATTAAGCAATTAGTAGGTGGTGCTGGAGAGGAAACTGTACTTGCCAGGGTAGGAGAAGGTGTTGTTTCCTCTATTGGTTCTGCTAATTCACATAAAGCAGTACTGGAAAATCCTGATTCTATCTCCAAAGTTGTATTGGAAAAAGGACTGGATTCCGGAACAGCATTTGAAATTTTATCAATCGATATTGCTGATATTGATATTGGGAAAAACATTGGTGCCGTACTGCAAATGGATCAGGCGAATGCTGATAAAAATATTGCTCAGGCGAAAGCTGAAGAACGTAGAGCTATGGCTGTAGCTCTTGAACAAGAGATGAAAGCTAAAGCGCAGGAAGCACGCGCTAAAGTTATTGAAGCAGAAGCTGAAGTGCCTAAAGCGATGGCTGATGCTTTCAGAGATGGTAATATGGGAATTATGGATTATTATAAATTCAAAAATATTGAGGCTGATACAAAAATGAGAGATTCTATTTCCGAACCTCCAAAAAAATCTAAAGGAGGATCTTCTAAAAGCCAAGAAAAAGAATAAACGTTTTTGAATCAATAAATGAAAAGCGTTTATATCTTGATGATATAGGCGCTTTTTTTTAATTGTGAATAAATAAATGCAATCAGAAATAATAAATATGACTATTGATTGTTAATGTATTTAAATGCAAAATGAATAATTATTTTATTTTTGCGGCATGATAATGATAAGCGAAGAGAGGAAGAAGGTAATTGAAACTAAATATGAGAAATTAATTGAAGCATGTGAAGCATTTTCAAAAGATTCCGATTTAGAAAAAATCCAGAAAGCATACAATATTGCATATAAAGCAGAGGCTATAAATTCAAAGCATGAACGGGAATTGAATCTTATTCACTCTTTGGATATAGCTATGATTGCCGTTGAAGAAATTGGTTTAGGTCCGGTTGCAGTAACTTGTTCGCTTATACATAATTTAGTAGAAACAAATGATTTGTCAATTGGTGAGGTGGAACAACTATTTGACAAAAATATTGCTACTATTATAAAAGGATTCCATGATTTAAGCGATTTGAATACCGGAAAAATTTCCGCTCAATCAGAAAACTTCAGAAAGCTATTCCTTACCATCGTTGATGATATCAGGGTTATTCTTATTAAAATAGCTCACCGTATCTATGATATGCGAAATTATGAGAATTTATCTGATGAAAAAAAAGAGAAATACCTGGATGAAGTGAGCTATTTGTATATTCCAATTGCACATCGACTGGGATTGTATGCAATAAAAACAGACTTGGAAGAGTTATCGATGAAATATTCTCATCCGGAAATATATAATTCTATTCAGGATAATATAAAAGCCAGTAAGACTAAACAAAAAAAATTCCTGGAAGATTTTATGAATCCTATTCAACGAGAATTAATATCTCAAGGACTGAAATGTGAATTCAAGGCAAGGCCTAAATCTGTATTTTCTGTTTGGACAAAAATGAAAAGACAAAATGTAAGCTTTGAGGAAGTTTATGATTTGTTTGCAATAAGAATAATCAGTGACAGTGAACCTTCCAAAGAGAAAGCAGACTGCTGGAAAATTTATTCTGTTGTTACAGATATCTATCAGCCAAATCCAAAGCGTTTGCGCGACTGGATTTCTACTCCTAAGGCCAGTGGTTATGAATCATTACACACGACAGTTAAAGGCCCCAATAAACACTGGGTAGAAGTACAGATACGTACAAAACGTATGGATGAAGACGCTGAAAAAGGACAGGCAGCACACTGGAGATATAAAGGATTTGGAACTAAAGAAGATTCTGATTCCTGGTTAAATCAGGTACGGGATATTCTTGAAAACCCGGAGCAGATTTTATTTGATACCGCTATCGAATCAAGCAAGCTGAAAAAAACGGATAAAATTTTTGTTTTCACACCAAATGGAGATTTGAAGCAATTACCTGTTGGTTCAACAGTTCTTGATTTTGCATATGAGATTCATACAAATGTTGGCTCAACATGTAACGGAGCCCGGCTTAACAATAAAATTGTTCCTATTCGTCATGAGTTGCGCAATGGAGATAAAGTTGAAATAATTACAGCCAAAAATCAAAAACCAAAACTGGATTGGCTCAACTTTGTTATTACGAATAAAGCAAAATCACGGATTAAACGTGCAATGCTTGAAGAAAAGTATAAAGAAGCTGAGATAGGAAGTGAAATACTAAAGCGAAAACTAAAAAATTGGAAAATTCCTTTCAATGATGAAACCATTGACCGTATCATAAAACATTATAAATTTAAATCTTCTATAGACCTTAATTTCTCTATTGCTACTGAAAAATTAGATGTTCTTGATATTAGAAAGCTGTTCAAAGAGCAAGGTAACGGAAATGCGAAAAATAACATTGTTTCCGAAAAAGAAATTGAGGAAGCAGACAAAAAAATAGAAAGTCCGGCAGAAGATTCATTGATGATTAGTGATAAACTGAAAAATGTGAATTATTCTCTGGCTAAATGTTGCAATCCTATTTCCGGCGATGCAGTGTTTGGATTCGTTACTGTAGGAAAGGGGATTACGATTCACAGGGTGAATTGTCCAAATGCATCTCAAATGCTTAGCAAGTATAAATACAGGGTCATAGATGTAAAATGGCAGGATGCCGAAGGTATTGCTACATCTGTATTTAGTGCTAAAATAAAGGTAATTGGTGATGATGTAATTGGAATTGTAGGAGAAATAACCAATGTGATCTCTAATGCACTAAAAGTTAATATGCAATCCATAGCTGTTGAAACATTTGAAGATGGTACTTTTGAAGGAAAGATAAAAATCCAGATCAAAGATAATAAGCACTTGGATGAGATCATTCATAAGTTGCTTAAGTTAAAAGGCATTAATAAAGTGAGCAGGATAGAAAATGGTAATAAATAACTTAATTTCCCGGACAAATTAATTTAAATCCACTTCCGTGTATATTTACGATTTCAAGGCGGCTGTCTTTAGAAAAATACTTTCTAAGCTTACTTATATATACATCCATACTTCTGGTAGTGAAATAATTCGGATCGCCCCAAACATCTTCAAGAGCTTTATCTCTTGGTAATATATTATTTCTGTATTGATATAGTAACCTAATGAGTTCTGCTTCTTTAGGAGATAAACTTTGTTCTTGTTGTTTATATGTTATGGTTCGGTGAGGATAATTAAACTCATAATCTCCAATCTTACAGTTCTCCAGTAAATCAGGATTAGAATCAATGGTGTTGTTTCTTTTTAAAATGGCATTGATCTTACAAAGCAATACTTCCGAATCAAAAGGTTTGGTAATATAATCATCGGCACCCACATTAAACCCTTCAAGGATATCTTTCTTTAGTGTTTTAGCAGTAAGAAAAATAAAAGGAATAGTCTTATTTAAGTTTCTGATGATTTTTCCGATTTCAAAGCCATCCACATTTGGAAGCATCACATCCAATATACATAAATGAAACTGATCTTTTTTAAAAGCATCAATTGCTTTTGCTCCATCATCTACCCATATAACTTCATACTGATGAATTTCAAGATAAGATTTTAAAACCGCCCCAAAGTTGGGATCATCTTCTACCATGAATATCTTTTTATTTTTCATAATTATCCATTTTTATATGGTAAAAATATGGTGAAAGTACTTCCTTTTCCTTTTTCACTATCTACTGAAATAGAGCCTCCGAAATCAGTAATTATTGCTTTAACATAACTCAATCCTAAGCCAAATCCTTTTATGTTGTGAACGTTTCCGGTAGGAACTCTGTAAAATTTATCAAATATTTTATTCAAGGTTTCTTTGTTCATTCCCATACCTTTATCTTCAATACCAATAAGAATCCCTGTTTTGGTGTTTTTTGTTGAAAGCTTTATGATAGGAGCTTCCTCAGAATACTTTATTGCATTATCCAATAAATTCATTACCACATTCGTAAAATGAATTTCGTCAATTTCAAAAATGGAATTTTCTGCATTTAGTATAATTGTAATGTTTCCTTTTCTTCTTTCTATATGTAAACTAATGTTTTTTACTGCTTTGCTGATAATTTGATGAACATCATGTAAGCCCATTTTTAATTCCAGATCTTTTTTGTCGATCAATGACATTTGCAATACATTTTCAACCTGAGAATTCATGCGTCGGTTTTCTTCTTTTATGATGTTCGTATAATATTTGATATTTTCTTCTTTCTTTATTACAGCCGGACTATTGATGGAATCTACAGCCAGTGAAATAGTTGCAATCGGAGTTTTAAATTCATGCGTCATATTATTTATGAAATCAGTTTTAATTTCAGAAATCTTTTTTTGACGTAAAATAGTTACTATGGTAATGGTAAAAGTGATAATAATAATCAGTGTAAACAGAATAGAACCTGATAATAATAAAGATATCGACCTGAAAATATGTTTGGTTTTTTCAGGAAATGAGAATAATAAATAATATTGATTTGATTTCAGATCATCCGGAAATAAATTCCGCCTGTATTTGGTAGGAATATCTGAATGATCAAAGCTCCGGGTCTTTAATAGAATTAGGCTGTCGGATGTATCATCGATAATAGCATAATTTAATTCTACAGGTAAATAATGATTGTGAAGTTCTGATTTGATGATCGTATCTATTTTATGCAAATCCAGTCTTTTAAAAGCATTAGTCCCTCTAAAAGTATACTCAAGTGCTAATTCGGTTAATGGCTTACCAAGCTTTTTTAATTTGCTCTCAAATTCTTTATGCTTGAAACCGATTGTTTTAATTGTATCAAGCAATGCAATATTTTCGAGAAGATCTTCCTTGATATGTATTACTCTTTTCTCGTCACCTTCACTAATGATATGTACAGAAGCCATTTTTTTTCTGGTTATATCTTCCAACTTTTCTAATGACTCAATATTAATAAAACCTTTGGAATTTAACTTTACTCTAAAATTCACATCATCTGAAGTGACGAACATATCCACTTTTTTTTCTATATCGCGATCTAAGTCAATGTCGATATCTTCATCAATATCAAAATCTTTCTCTTGAATACGTTCTATAATTTCATCCTTTTTAAGTTCAATCATCTGTTTATGCTTGTCCAGATTTTTTGAATGGATGATAATATTGTCAAGTAATGAGTCTGTAGAAGTTAATCTTACAATATATTGGTTTGCTTTTTTTTCCAGTACTTTAAGTGTTTTTTCTCTTTCGGGAAGTATAATGGCTTCTTCTAAATACTTTAATGCATCAAACTTATCAATTTTCTTTATTACAGCATCCATCGCTGTAAAAGCAGAATTGTCAAAATGCCTTTCTTTCACTTCAATCGCGTTCTTGATCCAGAAATATTGAACAAGGATAATCCCTATTAATGAAATGCTCATTAACAAGATGATTAGCGATATTTTCCTTTTTCCCATGCTGTAAAATTATTAAATAATGACCTGAAGCAAAAAACTTTAACTTTTCCTTAACCTATTTTAACCTGGCTTTAACTATTACCGGTACAAAACTGATATAGATTTGCTTTAAGATTAGATCCAAATAATACGTAAGATGAAAAAATTACTCAAAAGCATTTTTATTTTAGCATTTCTTTCCTGTGTAGTTGTAGTTTTTCCTCAGAAAGATAAAGCTAAGAAAAAAGAAATTAAGCTTAAGCTGAAAACTGAAGTTAATGGTGAAAAATTTGAATGGGATACTGTTTTTACAAAAGATGGGAAAAAGAATCATTTTGAAATAGGTGAATTTTTGAAGAAAAGATTTCCAAATTTGGATACCAATGCTGTAAAGCATATTACCATGGAAATAGATAATGATGGGAAAAAGATAGAAATGGTTACTCGTGGTAAATTGGGAGATATAAAATCGCACCGCATAAAACTTCTGAGTGGGAAGAAGAAGGTTCATGTATATATGGATGGAGATCAAAAGGATAAAAAAGGAAACAAAATAAAATCTCTAAGTAAAGTATATGTCTATTCCTCAGATAAAGACGATGATGTAGATATTGATATTGATGAAGATTTCTATTTTGACGGAGATCTTGACGTAAAAGTTGAAATATTAGAAGATAGGCTTAAAGATCTGGACAAAGTGATTAAACTTGAGCTGGATGAAAAGATGAATGTTTTCGTCAAAAAATTTGATTCTCTGGATAATGAATACAAATTTGTTATTTCACCGGATATGAAGGACATTGAAGATAAATTGATAGAGCTTAAAGAAAGGATGAATAAAATCAAAGTAATTCACAAAGATGGGTTAATTCATATACATAAACTGGGTGAAGATGGCGAAGAGATAGAAACTATTGATCTGAAGCTGGATAAAATCAAGGAATTAAAAGAATTGGAGAAATTAAAAGTTCTTGAAGAAATGGATTTTAATGTACATGTAGATGATGATGTGGTTTTTATTCACAAAGGTCATGACGGAGATAAAAATGCTGTAAAAATAATTACCGGATATAAAGATAAGACGCTCAGGTTTTCTGAGGGCTTAAATGATGAAGATACCAGGTTTTTAGCTGATCAGGGATTCAAAGATACTGATAATAATTTGAAGGTTAAAAGAGCTTCTTTATATAGTGAAAATGATTCCAATTATCATTTAAAATTTAATCTACATGCTGAAGGTAGGGTAAATATCATGCTTGTTGATGATAAAGGGAAAGTTATTCTAAAAGATAAAGTGAAAAAAGTAGTTGGTTTATATAATAAAGAACTTGGTTTAACTAAAGACGACGCAGGAACCTACTATTTATATATCACGCACAATGGTGAATGCTATGCCTCGAAAATCAAACTAGATTGATTTTACGATTCACTGTCTTAATTGTAAGGGAAGCTATTTGGCTTCCCTTTTTTTATAGTCAGGGTGTGAATTTTTAATTGATTAAGTAAATGTGTTTTATTTTTTGAAGAATTCTGCAAGTATATTTACACCCTGACTTTTGAGCCTCTTTTTTTACTAGCTTTGTAGCTAAGATGATGATACTTCAATTATTCATATTTGCGGCTTTGTTTATTATTACTGCCATAGTCTTCTTCATTAAAAAGAAGAAAATTTTAGGAATCCTGTTTTGCTTAGTTGGTATTTTGCTGGCAATTCTGGCTTTGGTAGTTGTTTATTTATATCCTCATACTTTAGAATTTTGACCATGATTAAAAAACTAGTAGTACTGTTTTTTGTTTTAATTGCAATACCTTCATTTGCACAAAAGGAAAAAGATTTATTTATTGATTTGAAAGGTGCATTGGCCCTTCCTCTTGGCGATTTTGCAGCACGAGATCTTGAAGGAGGTTCTTTTGCTACTTCCGGAATAGTCGGAAAATTAGACATTACATGGTTTACCTTTGAAAATTGGGGTGTAAGAGCCGGATTTTCAGGAGCGATTATTCCTGTTAAAGCAGATGCTTTGGCTACGGCCAAAGTTGCAAACGATCCTTTTTTACAGGATTTAATAATCAGGTCTGACCCTTATACATATATGTATTTTAATGCTTCAGTTTTATACAGAAGACATTTGAGTGAGAAGTGGAAATTATATGGGCTTATAGGTACCGGTATGATGTATATGGAAACCCCATATCAATTACATAAATCAAAATATTTTATGACAGGGCCTGATTACTTTGAAATTACTGCTGCAGGCGATTATGCACTGATGTGTCACCTCGGTGCAGAAATAGAATATGAAATTGTTGATAAATGGAGTGTTGTTGGGGGAATTAATTTAAATTATGCCAATGCTACTTTTACCTTCGACCTGACAGGAGGAGGTCAAAGAATTGACAAAAGAAAAGTGTTTACAGTTGAATCAAGTTTGGGTATTCGGTTATATTTTTAAACCAATACTGCTTCCTGTTCCTCTTCTTCTAATACATATGATACCTTCTCAAAGTATTGAATGTCGATACGATGAGTTTTTCCGGCTATAATGACGATTCCATATGCACCCGGAATTCCGTCCTTATACCTTTCAAATCCCGAAAATTTACTATACGGATTGTTTATGATCTTCTTAACCGTCTCCCTTGATACATAACCAACCCCACTAAGTAAATAGCGATATTCTACCATACAATAATCGTTTTTAAAAGTTCTCAACACCCAAATGTAAAAAATTGTAAATTGCCTAATATGATACTGGTATATAGTTATTAAAAGCAAATTGTGAATAAGTTTCTCAGGCTAAAATTCTATAAGATATTTAAAGGAAAAAGTTAATTATCATTTTTATTATGTTCGTTACTCTAAATAAGAAAAATGGCAATGACAGATTTTGACCAAATTATACCCAGAGAAAATACGAATTGTGTAAAATATGATTTAAGGGAATTCTTTTTTAAAAATGAGTATGTCTACCCTGACATTTACAAAACCATGTGATTCTATAATTGTACAGCCACCTGTATATTCCCCTCTCTATAATCCTTTCAAAACTTGCAAAGTATACGCATGCATCTCATCCGTATAATCAAGGTGAGTAACCATACGGACATGTAATGGGCCAAAACCACTCACTTTAATATTATGTTCCTTGAATTTTAAATGAACATACTCTTCAGCCTTTTGATCGGTAAATTTAAAGATCAGAATATTGGTTTGCTGATTGTATATTTTTTCGACGTATTTACATTCAGCCAAAACACTTGCAATTTCTTTTGCTTTCAGATGGTCTTCGTCTAATCGTTCTACTTGATAATCCAAAGCATAGATTCCTGCGGCAGCTAAAAATCCTGATTGGCGCATAGCTCCTCCAAATACTTTTCTCGCACGTTTTGATTCACTGATAAAATCCTTTGTGCTTAAAAGCAAACTTCCGATAGGTGCTCCTAATCCTTTTGATAAGCAAATTGAAATTGAATCAAATACCTCACCATATTGCTTTGGCATTTCTCCTGTATAACGAAATGCATTAAATAAGCGCGCCCCATCCAGGTGAAGTTTTAGTTTATTGTCTTTACAAACTTTATTTATTTCATGAATGTCTTCAATATGATAACAATTCCCGCCTCCCATATTGGTTGTATTTTCAAGAGAGACAAGGGTAGTTCGGGCTTGATGGATATTATTTTCATTGATATTGTCAAGAATATCCTGCGCATTAATAATTCCGAAATTTCCATTAATTAATCTTACAGAAGCATGTGAATTGTAAGCAACGCCTCCTCCTTCGAACCTGTAAATATGAGAGGTTGTATCGCAAATTACTTCATCACCGGGATTCGTATGAACGCGAATTGCTATCTGATTCGTTTGTGTCCCTGAAGGACAAAAAAGTGCAGCTTCCATTCCAAACATTTCTGCAGCTTTTTCTTCAAGTTTTTTTACGGTTGGATCTTCGTCCCATACATCGTCTCCAACTTCAGCATTAAACATGGCTTTAAGCATTCCTTCGCTAGGCTTAGTGAATGTATCACTTCTCAAATCAATTGCAGCATTCATTCTATCAGGTTTTAAATTTCATGCAATTTAAGTTTTTAATTCAAAGTTTAAAATATAAAAAATACCTAATCCCTCATGATTTTATTTGTGGTATCTCAATGAATCCTTAACTTTGATTCTATGAAATTGAAACGACTCTTTATCTGCCTGTTCCCTGTGTTTTTATTCTCATGTGTTTCCGGGAATGATGTAAAAGATAGCAGAACTGTATTCAGCTATAATGAAGCAGCAGGAATAAGTTCTTTAGACCCCGCTTTTGCTAAAGATTTATCAAATATCTGGGCTTGTAATCAATTATTTAATGGTTTGGTTCAATTGAATGATGAAATGGAGATTATACCTTGTATTGCTAAAAGATGGGAAATCAAAGATGGAGGTAAAGAGTATCGGTTTATATTGAGAAAAGATGTCAGGTTTCATGATAATCCGTGTTTTGAAAATTCGAAAGGAAGGATCGTAAATGCAAATGATTTTGTATATAGCTTTATGCGGATCGTTGATGAAAAAGTTGTTTCACCAGGCTTATGGGTTTTTAATCATGTTGAAATAAATGACCAAAAGTATTCCTTCAGTGCTCCAAATGATACAACTTTTATTATCAGGCTTAAAGAACCTTTTCCGCCCTTTCTTGGAATTCTTAGCATGAAATATTGTTCTGTAGTTCCAAAGGAAGCTGTCGATTATTATGGAGCCGACTTCAGAAAAAACCCGGTAGGAACCGGCCCGTTTTATTTTAAATTGTGGAAAGAAAATAAAAAACTGATATTCAGGAAAAATACTCATTATTTTGAGTATGATAATGGACATCAACTTCCTTATCTTGATGCAATTTCTATCAGCTTTCTTGTTGATAAACAATCTGCATTTTTACAATTTGTCCAGAAAAAACTTGATTTTATGTCTGGCATAGATGCCAGTTATAAAGATGAGTTGTTGACAAAAAATGGAACCCTAAAACCTAAATATAAAGATCAGGTGCAATTAGTGAGTCAGCCTTACCTGAACACAGAATACTTAGGTATATTGGTTGATCTGGAAAATCCACTACTGAAAGATAATCCTTTACAATACAAAGAAGTTCGCCAAGCTGTTAATTATGGTTTTGATCGTATAAAGATGATCAAATATCTACGGAATAATATTGGCGAGCCGGGTTTGCAAGGTATTATTCCCAAAGGGTTGCCATCTTTTCTTAAAGAAGAGCGAATAGGTTACGATTATGCCCCGGGAAAAGCTAAATCCTTATTGAAATTAAGAGGTTATGATTCTGGAAATCCTGCTAAAATAAAATTGGTAACCAATGCTGAATACCTGGATTTATGTAAATACATACAGTACCAATTAAATGAAATTGGATTTGAAGTGGCAATTGAAGTGAATCCTCCGGCAGCACTGAGAGAAATGAAAGCACAGTCGAAGGTGAGCTTTTTCAGGGCTTCATGGATCGCTGATTATCCGGATGCAGAAAATTACCTTTCACTTTTCTATTCTAAAAACTTTTGTCCGAAGGGACCAAATTATACTCATTTTAAAAATGCTGAATTTGATAAACTTTATGAACTGAGTTTAAAAGAAGTAAATGTGGGAGAAAGAAATACATTATACAGAAAAATGGACAAATTGATTATGGAAGAAGCTCCTGTAGTAATTCTTTACTATGATCAGGTATTACGTTTTTCCCAAAAAAATATATCCGGTTTGGGAAGTAATGCGATAAATTTATTAGATCTGAAAAAAGTGAGGAAAGTGAATGAATAAAGATTAACGAAAGTGCATAGGGAAGCAATCCTTTCTTCAATTCAAGGCCTCTAAGTCTTAATATTTTAGGCATTCATAGAAAATAATAGGATTGCTTCCCATTTAGACTTCTATTGTTAAATTATCATACGCTAATTCTACAACAAAAGGAAGCTCGCTGCTAACTTCACTGTGTGTTCCCATTAAATGGCTAATATGTGTTAAGTATGCTTTATCCGGATTGATCTTATTAATTAAAGCCAGTGCTTCTTCCAGGTTGAAGTGTGAATAATGCTTTTCTTTTCGGAGGGCATTTATCACCAATATTTTTGTTCCCTTAATCTTTTCAATTTCCTTTTCAGAAATAAAATTAAAATCTGTGAGGTAGGTAAAATTTTTAATCCGGAAGCCATAAACGATTCTGTTATAATGTTTCCCTTCAATAATAGTGATCTCTGTATTTTTAATTTTGAATTTACCATTATTTAATTCAATGAGTTCGATTTGAGGAGCACCGGGATACTGGTTTTCTTCAAAAGCATAATGAAATTCTCTTTGTATGTCTGATAATGCAAAACTACCCCCATAAACTGCCATTGGTTTTTTTTGCAGGTAATTAAAGGCTCGAACATCATCCAGCCCTCCCACGTGGTCTTTATGTCCATGAGTAATTAAAATAGCATCCAGTTTTTTAATATTTGCCCTTAAAATTTGCTGCCTGAAATCGGGGCCGGCATCAATCACTAATTTTAAATCATCTACTTCAATACTAATAGATGACCTCAAACGTTTATCCTTTATGTCTTTTGAAAGACAAACAGGACATTGACAGGCAATTACAGGAATTCCCTGTGAGGTTCCGGTTCCAAGGAATGTTATTTTCAATTAAATAATTATTTTTGTGTAAAAGTAATCAGCTTGCTCAACTTATCAAAACCTTTATCAATTCTTATAATAAACTTAATTAACGAATGAAAAATTTTATAAAAATCCCTGCTGATGATTTTAATGCCAATATTACCCGATTGATCGGATCAGAATGGATGTTAGTTACGGCCGGGGTAAAAGGTCATTATAATACCATGACCGCAGCCTGGGGAGGAATAGGGTTTCTCTGGAATGCTCCTGTTGTTTTTACATTTATTCGGCCTCAAAGATATACTTATGAATTTTGTGAGCAGTATAATGGCTTTACGTTGACCTTTTTTGATAAAGAATATAAAAAAGTACTTGGATTTTGCGGTACAAAATCCGGAAGAGATTATGATAAGGCTAAAGAAACAGGATTAATACCGCTTGAAACCAAAAGTGGTAACATAGCTTTTGAACAGGCAAATGTTATTATTGAATGTAAAAAATTATATTTTGATGATATAAAAAAAGCTAATTTTATTGTTCCTGAAGTAGATGCAAAGATATATCCTGAAGAAGATTATCACAGAATGTATATTGGCAGAATTGAAAAAGTATATATAAAAGATAAAAAGTAGATAAGTGGAATTTCTGAAGAATTTTAGAGTAAGAGTAGGGCGTTTTTTGCTGAACCGTCAAAATGGTAAAGTACAAAGAAAAAAACGTGTTCATAATTTAAATACAGCTAATAATATCGGCTTTGTTTATGTTTATAAAAATGAAGATGAATTTAGAATTGTAGAAGACATCATCAGTGAATTAAGAACTGATTTGAAAAATGTTAAAGCTTTGGTCTATCTCCCTTATGATAAGCTTAAAGATTATGTCCCTCAAAAATTATCTATTGATTATATTAGCCCCGCTGACTTAAATTGGGTTTATCATCCGGGCAAAAAATATTCAAATGAATTTGTTCGTTCTAAATTTGATGTGTTGATTGATTTGAATTTTTCAGATTTCTTTCCACTTGATTATGTAATGACCGTTACCAAAGCTGATTTTAAAGTTGGTCTCTATGATGAAAAGAAAGCATCCATTTATGACTTAATGATCAAAGTTTCTAAAGAAGAAAGAATAGAACTGGCGGTTAAAGAGATTATGGATTTTCTGAAGTTACTTCAACCGGCATAAAATAGTTATAGTAGCTCTACAAGCCTGCCTTTTTCAGCCAAGATCGGCAATCTGCTAAAAAATAATGTAATTTTTTGAATGGGTCATTGAGCGAAACAAAGTGGAGTCGAAATGTATTTTTTACACTTATCAAGTATTAACTAAATAGCTTGGAGCTTGTTGCCTAAAGCTTATACTCAAAAAAGCCCCAACACTTAAAGTATTGAAGCTGTTCTTTATGATTTTCTTGTCGTTACTTAAACAATCTCTGCAAATTCCTGCTTATAAGCTTTAGCATCTAATTTCTTTTTAATATCTGCAAAAGCATTAATCGTGTATTCTACATCTTCCATTGTGTGTACTGCAGTAGGAATTAATCGTAAAATAATGACACCTTTTGGTACTACCGGATAAGTTACAATAGAACAGAAGATATTGTAATTTTCTCTAAGGTCATAAGTAATCTGAGTCGCTTCCGGAATGGTTCCGTTAAGAACTACAGGGGTTACAGGCGATTCTGTATTTCCTATATTCATTCCATTTGCTTTCAATCCGTTTTGTAATGCGTTTACCACTTTCCAAAGATTATCTTTTAATTCCGGTTTACTTCTTAATAATTCAAGACGTTTTAAAGCACCCATTACCATTGGCATAGGAAGTGATTTCGCATAGATTTGAGATCTTAAATTATATGCTAAATATTTAATGATTTCTTTTTTAGCAGCAACAAAAGCTCCAATGCCAGCCATTGATTTGGCAAATGTTCCAAAGAATACATCAACTTCGTTCTGAACTCCGAAGTGCTCATCAGCTCCGGCACCTGTTGGGCCCATTGTTCCAAATCCATGTGCATCATCTACCAATAAACGGAAGTTGTAGTCTTTTTTTAGCGCAACAATTTCGTCTAATTTTCCTAGATCACCAGACATTCCATATACTCCTTCTGTAATAACAAGTATTCCTCCACCTGTCTGGCCAATGATTTTTGCAGCTCTGCTTAATTGTTTTTTAAGGTTTTCAATGTTGTTATGAGGGTATACAAAACGTTTTCCTATATGTAAACGCATCCCATCGATAATACAGGCATGTGCTTCTGAATCATAAACGATTACATCTTTTCTGTCAACTAATTGGTCAATGATAGATACCATTCCCTGATAACCATAGTTTAACAGGTAAGCGGCCTCACGGCCAACAAAATCAGCTAATTCATTTTCCAGTTGTTCGTGGAATTTTGTTTGTCCGGACATCATTCTTGCACCCATAGGATAAGCCATACCATATTCAGCTGCAGCTTTCGCATCGGCTTTTCTTACTTCCGGATGGTTTGCCAGGCCTAAATAATTATTTAAGCTCCATGTTAATCTTTCTTTGCCTCTGAACATCATACGAGGAGCAATTTCTCCTTCCAATTTGGGAAAAGTATAATAACCATGAGCCTGATCAGCATAAATACCCAGAGGGCCCATTCTGTTGATACATTTGTCAAAAATATCCACTTCTTAAAATTTAAATTAGTAATTTCTGTAAGCTGCAAAAGTATGAATTATAATGGTTTTTACAAATTCTACAGATAAGCAGTTTATACATATTCTGAAATTTAGAATTGTTATACCAACCAGTTTTAATCAATAACTTTTATACAGAAATAAAATCGTTTTTAATATGAAGCTGGTTTAGTGTACATTCTATTAAATAATGTTAAATAAACTTAAGGAATAGCTAAGCTTTTGAGCACGAATAAAAATCGCTTTTATATTTGCTGTAAAAAATGTATTTTTGCGCCATGATAAAAATGAGGAAGATTTTAGCAATGATTATAGTATGCTTAATCATTGCAAGTTGTAGCAAATACCAGAAGATCCTTAATAGTGCTGACATAGCTATGAGGTATGATGCTGCAATAGATTACTATGAAGCTGAAGAGTACGGGAAAGCTTTACGGCTGTTTGAAGACTTAAAAGCCAGTTTCAGGGGAACTGATAAAGATGAATTAGTTAGTTATTACATAGCTCAATGTACCTATCAAACCAAAGATTATGTATTAGGCAACTACTATTTCAACAAATTCAGTGAAAATTTCCCAAATAGTAAGAATGCTGAAGAGGCTTTATTCATGGCTGCATATTGTAATTACCTTGAATCTCCAAGGTATTCCTTAGATCAAACTACTACACATGAAGCAATGAAGGAATTTGCTGTATTTATTGATAAGTACCCTAACAGCAAAAGAATTGCGAGATGCAATGAGTTACTTGATAATCTTAGACGTAAATTAGAAAAGAAAGCATATGAAAATGCAAATCTTTATTACAAAAGAGGGCCTCACGCAATTGGAGGAGGAGCTTATAAAGCTTCTATCGTAAGTTTTGAAAATGTTTTGCAGGACTTCCCGGATACTGAAAGAAAAGAAGAAATCCTTTTCAAAATATTAAAAGCAAGATATGAACTTGCAAGTAATAGTATTACAGCTTTACAACAAGAACGTTTCAAGCTTGTTGTAGCAGATTACAATAATTTAAAAAAAGAATTTCCAACAAGTGAATTGTTGAAAGAAGCAGAAACCATTTATCAAAAATCTTTAAAGAAGTTAAATTAAGATGGATTATAAAAAAGTAAAAACAGATACGACTGCAGTTACCAGAAATAAAAACGACTTTTACGAACAAACCGGTAATATTTATGAAACCGTGGTTGTTTTAGCTAAAAGAGCAAATCAAATTGGCCTTGAAATCAAAGAAGAATTAAATAAAAAGATTGCTGAGTTCGCAAGTCCTACGGACAATCTTGAAGAAATTTTTGAGAATAGGGAACAAATCGAAATTGCAAAATATTACGAGCATTTACCAAAACCAACTTTAATTGCTATTCATGAATTCCTGAATGAGCAAATTTATTTTAGAAATCCTGAAAAAGAAGAGAAAAAATAAACTTCTTATCTTTATTCTATGTTAACAGGAAAAAAAATTCTGATCGGAGTCACTGGCGGTATTGCAGCTTATAAAATACCGCTTTTGATCCGTATGCTTAAGAAAAACGGTGCTGAAGTTCAGATTATCTTTAGCCCGATGGCTCATGAATTTGTAACTCCTTTAACCTTTTCAACCTTATCAGGAAATCCTGTATTAACCGACTTTCACGATGCCGAATCGGGCGAGTGGAATAGCCATGTAGAATTAGGAATGTGGGCAGATATTTTCCTGATTGCTCCGGTTACTGCATCAACTATGGGTAAAATGGTTAACGGTATTGCTGATAATTTATTAGTCACTACCTATTTATCAGCCAAATGTCCGGTATTGTTAGCTCCTGCTATGGATCTGGATATGTATAAGCATCCTTCTACAAAAACTAATGTAGAGAAGCTTAAAGCATTCGGCCATTTAATTATAGAGCCGCGTGAAGGTGAATTGGCCAGTGGCCTGTGTGGTGAAGGGCGTATGGAAGAACCACAGGACATGTTCGATATCATCGTTGAACAGCTAAAAAAAAAACGACACTAAGCGGTAAATCGATATTAGTCACAGCCGGACCTACCTACGAAGCAATTGATCCTGTTCGATTTATTGGTAATCATTCAAGTGGTGTTATGGGATATGCCATTGCTGAGAATTTAGCACAGAGAGATGCAAATGTGACTTTAATCAGTGGACCCACAAAATTGGAAATAAATCATCCAAATATTAAACTGATCCGGGTTACAAGTGCGGATGAAATGTATGATGCTTCAATAAAGGCATTCAAAAATGCCGATGCTGCGATCTTATCGGCTGCAGTTGCTGATTACAAGCCTGAATTTGTTGCATCTGAAAAAATTAAAAAATCGATTCAACCCCCTGAGATAAAACTAGTACCCACTCCGGATATTTTGAAAAAACTTGGTGAATTTAAAAAGAAGAATCAACTTTTGGTTGGTTTTGCTTTAGAAACAAATAATGAAATCCGGAATGCAAAAAAGAAACTGGATAATAAAAACCTTGATTTTATCGTTCTTAATTCATTAAAAGATAAAGGAGCTGGCTTTGGCCACAATACCAATAAAATTAGTATCATTGATAAGCAACAACATATTGAACAATTTGATTTAAAATCCAAAAATGAAGTTGCTGTTGACATTGTTAATAAATTGGTGAGTATATTTGATTCTGTATAAATATCCCGTAATGAAAAAAGGAATACTATTATTTTTTCTTCTGTTAAATTTCTATACTAATATTCATGCACAAGAGTTTTTCTGTACAGTATCCGTTAGATCTCCACAAGTCGAAGGTACTGATAAAAGAGTTTTTGAATCCCTGCAAACATCTCTTAATGAATTTGTAAATAATAGAAAATGGACGAATTATCCTTTCCAAACAGAAGAAAGAATAGAATGTTCTATTCTGATAACTATTGATGAAAGGCTTTCTGTAGATGAGTTTAAAGGCAGAATTAACCTGGCATTAAGACGTCCTGTATATAATACTTCTTATAATACTGTTTTGTTTAATTATGTTGAGGAAAGTTTCCAGTTTAAATATATTGAGTTTCAATCTTTGGATTTTAACAGTAATAATTATACATCAAACCTTACTTCAGTAATAGCATATTATTTATATTTTTTCCTTGGCCTGGATTTTGACAGTTTTTCGGAATACGGTGGTACTCCGTTTTTTGAAAAGGCACAGGAAATTGTCAACGCTGCGCAAAGTTCTCCATATACCGGATGGAAATCATATGAAAGTATGAAAAACAAATATTGGCTGGTTGAGAATATGCTAAATCCTTCTTACAGAGAATTAAGAAAATTCAATTACGAATATCATCGTTTAGGGATGGACGATTTATCTAAAAACACTTCTGCTTCCAGGGGAAAAATGGCTCAAAGTCTTGAATTGTTGAGAAAGGTATATAATGAACATCCAAACCTCTTTGCTCTTCAGTTATTGGTGCAATCTAAACGGGATGAATTTATTAAATTATTTTCTGAAGGTTCTAATATGGAAAAAAATAAAGTACTGGGAATATTGAAAAAAATAGACCCGGCTAACTCATCCAAGTACGAAAAGATCAAAAAGTAGAAATCAATTATGGAAATTATTGTTTCTCCCTTGCAATAATTGACTTGTATAATTCATATGTACCTTTTAAGTCCGGTTCGCTTCTCATAAGACTTTATTCTTTGAATTTAATCAGCCCATCTAAGAGTATTTCTTTTTTGTTTGTATTTTTTAATAATGTTTTCTTTTGTTGCAGATTTTACTTTAAACCAATTTTTAAGATTCGTATTGAAAATTGCAGCTCTTCTTTTTAGCTCCGTCAGAAATTCATCAGTGATAAGCTCATAAAGAAGGTATTCCCCTTTTTCTCTATTTAGAGGTTCCAGGAATAAATAGCCATCGAAATTATCTTTGAAAGTTCCGATTTGCTTATGAAAACTTACTTCGGGTATTGCATCAAAAGGTTCTTCACCAAACGGACTGTTTTTTAAATCAAATGCTACAGCCTTATTCCCATTCTGCTCAAATGCATGATCGAAAACACCATGACGAACGGAGCCAAAAATATTTCCATTATTGCTGATGATTTTAGTATGCGGAAAAATCGTATATACTTGTTTATCCGAAATGATCTTTTTCAGCATAGCGGCTGCTGTAGGCTTTTTATCTCTTTTCCCTGTAGCAATTCCGGGTACTTCGGATTTATATGCATGCGCCATTCCTACGATAAATAAATGATTTCTTTTTTGTGGATTGATCAATATCGTTTTGGAAATGATTGCAGTCATTTTTTCATTTCTATTTATGCTTGTGTCAGAATGAATTTCAAAATCTTTTCTGGTTTTTATTTTATGAAATGGCCTGGATTCATCAACAGCAATTACCCTAATTTTTTCTTTTTGGGATAATCCTTTATTTAAGTGCCATAAGTCAATCAGAAATTCATACATCCCTTTGTCATACCAACCGTTTAGCTGTACTCCTCTGAAAATTTTTAAAATCAATTCGGGTCTTAGTTCATTACTTTCATAAAATTGATTTAATTCATTTTGCTTGTCGGATGACAATTCCATAAAAACAGTTCCTGTATATTCTACAAAATCTTTAGTATTTACTACCTTCCTTAATAAATCCCATGAAGATTTTCTTCTATGAACTTCTGCATAAATAACTAAACGATGTTTGCTTAGTTTGCTTAGAATAAATTCTTTAGGGTTTCCCCCTTTTTTCTTTAAATACTTTACGAACTTTTCTTTTTCAACAGGAGGCTTACACAATACATTTATTTTATTCAGGAATCCAATAAAATTAGGAGCTTTTGACATAAAATTGTCTCTGGCACTTTTGAGGTCGGCACCTAGATCTTCTCCGGCACATAACCACGCTCCGTTTTCAAAACTGAAATAAGTAATTAAGTACATAGACTGTATGTAAGGAGAAAGAATACAGGCTATTGAATCTTTATAATAAATGACTTCTGTTATTTTGGTGTTTAATAGTTTTTCTTTTTTTTCGTCAGGTATTTCAATATCGGCTGTGTTTGATTTAGGTTGATATCCTTTTAGCCGATAAGAATAAATGTTTCTGTATTGAGATAACTTCCCTTCAATTCTTAATTTATATAAACTAACAAAAGAATTTAGGGGATGATTTAAATCCATTTGTAAGTTAAAATCTTTTACTTTTTTATTGATCTCTTTGATTTTGAAATCTTCCTTTTTAAGCTGTGCATAAGGGGTAAGCCCCCAAATAAAGGATAGAATAAATAAAAATAAACATCTTTTCATAAAAATCAGGCCTATTTACTTTTCATAGATTTAATAATAAAAAAACCGATAGGAGCAGAAAATAATATTAGAAATGCAATAAAAAAGTAATTTCCTAATCCACTTTGTTTTCCTAAACCGGTTTGGATAGTTATGTAGGTGATGTAGGCAAATATAGAGATCGTAAGCGTATTTAGTATTCTGACCAGTTTTGTTGCATTTTTATATAATCTTTCTGCATTCTCTTCTGTAACTTTAGTTGGGTAATTAAAAATATGAGGGTATCTGTTTAAGATAGTTAAGCCTATATAAAGTACAATACCTATAAGAGGTAATATGAAAATAAGCCATTTACTGCCATAGGCATCTGGTTGTCCGTTAATATCAAAATGTCTGGGGATACTATCCGGCAGTTGATTGTAGTTGATAACAGGAAAAATAATCAAAAAGAATAATACTGCTATTCCTAATATCTCAATCAGTTTATCAATCTGATCTTTGGGTATTTTAATTTTTGGCCGGGTCATTTTATTTTTAGTGCAACGCTAAAATATTACTTTATATTGAATCATGGAGCCTTATGTTCTCTTTTTTATTGACATTTTATGTTCGTGAAGAAAGAATGTTTATAATGATAGTATAAAGGGAATATCTGTAACAAAATTTATCTGTTTTTAATTAATTTGCCTAAGCCTCCATTTAATAGCTTCTTCATTGTTCATTAATAAATCATTCCAGTCACTATAAATAATATGCCTTTCATTCCCCTCTTTTCTATAGAAACTATATCCGCCTATTTCTACAAACGTATTGTTTACAAAAGTTGAAACAAGCTTTTTCCCATTTTTTTCGGGAATTTTGAATTTTAAGGGAAAAGTTAATGGTTGATGGCCTTTTCTGTTCAGTGAACTTGTATAAATTGTATTGTATTTTCTTACAATTGCTGCTTTTTTATCTGTTTTGGATAATAGTTCCAGATCAAAAATAAAAGCTTGTTCTGTATTGGGCATAATGTATAAGGTATTTTCTACTACAACAGCATAAGCCTTTTTGTCTTTCATCTTGTAGAAACCCTCTACAGGGCTTTTTTTAGTGCAATTGGAAAATGTTAATAGTATGAAAAGTAATATAAGTGATTTAAAGAGGAGGGCTGGATAGATTAATTGTTTTATATGCATATTAATTAAGCTATTTGACAAATCTAAGAATTGTTTAATATAGTATTTAATTAAAATGAAATATTTTTTTCTTTCTTAAATATTTTATCGAAACGGCTATCCATGCATACACTTATATCAGTCGTAATAAATTCCCCATTATAAAATAAGCTGAATATTGTTGCCGGAGTAGGAGAAGATTGTGCCTGCTCCATTGTTGTAAACTTAACTGTTTTTAAAGGAATATTTCTTTTGCCGGCAGTTGCCGTTAAGGAGTTTTTTACATGATACTCTGCAAATGGGCACCGGTTCGAATAATATGCGACTAATCCTTTACCAGATTCTATTGAACCTGATATTACAGAATCCTTGAATTGAGGTTCCTTAGCGAATTGTTCGAGTTTTATCGTTAATAGGCAAAATCCTGACGGATGATCTTGTGTGATCTCAAACCCTTGCTTTATTAACCATTTTGTATCACTCATGAAGTGAAATTTTTTCATGCCTGCAACAGTTACTAAGCCATTTTTGTTTTGAGATCTTGCATCTTCAATAGCAAGTCTCAATAATTCTTTTCCATATCCGTTTCTCTTGTATTTTCCTGAAACCCAAAAACAGTTTATAACTAAATAATTTGGAGCTTCTATTGGTACCCAGGCTTTTTCAGCAGGCCCATATTCTATAAATACTTTTGCTCTTGCATCAATTCTACGGAAAATATAGTTGTTTTCAAATTCATTCTTCAGCCATTCTTTTTTTGCTTCATAACTCTCTCTGCATTTTTTGTCAGAAATGGCACAACAAATATGTTCTTTATCAATGTTTGATTTATTCAGGGTAATTATTTTTTCCATAGATAATTTTTAAATAGCAAATTGGGTTATACTTTATTTACCTTTTAAATTCTTCCTTTTGCATTTGCTTTTCTCCCCAGGCTCCTAGATGATCAATGAAAGGTATGAGTTCCTTGCCGGTATCTGTTAAAGAATATTCAACTTTTGGAGGAACTTCCCGGTATACCTTATTACCTATAAGTAGGTACTTGACACAAAGGTATATATAAAATAATTTTGCTACAATTATTTAGATTAAGAATTATGAAAGCAATAGTATTAGAAAAAACAGGAGGTGTTGAAAACCTTCTTTATAAAGAAATTGAAAAACCTGTTATTAAGGAAGACGAAGTATTAGTTGAAGTTAAAGCTATTAGTGTTAACCCAGTTGATTTTAAAGCGAGAATTATTGATGATGTCCTGACTATGGTTTGTGGTGAGCAACGACCTGTGATATTAGGATGGGATATTGCCGGTACGGTGGTGGCAATTGGTAATAAAGTAAATCAATATGAAATCGGTGATAGGGTTTTTGGGATGGTGAACTTCCCCGGAGTCGGTAATGCTTATGCCGACTTTGTGGCTGTACCTGAAAGCCATTTGGCAAAAATTCCTGAAAATATTTCTTTTGAGGAAGCTGCTGCAAGCACCCTTGCTGCCCTGACAGCCCTGCAGGCTCTTCAAAATAAGGTGAAAAAAAATGACAGAGTACTTATTCATGCAGGTTCTGGTGGTGTTGGACATTTTGCGATTCAAATTGCTAAAAACCTTGGAGCTTATGTATTCACTACAAGTTCAGCAAAAAACCGCGACTTTGTTTTGTCTTTAGGTGCAGATGAACATATTGACTATAGAAGTCAGGCCTTTGAAGAAGTTATGTCCGATATCGATTTTGTTTTGGATGGAATGGGGGGAGCTGTTTTGATGAATTCTATTAAAGTCATGAAGGAAGGTGGAACGATTATTACATTACCACTTCCTGTTTCCGATGAAATTAATCAGGAAGCAGAAAAGCATAAGGTTGGGATTACATGGTTGCTTGTGAAGTCAAATGGAGAAGATATGAATACATTGAATACATTATTGGAAAGCGGAGCTGTAAAGGCTTATGTTTCTAAAACTTTTGCTTTTAATGAAATGGGTAAAGCTCATTTGGAATTGGAAAGTGGAAGGACTGTTGGAAAAATAATTGTTACGGTTTAAAAAAAGAAAGGAAGTTGTCCAAAAAGTGTAATAGTACGTCATTCTGTCCCGATAGCTATCGGGGTCAGAATCTTATCAATCATGTAATCAATATGTTTAGATACTGAAACACCTGCCCGACGCAGACGGGAGTTCAGGATGACGGCTAAATTAGTTAATCCTATTTATGGATCATTACTTTGTTCTGTGTGCTGATA
The DNA here is from genome assembly GCA_028280405.1 of Bacteroidales bacterium. Lineage (GTDB taxonomy): Bacteria > Bacteroidota > Bacteroidia > Bacteroidales. The sequence goes on from JANQLW010000077.1 coordinate 88,690, forward strand.
GTTTTATAACCAGGGTAGTTGTATGTAAAGGCCAACAACTAATCAGAAGTATTATTAGAACCTTTTTATACATGACAATAGAACTAATTCTTCTAAAAGTATAGATTTTTTTAATAGAAATTATTTGTTAAGGTCGGTTATTATTTATTGTCATTACTTAGCTTGTCCAATAGATTGTATTTGGCCTGCCTTGTTTTCCATCTTTCTTTGGCATATTCCTGCATGTCAATAATGGTATCCTTCTCATCAACTATTTCAAATCCCAATAAGGTTTCGATAATATCTTCCATTGTAACAATTCCGTCCATTCCGCCATATTCATCTACTATAAGGGCAATATGTTCTTTTTTACCCAATAGCTTTTCCCACATCGAAAATAAGCTTATCGTATTTGGAGCTATTATGATTTCTCGCCTGACATCTTTTAATTTCAAGTTGTGTTTATCTTCAGCCAGTTTTTCAAATACGGTTTGCCTGAATACATATCCGCTTATATTTTCTTCATTTTCTGAATATACCGGAATTCTGGAAAACTTTAAATAATCTTTACTTTCTAAAAATGTGTTTAGCGTAAGGTTTTCATCAGCGACTGCAACTACAACTCTAGGTGTCATAATTTCGTTTGCTTTTACATTTTTTAGCCTAAGCAAATTTTGCAAGATAATATCTTCTTTTTTTGAAAAAACTCCTTCATCAGTTCCAATACTTGCTAAGGCCGCAATTTCTTCCCTGCTTGTGGTTTGTTCTTTTTCTCCCTTTGAAAAAGATTTAGTGATGAAAGATGAAATGATTACTAAAGGATATGTTAAAAAAATAGTTCCCCTTATAAAAAATGATGATAGTTTTGCTAATCTTCTCCAATAACTTGCGCCTAATGTTTTAGGAATGATTTCTGTAATTACTAAAATCAAGATAGTTAAAATGGCAGAGGCTAATCCAAAGTAGGGTTCGCCAAAAACTTTTATAGCTTGTGCTCCAACACCTGCTGCTCCAATTGTATGAGCAACTGTATTTAATGAAAGAATTGCAGATAAGGGCTTTTCTATATCTTGTTTTAAGTTAATAAAGGAATTGGCCCACTTATGCCCTTTTTCCTGATTAACGATCAAAAAAGATTGGGGTGTGGAAAGTAATACGGATTCCATTATTGAACATATAAAAGAAATGACCAAAGCAAGGAATAAATATGTAAGTAAAAGTGTCATTATAAAATAAAAATTAAAACTATTTTAATAAGTTAGGTTTGCCTGCTTACCATTTCCCTGATCCATATCGGAGCGAAAGGAGAGGTGCAACCTTTGGATACAGGATAATTTCGATAAACTCCCAATGTTTCCCCAATTTCAATGGCTTGCTGACGATATTCCGGAAAGTTAATTCCTATTTCTGCAAGTGTGAAATTCATGGTCCATTGTACTTCAGGAACCGCATTACCCATTTCAGACTTGATACGATTCAGCAATGATGCAATATCAAGGTCCTCAGTTTTTTTTACTACCCGTATTGAAGTCAGGTTCCATCCGGCACGGGCAGCCATAGGTTCTTTTGATTCCATCCACTTTTGACGAAGAACTTCTTTTTCAGGATGTAGTTTTACAACGTATGCATTGAGCCAGTCAGCCACTTGCATAAATTTTACAGAACATACCATTTCGTGCATCTCATCATTCGAGAGGTTTTGGGGTTCGATTATCAATGTTGCCAGAAGCCGGGCATCAATGTTTTTAGTTTCCCAGAGTTCCAGGGCTAATTCGTGGTTTACCTTAATTTTTTTTGCCAATTTCCGGATGTCGCCAAGGCGAACACCAAACTGATTGTCACCTGCACCACGTTTAATGTTCTGTGCATACATCTTCTCATTACTGAATTCTTTAAGTTGTGTGAGTGTTTCTTTAAGAGTCATAAACTGGTTTTTTGAAATCTAAGTTAGTTATCTTTTTTATAAGTATCATTTACTGTTTCAGCTTAAATCTAAAATTAAATAAATTTATTGTATTGGTTTCTATATTATTTTACAGCTATACGATTTATATTTCTCTTTTAATGTTTTTCATTTTCAGCAAATGCAATAATGTGCCCATCCGGATCGGAAATATATCCGACCTTATCTCCCCAATCCCGACTTTTTAGCCTACTGATTTCTCTGCCTCCGAGTTGAATTCCCCTTTTTATAAATTCTTCGGCATCATCAACCTTTAAGTATAATTCACATCTCGGAATACCATTCCCTTGTTTTGGATGAGGAACTTTATTTGTCAAAATTTTTGCAATTCCATTTTCCGGCATTAGTCCTAATTTTACACAATCAGACAATTTAAATTCAGTCATTCCTGGAACGTCTAAACTCGGAACAATGTTGAAAAGTTGTTGGTAGAAATTTTTACTATTCTCTTGATTAGCAACATAGAGTATGAATTCAATTTCTTTCATTTTTGGGTTAACGTTAAATATTAATATTCTTTTTATCCATTAAATAGGAAATCCAATCAGAAACTGCAAAAATGGAAACAGTGAGGATAATGTATAGAATCAGGCCGGCAGAATGTTCATGCAGAATTAATCCCAGCCATCCTATCATTACCCAATGAATGAAATAGATTTCAGTTACATTTTTACTCCAACGTTTAAATTGGATGATTAAAAATTGTGGTAGAGATTGAACTGAAAAAAATAGAATACTTATCCAAAATAAACAGAATAAAACATATATAATATTCGCTGACAGATTATGATGATAATAGCCCATTTCACTATTCATTCCAATGTCTAACTTGAAAATATCTACAAATAGGAAAGTGAAGGAAACCATAAGAAGTAATGACCCGATTAAAACTAATTTATAAAATAACTTTTTGTTTACACACCGTATAAGAAAAGTGGCAAACAGGTAGCCTGAAATTGGATAGAAGATCCAGGATAAAAATGGGAAAGAGGAAAAATCACTAGACCCCCAAAATAAGCCTGTAACAGCCTGTAGAAAATATCTATCAACCTTAATTCCAAGTATTACAAAGTTTAGTAATGCAAAGCTTAATCCCAATAGGGCAATTCCCCAATTATTCATTTTTGCCAACTTCAGTATACCAAAAAATATTATACTTAATCCGGCAAATTGCAGAATATCTATTTCTATAAAATGCTCCTTCATTAAATTTAGATGTTCTTTATTACCATCTGAAAAGTAATTTATTAATTCAGGTAAGCTTCCACGTAAAAAGTTTAATAAATAACCGGAAAATAATATGAGAATACCTCTTTTAATAAATTGAATAGGATCATTTTTCTTTGTATATAAAAAGCCTATACCCATTAAAAACATAAAAACGGGAGCTGCAGGAATTCCCCCCAAAAAATCAACCGTATCTCCTAAAAGAGAATTAACAAGTTCATCTGTTGAAAAAAACATCTGTACATGTACAAACACCATGAAAATGATAGCTAAGCCACGCGCAACATCTAACTCTGTTTGCCTTCCTTTATTTTTTTTTTCAGATGAAAATAAAATCATATTTTTTTGAATGCTTTATATTAATGATAATATAATTCAAATGCTCAGTAAAGACTAGCATATCATAGGCAAGATGACCATCTAATTATTGTCTTTTATCCATTGTAATACTTCAGGATATAAATCTTCTATTGTTTTATTATCAGTTCTGTTTTTGAACAAACCAATTAAATAATTCTCAAATTCTTCAAACTTAATAAACCCACGCCCTTTTTCCATTTTATCTATTGTTATTTGCCTTATATTTTCAAAAATATGTTCCGGATATTTTTCTGAAACGTATATGTCAAAAACTGCCCAGGTCATATATTCATTAAATACTGAATAGGCATCGTCATACAACTTGTTTATTGCATTTTCCTTTTTCCAAACATTTAAATTTGACATTGCATTGCTTATTGCTTTTTTATACCTGTCAGAAACCGGATTTACATAATTGTGATCAATTTCAGTAAATACATACCTTATGTTTAAAATAATGTTTGTTGTATCAAATGAATCAATTTCTCTATTGAGACCGGAAACAAACATAATTGTTTCTTTGTATCCGGATGTTTCAAATCTTTTTGTATTATGACTTCCTTTTGTAAGCGGGGAAATTATAATTTTATAGCAATCATAACGTGTAGAAAATTGTCCTTCGAGCCATTGCCAAATATCTTTTATTGGTGTTACTGAATCATAGAGGGCTATTTGTGACTGGTAGAAATCCAAATGATCCATATAAAAGTTATGAAAATCAGATTCTATAGCAAAATCTTCGATATCATCTTTCAGCGATTTAAAAATATCCGGGCTCCACAATCTGGGATATATATTTTTTGAAACTATAGAATTATGGTCAAGTAAATAATTATAGCTATTTGTCCTAAACGAATAATTGTTTTTGAAATCAGTTTCATAATAGTTAAAGCTCTTGAAGATATTTGAATTTTTATTTTCACTAAACTTTGATATTACTTCTTCGAAATATGAAGTATTTTTTTCAATAAAATAGTCATCGCTACTGTTCTGATATTTAATTGCCATGATTACATGAGCCAATTCATATACATCAGGTATTTCAATACTATATTTCCCTTTATGTTCTAAAATGTATTCATTTGAAAAGTTTGCTGATTGATTGAGTGAAACATCACTTTTTGTACAAGCCTGTAAAACAATAACTAAAAATATTATGGTTCTAAGAATGTTAATTAGTTTCATGTTCTTTTATTTTTTTTCGATTCATTAAGATTTTTAGAATTACCTAAAACAGTCTGACTATCTAACGTATGACTTCTAACGAGAGTATGGATATCCTATCCATTATTGGTTAATTTGTTAAACTTTATGCAGACTATTGTATATTCTGCCTTATTTATTTAATTTCCTGATAATTTAATCTATTGAATATAGTTAGTTTGATCCATATTGATTTTCGCATTGTACTGAGCCTACAATACAATTTACAAAATATTACTGACTGTTAGGTATTGATATTGTAATTAATACATATAACTCCATATTCAAACTGTTTTGAAGCTATTCATTTGTTATTCCTATTGATCTGCTTATAATGGATTGCCGGTATGGTCTTTGTTTTTAACACAATCTGCCAAATGCACTAATTTTTATATACATTAATTAGTTATCTGGCGGGTTTAATTTTTCTTAGAAACAGTATTTACCCAATTTTCAATTGTTTTTAAATAATCAGGATGTAATTTTGACCAATATGGAAAATCAGTACTTCCGACATTATACATTGAATGCGAAGCTCCTTCCAATAAGACCATCTTATAATTATTATTCTCCGCTTTTGCTAATGCCCTGGATATTTGTTTGTAACTATTTCCCGGAATAATCTCATCCAATGAGCCTTGAATAATCAGAATGGGGTGTTTTATTTTTTCAAAATAGGGAATAGGATTAAAAAGTAGCTTTTTATCTATTTTAGTCTCGTCAAGATTTGGAATCCAAACATTAGTAAACCAGGGTTTCGATTTTTCAGCAGACACAGCCTTTTCTAAATCAGCTCTCGAAAGTTCACCTGCTATATATTGATAAACTTTTAATTGTAATGCTTTTGCTTCTTCAATATTGTTTCCTATTACTTCGGCATTTCTATTTTCCCAATAATTCAGATCACTTTCAAGTAAAGTAACTCCCGGGCAGCTTACTACAATTCCATAATTCAATTCTTCCAATTTGTTTAGAATATATGGGATTTTGGCAGCTCCCTGACTACTTCCTTTTATGCCAATATTCGAGAGGGGAATACCTGTTCTTGATGAAAAATATTTTACAGCATTCAGATCATCAGATAAGAGTTCCTCCATTGTTGCAGACCTCCAATCTCCATCTGAATTTCCGGTACCCCTTTTGTCATAGTGAAACGTGATGTAACCCTTTTCTGCAAATAAGATGGATTCGGCCCTTGATGCACTTCTGTCTGCATTGCCAGAAGAGGTAATAATCACCAGGCCTTGTTTGTTACTACTAACGGGATACCAAATGGTGCCATTTAATGCTAATCCATTCGTCGTAAAACTGATTTTTTCACTTTTTAGTAGTTCTTTGAAAGGAGATCGTTTTTTTTAAAAGTATATTTGGTAGTTACTGTATCGACTATAAGAGTCCCTTCGAGACTCGTATAATAATTATCTATCCATTTGTTCTTAAATAAATATGTGTAGAAATCACTTTGAAGTTTAAAATTTATTGAGTCTTCCTGCAGTTCGATGTTTTGGACCGGTATGCGATTTGCGTTTTGTGCCAGGCTTGTAAAATAAACCTTTAAATCATTTGAATCTCGTTCAATTTCAAAAATTATGTTATCTGAAAAGTCTCCCTTTTTGAATATACCACTAAAACTCCCTGTTCTATTATTTAGATCGGTTTTTGAATCATGTTTACAGGCTAAAAGTCCTAATGCCAGAAATATGAAATAATATCTTCTCATTTTATATTGTTTCTAACTAACTTGTAAATTAATTGCTTCAATTCCATTAGAGTTCTTAATCATTATTTTCGCTTGCTTTTTCTCTATTTACATATTTTTCAAGTTGACTAAATCCTCCTTTCCAGGCTTTAATAAAGTATCGCCTTGCTTCCTCCCAATCTTTCGTATCTCTCCAGCCTGTATGAATTAAGCTCACACGTGTCCGGTCACCTAGTGCCGTAAAAATAACAGTTACATTCGTTAACGGCATAGCATTGTTCATGAAATGCTTGTATTGTTTGGGCCCTTTCCATTCAAAATTCAGAAAATTTGGTTTGTCAATGGCAAGAACTTTACAGCCTATTGTACTATTATTTTGAGGATCGGCAGGTTCCCAAAACAATTCATATTTTCCACCAGGTTGAGGCTGAACATCTGCTTTTACGGTCAGCCAGCTTTCTAAACCCTTGTTGGATGTAAACATTTCAAATGCCTTTCCCTTCAGGCAATTAAGCACTACTGTTTCTACGATGATATTGTCCATATTATTTTGTTTTTCTATTTTCTGTGCGATAACTTTTGCTGAAAAGATTAAAGCACAAACTATCAAAAGTATCGTTAATGATCTCATCATTATCTTTATTAAATATTATGCAAATTTTTGAGGTGTATGCGGAACTGTTATTTTAATTTTTCTATTTCTTTTTTTATTTAGAGTCGAAGTCCATTGGTTTTTATTCTTTTCCGAATAGTTTATGGTTCTGATAATTTCATCTGTAAAACTTCCCCAGTCTTTAATTTGTCCTAAGACATATATTTTCCCAAATCTCATGTCCAGGCGATTTGGATATAGTGTTATACCAGTCTCAATACTATTAAATGCTTTTTTTAAATTAGATTTATCATAATTTATTTTACTTCCTATAAATCCCGCAATTTTGTTTGTACTATCTTTCAATATTATTGTTTCTTCTCCTTTAGGAGGTTTACCACTTGTCAATAAAAGAATTTCACTTCGACTTATGTTAAAATAATAATTGAATAAACTTGTGTAAAGTTCAGCATCCTTAGGGCTGTCCTTTTCCCATTTGTTCAATATTTCTTTTTGTTTAATTGTATCTCCTGTTTGAAAATGTTTTTGAAATTTTTCAAAATAATTTTGCGCACTTAAATGAAGTGTCAATAGTACAAGTAAAAATGTATGAATTATTCTTTTCATGTATTATTTGGTTTTATTGCTACTAACGGCTAGCTATATGCGCTGTGCGGGATTTTAAGGCACTTTCCTGTCAAGCCGCATGGCGTATATAGCATGTTGTAGGATGTTTATTATTCAATTTTACTTGCTTTTCCATCGAAAAAATAGTGAAATATTAATCCGTTTACTTCCCCATTCTCATTTTTTGTAAATGTGATACCTGCATCTTCTGTTTTAGAGAAAAACTCATTCTTAGACAGTGGAAAGTATTCGTCTTTTGTATTTTCACCACCAGATTGCACATATAAATGACTTTGTTCAATAGTTATTGTTAAAATAAAATTATCTGTGATTTTATATCTACCGGCATATTTTTTAATATCGCTATGAGTTAATGATATTTCAATTTTCGGTTTTCGTTTTTTGGGTAAGGAGTACGGTTTGTCCAGTAAGATATTTTGAATATTTCTTTTTAATTCAAAAAATGTATTAGAACCATTATTTGTTAAAATAATAATTGAAGTATTATTTTCTCTCAGTAAGGATAAAAAAGAGTAGTTTTTACCATCTCCACCAGTATGTTCTACGGTTTTCAAACTATCATTGTTTATGACCCATCCAAATCCATAATTTGAATGTTTACCATTATTTAAAAGTGGTCTTTTAAAAGCCTCTTCAAGCGTGCTTTTGCCTACCAATTCATTATTTGTCAGTGCTCTATTCCAGTTATATAAATCCAATATACTTGTATAAATTCCACCAGGACCAGTAATTTTTGATGTATCCTCCTTTGTTTGATTTGTAATATAAAAATATCCAATAGCTTTTTTAGTTTCATTAAATTTCAAAGTATCATGAAAAGTGAAAGAATTATTCATTTTTAATGGTGTAAATATATTTTCACTTAAATAATGATTAAATGGTTTATTGGCAATAGACTCTACAATTAGTGCTAATAAAGCATAGTTTGTATTACAATAATAATATTTTTCATTTGGCAAAAATAATAGACTGGAATCTGTTTTGAGAAAATTAAATATGTTTTTATTTGTCCAATCAGAATAATCAGCATCGCCTGTGCTATAGTCCCGTAAACCCGAAGTATGATTAAGCAAATTTCTAATTGTAATATTTTTTGTATTTTCTGGTAAATCTTTCAGGTAGTTTGAAATTTTATCATCGAAGGATAATAATTGTTTTTCCTTTAGTATCATAATACACATTGCTGTAAATTGTTTTGATACCGATTTAATATTGAATGGGGTCGATAAGTTAAGTGGTTCTTTTGTATTCGGGTCTGTTACTCCTAAAGCTTCTTTATAAATGATATTTGAGCCCTTTGCTATCAATCCTACTCCATTGAACATACCATATTCATAATAGGTTTGAACTAGTTTTTCAATTTCTTTTCCCTTGTTTTCATATGGTTGTGAAAAAGCGGTCAGACAGGAAAAGGTGAAAATAAAAAATAATAGATTTTGTTTCATAGTTTTATTTTTGGGTGTCTATTTTTTTTAATGCCCTATAATATTGTTGGCTAAGTTGCGTAGCGGATTTCAGCGCGCGTCTTAGTCCACCGATATGGATGATTATTTATTTGTATTTATTTTGTTATTGGCTGAAATAGCTATGCGACTCAGGTTTTGTTAGGTGTAGATTTTATTCCTCTATTCTACTCTTCAGATCCATTTGTTTGTGCAAAATCCTTATGACTTCAATTTCTTCATCAGTAATTAGGTGATAAAAAATAATGTGTCTGCCAGTTTTAAAGCCTAATAAGCCACAACTTATTTCTTTATACGGTTTTCCAATGTTAGGATTTTCTCCAATTTCTTTACAAACGGATTTTATTGTATTATAATATTTGTCAGCTTGGTCTTCTGACCATTTCAAAAGAGTATATTCCCAAATTTCAGATAAATCATTAATGGCTTTTTGTCTCAGTATTACTTTAGCCATTATTTTTTCTTTCTTGTTTTAGATTTTTCAGGTGACTATCAAAATCAAAGTCCTCAACTATAGAACTGTTCAATCCTTCTTGGATTGCATTTTTTAAAGCAATTACCTTAGTTTCCTCTTCTTCTAGTAATCTTAAGCCAGCTCTAACAACTTCACTAGCACTTTTAAATCTTCCTCTTGAAATACTATTTCTTACAAATGAGTCAAAATGATTTCCTAATGTTATAGATGTATTCTTGCTCATAGTTTCTCTTTTTTTACAAATATACCAATAATTGGTATATTTGTCAAGATTCTTATGTTTACTAGCATCCCGGAAATTACACCCAACGTTGATTATATGGCAAGTAAGGCATTTCGAAACCTATCAAGGTTGCACTTAGCCGAAGCAAAAGCTTTGGCGGTGTTCCAATGAAGCACCAAGCTTTCGTAACCCACTTTCCGCCTTATAATTTCTGTCTGTTCTTCAAGCGTATTGAGCCCGATTGATTTTCTTCTTTGATTTACTTTGATTAAGTTGTCAAAAAGATTTGGGCTTAATTCCCCGTTTTCGTCCCAATCAAATTGAGTTCCATAAAATTGAGGTTTATTTTCAAAAACAGCTATTCTGTCTGTCAGGTAAGCTAAATTTCTTGGGTCTGCTTTCCTTTCATTCACTGCGTTTTCTAATAGTTTCACACACTTTTTCATAAAGTTAGGTTGTCCGATTGAATGTTCTATAACTAACCAAGTTGCATCACTGGCTTCTTTGCCTACTTTGTCAATTGTTGGATAACCGATTGTGTCAATAATATCATTTAGTATCTCCGCATTCTTTTTGTGGAGATTTGCCATTTCTTCGTTATATCCTTCTCCAAGTTGTCCACTTAAAATAAGTCTATCCCGAAGTTCCAAGTCAGCATTTTTTAATTCAATTATTATTTTTGCAATATCTTTGTAATCCATTCTGTTAAACGTGTTGCCTGTTAAAATTGACACTAACGGTAAGAATAGTAGCCGTTTACGGGCAACAAACCTATCAAACTATTACAAAGTTGAAGCGGGTTAAAACCGCCCGAATACGCACTTTCCCGGCTATTATTTTTACACATTGTTAGGTGCTGGTTTTTAATCACTAATGTAAATCAGTTTTGGCAATGAAGTTAGGGTGAGAATACTGAATTTTCCCACTTTCGTAAATTTTATTGGCTATCTCTAAAGCTTCAAAACCTGTCTCGACTTCCTCCTTAACCTTAAAATATTGTGTTGAGTATTTTGATTCAATTAGTTCTAAATTCAAGGTTTCTGCATAGTTTATGAATTCGGATTCAGATATTACTTCATTGTTATTCTTGGTTGCTTTAAACTTGCACCTATCATTCTCATCAATGTTCTTTACAGACTGTGCGGAGGGGCTTGAATACTCTTTGCCAAGCTTTGGTATTTTGCGTTTGGCTTGTGTGGCTTGGCAATGTGTATTCAAGCGAAGGAAAGGAATCATCTATCCATCCATTCTTTAAAATCTGAAACACGCTCTCTACTTACAATTATTTCTTCTTTTTCAGTCCAGTCGTTAAGCATAATTTTTAATCTATTTGATGAATAAACAATAATATCCTGAATAGCAGAAAAATTAATTATAAAGTTCCTGTTAATCCTGAAAAATGATTTTGAATCAATTAATTGCTCTATTTTATCTAGTGAATAATCTATTGGATAATTTTTCCCGTTATTAACATGAATAAAATTACATCTCTCATTTATATAAAAGCAATTAATCATAGATGTCTGTACCGATTTGTAGTGTTCACCAATTTTAATCAAAAATCTTTCTTTTGTCTTAGGTCGCAACTGATTTATAATTGATTCAATACCAGTATGCTCGAATTTTTCGTAATGATTCTTGAATTTGTCTATTGCATATTTAAGTTCATCCGAAGCAATTGGCTTTAATAGATAATCAATGCTATTAACTTTGAATGCCTTTAAGGTATATTCATCATAAGCCGTTGTGAAAATTATTGGTGTATGAATCGGCTTATTTTCAAATATTTCAAAACAAATTCCGTCTTCAAGTTGTATATCCATGAATATCAGGTCAGGTTTCGGATTATGCAAAAACCAATTTGTTGATTGTTCAACTGATTTTAGAACATCAATAATCTCAATGTCTGGGTTTATTTCTTTCAATAAACGGATTAACTTTTGCGAAGCAGGTTTTTCATCCTCTATTATTAATACTTTCATCTTTATGAGTTACTTACGGGCAGTTTTACAATAAACTGATTGTTGTTTTCTTCAAAAATTAAATCTTTGCCAAGAATAAGTCTCACTCTTTCTTTTAAATTCAACAATCCTGTTTTTGGTGAATTTTCTAAAATAGTCTTCTTTTGAATTTTATTAGAAACTACAATATTATCATTACTCCTTTCTATTCGTATTTTCAATGGTAAATTTTCCGACCTCGAATTGTGTTTTAAGGCATTTTCAACCAGAATTTGCAATGATACTGGTACAACTTTGATTTTGTCCGCATTCTGAAAATCAATTTTCAGCAAAACTTTATCATTATCACGAACTTTTTGAAGGTCAAAATACTTTCTTACAAATTCAATCTCTTTATCCAAAGGCACTAAATCAATTTCTTCATTTTCTAAAATGTATCTGTATATCGCCGATAACTTTTGAATGTATTTGTCAGCCATTTTAGCATCTTCGTAAACTATTTCCGAAAGCGTATTCAAGCTATTAAATAAAAAATGAGGATTAACCTGAGATTTAAGATTTTGGTATTTATATTTCAAGTTTTCTTCTCGCAGCTTTCGTTCGCGGTCAACTGCCTTTCGCCAAATAATGTAGAAAAATACAGCCGAGCCGATTAAAATCCATATAGAGAATTGCCTGATTGCCCCAGTAAGTTCCACTTGAATCAATTGTTTCAAGAAATTTGTTGTATCTAATCCTTTTAGCAGATAAAAAGCATAAACACCAATACTAACAATTGAAAGAGAAACAACTAAAGCAAATAAAACGAATAGTAAGAATAAAGGCAAAATATTCTTTTTAACTTGATTAGCAGATTTGTTTGAGTTTTTATGAAATAACCTAATAGCAAAACCTCCCGTAATTAGAATATTAAGAAAGATTATGATGCCATACATCAGTGTCTCTGCTTTGAAAGGATTTCCTGTTTGCCCCCATTTGAAAAGTAAAGAAAAAACTATACTAAATAGAAACGCAGTAAAAAATGCCAATACTTTTTTATTCTTTTTCATTTCCAATAAATTTAGATGTTATTTCTGTTTATTGAAAACTATTTCCCTTTGCAAGTCGATTAATTGTTCATCAGGAAACATTGAACTTGTTAATTTCATTATAACATCTTCGAACATGACTGCATATTCAACCTGCTTGTCGGTCAATGAAATCCACATCTCTCCATAGTAAAGTGAACGACCTTTTACTTGCATCTGCTCATTATCAATTTTTACAGGATTATAAAACGATTCAAATTTTACGATTGCACATACTTCGTCGTTATGTTTTGTAATCCCAGACCATACCAGTTTCTGGTATCGGCTAGTAAAAGTAACCCAGTCTTCAAATCTTACATCATGGTTTTCCAATAGCTTAGGTTCAAAGTCTTTCTTAAACTCTAAACTATCAAATACGTACCAAGCTAATCCTTGCATTTGTACTGCATCGGAAACAAGCCACTTAGCTAAATCCCTTTGTTCCACAGAAATATTCTTGTAAAATTCCTCGGATAAAAAAGCTGTATCCATTGATTTGTATGAGAAATCATTTAATGATGGTAAATGATTGCCTTTATATTGTGTCTGATTAAAATCCTCAATTTGCGCAAGACTAACATTTTTCCAACTAACATGCCCATTATCTCCAACAATGTATGTCGCATTTACAACATTGCAGTTTATTTTATTACCATTAATAGCATCTAAATTTTGCCATTTTAAGGTTACCGCATACTCTTGGATTTCATTTTTTTGTGATTTAATCTCAAGAGGATTAATCTGAAAATACTTGTCAACATCCTTGTCCTGTGCAAACAAGCTTTTTGCAAACAATAAAAAAGCTAAGCTTAAATAAATTGATGTTCTCATCCTTATAAAATTTTAAATGATTAATAATTGTCAAAGTAACAGGATGAAAAACTCATTTATAAATATTTGTTGCAGAGTTGAGATATTACCATTTCGAATTGTCAGTATTTCAATTTAAGTCGTGCGATGGCAAAAAAGCATGTGTTTGGCAGCGAAGGGATGGTTGCTGGGATGGGCTGACAAACTCTTGCTTTTGTGGGGTGGCATATTGTTTTCTTTTCAGCCATTTCATTTTAGCACTACTGGTGTCTTGCTGGGTTGCACACAACGTTTTGGCTAAGTTGCGTAGCGGTTTTTTGCGCGTGTCTTAGTCCACCGATGTGGACGATTACTATTTTGTGTTTCTATCGTTATTGGCTAAAGCAGCTTTGTGATTTAGGTTTTGTTAGGCACTGGCTTCATTCTTTTAGTTTTAATTCATAATATTTTGTCCCGATAATAGGATTAAAGCGATAAGGTTTTATTTCATAAAAACCCTTGTTTCTATATAAGTCTATTGCTTTTAGCATTGAAGGAAGAGTGTCTAATCTTATTTTATAATATCCTAGTTCTTTTCCTTTTTTTATAGCTTCTCTTAAAAGAGCTTTTCCAATTCCAAGCTCTCGATATTCTATTTTTAAATACATTCTTTTTAGTTCACAAATTGTTTCTTCAAATTTCCTAATTCCAACACATCCAATTGGTTCTTTTTTATTTATATATGCTATTATTATTACCCCATTTGGCCTAGCGTATTCAACTGATATGTTTCTAATTTCCTTGTTGAAATTTTGAAATTCCAAATCAATGCCAAGTTGTGAAACATATTCTTTAAATAGCTTAACTGCAAATTTGTATCCTTTGTTGGAGTTAACTTCTTCTAGGTGTATTAATGGCAGTTTATCTTTCATTTTTTGCTTGTGGCTAAGTTGCGTAGCGGATTTTCGCCGCGCTTTACAGTCCTCCGATGTGGAAAATTAATTATTTGTGTTGGTTTCGTTATTGGCTGCACCAGCGTGCAACTTAGGTTTTGTTACCGCCTGGCTATTTCAATTTTAAAAATTCATCAGCCTTCATAACTGGTAACTTGGATAGCTTAAAATCTTTTAAGTTTCTTGTAATTATTACCTCTAATTTATTTTCAATTGCTGTATAATATTGAATAGCATCTTCGAAGTCTTTAAAGTCGGAATTTAATGAAAGATCAATTATCTTGTCATCCATTGGCAAAACTTTCACAAGAAGCTTAAACTTTCTAAGAACTTCTTTTGCCTTATTTGCGTTTAGTTCTTTTTGTAAAAGATAATATGTATTTGCAAAACTTAGTGAAGAAATACACAAATTAACTTCTTTATAGTCAGATAATGTAAAAAGTATACTTGCAGGTTTATAATATTCTCTCCTTTTTGTCAGGAGGTCAATTATGATATTGGTGTCAACTAAAATATTTTTCATTATGCATATTTATCAGAAAGGTAATTTGTATAATCTTTTTTGTCACTATCAGAACTAGGTTTTGTAATTCCGATTAGACTTTCCACAAGGGGAGAGACTTTAATTTCAATTTCTTTCTCGTCAGTAACAGCACTTAAATAATTTTCAATCATTTTAGAAAGACTAATGTTTCTTTCTTTCGCATATTCTTTTGCTCTATCGATGATAGACTTATTAAGTTTTAATGTCAATTTAGTGTCCATGATGATTTTACATTTTTGTACGTACAAAAATAATAAAAATATACGGATTTGTCAAGTTTTCCCAGCTTGGCGGTAACGTATTTGGCTAAGTTGCGTAGCGATTTTCGCCTTACTTTCCAGTCCTCCGATGTGGCTGGTTATTTATTTGTGTTTGTTTCGTTATTGGTAGAAGCAGCTATGCGACTTAGGTTTTGTTGTAACCAGTTGCTATTTCTTAATAAGAATAGAAACTTCTTTCTTTAAGATAGGTAAGTGTCTTATTATGGTACCCCAAACTATTTCATTGTCAATTTTGTCATAGCCATGAATAACACGGTTTCTCATACTTATTATCTGTTTTTTACTAGAAATTTCAATATGAGGATCTATTCGTTCAATTCTATTCATGGCTTCACCAATAATTTCAAATTCTCTTTCTACAGCTCTACGAAGCATTTTGTCTGACATATAGATATTATAATCACGTTTATCTCCGAGATAGTTTTCAATTGATTCTATTGATTCCAGAATGTCTAAGAGATATTTTCTAATATCAATGGCCATAAATCAAAGTTTTAGTCTTGTTTACTGAGTTAATGAAATAGGGGTTTTTTAATGATTTGTCAGTTACTAAGTCTACAGGTCTATCTAAGATTTGTTCTAGTTTTTCTGCAAGTTCAAAATAAGTATCTGCATAGTCTGCATAGTCCATTGGTAAAAATGAAATAAGTAAATCAATATCACTTTTTTCATTGAACTCGTCAGTACAGACTGAACCAAAAGCAAAAAGATTCTTTACATTATGTGCCATACATAATGCTTTGATTTTTTCCATATTGTCTGTTAATACTTTTTGCATTTTGTTCTTTTTATACAAACTTACAATTTACCTAAATTAAAAACAAGATAGTTGGCTTTACAATTGGTTAAGGGTCTCGGCTATGAGTTGTTGCGTGGATTAGCACTTGCCTTTGCAAGTACACGCCAAGCTGAAAATCCTTGCGGATTTTCAGAAGCAGGTGAGTAGAAGCAATTACTTATAGCCATTGTTGTGTTTAGTAATTCTGCATTAAGTCATAATCATACTTTGATAATAGCCAACCATTAAAATTTTCATTTTTGGCACTATCGATCAATTGTTGTAATGGAACTCTTTGTACGAAATATCTAAAAATAATTCCGTAGTCGTGATAGCTATTTCTTTCTGGATTATTCATTATTGCTGCCATTTCTTCCTTGCTAAAATGTTTATCTGAATTGGAAAATTGATTGGCAGTAAAAACGGCAAAGCCTTCATAAAACCATATAGGCCCCATTGCATCTTCATCACCATCCAGTATTGAAATATGAAGTCTATGGGCAATTTCATGAGTAAGGAGTTTCTCATAACTATTTCTCTCAACTCCTTCTGGGTAAACTTTTGAATATATTTCAGGAGTTACCACTAATAAAGTTCTTTTCTCTATTGCACCAACATAGGTTTTTGGCAACCTCATTGATGTGTCGGCTTCTGCTAATGTTAACAGACTTTTGTCAAATTCTTTTTTATTATCAAATACCATCATACTATCAATAAACGACTCTTTGGACAAACTATCCCATTTGTATTTCTTAGCAAAAGAATGAATGTTGTTAAAAGCGTTTTCGATGTATGATTCATATACATGTCTTTTATTACTCAAAGAATTGGGTAAAACAATCTGGATCTTCGTTTTGACTATTGAATTTACGTTTTGTTTGTTGGTGTTTTTCTTTTCAGCGTTATTGCATGAAAACATCATTCCGATGCTAATTCCAATGATTAGAACTTTTTTCATTTAATGGTTCTTTTTTATTAAACACAACGGTCTCGTATAAGAATAGTAGCGGCTTTTGGAACGCTAACTTTTCGGTTTAGCACAGACCTTTGTTATATGTTTATTATTTCGTTTAAGCACTTCAGCCGCTATTATTTCTTATACATTGTTACCACCAGTTGATTATTTAGACTGTTTCAAGCTTAAATATAATTTCGGATTGAATTCTATTAACCTTACTTGGTGTCAATCTCATCACTGTATTTCTCAATTTTCTGGATATAGGGTTTTTCCAATGGGCTAATTTTCCAATTTTCCAACTTGTGTTTACCACTCTATGTGCTTTGGGTAATCTTAATTTTTGGTATTGCTTAAAAGCATTGTAATAATCGTATTTGTTTAAACATTCCGAAAGCACATAAGCATCCTCTATGGCTTGACAAGCGCCCTGTCCCATATTGGGGGTGGTTGCATGAGCTGCATCTCCCAAGAGGCAAATAGTATCTTTAAACCATTTATTGGTTGGACTTAAATCAGAAATTTCAGCAGTATGTATTTCATTTTTAGAAGTTGAAAAAATAATATCTCTTATTACTGTGTTATAGTCTTTAAAATAATTTTCAAGATTCTCAATATCGTATTCATTTGCCGACTGTTTGAAAGTTTTTAATGCATACCAGTAAACTTTATTGGGTGCAATCTGTACAAAACCAAATCGGTCAGCTTTTCCCCACGCTTCATTCAATTCATTTCCATAAGTTTTTGGCAGGTCGAACTCTGTGACTCCTCTCCAACAAATTTGTTTGGCGCTCCTTATATTATTTTTAGGAAAAATATGTTGTCTAACGACTGAATTCAGACCATCTGCTCCAATGGCTACTTGCGAGGTTAGCTCTTTGCCATTGTCAAATACAAGTTGGTTTTGATTGCCAATTTTATTTATGCTATTCAATTTGTGATTGAGTGCTATTTGAGAGTTTTTAAGTTGGTCTAAAAGGATTTCTTGAAGTTTACCTCTGTGAATAGCAATATTTTTTACATTGTGTTTTTGTTCAAAATATTTTAAATCAACTTTTGAAATAGCAGTCAAATTAGCTTTTGTGATATTCATTGAAGAAATTGGATTTCCGTTTTGCTCAATGATTTCTCTTAGCCCCAATTTTTCATAAACCTGCATTGCATTATTGGCAAGTATAATTCCAGCTCCAACTGGTTTTAACTGTTCGGCTTGTTCAAATATTCTTGTCTTAATTCCTTTTTTCTCAAGTGCGATTGCAGTGGTTAATCCTCCTATCCCTGCTCCTATAATATCAATACTCATTTTTTCATCTTAATGTTCGTTAATATACATCCTTTACAAAAGTTATAGATTAGCCTTTACACTAAATTAGTTTCGAGCCTTACTGATTGTTCTTTTGTTCTTAATTCATT
>JANQLW010000022.1 GCA_028280405.1 Bacteroidales bacterium
GTTCACTGGCTGTAGTGATTAAGATGATTAAAGGCTTTTATTTCTGTAGAACAATAAAAGTCAATGATATAAACAGCTTAACTTAACGGCTATGGGAAGACATCCCCTACGTGTTGAATCTTTCTTTATCGTATCTTAAACGACTGGAACATTTACAATTGAGGGGATGGCTTCCCATGGCCGTCACTGCAGTCAGTGAATACTCCATGTCATCCTAAAACAAGTTCAGGATGAGATGCCAATTTTAGTTAGAGCATAAAGGGTTTTTACCCCTCTCTCATCCTTAAATGATAAACGTTTGTCTAATTTCATAATCATAATACTCCGGAAATTTTAACTTTGTATAGAATCAAAATTTTATTGGTGTAACAGTTATTTTTTTACAGCTGTTCCATCTACTTGCTAACTAAACTATTATAGGATGAAAAAACTAACTTTCCTTCTTATCTGTTTGATTTTTACTTTACAGATAATCGCTCAGGACAGAATTACCGGACGTGAATTTGCTACACGCTCCGAAGTGATTGCTCAACATGGAATGGCTTGTACCAGTCAGCCACTGGCTACTCAAGTAGCATTGGATGTTTTAAAACAAGGTGGAAACGCCATTGATGCTGCTATTGCTGCCAATGCCACTTTAGGTTTGATGGAACCAACAGGCAATGGTATCGGTGGTGATTTATTTGCCATCGTATGGAGTGCAAAAGATCAGAAGCTGTATGGTTTAAATGCCAGTGGACGCTCTCCAAAATCATTATCTCTTGAATATTTTAAAAAGAACAATTTTAAAAGTATTCCTGCTTACGGTCCGTTACCCGTAAGTGTTCCAGGATGTGTGGATGGTTGGTTTGAACTTCACAAAAAGTTTGGAAAACTTAAAATGAAAGAAATACTGAATCCGGCAATAACCTATGCAAGGGAAGGTTTCCCTGTTTCAGAACTGATTGCTTATTATATGCAAAAAGGAGTTCGTTTTCAGAAAAGATATCCGAATGTAGAAAAGGTCTTTGCTCTGAATGGGCATGCACCTAAAAAAGGGGAGATTTTTAAAAACCCTGCTTTAGCAAATACACTCGAAAAAATTGCCAAAGGGGGAAGAGATGAATTCTATAAAGGAAGTATTGCCAAAACCATTGATCAGTTCTTTAAGGAACAGGGTGGATTTTTATCCTATGAAGACATGGCTTCACATTATTCGGAATGGGTAGAGCCAATCAGCATCAATTACAGAGGTTATGATGTTTGGGAACTTCCTCCAAACGGACAGGGAACTGCAGCTCTTCAAATCCTGAATATTATGGAAGGTTATGATGTTAAAGCCATGGGATTTGGAACTGCCGAATACATTCATCATTTTACTGAAGCTAAAAAGCTGGCTTTTGAAGACCGTGCAAAATTCTATGCTGACCCTGCATTTAATGATCTTCCAATAGATGAATTGATTTCAAAAGAATATGCAGATAAAAGAAGAAAACTCATTAATAGCAAAAGAGCAGGTCGTTCTTATGATCCGGGAAAAATAGAAACCGGAAATACCATTTATTTAACCGTTGCCGATAAAGATGGAAATATGGTCTCGCTTATTCAAAGTAACTATAGAGGAATGGGATCTGGTATGTGCCCTCCGGGATTAGGATTTATTTTACAAGATAGAGGTGAGATGTTTAGCTTGGAAAAAGGGCATCTGAATGTTTTTGAACCAGGAAAAAGGCCTTTCCATACCATTATTCCTGCTTTTATTACCAAAGATGGAAAACCATATATCAGTTTTGGATTAATGGGTGGCTCCATGCAACCCCAAGGTCATGCCCAAATCGTAATTAATCTTGTTGATTTCGGAATGAATTTACAGGAAGCCGGCGATGCACCACGTATCAGACATGGTGGTTCATCACAGCCAACAGGCGAAAAAATGAAGAATGGAGGAACCCTTTACCTGGAAAGTGGAATCCATTGGGAAGAACTTCAAAAACTTATGCAAATGGGACACAAAATCCAATGGGATCTTGGAGGTTTCGGTGGATATCAAGCCATCCTTTGGGATGAAAAAAATAAAGTTTACTACGGCGCTTCTGAAAGCAGAAAAGACGGACAAGCCGCAGGATATTAAGACCTATTCTTACAGGGTCAAAGTCTTATTTTTCTAAAGTAGATTTAAGCCTAGATCCTTTCAGGGTTGCTTAAAATAATTTATATTTGTACATAATTGCTCTCCGTAATTATAATTACAAAATTATGTTTGAAGAACCTAAAGATGAAAACATTAAGAATCTATTGATTTACAAAAAAGGAAGAGAAATTTATGATGTGGTTTTAACTATTGCCAATCTTATACCTGAAGAAAATGATCACTTACAGGAAATAATCTCCTTGATGCTATCTGATGCTGCAAATATGAGCGTGAAAATTGCCGGAGCATATCATACTGAACTGTATGATTTAAAAATGGAAGCAGCAACGATTATTCGAAAATCTGCCCGTGATTTAGTTGCTATGTCAAATTCTCTAAAGATGTTTGGATTTAATGAGATGGAATATTTTAGCATTGTTAGAGAATTAGTTGAAGAATATCGCCTTCTGTTTATAGACTGGATTGAAAGTTTTAATCCATGGGATTATATAATTGATGATTGGGGATTATTTAATCCTCCGGGAATAAAACCCTGAAACTACCCTGACAGGGTCATCAACCCTTTTTTCTATAGAAAGTTTTAGCAATGACCCTGTCAGGGTACGGACTCATTGAAAATTTAGATTTTTTTGTTACTTTTGCACCTCTTTAATTAATCAGTAGAAATATCACAATCAATGAGTAACAAAAAAACTAACTATCAAGAGTATAAAAAGCTTGATTTGTCAAACATTGGGAAAGAAGTAAGAAAATACTGGGAAGAAAACGGTATTTTTGAAAAGAGTTTGAAAACTCGTGAAGGCCATAAACCATTTGTGTTTTATGAAGGGCCTCCTTCGGCAAATGGAATGCCGGGTATTCACCATGTCATGGCCAGAGCAATTAAAGATATTTTTTGTCGCTATAAAACCCTAAAAGGTTTCTACGTAAAACGTAAAGCCGGATGGGATACTCACGGACTACCTATTGAAATTTCTACTGAAAAAACACTTGGAATTACAAAAGAAGATATTGGAAAAAACATCTCGGTTGAAGATTATAATAAAGCCTGCCGTAAAGAGGTGATGAAATATAAAGATCAATGGGATGATTTGACCAAACGTATGGGGTATTGGGTTGATCTGGATGATCCTTATATTACCTTCGAGAACAAATACATTGAAAGTGTATGGAACCTTTTAAGTAAACTTTATGAAAAAGGATTGCTTTATAAAGGATATACCATTCAGCCTTATTCTCCTGCTGCCGGTACCGGTTTAAGTTCACACGAATTAAACATGCCGGGTTGCTACCGCAATGTAAAAGACAATACGGTAGTTGCACAATTCAAAGTGAAACAAGATGAAAAATCTGATTTCTTATTCAAAGATACTCACGGTGATGTATTTTTCCTGGCATGGACCACTACTCCGTGGACTTTACCTTCAAACACGGCTTTAGCAGTTGGTAAAAAAATCGATTATGTAAAAGTCCAATCTTTTAATCCGTATACGCATCAACCAATAACAGTAGTTCTTGCTAAAGAATTATTTGGAAAATACTTCCCGGAAAAAAATGCAGAATTAGCATTAGAAAATTATGAAACAGGACAAAAAGCCATTCCTTTTAAAGTAGTTGATGAATTTAAAGGAAAAGATATAGCAGGCATTCGTTATCATCAATTACTTCCTTATGCACAACCTGAAGAAGGAGATGCATTCAGAGTTTTAGTTGGAGATTTCGTAACTACAGAAGACGGTACAGGTATCGTTCACATTGCGCCTTCTTTTGGTGCAGATGACTTCAAAGTTGCCAAAGAAAACGGAATTGGCGCTTTAACTATGGTAAATAAAAAAGGCCAGTTTGTGGAAGAGATGGGAGAGTTTGCAGGTCGTTATGTGAAAAACGAATACGACCCTAATCATGATCCTAATGAAAAAGACAATGTTGATATCGACATCATTGTTAAGCTGAAAAAAGAAAATTTAGCTTTTAAAACCGAAAAATACGAACATAGTTATCCTCACTGCTGGAGAACAGATAAGCCAATTCTTTATTATCCATTGGATTCATGGTTTATTAAAACCACTGCTTTCAAAGACAAAATGATGGAGTTAAATAAAACCATCAACTGGAAACCAACAGCAACCGGTATTGGCCGTTTTGGCAACTGGCTTGAAAACCTGGTAGACTGGAATTTATCCCGTTCACGTTATTGGGGAGTTGGACTCCCAATCTGGACTTCCGAGGATCGTGAAGAACAAATCTGCATTGGTTCTGCGAAACAATTAAAAGAAGAAATTGAGAAAGCAATAGCTGCCGGTGTAATGGATAAAAACCCTATGGGTGAGTTCAATCCGGAAGATATGTCGAAAGAAAACTATGAAACTTTCGATTTCCACCGTCCATATATTGATGAAATTGTATTGGTATCTGAAAGCGGACAAAAAATGTTCCGTGAACCGGACCTGATTGATGTTTGGTTTGATTCAGGTGCCATGCCTTATGCACAATTCCACTTCCCATTTGACAATGTAGAAGAATTTGAATCCAGTTTCCCTGCTGATTTCATTGCGGAAGGCGTTGACCAGACCCGGGGATGGTTTTTTACACTCCATGCTATTGCAGTCATGTTATTCGATTCTGTTTCTTTTAAAACTTGTGTTTCAAACGGACTTGTTCTTGATAAAAAAGGAAACAAAATGTCGAAACGTTTAGGCAATGCGGTTGATCCATTCGAAACCATTGAAACATATGGAGCGGACGCTACCCGTTGGTATATGATCACCAATGCACAGCCCTGGGATAACCTGAAATTCAATATTGACGGAGTTGCTGAAGTAATGCGCAAATTCTTTGGTACCCTTTATAATACTTATTCTTTCTTTGCACTTTACGCAAATATTGACGGATTCAAATATGAAGAAGAAGAGGTACCAATGGCAAACCGTCCGGAAATTGACCGTTGGATTTTATCAGAATTAAATACGCTGATCAAAGTTGTGGATGAAGCTTATAATGATTATGAACCCACAAAAGCGGGCCGTGCCATTGCAACATTTGTTGATGAACATTTGAGTAACTGGTATGTTCGTTTATGCAGAAGAAGATTCTGGAAAGGTGATTATACAGAAGATAAGATTTCTGCCTACCAAACTTTATATCGTTGTTTGGAAGTGGTTGCTCAATTGGCTTCTCCAATTGCTCCCTTCTTTACCGACAGGCTATTCATGGACTTAAATAAAGTTAGTGGCCGTCATAATGTGGAATCACTTCATTTAACAGATTTCGTTGAAGCTGATGAATCCATGATCGACAAAGATTTGGAAGAGCGTATGCAATTGGCGCAAAAAATTTCTTCTATGGTACTTTCTTTACGTAAGAAAACCAATATCCGGGTTCGTCAGCCATTGAATAAAATCATGATTCCTGTATTGGATAAAAAATTCATGAAACAGGTTCAGGCCATTGAAAATCTGATTCTATCTGAAGTAAACATTAAAGAGATAGAATATATGACTGATGCTTCCGATATTTTAGTGAAGAAAATCAAACCTAACTTTAAAGCTTTAGGTCCGAAGTATGGTAAAATGATGAAACAAATTGCTACAGCTATTCACCAATTCGGACAGGAAGAAATCAGTAAAATAGAAACCGAAGGTATTTACCATTTAGAAATTGACGGACAAACATTGGAAATTGCTTTAAGCGATGTGGATATCATGACCGAAGATATTCCGGGATGGGTAGTTGCGAACATGGAAAGCTTAACCGTAGCTTTGGATATCACAATCGATGAAAAATTAAGAGATGAAGGTATTGCTCGTGAGGTGATCAATCGTATTCAAAATTATCGTAAAGAACAGGAATTTGAAGTTACGGATAAGATAAATTTAAAGATTGAGAAAAACGCTGAAATAGATGAAGCGATAATTCACAATAATTCATATATTTGTTCGGAGACTTTAGCAGAATCATTAGTTTTAGTAGATAATATTGAGGAAGAGGGAAAGACAGAGGTAGAATTGATTGATGGAATACACACCCAATTATTGATTACCAAAGCACAGTAATTCCTAAAGTATTTGAAATAAATTAAGGTTTAACTAAATAATTAGAGCCATGGAAAAAAAAGGAGCTAAAGAGGAAGCAAAAAAAACCAGATACTCTGATGAGGAATTGGAAGAATTCAAAACACTCATACAACAGAAGCTGGAGAAAGCCAGAAAGGATCTTGATCTTTTGACAGAAGCTTATACAAATCATAACGACCATGGGACTAATGATACTTCTCCAACTTTTAAGGTATTGGAAGAAGGACACAATGTTCTTTCTAAAGAAGAAAACAGTCGTTTGGCAGCTCGTCAGCAAAAGTTTATCAATAACCTTGAAAATGCATTGATCCGTATTGAAAATAAAACTTACGGCATTTGCAGGGCTACCGGGAAATTGATTTCTAAAGAAAGGTTGAGAAGTGTACCTCATGCTACACTCAGCATTGATGCTAAATTAAATCAGTAAAAAAATAATAGATCCACATATCAAAAAGAAGTGGCCGGCTGGTTGCTTCTTTTTATTTTAAAAAGTAAATATGCTTAAAAAATCATTAATCATCATTTTTGTCATACTCATTGCCGATCAGATTTTGAAAATCTGGATCAAAACCAATATGAGCTTAGGGCAGGAATATCATATATTGGGAGATTGGTTCATTATTCATTTTACAGAAAATTATGGAATGGCATTCGGAATGCAGTTTGCAGGAGAATTTGGAAAGCTATTTTTAAGCATATTCAGAATAATAGCAGTTTCTGCAATTGGATATTACCTATGGAATTTAATCAAAAAGAAAGAAAACAAAATCTTTATCATTAGCATGTCATTAATATTTACCGGAGCTTTAGGAAATATTATTGATTCGGCATTATACGGGCTCATTTTTTCCGCTAGCACTTATCAAACGGTAGCTGAATTTATGCCGGAAGCCGGTGGCTATGCAAGCTTTCTTCACGGGAAAGTGGTTGATATGTTCTATTTTCCCATTATTCAAGGATATTATCCGGATTGGTTCCCATATAAAGGAGGTGAAGAATTTATCTTCTTCAGGCCTGTATTTAATATTGCAGATTCAGCAATTACAATTGGGGTATTTCTATTGATTATTTTTCAGAAATCAATCTTTAAAAAGAAAGAAAAAGCTACGGAAACTCATTAAATAAAGAGTTTCAGGACGTTTTGCAAAAAAATAGATGATTCACATATAGAAAATAATATACTTTATTATCTTTGCTCAATTAAATTTAAAAGACTCAAGATGGAGAAAAAAAGTGTTGGAAAAGTTTCTCAAATTATTGGTCCTGTAATTGATGTTACTTTTGATCAGGAAGAGGTATTGCCGAATATATATGATGCTCTGGAAATTAAAAACAAAAGTGGAAGTACAATTGTATTAGAAGCTCAACAAGATATTGGAGAAAATACGATCCGTACCATTGCAATGGATTCTACAGATGGATTA
Organism: Bacteroidales bacterium; assembly: GCA_028280405.1. Classification (GTDB taxonomy): domain Bacteria; phylum Bacteroidota; class Bacteroidia; order Bacteroidales. Next base: position 7,629 of record JANQLW010000022.1, read on the forward strand.
AAGCGCGGTATGGAAGTAATTTCAACAGGTCATCCGATCTCAATGCCCACGGGTGAAGATATTAACGGACGTTTATTTAATGTAATTGGAAAATCAATTGATGGTTTAGGAGAAGTTGAAAGTGAACTAAAATATCCTATTCATCGTGAACCGCCTACCTTTGAAAACCTATCAACGCAAAGCGAAGTTTTATATACAGGAATTAAAGTAATTGATCTTATTGAGCCCTATGCAAAAGGTGGTAAGATTGGATTATTTGGTGGTGCCGGTGTAGGAAAAACCGTAGTTATTCAGGAGTTGATCAACAATATTGCAAAACAATATTCAGGATTCTCAGTATTTGCCGGAGTTGGTGAACGTACGCGTGAAGGAAATGACCTTTTAAGAGAGATGATCGAAGCAGGTTTGGTAAAATATGGTGAAAATTTCAAAAAAAGCATGGAAGAAGGTGGATGGGATCTTTCCAAAGTAGATAAGGAAGAACTGAAAAAATCACTTCTTACCATGGTATTCGGGCAAATGAATGAACCTCCCGGGGCACGTGCTCGTGTAGCACTTTCAGGTTTAACAGTAGCTGAATATTTCCGTGATGGTGATGAAAAGTCAGGTGGACGTGATATCTTATTCTTTATTGATAATATTTTCCGTTTTACTCAGGCTGGTTCAGAGGTATCTGCACTTCTCGGACGTATGCCATCAGCAGTAGGTTATCAACCAACACTTGCTACCGAGATGGGTATTATGCAAGAGCGTATTACCTCAACTAAACGAGGTTCGATTACTTCAGTTCAGGCCGTTTATGTACCTGCGGATGACTTGACAGACCCGGCTCCTGCAACTACATTTGCTCACCTTGATGCGACTACGGTATTAAGCCGTAAAATTTCTGAGTTAGGAATTTATCCTGCAGTTGATCCACTGGATTCAACTTCACGTATTCTTACTCCGGATATTGTAGGTGATGAACATTATAATACAGCACAAAGAGTAAAAGAGATTCTTCAACGCTATAAAGAGCTTCAGGACATCATTGCCATATTAGGTATGGATGAACTTTCTGAAGAAGATAAGATGGTTGTACATCGTGCACGTCGTGTTCAACGTTTCTTATCACAACCATTCCACGTTGCTGAACAATTTACAGGAACTCCCGGTACTATCGTAAGCATTGAAGATACCATTAAAGGTTTCAATATGATTATGGATGGTGAAGTGGACGAATATCCTGAAGTTGCATTCAATATGGTTGGTACTATTGAAGAAGCCATTGAAAAAGGTAAGAAAATGCTTGCTGAAAGTAAATAATTATGAATATTGAAATCATAACACCCGATAAAACATTATTTGAAGGAGAAGTCAATCTTGTTCAATTACCTGGTATTGACGGATCCTTTGAAATTTTGAAAAATCACGCTCCTTTAATTTCAGTTCTGGGAAAAGGGAAGATCAAAGTCAAGATTGATGATAATCAAACTGAATTTTTCGAAGTGAATGGGGGCGTTATTGAAGTTTTAAAAAACAAAATTCTGATACTTGCAGAATAAATCATACAAAAAGGCTGTCCGGGTTGGACAGCCTTTTTGTTTACTCCATACAATTTTTATCACATATCGGTGGTGTTTTTGTTTTCTTACACATGCACCACATTACTTCCTGTTTTTTCTCAAAAGTAATTGCACATGGCTCCGCACTTGTTCCTCTATGTGAACCATCACAAAATGGTTGGGTTGAACTATTCCCACAGGCACACCAGTAGTATTCACCGGCTTCCATACTCATAATTTTAGATTGTACATCCTCGTTTTTAGGCTTTTCTGACATAATAAATTAAATAATAATGATTAGATTAAATAGTAGTATCTTAAATAACTTCTCTCATTTGAGCTTCAGCAGGAATCGACAAATGACCTTGTACCAGCAACCACTTACCCTCAATTTTATCCACAACACCCGTAAATCGAATGCCGCTATAACTCACTGCATTTCCTTTAAATATAAAATTATAATTCATCACTAAACTAAACCAGGCAGTTGTTCCCGATTTATTTAGCCTGATCACCTGATCACTTACATTCACATAAGTATCTTCAAAGTTCTTAAATTGAGTTTTGTAAGCGTTCTCAATTTGCTTCCATCCGGTCAATCTTTCGTTTAAATCAGTACCGATCATGGTAATGTTTTCACTCTCCGCCCAAATATGCTCAATGAATTCGAAGTTTTCCTCTTCTACCGCCATCACATATTTTTCAATAAGAGCTTTTACCTGATCCGTTTCCGCTTTAACATCAACAACTTCGCTTCCTTTATAACGACAACCGGACATTGCAAAGATAAATACTGCCAATAAAATTACAAACTTTTTCATAGTGTTTCCTTTCCTTTTATGATGGTTCCTTATAAATTTAAAATAATTTTAGCTATTATCCAAATGAAGATTTTATTACTGTATTGTGCTTCAATTTAAAACATATATAGGCTTTCAAATAAATTAAAAAAGCCTTCTTTAATTCATCAATTATTTGTAAAATTGCAGATTATTTAAACAGATACTAAATAATAAATGATCAATATAGACAGGTTTAGGAGTTGGAGAATGAAAGGTATTGCTTTAATAACATTCTTCCTGATTTTTTCCTTAGGACTACAAGCAGCTGATCATGGCGATGATCACACAAAAAATGCTCATTCAAAAAAAGAATTTAATGCCGGTAAAAAAATTATTGAACACATCGTTGATTCTTATTATTGGCATATTTTGGATTGGAGAGAAACTTCTGTGGCCATTCCTCTTCCTGTAATTCTTTATGATGAAGGGAAATTTCACTTCTTTATGTCATCAAAGTTTCACCATGGGCACGACGCTTATAAAGGATTTGAAATTGCTCATGACGGACCAAACAAGGGAAAAATCATTAATACGGAAACTCACAAAAAACCTTTAGATTTATCAATTACAAAAAATGCTTTCGCTGTATTAATCAGTTTGGCTTTAATGCTAATTATTTTCCTAAACGTTGCAAAAAGTTATAAAAAGAGAGCCGGTCATGCTCCAAAAGGTTTACAGTCATTGTTAGAACCGTTAATTATTTTTATTCGTGATGACATAGCTAAAGCTTCTATTGGGGAAAAGAAATATGAGAAATATACTCCTTTCCTATTAAGTATTTTCTTCTTTATCTTTTTAAATAATTTATTGGGATTAGTACCATTCTTCCCCGGAGGAGCAAACGTTACAGGAAATATAAGTGTAACGATGGTACTTGCCTTATTTACATTTGTGATTACTACAATAAGTGGGAATAAAAACTACTGGACTCATATCATTAACATGCCTGGAGTACCGTGGTGGTTAAAGTTCCCTGTACCACTTATGCCTATCATTGAAATTATTGGATTATTTACAAAGCCATTCGTACTTATGGTTCGTTTATTTGCCAATATAACTGCAGGTCACATTGTAGTATTGAGTTTTGTGAGTTTAATATTCATATTTGGTAATATGAATATTGCATTAGGATATGGAATTTCTGTTTTTTCTGTTGCGTTTGCTGTTTTTATTGGATTACTCGAATTGCTTGTTGCTTTCATTCAGGCTTATGTATTTACATTGCTGTCAGCTTTATACTTTGGAATGGCAACAGAAGAACATCATTAATATATTTTTAAACTAATCAATAACTAAATAAAATAAACATGGATTTATTAGCAATTTTATTACAGGTAGCAAATGACTTAGCACCACTAGCTAAATTAGGTGCTGGTTTTGGTGCTGGTATCGCAGCCATTGGTGCTGGTATTGGTATTGGACAAATCGGCCGTAGTACTGTTGAGTCTATCGCACGTCAACCTGAGGCTGTTGGTGACATTCGTTCGAATATGATTGTTGCTGCTGCACTTATTGAAGGTGCTGCGTTTCTTGCTATCGTTGTGTGTCTATTAATCGTATTAGGTGTAGGTGCATAATTAAAATCTATCCTTTGTAAATGCGGTTGGCATTTACAAAGGATTTTTAACCAAATCAAATTCAATTGTTATGGAATTAGTAAGCCCCGGTATAGGATTAATATTTTGGATGACATTAGGCTTTGGTATTGTACTATTTATACTGAAAAAATTTGCCTGGAAACCTATTTTAAAATCCTTAAAAGATCGTGAAGACAATATTGAGGATGCGCTGAACGCCGCCAATAAGGCCCGTGAAGAGATGAAACAATTACAGTTCGATAATGAAGCTTTATTGAAAGAAGCAAAAGAAGAGCGGGATGCTATACTTAGAGATGCCCGTAAAGTAAAAGAATCCATTATTGAAGAATCGAAAACAAAAGCCAATGAAGAAGCCAATCGTATCATTGAAAGTGCAAAAGAAAGCATCGAAAATGAAAAGATGGCTGCAGTTACCGAACTGAAAAATCAATTGGCAAATCTTTCAATTGAAGTTGCTGAAAAGATATTAAGAGCTGAATTGTCAGAAGATAAAAAACAAAAAGAATACGTTCAAAAATTAATTGAAGACGTAAACTTCAACTAAGCATATTTAGATGAAACAAACAAAATTAGCAAATCGATATGCAAAAGCGTTATTTGACCTTGCCCTTGAGCAGAAAGTTTTGGATAATGTAGTTGAAGATATGAAACTGGTAATATCGGTTTGTCAGCAAAATAAAGAATTCCAACTAATGCTTCAAAGTCCGATTATTTATAAGGATAAAAAAGAAGCGATTTTAAAGGAAATTTTTGAAAAAAGTATGCAGCAAATTTCTCTATTCTTCTTATTAATTATTACGAAGAAAAAAAGAGAAGCGATTTTAGAAACCATCGCACATCAATTTGTTGTACTTTATAAAGAATTTAAAAATATTACCACTGCAACGCTTGGTACGGCAATTCCTTTGGATAAAGCACTTAAGAATAAAATTGTAGGTTTGCTTCAGGAGCAGACCAAAGGAGAAATTGATTTAATCGAGCAGGTGGATGAAGATTTAATTGGTGGCTTTGTATTGGGTTATGATGATAAACAATACGATGCCAGCGTTAAAAAACAAATTAAGGAATTGCAACGCAATTTTAGAGAGAACTTATACATCAGAGAATTTTAAATAAGAAATATTAAAAATCAATCATATGGCAGAGATTAAACCCGCAGAAGTATCCGCAATATTGCGTCAGCAGTTAGCAGGATTTAAAGATGAGGCCCAATTGGAAGAAGTGGGTACTGTACTTCAAATCGGTGATGGAATTGCACGTATTTATGGTTTAAATAACGCTGAATCAGGCGAGCTTCTTGAGTTTGAAAAAGGCGGACTGAAAGGAATCGTACTTAACCTTGAAGAAGACAATGTTGGGGCTGTACTTTTGGGAGAGTCAAACGAAATCAATGAAGGTGACAAAGTAAAGCGTAGCGGTAAAATTGCTTCTATCGGAGTAGGTGAAGGAATGTTAGGTCGTGTAATCAATACTTTAGGTGAACCTATCGATGGTAAAGGCGAAATTAAAGGTGAACGTTTCGAAATGCCTTTGGAACGTGTTGCTCCGGGTGTAATTTATCGTCAACCGGTAAATGAACCTTTACAGACAGGTTTGAAACCGGTAGATGCGATGATCCCAATTGGGCGTGGACAGCGTGAATTAATCATTGGTGACCGCCAAACAGGTAAAACTGCCATTGCAATTGATACCATTATTAACCAGAAAGAATTTTATGATAAAGGTGAGCCTGTTTACTGTATCTATGTTGCCATTGGACAAAAAGGCAGTACAGTAGCAAACCTTCATAAAACATTAGAAGATGCAGGTGCTCTTCCATATACAACCATTGTATCTGCAACAGCTTCTGATCCTGCGGCAATGCAGTTCTATGCTCCGTTTACAGGTGCAGCAATCGGGGAATATTTCCGTGATACCGGACGCCCTGCCCTTGTAATTTATGATGACCTGTCTAAGCAAGCTGTAGCTTATCGTGAAGTATCTCTTCTATTAAGAAGACCTCCGGGACGTGAAGCTTATCCCGGTGATGTATTCTATCTACACTCAAGATTATTGGAGCGTGCAGCAAAGATTATCAACTCTGATGATGTAGCGAAAAATATGAATGACCTTCCAGAGTCATTAAAAAATAAAGTAAAAGGCGGAGGTTCATTAACGGCTCTTCCAATTATTGAAACTCAAGCCGGTGATGTTTCTGCATATATTCCAACCAACGTAATTTCGATTACAGATGGTCAGATCTTCCTGGAATCAGATCTGTTTAACTCAGGTATTCGCCCCGCAATTAACGTAGGTATTTCCGTATCACGTGTAGGTGGTAATGCACAGATTAAATCAATGAAGAAAATTGCAGGTACGCTAAAACTTGATCAGGCACAGTATCGCGAGCTTGAAGCTTTCGCGAAATTTGGTTCGGAATTAGATGCTGCGACTATGAATGTTCTTGAAAAAGGGAAGCGTAATGTGGAAATCCTTAAACAAGGACAATATTCTCCAATGACTGTCGAGAAACAAGTAGCCATTGTTTATTGTGGTACTAAAGGTTTACTAATGGATGTTCCTGTAAAGAGTGTGAAAGATTTCGAAGTCGAATATTTACACTTCCTTGAAACCAAACATCAGGATGTACTGGATAACCTTAAAGCAGGGAAACTGGAAGATGCAGATCTTAAAGTTTTGGAAACCGTAGCAAAAGACATTTCTCAGAAATATGCTGAGAAATAAAATAAATTAAGAAAAACAAAACAGTATATAAATGCCAAGTTTAAAAGAAGTACGTACGAGAATAGATTCCGTTAAGTCGACTCAACAAATTACGAGTGCGATGAAGATGGTGGCTGCCTCTAAATTAAGAAGGGCACAAAATGCAATTCTTAAGATGCGCCCCTATGCTTCCAAGCTTAACGAAATTCTTCAAAACTTGAGCAACAGCATTGACAATAGTTCCGAAGGTGCTTATTCAGCAATTCGTCCGGTCGATAAAGTACTTATTATAAGTATTGCTTCTAACCGCGGGCTTTGTGGAGCCTTCAATGCAAATGTTATCAAAGAAACCCATAAAAGAATTACTGAAACTTATCAAAGACAGAATGAAGCAGGTAATGTATTTGTTTATTGCTTTGGTAAAAAGGTAAACGATTTCTTTGGATCCAAAGAGGGATATAAAGTTTCCAATACTAATATTGAGATTTTTGATGACTTAAGTTTCGAAAATGTTGTTCCATTAGCAGAACAAGTCATGGAAGATTTTACTTCTAAGAAATATGATAAAATTGAAATTATTTATAATCAGTTTAAAAATGCTGCGACTCAAAGATTGATTTCAGAACAATACTTGCCTATTCAATCTAATGAAGAAGATGTAACTAATTTAGCTGCTGATTATATTTTTGAACCAAATAAAGAAGATATCGTTCGTGAGTTGATCCCAAAATCATTGAAAATACAGCTTTATAAAGCACTATTGGATTCATTTGCTTCTGAGCATGGTGCTCGTATGACTGCTATGCATAAAGCAACCGATAATGCCGAAGAGTTGTTGAAAGACCTTCAGTTAACCTATAACAAAGCCCGTCAGGCTTCTATTACCAATGAAATTCTGGAAATTGTAAGTGGTGCTGAAGCATTGAAAGGATAATAAAAAAATATCATTTATTATTAAAAAGAGATTTCAATTTTGAAGTGGTAGAGGGAAGCCATCCTAATTATTTTTAAGCAAATGTCTAAGGTTCAAACTATAGTAATTGTTTGTGAGTGAAAGGATGGCTTCCCATATCCCGAAGATGCTGTCCCTTTTTATTGGTTTCTTTCAAATTATTTAATATCCATCATTACAAAAACTTCCAACTCTCTTTCTTCAATAGCTAAATCCAATCCATATTCTTTTAATGCCTTTTTCATTTCTTTATAATCCGTAGTCTTGGCATTAATGTCAATATTGATTTTTCCTTCAATACCCGTTTCATCAAGTATGAATCTTATTTCCGGAGTTGATAAACAGTTTCTCAATTTTTTTATAAATCTGGTAAAAGGAATATTTTCATAATTTATAAAAAAGGCTGTCGCATTCGCCACTGGTTTACCTCCTTTGCTGGATAGTCTGTCCAACTTATGGTCATCTTTAATTTTTTTGAGAACATATACCTTAAGCTTTCTTTTTTCTTTTTTTATAGTATAATTGAAGGCTTCTTCCAAATCTTTTTGCATTATTTTTCTGGCCTCTTTCTGAAGTTCTTTATACTCCTTATTTTCATCATTTGCAGATATGATTTCATAGCAATATGGATTTGATAAATTTTCTTTATCCAGGACTTCTATTTTTGCTATTTGCCCTGATAAAGGAAAATCATAAACATACCGATAAAGGGATAAAGCATGGATATTAATAAATCTCAATCCAAACGTTCTATCATCCTCCCGGGGTGCTTTAGTTTTTATATCCCGCTTGTATTCTTCCATTTTCCCGGATAATACAGACTGGAATTTTTCACCAACATTTTTTCGTAAAATAGTATTGTTTAATTGTAATTTGCTAAAATCACTTACAAATTCAAATGACTTCTTATTTTCATTTCTTAGTTTTTCGAGTACCTCAATCTCACCATTTAACACTGCTTTTATATGATCACTATTTACATCATCTTTGTCAGTAATAGCTATTAATTTCCCTTTGTAAATCCATATTTTCTTGTTCGTATTAAATAAATCTAAGATTTCGCTGGCTTCTGATTCACTTGCACTTGGCAAAATCAGATCCTGCTGCTTTTTTATCCGGGTAAAAATATTCTCCACATCTTCTGTTTTGTCTGAGGTAAAAGGTAAAATTTGAATTTTTCCGTCAAACTCTCTTTGTAGCTTATCCAACCTTGGAAAGTCTTTAATACAGGGGAATCACCACTTAGCCCAAAAATCAAGGATGACAAGCTTATCTTTGAGATTTTTCAACTCTATCTCTTTAGCAGGGTAGTTCACCATATTTGAAAATTTCAAATTAGGTACATCATCCCCTATTTTAAGTACTTTCTTTTCAAGATTATTTTGAGCAAACAATGTGATGGAAAATACGGTGAAAGCAAAAATTATTGTTTTTCTAAAAATTCCTTTTTTCATCTGTCTATAATTTTATTTGTTCTTGTTTGAAATGATTTATGCGATAATCAGCCTTTTGACAGGCAAACCCGTTATAGAGATATAGAATAGCGCAGGTACAACCTGCTTTTATAAGTTCGACTGAGGCGGAGCCTCAGCCGAACAGCTATTTTTAATTGTATCCGGGATTTTGAGTTATGTTCAGGTTATTTTCGATCTCTGATTGTGGGATTGGATACAACATATCTGTTTCCTGCCAGTCTTTGGTGCCAAAGCCTGATAAGACTGCCCCGGCCTTGCCTGTTCGTATCAGGTCAAACCAGCGATGCCCCCATTCGGTAAAAAGTTCTATTCGTCTTTCATGCTCAATGGCCAATAGTAATGAAGCCTGATCAGTGGCTGTTGTATTTTCTAAACCGGCACGATTACGGATCATATTTAAATCGGCCTGTGCACCTGTAATATTTCCTTGTTGTGCACGAGCTTCGGCACGGATGAGGTATTGTTCAGCCAAACGTAATATGGTTGTATACTCCGTGATCGGGTCGTCCCATTTCGAGACCTTATATTTAAACGGGAAATAATATACAACTTCATTATAGATCATACTATCTATCCAATTGCTTCTTCGGGAATCTCCATTTTCAAAACTTTTTACAAAATGATCTGTCAGTACTGCATACCTGGGTGTTGGAACTGGTATATAGGTACTGGCTTCCTCAGTCCTGCCATGTCCGTCTACAGTCATTAGTTGCCAGATGGCTTCCGAGTTGTTTTTTAAAAATACATTGTTCAATACTTCCAACTCATAAGTTCCTGTATTTTGGATGACTTTGGAAGCTTCCGTTTCTGCCTTTGCCCAATCTTTTGTATACAAATAGGTCCTTGCAAGGAGAGCCGTAGCGGCGAATTGATTGGGCTGTACCCGTTCCTCACCGGAATACGAATAATCTTCGGCCAACAAAGCTTGTGCATCTGTTAAATCCTGGATGATTTTTTCATAGACAAGGGCAACCGCATCACGCTTTACCACATTATTGGCCAAATAATCAGTCGTACTGATATAAGGAATGTCTCCAAAAAGGTTCACCAGGTAAAAATGGAAAAAGGCCCGTATGAACTTGGCTTCTCCGGTTAATTGCTTAGCGGTATTCTCTCTGATTTGATCAGAATTGGCCAGCCCTTCCAATACAGAATTGGCATAATAAATGTAGGTATAGGCTTCATCCCATAAGACGGTAATGTTTGTCATAACAGGGTTAAGACTATTATTATTTATATCAAGATAATCAATATTGCTATTAAATTCGTAAACATTTAGCAGTTCATCTGAGGATAAAGCTGTTATAAAGGAAACACTACGGGTACCTCCATTCACAATTCTGGCCCCATTATTCATTTCCGAATAAATACCCTGAATGGCAGAAATGGCTGTCCCGTCATCAGCGAAAACGGTTTCACTTACGACTTCCGAAACGGGAGGAGCAATCTGCACAAAATCATTGCATGAGCTGATTGTTAGTATTATAGAAAATAGCATTATCCAATTCCGGAAAGAGTTTAACTGAACAATAGTTTTCTTTGGATATATATATAATTTTTTCATTTCTTCTCTCTTTAAAATTTAACATTAATACCGGCAGTAATAAATCGTAATGGAGGTAATAATGCCCCGACAGCATTAGGATCCAATCCGATATAATTTGTAATGGTAAACAGGTTTTGCCCCTGAACATAAAGCCTGAGGTTTTGAACGCCTAATTTCTTTATGACTTTTTTGGGGAAATCATAGGCTAAAGAAACACTTTGAAGACGAATATACGAGGCATCCTGTATGAAGTTTGTTCCTCTATAGGTTCGACCAAAACGATAAGGATCCCTTGCATCACGTGCCCATGAATATTTCTGGATATCCGTAATGTCTCCAGGGTTTTGCCATCTGTTTTCATGATAAAAAGCAGGAAAATTTTTTCTTGTGCCGCCAGGCTGTCCAAAAATACCCAAATAGCTCCGTCCTGTTTGTTTTTTGAATTGGAAGAAAAAGTCCAGTTGCAGACCTTTGTAGCTGATGGAATTGTTAAGCCCCCCATAGTAATCTACAGAAATATTGTAGCCAGGTTGTAGATCTTCAGGAGAAGTAATTCTGCCGTCATCGTTCACATCTTCATATTCATACAAGCCGGTTTCAGGATCAACACCGATATACCTAAAACCCTTACGGTTAAACATAGATTCCCCTACTACATATTCCTGATCAAACGGTGTGCCTTCTATACCAGGAAAAACGACCAGTTTATTGCGCTCAAAAGAAATGTTAAAGCTGGTAGTCCATTTCACATTTTTGGTATGGATATTTTGAGAAGAGATTTCGATCTCCAAGCCCTTATTTTGAACAGTGGCAGGAAAATTGGATTGAACAGAACCAAAGCCTGTAGTCCCGGCTAATGACTTTCCAACCAATTGATTGGAAGAACGGTTTCTATAATAACTGGCAGCCAGGTAGAGCCGTTCTTCAAAAAAACCCAACTCCAGGGCTAATTCAAATTTCCTGACCGTTTCCCATCCGAATTCAGGATTGGCAAGACGGGTCGGAATTAAGCCCACAGAAGTCACATAAGCGTATCTTGTAGGAGAATAGCTTTCCAAGTATTGGTAATCTCCGATCTGGTCACTACCGGTTACCCCATAACTGGCACGCAGTTTCCCGAAACTAAGAAAGCCCAGACTATTTTTAACAAAGCTTTCATTTGAAAAAATCCAGGCTGCTCCGATTGCTCCGAAATTGGCAAATTGTTTACCGGCTCCAAAACGGCTGGAACCGTCCCTTCTTCCGGTAAGATTTAAAATGTATTTTTCCTTATAATTATAATTAAGCCGTCCAAAAATGGCGTTATACTTGTATTCTGAAAAACTGGTCCGGTTGATGTTTGTATTTGGAGCCGCTTGAATATTATCCAACAGGGCATCACTGCTGTACCCCCAAGCCGTTATACTTTCTTTTTCATTGGTTGAAGATTGAAAACTGATACCTCCTAAAAACCGGAGAACACCCGCTCCAATATTTTTTTTGTAGGCTATTTGTGGCTCTATACTCCAGGTTTCATTCCAGGCATTCCCAAAAACAGAACCCCCTGTTGGATCGTTTCTGGGATTTTGAGCGCTTATTGGGATTTTTCTTATTTCATCCATGCTTACATAGGAATAACCTGCATCCAACTTAAGATTTAATGCAGGCAGGATTTTATAGGCTAAGGACGTATTGGTGATCAAGTTGCGGGTGATCCCTTTATAAGCTTTTGAAAGTGCAGCATAAGGAGGGTCACCGGGCCCATACCTGTATTCCTCAAAATTATGATTTCCTTCTTCATCAAAAGGTTCCGGAGAATGAGCGACCAGTGTAAATGCCTGCCTAGCAAAAGCTGCTGTTGGTAAATTACTATTCTGGAATACATAATTGACCGAAAAAGAGGCATTGAGTTTCCGATCTATCGATTGATGATTAAGCGTTAACAGACCGGCACCCCTTTTAAGTGCAAAGTCGCCCGGATATACCGTCGTTTCCTTATAATAAGATCCATTGAAAAGATAATTTGTAGTAGCATTTCCCCCAGAGATGGATAATTGGGTATTTGATCTCTTAGAAGTACCGCCAATCAATTCTTCCTGCCAATCGGTATATCTACCCTGATCCCAAACAAATAAGTCATGGAGAAAGGGTTTTATACGATCAGGGATAGGATCAAAACCAATACTTGCATAGGATTCTTTTATCATTTCAATGTACTGATCAGTCGTTAACATATCTATTTTTTTCGGAACCTTTCCAAAGCTATAGGATTGATCCAGTGTAACCGTTGTTTTCCCGGATTTTCCCTTTTTAGTTGTAATCAACACAACGCCGTTCGCCCCTCTTGAACCGTAAATGGCCGTAGCATCCGCATCTTTTAATATTTCTATGCTTTCAATGTCAGCAGGATTAATATAATTGATTGGCAAAATAGTTGCGTTGTAAACATCACTACTTGCAAAAGGTGAATTTAAGGGATCGGAAGGATAAGGCACACCATTTACAATAAATAAAGGATCATTCCCATCATCTCTAATACTATTCCGTCCCCTGATTTGGATCTCAACACCACCTCCGGGAACCCCGCTTCTATCAAATATATTGACACCGGGCATTCTGCCCTGTAAAGCTTGCAAGGGAGTTGTTACCGTTTGATTTTCAATTTGTTTGGCATCTATTCTGGAGATATTTCCGGTTTTTTCTCTTTCCTTCACCGTATAATATCCTGCATTAATGGTTACACCTTCCAATTCGGTGGCAGATTGTTCCAACGTAACATTAATGGTGGTCTTATTGTCTACTATAATTTCCTGTTTGGCAAAACCTACATAAGAAAATACCAATACTGTTTTTGAATCAGGAACTGTAATTGAATATTCACCATCAACATTAGTGGTTACACCCGTAAAAGTTCCCTTTATCATTACGGTAGCACTGGGTAAAGCTTTACCTTCTGAGTCGGTCACTTTTCCACTAATTTCGATCTCGGACAAAGGTGTCAGCACAATGGTACTTTCAATAATGGCATAAGTAAACGGTTGTCCTTTGAAACACTGCTCCAGGGCTTCTTCAAGCGTAACATCTGAGAGGTCAATGGAAACAGGCTTTGCCTCTTTCATCATTGAAACAGTATAGGCAAAGGTATAGTTGCTTTGCTTTTCAATTTGTGCAAAAATACTGCTTAAGGAAGCATTTTGTTCCGAAAGGCTGATCCTTTGAGCATAGGTTGCGGCACTCAGGTGCAAACAAGCACCGAATAAGAGTAGAGCGGTCAGTTTCATCACACGAATGAGTTTTGTGAGTAACTTACGCTTTCGCGTATTTTCTTTTTTCATACTTTTGTTTTGTTTTAAGTTAGACATTCAAATGGTATTTCCATTTTGGTTTAGAGGTTTAACTTAGGCATCAGCCGGATACTGCTGCGAACAGTATCCGGTTTTTTCGTGCCTGAGTTATTTGGTTTTGTTTTTGCTAGCGTAAATGTTTTCTTATAATTATCTCCTTTCTTTTTTTATTTGTTGCTGGTTGGAACTAGCAACCAGTAACCAGTAAGCAGCAACCAGCAACTCTTTTTATTTATTTTCAAATAATCGTAATCTTTTTCCCTTCAATCCTGAAATTAACAGCACCCGTAGCCTCCAATATTTTAAATACATTGGATATATTGGTATTACGACTCATCTTGACATAGAATTTTTCAGTAATTTCTTCTTCGTATTCTACCTTCAGGTCGTACCAACGGGCTAACTGCCGCATGATGGTTCGGATGTCTGCTTCCTTAAAGTCAAACATACCATTCTTCCAGGCGATGGCTTCTTCAGGGTCTACTTTTTCCACGTTTAGTTTACCACTTGCATCTAATGAAGCCTGCTGGTTTGGAGAAAGAATGACTGAAGGACGGGGGGACGAAGAGACTGAATGAGAAAGAGAAGACGAGACACGGACGCTACCTTCCAGCAAGGTTGTTTTAATCGTACTTTCATCATCGTAGGCACTCACATTAAAATGGGTGCCCAGTACTTTTATTTCAGCTTTGTTATTTACTTTAACAATAAAAGGCATGTCCTCATTTTTTGCAACCTCAAAATAAGCTTCTCCCTTAATTTCCACCTGACGTTGTTTACCGGTAAACAGATTGGGATAACGCAATGAGGATGCTGAATTCATCCATACCCTGGTTCCGTCTGCCAATTCTATTTTGAGTGTTTTGCTTCCTCTGGGAATCGTAAGGGTATGGTACATTACTTCTGTATCATGATCAGGGATATCAGAACGGTAAGCAATTTGTCCACCGGCATGCTTACTGATATTTACAGTACCCTCTATAGCTAAGACACCACGGAAAGTATCTTCAAGTAAGATCCGTTCCCCATTACCCAGCGTTAACACTGCATTAAGCGTTTGGGGAGGAACAATATCCTGTCGGGCTAATTGCGGGACAACTTGATTTATTTTAGTGCTACGGTTTATCCAGAAATAAATAGCAAAGCCGAGTAATAATATAATACTTGCTGCTGCAGCAATACGGTATCCCTTATGTAATAGCTTTATTGGTTTGACAGAAGACTTCTTTGCTTCCCTATTTCTTTCTAAAATGGTTTTTAATAAGGATTTGGCTTTTGATGAAGGCAATGTTTGTTGGGGCTTAAACTGCTGCCATGCCTGTGCCATTAATGCTTCAAGTTTTGCTTCATTTCCGGATTCCTGTATCCAGTGCGATAGTTTTTCTTTTTCTTCGGAAGTGATTTCTCCCTGAAAAAAACGGTTTAGCAATTCAATAATTTGTTGATCGGACATAAAGCGTTCGTTATATTCTTTTATTAAAATTTATTTATAATAAATCCCCAATTTTTTTCCCGGCTTTATATGATAGACGAATGGGGATGAAAAAACTCCTAGTTGAAGGGAAAAAGTTGATGAAAAGACGGCAGGACGAGGGATTAAGGGAGGGAGGGACTGAGGGACTAAGAGATGGAGAGACTGAGAGATGGGGGGGTAAGGGAAGTAGAGATGATCGCAAAAAAAATATTATTTTTATGCAAAAAAGCGATGAAAATACGTTCGCATAAAGATTTGGATACATATAAAATTGCATTTGACTTAGCAATAGAAATATTTAAAATGTCGAAATGCTTTCCAGTAGAAGAAAAGTATTCGCTAACTGACCAAATCAGAAGATCATCAAGATCGGTATGTGCCAATTTAGCAGAAGCTTTTCGAAAAAGAAAATATCCAAAGTCCTTTGTGGCCAAATTATCAGATGCAGAAGCGGAAGCTGCAGAAACACAAGTTTGGCTGGATTTCTCATTAGCTTGTCAATACATTAATAAAAAAAGATATCAGGATATTTATGAGAAATATAACCAGGTTATTGGAAAATTAGTCACCATGTCCTTATCTCCCGAGAAGTGGAGTTATTAATTCCCCATCTCTCAGTCTCTCCATCTCTTAGTCCCTCACTCCCTCTGTCTCTCAGTCCTTAAAATAGCCAGTAAAAAAGAGCAATTGGAAAATAATCCTGCAACTGCCTTCGAATCGTCCGCAGTGCTTCGGTCATATGGTTTTGCACGGTAGAAATAGAAATTCCAAGCCGGCGAGCAATTTCATCCTGCTTTAAGCCTTGTTCACGACTAAGAGTATATACCTCGTTTTGTCGGGAAGGTAAATTATTTACAATCTCCTGTAGCTTTTCCTGTAGTTGTTTCTGTAGAAAGGTTTCATCGACAGGGAGACCAGCAACAGTTGCATTTTTCTTAAGTTCGGAAAGAATCAGCGTTTCATGGGCCATGCGACGCATGCCACTTATAGCCTGATTTTTGGCCATTTGAAAAAGGTAAGCACTAAAATGTTCAATTTGGATAAGTTTATCTCTATCCTGCCATAGTTTGGTAAAAATTTCCTGTACAATATCTTCAGCATTTTCAGGCGTATTAACAATACGAAGAATAAAAAAATAAAGCTTATCCTTCCAGATATGGAATAGTTTTTCAAAGGCTCTTTCATTACCGGTAGCCAGTTGCCTTAACAATATTTTTTCCCTATTTGCGAATAGTCTATTCAATGCTTTTCATTTAATTGTTTTGTTCACATAATGAAGTGCAGAATAGCTACAAATATAAGAAACTGTTTAAAGTATTAAATTGGGGGATTTGAGAAAGACATCCTTTTTTAATTAGATTCATTGCCCACTCCACATGTTTAACTTGCCTGCTGCAAGCAGGTTTCTAATTTCATATATACATTGTAAATTTTGTCAGGGTTTCAGTACAACAATAAAAGTCAATGATATAACACTTAAGTTGACGGCTATGGGATAAAGCCGCTAATTCCATAAATCCATAAAAAAAGACGCTCCAGCAATAGAGCGTCTTTTTTATCAAACATTTAAAAAAATGAGGATTTAAATTATAACTTTCCTTTTAATTTTTTCTTTTTTTCTAAATAGTAAGCATTCAATAACTGAAACTTCAACTCAGTAGGTATAGGCCCTTTAATTTCCCTTTTTCTGGCTATGATATATTCTTCCAGAAATTTTGAAGATCTTATGCCTTTTCTATATTCTTTCTGATAATCATTCCATGTTTTTGCCTTATATATGGTAATATTTTTTCTGTGTTGATTTGCCCCTACATGGATTGTATTGACCACTTCAGGATTATTGGATTCTTTATTTTCAATCTCTTTTTTTACAGCAGAATTATTTACTAACTCACGATGATCTTCCTGACTAAAAATTGACTGACTCCCAAATAAAACGATCAATATGACTATATACTTTTTCATCCTTTTCAATTTTTTAATGCTACTATATAAACCGCATTATAATTGACAAATCTATATACTACTTAAGGCCTAAAAAAACCATTTGAACTCAAGTGTCAATAAAATGTAATGAATTGTAAAATTTATATACTTAACCGGATATTGAAGACATAGCTTACAAGGGTTTAAAAACCTCGTAGGGCTTCATTATGATTCTCCTCATTCTCAAATTTTCAAATTGGCTCATTGGCTCATTGACATATTTATGTATTTTTGTACTGATTAGTCAAAACGAAACACATAAAAATTAATTAATCATGATAAAAGCCAAAGTAGAAAAAGCGATCAATGAGCAAATCAAAAAAGAAGAGTATTCTTCAAGGTTATATTTACAAATGGCCTCCTGGTGTGAGGTAAATGGTTTTAGCGGTGCTGCAAACTTCCTTTATGCACAAGCAGAAGAAGAGCGTGAGCACATGCTTAAATTCATTCATTATTTAAATGACAGAGGCGGGTATTCAAAAGTAGTTGAACTTGAACAACCTCCCTATGAATTCAAAAACATTACTGATATTTTTGAACAGGTACTGAAACATGAAGAATTCATTACTCAAGCAATTAATGAAGTATATGAAGTTACATTGAATGAAAAAGACTATACTTCCGGAAACTTCCTTCAATGGTTCATCAATGAGCAAATTGAAGAAGAAAGTACGATGAGTACAATTTTGGATAAAATTCATCTGGTAGGTGACGATAAAGCCGGTTATTTCCACATTGATAAAGAATTGGAAGCGATGGCAGCCGCTCGTCCGGAAACTTCAGCTGAATAAAAGAACCAGCCCCAACAGGATAAGTCTCCTTGTTGGGGTTAAATTTTTCTCATAGATTAATCCTCAATATCAATAGACATACAAGCCAGAACTTAATTAAATAATCAGAAATAAGCTTTCCTGATCAAACAAATTAAATTCTCCTGTTTCAATTCTTATACAAGTCTTAAAATCAGAACATATTCGAGAATAATAAATTTTTTTCAAAAAACCAGACCGGTTTGTCTGTTTTAATTTTTTTTATATATTTGCAACATAAAATTCATGATGACCTATGAGTACGAATAAAGAAAATATCCAGAATGTTGCTTTGAAACTTTTTTTAGAAAAAGGCTATAATGTAGGAATCAATGAAATTATAGAAAAGGCAAATACATCCAAAGGTGCCTTTTATCACCACTATAAAAGTAAAGAACAACTTTTTGTCGAGACCATTGAACGTTTTTTCTTCAGCTGCCTGGATGAATTCGAATCCATTAAAACATTAAACTTACCTTATGAAGAAAAAATCTTGAAGTTTGTTGAAGAAGTTTTCGTTCCCTTTAAAAACATCGAGAAACAACTCAGCAAAGATAAAGCAGTAAATTTTATGAGTATATTTTCAGAATATCCTAAAAAAAAGGTTTTACTAAAAAATAGCAAAGCATTTTATAAACGGTTTTTTGACCTTCTTGATCATATATTAATTACTGCCGTTAAAGAAAAAGCAATAAGAAAAGATATTGATGTGCATATCATATCACTTCATTTAGTATTGCTAATAGATGGAGCAATTGGAGACTCTCTCTTACTTTTTAAGAATTTTGAAGAAACAGAAAAGAAATGTTTACAGGCTGTAAAACAATTATTATATCTACTTGAATAAAATTTTTTTATCAATTACCAGACAGACTAGTCTGATTAAAATTTATTATTATGAAAACAAAATATTTAAACATCAGAAAAAACATACTTGTCTTACTACTAATAATATTGGGAGTAAATAGTATGTTAGCCCAAACCAATAAGGGTTATGAAATAATGAAAAAAAATGATGAGCTAAAAGAACCTGATGATGCATTCTTTGAAGGGAATCTCGTAATTAAGAACAAACGTGGGAATATAAAAAAAAGGAAAATGAAGATCTTCTCCAAAAAACAACCGGCCGGTTTTGATTCTTTTTTTGAAATCCTTGAACCAGCTGATGTAGAGGGCATGAAGTTTCTGACCATTGCAAAAAAAGGAGAAGATGAACAACGTATTTATCTTCCGGCTTTCGGAAAATCCAGAAAAATATCCGGTTCAGGTAAAGATGGCAAGTTCCTGGGGTCAGATATTTATTTTTATGACCTGGAAGATCACAACCTGGAAGATTTCACTTATCAATTCATAGATGAAAAAAAGTGGGAAGGTAAAGACTATTTTATAGTTGAGGCCTATCCTATAGATAAGAAAGCCCCTTATTCAAAAATAGTTAATTGGGTTTGCAAAGAGGATTATTTCATTTATAAATGTGAAATGTTTGACAAAAAACAGAAGCGGCACTTAAAAACATCAATCATAAATCAGACTCAAATTATTCAGGGAATTATATTATCCGTTGAAATGATCACCCAGAACCATATTGATAATAGCTCGACTATTTATTATCAGTCCAATTTTAAGATCAATGTTGGCATGGATAAGTCGATTTTTACCATTCAAAACCTTGAAAACTAAAAACAAATGCTTTTGAGTGAAAAAAAAGCAATACTATTGTTATTGCTATTAAGTTTGAAGGTTTCAGCCTGGGCCCAGCTGGAAAATTCTTTAAGGCCTGCTGTACAACAACCAATATATCAATTGAAAAACAACAACAGAAGTTCTGTTAATACTACCTTCAAACCGGAAAATGATTTTAAACTAAAAATTAGTGGTAGTCATTATTTCCAATATCATCTTCCACTTAAGGAAGGACATAATAATTTTTATACCTTAATAAAAGCTCCGAAATGGATTAATGAAATCGGGTTTAAGATCAATAATAAAAATATTGAGCTTGTTTCTAAATGGGAGATCAGAAGTGCTTTGGAAGAGACCGGAAACTGGAAAACACAAAGTGAAATAAGGATCAAAGAAAACTATCTG
Source organism: Bacteroidales bacterium (assembly GCA_028280405.1). GTDB lineage: Bacteria > Bacteroidota > Bacteroidia > Bacteroidales. The sequence continues at coordinate 27,969 of JANQLW010000022.1, forward strand.
AAAATTGAGCAGGGAGATTTATCACTCTCTTTTGGATTTCAAAATTATTCATGGGGTGTTGCCGATGAGTTTAATCCAACAAATAATTTGAATCCAAAGGACTACGAGATAAAAGGCTTCGAGACAGAGGATATCCCGGTATTATCGGCATCCATAAAATATTACCCTAGTGAAAAATGGTCTTTTCAGGGTGTATTTATTCCTTTTGAACAATCGGATGTTTACTTCTGGGACTATAAAGATTTTATTCCGAATGAAATGTTTTTCAAGTATAAAATTTCGTCCTATGATTTTAGCTCGGATCAGACAATATTATTGCCGATCGCAATTGAAAAAAACATAGATTATAAATATCCGGACTTTAGTCCCAAATCAAGTATCGGAGCTATAAAGGCCAGTTTTTATTCCACCGCTTTTGACTTTTCTCTTAGCTATATTTACGACATTGATCCATATTACACTCCCGAAATCAAGCTCGAAAACTATGCGCTTGAAATAACTGATGAATTACGGGAATATATAAATACAAACTATTCACCCGATGAATCTGAAGAAGTCTTTACCCGGCTAAACAAATTAAATAATTATCGTGTTTCGAATATTTTATTAAAGCGTAAACGAATACACCGTCTGGGTTTTGATGCAAAAACCATTATTGGCAAATATGGGATTTGGCTGGAAGCATGTTATTCGTTGTATGCTGATAATAATAAATCTTATAAAAGAAGAAACAATGAAATTTCATTCGTAAGTGGAATTGATTTCTTCTATGGCCCCAATGATCGCTTTTATGCCAATTTGCAATATACCGGAAGATGGGTTATCGGTTTTGACAATGGATTTTTTACAGATTACGAAAATGGATTACCCGATATGGAGCAAACAAGCAACGCATCCTATATGGAAAAGTATTATCACAGAATGCTTATTCAACCCTTTGGGATCCAAACAGAAAAATATACTCATGGATTTGTGGCATCTCTGGATTTCAATTTTTTCAATGGAACATTAAAGCCTAGTTTCAATGCCTATTATTCACTTCCATCCGGATATGATAAAAAAGAAAAAAAACGCTATGGCAGTTTATTATTAATGCCTGAAATAGACTATTCTCCGGGCAATTCTTTACATTTTTATCTGGGAGCCAATCTTGCTTATTCCTGGTTTAAACCCAGGGGAAGCAATAAGGTAAGAAATGATGATCAAACTGATTTAATCGGGTTTTTGAATCCGTACAACAATATTTATTTAAAGATAGAATACAAATGGAATCACAATATAAAACGTTAAAAAGATGACTTTCAACAATAATGCAGAAAACAGCAAACAATATATTTGGTTTACAAAATTAGGTAAACAAATTATTAAATTCAGATGGTTGCTCTTGATATTTGTGATTACTTTGACCATAGTCGCCGGTTTAGGCTTACCAAAGATAAAATACGATACCTCTATCGAAAATTGGTTTCCCAAAAGTTCGGATATATTTGCGAACAAACAAGAGTTTGAAAACTATTTTGGGAATAGTGATATTATCGGTATACACTTAAAATCAGATAATGTTTTTTCGGAAGATAATATAAGAATGCTTGACGAACTAGGCAGCGAATTAGAGTCAAGTATTCCTTTTGCCGATAATGTTATTTCAATTGCGGATATGGAGTTTAGCTTTACAGAAGATGATGAAATCATAACTGAAGATCTTATCCCTGACCAGCCTGATATTAAAGAAATCAATATTGGAAAAGCAAGAGCATTCAGTAAGGTATATTTAAAAAACAAAATTGTTTCGGAAGATTGTACAGAAACATGGTTAGTTATGAATTTACATTCTTATCCGGATGACTATGAAGAAACCCATGGGGATGTTCCTGAAAATGCAGTTGGGAAAAAAGTATTGGAAATTTTAAGCCAGGAAAAATATAAAAACTATAATTTACGAGTTGTAGGAACACCGGTATTCGGATATGAAGAACTATTGTTTACTTCACATGAATCGGAATCTTTACTTTCTATTACCATTCTTGTATTACTCATATTTCTCGCGATATTTTTCAGGTCATTTCAAGGAGTTATGATTCCCATTACAACAGCCATCGTATCCATTATTATTGTTTATGGATTCATGGGATACATGGGCATTAAAATGAATGCTTTCTTGTTTTCTGTTCCGATCATATTGTCATTAGCCATATCATTAGGTTACTCAGTTCATCTCTTTAACTTTTATAAACGCAGTTTGGCCAAAACCAATAATGTTAAAGATGCTGTAATTATGGCTATAGCAAAAGCCGGATGGCCGACAGCATTTGCAGCTTTTACAACTATTGGAGCCTTAATTTCATTTATGGCGATTAGCTTGATCCCCTTAAAATGGCTGGGGTTAACTTCAGCTGCTCTTGTATTGGTTATTTACATCATTGTTTTTGTGCTTACAGGAACTTTATTAAGTTTCGGGAAATTAAAATCAAAGAAAAAAGCTAAAGAAAAAAGCCTGAAAAGCGACAAGTATTTTAATGCATTGGGAATATTTATTTTTAAACATTCAAAATCCGTAGTGGCTTTCTCAATACTTATTGTTATAGTTATGGGCATAGGGCTAACATCACTTGAAGTTAATTTTGATACAGAACGTTCCTACGGAATGAAAGTGCCTTATATAAAACGCACACTTGATGTTGCAAAAACCCGGATTGGCTCTTATGATTCATATAATATTACACTTGATTTTAAGGAAGAAGATAAAGTAAAAGACCCAAAAGTTCTTAAAAGATTTGACAATTTTGTAACCGAAGTTAACCGGCTGGGATTGACAAAAAAAACAAATTCGATCCTGACGATTCTAAAAGATATGAATCAATTGATTCACAAGAATGATCCGATATATTATAAAATACCCGATCAAAAGAATCTGGTAGCTCAGTTGCTGATGTTTTATGAGATGTCCGGAGGCTCAAGAATGGATGACTGGATTAATGATGATTTTTCCGTATTACGCTTAGAAGTGGAAACAAATAATTTAAATGCAAAGCAAACCATGCATGAGATCAAGGTTTTACAGGGTTTATCTTCATCCCTGTTTCCCGAAGCAAAATTCAATATTACAGGAGGCTTAGCCAAAATGGGCGCATTGAACCAATTGGTTGCTTATGGACAAATTAAATCCATTCTTTTGGCATTGTTGATTATCAGCATTTTAATGATGATCGTTTTCGGAGGGATAAAAATAGGGCTCATTGGCTTAATTCCCAATTTACTTCCAATCATCGCAGTAGGAGGAACGATGGGTTTATTAAACATTCCGCTTGATTTCTTAACCATAACCATTGCACCAATGATATTAGGAGTTGCAGTAGATCATACCATTCACATGATCCATTATTTGAAAAATGAATTCAAAAAGACCGGTAACTATGAACAAGCATCTATGAAGACCATTATTGATCTGGGCAGAGCTTTATTCATGACGTCCTTTATTATTATCATCTCATTTATTGTTTATTTAACATCTCCAATCAATATGATGGTTTATTTAGGCCTGTTTGTAGTAATAGGAATATCTTCGGCTTTTATTGCGAATTTGTTGATAACCCCTTTAATTATAAAGGCTGTAAGACCATTTGGGAAATAGATATATACATAATAACTATATTGGAAGTAATCCTGAAAGACAGGGTTTCTTCCAATATAAGGCTATTTAGGTTTTTCAGATCATAAAGTCTTTAAAAGTATCAGATACCGTTAACCATTCTTGCTAATCATCTTCAACATATCCTTTTTAAGGATATCTACTTTCTTACCGTCGATATCAATAATCCCATCCTCTTTAAATTTCGTTAATACACGGATGGTATTTTCGCGTGAGATGCTCATTAAATCGGCAAGTTCTTGTCTGGATAACATTAAATTAAAGGAGTTATTATAAAAAATATTTTCTGAAAAATATAACAGTACATCTGCAAACCGGCCATTTATACGTTTATGGCTTTGATTAATAAAATGGTAATCATTATTCAAACTTTCCTTACAAACATATTTTAATATCTCATGTGCAAACAAACCTTTGTCAACAATAAACTCTTTAAACACATTAATGTCGATATAACAAATTTTTAAATCAACGAGAGCCGCATATGAATAATGATTGATTTTATCTCCAAATAAAGAGTGCAGGCCCAAATAAGAATGATGCTTTATAATTTGAATAATATTTGTTTTATTATTCGGAGCAGATACATACTCTTTTACGTATCCGGATTTTAAATAAATAATATGGGAAGTCATGGCTCCTGCACGCAGTATTACTTCTCCCCTCTTTACTTCTGATTCCGTACAGCTCTGACTTAATAATTCCAGTTGTTCTTCATTTAATACAGATGATGCGCATGATCGATCCATGCAACTTTTACAGTTCTGCCCTTCTCTTACTTTCAACAAATCTTCCATAATTATATCATCATATCTATATAGTTACTAGGGTTCTAAATTATAAAATAAAATCCAAATCTCATACTTAATTGATCTGTAAAACATAATTATGTGCTCTATATCACATTTTTGCATAGGTCACTATCATATTATAAATGTGTGTTTTAAAGCTTTCAGGTTCTACATTTGCATCAGACACTAAAAACAATCTATACAAATACTAAACGATAATAAGATGAAAGTAGCAATAGCATCAAATGACGGAGTGAATATTTCAAAGGATTTTTTCAAATCTAACTCATACAAGGTATTCACTTTAGAAATGGGAAAAGTTACAAAAGAAGAATTCAGAAAAATTGAATCCAATACGGAAGAAGAAATTTGCAAAGCTATATCTGATTGCAATTTTTTCATCATTAATAATTATGAGCAATTATGTGATGATATTTTTGGCGAAGATGAGGATAAAGCATTTGTTAAAACTGATGAACACTTAGTTACAAATATCATTCATGATTTCAGTACAGAACAACAACGCATTGAAGCAAATTACCTTTGCTGCCCTTAATACAGATATAAATATTAATGCAAAGATGAAAGATTATTATTGTCCGAATTTCGAGGGTTGTCAATTATTAAACACCAATCAGGTAATTGACGACCAGAAGCAGAAAGATATATACAGGGCAGAATATTGTATTAATCCGGAATTAACATGGAAAAATTGTAAGCGCTACCAAACCCGTGTGGCCCTTAATTTTTGCCCTGATTTCGTATTACCTGATACGAAGCTAAGCCCGGCAGAAATTATGAACAAATACGACGAAGAATTTATTTAATAACACTTAAAAACAAATAAAATGGCAACGATTGAATTAGAAGAAATGGTTTTGGAAGTTGATGGTGATGGTTTCTTAACTCAACCTGAAATCTGGACCGAAGACATTGCAAAATCAATAGCAGAAATTGATGGAATCACAGAATTAACAAAAAAGCATTGGGCAATTATTAATGTAATCAGAAAAAACTACGAGGAAAAAGGTATGGCCCCAATGATCAGGGTTATTTGCCAGGAAACCGGAGTTAGGTTACGTGAGATCTATGAATTATTCCCATTAGGGCCTGCTCGCGGTGCTTGCCGTATAGCTGGATTACCAAAACCAGATGGTTGTGTTTAATAAATCATAATTATTATGTTTTGGTACCATTGGATGATGATTGTCTCCTTGGCAATCAGCATGCTTGCCTGTCTGGCACATATCATTAAATTGATCAGATTAGGCAAGCCAATCGATTACTCTCAAAAGGCCGGAGATATTTCCTCTGCAATAAAATATTCATTCACAAAAGCAATGAGCCCGGCTAAAAAAGAATCTGCATATTTACATTTACCAACCTATACAGCGGGTATTATTTATCATCTGGGAACTTTTCTTTCCATTTTTCTGTTTTTCATGATAATTCTTGACCTTCATGAATTATTAAATACTGTATTGGATATTGTAATCATTGGATTTTTAGCTTTATCAACGATCTCCGGGATTGGAATTCTCATCAAAAGATTAAGTAAAAAGACTTTGAAAGCTCTTTCTAATCCTGATGATTACATTTCAAATATTTTGGTAAACCTGTATCAACTAGCTACAGCATATGTTTTATTTGACTCTTCAGCTATTGTTATATATACAATGATTACCTCTGCTTTATTATTGTATTTACCACTGGGAAAACTCAAACATGCCTTTTATTTTTTCGCTGCCAGATACCATTTAGGGTATTTCTATGGCTGGAGAAATGTATGGCCTATTTCAAATCATAAAAACTAAGTATAATGGGAGTATTAACAGAAGAGATTAAACAAAGGGGTTTAGAAGTTTTAAGCTCTCATGGCAATAGTAAATTATTAACGCATTTAAATAGTTGTGTCCATTGTGGACTCTGTTCTAATAGTTGTGTTTATTATAAAGTAGATGCCGACGAACACTACGTTCCGGCCAAGAAGGTAGATATCGTCGCATCTATTTATCGCAGGTACAACACATTTCTGGGGAAAACTTTACCTAAACTAACCAATGCACGTGATCTGGACGAAACTTCAATCGATGAATTGGTAGATTTACTATTTGGTTCATGCACTATGTGTGGAAGATGTACATTGCATTGCTCTATAGGAGTGGATATAGGATATGTAGTTCGTAAAGGAAGAGAAATGCTTTCAGCTATGGGCTATGTTCCTAAAACCTTACAGGCTACAGTAGATGCTGCTATAGAAACCGGCAACAATATGAGTATTTCTACAGAAGAGTTCGTAGATACCCTTAAATGGTTGGAAGATGATCTTCAATATGAATTGGATGACGAAAATGCGAACATTCCTTTAAATGAAAAGAGTAAAAATGTTATGTACACTTTAAATCCAAGAGAACCCAAATTTTTCCCGCTTTCCATTTCAGCCATGGCTAAGGTATTTTATGCAGCCAAAGAAAGCTGGACCCTATCCACCGAAATGTACGATGTAACAAACTATGCATTTTTCTCAGGAAATATGGATGAAGCCAATATTATTGCCCAACGCATGGATACTGAAATGAAAAACCTGGATGCTACCAAATGTGTGCTTGCTGAATGCGGGCATGGTTCCAGGGCCTATAAATGGGAAGGGCCTAACTATTTAGGCCGGAAGCTTCCTTACGAAGTAACAACATCTGTAGAATTATTGGCACAATATATACGTGATGGTCGTATCAAACTGGATCCGGAACGATTATCTGAAGTGGTAACTCTACACGATCCGTGTAACCTGGCTCGTTCAGGAGGAGTGATTGAAGAGCAAAGGTATATTTTAAGTCATGTGACAAAAAACTTTGTAGAAATGACCCCTCACGGGGTAGATAATTTTTGCTGTGGTGGTGGCGGTGGCCAATTAGCCATGAGTGAGTATAATGAACGCCGTATGAAAATTGCAAAGGTTAAAGCAGATCAGATTAAAAGTACCGGAGCAAGCATCGTTGCGACTCCTTGCCATAACTGTGTAGATCAGCTAACTCAAATAGATCAACACTATAAATTGGGAGTAAAGATTATGACTTTGGCAGAATTGGTAGCCGATGCTTTAGTATTAGATGAAGAAAAGAAATAAGAACAATTAAGAATTAAAAAGAAATGAGTAAACAAATATATTTAGATAATTCAGCAACTACTTTTCCAAAACCTGATGAGGTTTATAAATTCATGGATCATTTCTATCGTAATAATGGAGTAAGCCCGGGCAGATCAGGGTTTGATGCAGCGATTGCAGCAGAAGAAGTCGTGATGAGTACACGTAAAATGTTAGTTGAATTATTTAATGGAGATGATCCCGATCGACTAACCTTCAGTTATAACGCCAGCGACTCATTAAATATGATTATTCAGGGCTTATCTGAAAAAGGGGATCATGTAATCACAACCATGTTAGAACATAACTCTGTATTGAGACCTTTGTACCATTTAGAGCAAGATCAAACCATTGAAGTCACTTATGTTCCGTTTGATGAATATGGGTATGTGAGTCCTGAAGATGTTAAACAGGCGATACGTGATAATACCAAAATGGTAATTGTCAATCATAGTTCAAATATTATCGGAACTGTTCAACCTATTGAAGAAATAGGTAGAATTTGCAAAGAAGCAGGAGTTTATTTTATTGTTGATGCCAGTCAGAGTGCTGGGATCATCCCCATAGACATCAAAAAAATGAATATAGATGTCGTAGTATTTACGGGACATAAGTGCTTAATGGGGCCTACCGGAATCGGAGGTTCTTATGTAAAAGAAGGCGTAAACATAAAAGGAACCCGTTTTGGGGGAACCGGAGTACGTTCGGCACAAAAAACCCATCTTGAGGAATTCCCTTATCGCTTGGAATGTGGAACCTTGAATCTTTTAGGTGTAGCTGGATTAAATGCCGGAATTAAATGGGTAATGAAACAAGGTATTGAAAACATCCATGAAAAGGAGATCAAGCTTTGGGATCGTTTAAGAAAAGGCTTACAGCAAATTGAAGGAGTAACCACTTACTGTGCACACGATACCCATAATCAGAATGCGGTATTAAGTTTTAATATCAAAGGATTTATTGCCGGAGATGTAGGCATGATGCTGGACGTGGATTATAATATAGCCAGTCGTACGGGATTACAATGTGCCCCACTTGTACATGAAAGAATTGGTACTGATGAATTACACGGAACCGTTCGTTTAAGTGCAGGACCATTCACTACCGAACAAGAGATAGATGCTGCGATTGAAGCCGTGAAAGAAATTGCATCTATCCCAAGATAAATATGAACCGATAGGTACAAAACATTTTTAGATATTAGATGATTAAGTGCTTCGTTTTGTTTTCTGATCCCGGCGATGTCGGGATTGGACTATCGGATAAAACATGGGGCGACACCCTCAGGGGCGACGCCCCTGGGGGTGTCGCCCCTGTTTCTCTACTTTCTTTCTCTCTCTTTTGCAACCTCTTTTAACTGGTTGTACCACCCCTCTCCAAACTTCCGGGTTAACGAGTCTTTCAAAAATTTATATACAGGCAAGCCTAATTCTTTTCCTTTGATAATTGCAGGTTTACAAACCTCCCATTTATGATAATTTACAGCAATGCCTTCCTTAAGTTTTCCTAAACGTACAGGATACAAATGACAACTGATGGGTTTTTGGAATTTAATTTTCTTCTCATTCCAAGCTTTTTCAATAGCACAAAAAGCAATTCCTTTTTCGAAATAGACAAAAGCACATTCGTTATCATTTAATAATGGAGTTACAAATTCACCATCCGAATCATAATCAAAAACTCCGGATTGTTCGATAGCTTTTTTTCCTTCTTTTGTCATATAGGGTTTTATAATGTCTATACAATCCTCAAGTTCTGAAATCTCGTCTTCTTCCAATGGAGCTCCGGCATCTCCTTCTACACAACAAGCCCCTTTACATGCTGCCAGATTGCAACAAAATTTTACGTCTATAAGATCATCAGAAACAATAGTATCACCAATTATTATCATATTCGATGTGTTAGTTCTGTGAGGGTTTTATAATATTGCAAAAGTAGTTAATTTGAAAATGTGGTAATGAGATAATTTGAAAATTAATACCTGTATAAATTAAATGGAACATTAGTTCCGATAGCTATCGGGATTAAGTATGTAGAAAGGATGATTTAATCTTTCATTCCAAATTTTTCATATTTAATATTTCATTTATTTTGCTGTACTTGGTTTACGATGAAAGGCCACGCGTGAGGGATAGAAGCGGCAGCCCACAGGAGCGATAGCGACGAGGACTATAGCGGATAGCCCGGCACCGCCAAAGGCGGGGACACGCCCAAATAATATATAAGATTTTATTATTGATATAAGCCGTTTTATACTACGTCAATCATACCGTATCACCTCAACCTGTCAGGTTGTGCAACCTGACAGGTTGAAATATTTAGATATAAAAGAAATAATTGTTCATATAACTACTTCCCTCCTACGTCTAAAATCCGGTTAAAAGCCCTGACCCTACTGCTATTTATAAAATATTATCCCTAGCTTTATATGTCAAAATAAAAATATGATCACATGAGAAAATTATTTCTAGTAACAATTGCTCTTATATTTAGTTTAACACTAACAGCCAGTACAGACTGGTTCCGTTATGCATCCATTTCTCCGGATGGAGAACAAATCGTATTTACCTATAAAGGAGATTTATATTTAGTATCCTCAAAGGGGGGAGAAGCCAAACCATTAACTTTCCATTCGGCTCATGATTTTATGCCTGTATGGAGCCATGATGGAACAAAAATCAGTTTTGCTTCTAATCGTTATGGAAATTTTGATGTATTTATCATTCATGCCAATGGAGGAAAAGCTAGACGTTTGACTTATCATTCGGCCAATGAATATCCATATACCTTTAGTCAGAATGACAAACAGCTAATATTTGGTGCAGCTCGTCTGGATCATTATAATCACAGACAATACCCAACAGGTTCACAGCCGGAAGTTTATACAGTTGGAGCCAATGGAGGAAAAGTAAGTCAACTATGGACCATTCCGGCAGAAGATATTCAAATCAGTAAGAATGGCAAAAAATACATTTATCATGATAAGAAAGGCGGAGAGAATGTTTTTCGTAAACATCATACTTCAGCTATTACAAGAGACATTTGGATGTATGATGCAGATACAGATACTCACAAAATGATCCTTAAACGTGCCGGTGAAGACAGAAGTCCGGTTTACACTCCGGATGAAAAAGGATTTTATTATTTAAGTGAAGAAAGCGGTTGTTTTAACGTTCATAGAACTTCGTTTGCAAATCCGGCTCAGAATACACAAATTACAAATTTCAAAAATCATCCGGTACGGTATTTAAGTATGAGTAAAGATGGGTTATTGTGTTATACTCAAAATGGAGATCTTTATACGCAAAAGGAGGGGAAAGCAAATAAACTCAATATTCATATTTCAATGGATGATAAATACAATAATGAAAAAATCATCAGTGTAAAAGGGAATGTTAGTGAAATGGATGTTTCTCCAAATGGAAAAGAAGTTGTTTATATCGTGCGTGGTGAAGTTTTCGTTTCCTCGGCAGAAGGAAAAATGACTAAACGTATTACCAATACTCCTGCTCAAGAAAAATTCGTAAGCTTCTCTAGTGATGGTAAGAAAATCATTTATGCCAGTGAAAGAGATGCAAAGTGGAGTATCTATGAGACGAAGATGAAAAATGAAAAAGAAATGTATTTCTTTGCTTCTACCCTATTGGAAGAAAAGCCGCTTATTGAAAATAAAAATGATAATTATGAGCCTAAACTTTCTCCGGATGGTAAAGAGTTAGCTTTCATCGAAAACAGAAATACTCTTCGAATTTATAATATTGAAAATAAAAAATTCAGAACCATACTTGATGGGGAGTATTTATATTATATGCGTGATGGTGACCAGTATTTTGAATGGAGTCCTGACAGTAAATGGTTATTTGTACAATACAGGCCGGTTATGGCAAATAGTGAAGTATTATTGATAGAAGTTGGTGGTCAGAAATCAATGATCAACCTTACTGAAAGTGGCTATGGAGATATGGCTCCTAAATGGGTGAATGGAGGTAAGCAAATGTTGTGGTTCAGTAACCGCCATGGAATGAAAGCGCATGCAAACAGTGGTTCCAGCCAATTGGATGTTTATACCATGTTCTTTACTAAAGATGGATGGGACAAATTTAATATGACCAAAGAAGAATACACGCTTTGGAAAGAATTGAACAAAAAAGACAAGAAGAAGCCAGGAGATAAAAAAGACCCAAAGAAAAAAGAAGAACCTAAAAAGAAAGAAGTAAAGCCTTTGAAGTTTGACTGGGATGGCATGAAGGAGCGTAGAAAAAGGCTTACCATTCATTCTGCGAATATTGGTGATGCTGTACTTTCTAAAGATGGAGAAACACTATATTATCTTGCTCAATTTGAAAAAGGCATGAACTTGTGGCAAACCAATTTAAGAACTAAAGCCACGAGCATGTTGATCAAACTTGGAGTCAGAAGAGGAAGCCTGGCCTGGGATAAAGACATGAAAAAATTATTCCTTCTGGCAAATGGCCAAATTTCAACGCTTGATCTTAAAGCGAAGAGAAAAAAACCTATCTCGGTACAGGGAGAAATTTTGCTTGATCTTGCGGCTGAAAGGCAACATATGTTCGATCATGTATGGAAAAGAACTGAGTCTATGTTTTATATTTCAGGATATCATGGTGCAGATTGGAATGCTTTGCGTAAAAATTATGAACCTAAATTGGTTTCCATTGGAAACGATTTCGAATTTGCTGAGTTACTATCGGAAATGCTGGGAGAGTTGAATGTGTCTCATTGTGGTGCCCGTTATCGTAGCGGATCACCCAATGGAGATGCTACCGCATCTTTCGGTATCTTAATTGATTATGATTATAAAGAAGACGGAATTAGAATAGCCGAAGTATTAAAGAATGGTCCACTAGATAAAGACCATATAAAAGTAAATGCAGGAATGGTGATTAAAAGTATTAATGGAACTCCTATAAAATCAAACATCGATTATGCATTTTATTTAAACAGGTTAGCGAATAAGTTTGTTGCATTGGAAATTTATGACCCTGCAAATAAAAAGACCCAAACAGTAACCATGAAACCTGTTAGTTTACGTAATGAAGCTGCTTTGCTATATAATCGTTGGGTTAAGAAAAATGAAAAACAAGTTGAGAAAATGAGTAATGGTACTCTGGCTTATGTTCATGTTAGAGGAATGAATGACGGACAATACCGTAATACTTATGAAAAAGTGATGGGCAAATATCTCGATCGCGATGGATTAATTATAGATACCCGCTTTAACGGAGGTGGAGATCTGGTTGGTGATTTAGCGATGTTCTTAACCGGTGAAAGATTTATTGATTATGCGATTGAAAGCAGAGTTGTTGGATATGAGCCCGGTTATCGATGGAATAAGCCTTCATTGGCAATGGTAAACGAGGCAAACTATAGTGATGGTCATTGCTTTGCCTGTGGATATCAGGATTTAGGAATTGGTAAATTAGTAGGTATGCCTGTTCCCGGTACTTGCAGTTTTGCAGGCTGGGAAATGTTACAAAATGGAAAAGTAATGTGGGGATCGGTTCCTGTTAGTGCCAAAGATATAGATGGTGAATGGATGGAAAATAATGAAACGGTTCCTGAAATAATGGTGAAGAATATGCCTGAAACCATTACACAAGGAAGGGATGAACAATTAGAAGCTGCTATTAAGGACATGATGAAAACAGTGAAAAAATAATTCTAAATTTATAATTATTCAATTTTTCAACCTGACAGGTTAACCTCAACCTGTCAGGTTGATTTGTTTTTACAAATAGAATCAATAAAATCAATTGAAAATACATGCTTGGATTATCAATTTAAGATGGAAGGATATTTAACCGATTTGCATAATTATAAAATCCCTCCATTAAACTGATTGTCAACAATTAAAAATATTTTTTCAAATGCCTATTTATTCAAATTAATTTCTATAATTTTGCGGCTCAAAAAGAACAATATAATTAATAATTAAAACCATAGGAGGATATCATGGCTTTCAACCTTAGAAACAGAAACTTTCTAAAATTATTGGATTTTACTCCAAAAGAAATTAAATTTTTGTTAGACTTATCTGCTGATCTTAAAAAAGCGAAATATGCCGGTACTGAAGAGCAAAAACTTAAAGGAAAAAATATTGCTTTAATTTTTGAAAAAGCTTCTACCCGTACACGTTGTGCATTTGAGGTTGCTGCTTATGATCAAGGAGCACATGTTACTTATTTAGGACCTACTGGTTCTCAAATTGGTAAAAAAGAATCTATGGCCGATACTGCTCGCGTATTAGGAAGAATGTATGATGGTATTGAATACCGTGGTTACGGACAGGAAATCGTCGAAGATTTAGGTAAATATGCAGGTGTTCCTGTATGGAACGGTTTAACAACTGAATTCCACCCGACCCAAATCTTAGCTGATTTCTTAACGATGATGGAACACAGTGATAAGCCTCTTAGTCAAATTACGTTTGCTTATGTAGGTGATGCACAAAACAATATGGGTAACTCATTAATGATTGGTGCAGCTAAAATGGGAATGAAATTCCGTTCTGTTGCTCCAAAAAGCGTTCAACCAACTGATGAATTAGTTGCTCAAGCTAAAGAAATCGCAAAAGAAACAGGAGCTGAAATTATCGTTACTGATAATGTTGAAGAAGGTGTTAAAGGTTGTGATTTTATTTATACTGACGTATGGGTATCTATGGGAGAAGCAGACGAAGTATGGAAAGAAAGAATTGAATTATTGAAACCATATCAGGTAAATAAAGCAATGATGGATATAACAGGAAATCCAAATGTTAAATTTATGCACTGTTTACCAGCATTTCACAACAGAGAAACAACTGTTGGAGAAGAAATCTATCAAAAATTCGGATTAGATGGTATGGAAGTTACGGAAGAAGTATTTGAATCTCCGGCATCTATCGTATTTGACGAAGCAGAAAACAGAATGCATACTATCAAAGCAGTTATGGTTGCTACTTTAGGAGCATAATCATTTTCTCAAAACATATTTAGAAAGACGCGTAACCACGCGTCTTTTTTTTTGTCTAAATATAAAAACCAGATATCAATATATAAGAATCAGGATTAAAATTCCATTTGTTGCACTTAAAATCTATTAATCTGATTCTTGGTCCCGATCACTATCGGGATTGATACTGTATCCCAGTCTGCAGTAATGCAGGCTGGTTTAAAAAAATTATATTTGTAATTCATCAATCAATAAAACACTATCATGAATAAACGACAATATGAATGTCCAAAATGTGGAAGCAGGCAATATGAATTAGACGAAATAAGAACAGTTGGAGGTCCTGTATCAAAGTTTTTTAACGTTCAAAATAAAAAGTTTACCGTAGTTAGCTGTACTCAATGCAAATATTCTGAATTGTATAAAGGAACTACAAGCACTCTTGGCAATATAATCGACTTCTTTGGCAATTAAAAAAAATAGAATAACACTTTTTAGGGGTTTATCATTTTCAACCTGACAGGTTATTTCGCCTCTTTACGAAATAACCTGTCAGGTTGAGAAAATAAAATCTATTTCTTATTAACTATCCTACAAACATTTTCAGATTTTCAAATTGTCACATTGCCGAATTGTGTATTTTTGCAACATGGCAAACGAAGACATTTTAAAGAAAATTATTGCCCATGCCAAAGAGTATGGTTTTGTATTTCAATCGAGTGAAATTTATGATGGTTTAAGTGCTGTTTATGATTATGGTCAAAATGGAGTTGAACTAAAAAATAACATTAAAGAATATTGGTGGAAAGCCATGGTACGCCACCACGAAAATATTGTAGGGGTTGATGCCGCTATTTTTATGCATCCAACAATCTGGAAAGCTTCCGGACATGTAGATGCCTTCAGTGACCCGATGATTGATAATAAGGATTCTAAAAAACGTTATCGCGCTGATGTTTTAGTTGAAGACTACTTAGCTAAAATTGAAGCTAAAATTGAAAAAGAAGTAACGAAAGCTGAAAAACGTTTTGGAGATGCTTTTGATAAAGAACAGTTCCTGGCAACCAATCCAAGGGTTCTTGCCAATAAAGAAAAAATGGAATCGATTAAAAATCGTTTGTATCCGGCCATGGATGAAGATGATCTGGAAGGTATTAAAAAATTGATTGAAGACTTAGAAATTGCCTGCCCTGTTTCAGGATCTAAAAACTGGACGGATGTTCGCCAATTCAATTTAATGTTCTCCACTCAAATGGGGTCCTTAAGTGAAGAAGCAAATCAAATTTACCTTCGTCCGGAAACGGCTCAGGGTATTTTTGTGAACTATTTGAATGTTCAAAAAACAGGTAGAATGAAAATTCCTTTTGGTATTGCCCAAATTGGCAAAGCTTTCCGTAATGAAATTGTAGCACGTCAATTCATTTTCCGCATGCGTGAGTTTGAACAAATGGAAATGCAATTCTTTGTTCGTCCCGGAGAAGAAATGAAATGGTATGAATTCTGGAAAGAAGAACGCAAAAAATGGCATTTAAGCCTAGGCATTCCCGAAAGTAAATATCGTTTCCACGATCATGAGAAATTAGCTCACTATGCGAATGCTGCGGCTGATATTGAATTCGAATTCCCAATGGGGTTCAAAGAATTGGAAGGAATCCACTCACGTACAGATTTCGATTTAAAAGCCCATCAGGAATATTCAGGCAAAAAACTTCAGTACTTCGACCCTGAATTAAATGAAAGTTATGTTCCTTATGTAGTGGAAACTTCCATAGGATTAGATCGTACTTTCTTAGCAATATTAAGTCATGCTTATACGGAAGAAAAATTAGAAGATGGTTCGGAACGTATTGTGATGAAAATTCCTCCGGTATTAGCTCCGATAAAAGCAGCGATTCTTCCATTATTGAAGAAGGATGGCTTGCCGGAAAAAGCTCGTGAAATCATGGATACTTTGAAGTATGACTATAACTGTCAGTACGAGGAAAAAGATGCCATTGGTCGTCGTTATCGTCGTCAGGATGCTATTGGAACTCCTTATTGTATTACAGTGGATCATCAAACTTTAGAAGATAATATGGTAACGATTCGTGAGAGGGATACTATGTCTCAGGAACGTATTCCGATAGATCAGCTATCAAGTATTATAGATAAGAAGATAAAAGGAAATTAAGCTCTGTAAATTATAATAAAAAAGCGACCCGAAGGAGCATTTTTTTATACTTTATGTCAAAGTCAGCTATTCCGTCATGCTGAACTTGTTTCAGCATCTGAGCCAATTGATTTCATGAAATAAGCTATTAGATACAGAAACAAGTTCAGCATGACAGCCGTAATAGTAAATCTATATCTATTACTTATTATTCTCTGAAAAACTTTTTAGGGTCAAGCTTTTTACTGTATTATTGTTATTTATGCTTGAAGAGCCTTTTAAAATCAATATAGTAGCGGCATCAGTAGCAACCCCTCCCGTAGAATAAACAGTTACCGTATTCTTAGCTGTAACATCATCTGATCCAGTATTATAAACTGGTGTAGAAATAGAATAAATAGTCTTGGTTTTACCTTCAGGAATTGTAATATTCGAAATGGGAAGATCCGTTTCAACAGTTCCTTGCCCTTGAGCCCAACCGCTAATAAACTCTTCCCTAACATGAACTCTTTCAATTTCCACTTCCCCACCCAAATTTTCTACCTCAATAGTCCAATTTATTGAACCTCCACTACTCATTGCTGAAGGTGTTATTATATTAGAAACAGATATTGGACCAGGCTCTTTTTCTTTTTGACATGATGTAGTCAAAAATATAATTAGGCTTACACTTATTAAAACTAAATATCTTGATACTATATTTTTCATAATTGTCAGAATTATTATTTATTTATTTTATTTATTTCAACCAAATGCTTTTTCCATTCTTCTGGGATTTCAGAAATATCATACACTCTTAATTCATTTGATTTTTTCTCCTTTAAGCTTAATGATTCTTTGGACAATGTAGCATCAATAAAGTTTTTATCTATTTGAAACATTGCTCCTGAGGCAGGGTCTACAATCAGCATTCCAACGACCCCTCCTAATAATAAATTAGCCCAGTACCATCCATCAAGTGATGCACTAATTGAATATGTTTTTGAAGAGTAGCCCTTTTTGCTAAATTTAATGTTATAAATGGCTTTTTTCATAAAACCACTTTTTGCTTTAAGTGTTACAACTGCAGGGGTTTGCCCATTAAAAACACTAACTCCATTCCTATCTGTAATTACAACATCTGCCCTATCAGGTGTACTTTGTAATTGGACAGGATACTTTGAAGCACTAAATATTGAAGCACAACTTTGAAACATAACGACTAAAATAAAAGACAAGCCGAGAAAAACTAACTTTTTCATAATTATTAAGTTTTAGTTTGCCCAGCCCCAAAGCAGTTAAAAATGGATATAAAAAAAAGCGTGGAACTGTAACTTACCGTCTTCGAGGTACGACCAAGCACCCACGCATCAAATAAGAATAGCCCACGCCATAAGCGTAGACGTATCACTTATTATTCTTGATGCATTAAAATTTTGGTCGTTTTCGAAGACAAGAATATAAGCTAACGCTTTATATTTTATTATTTATTTTATCTATACCATATATTATTTTTTATTACTTACTAATGTACAAAATCTTTAAATACAAAAAGAGAAATCATTATAAGATGGTTTTATGAATTTTGCAGGCAAGTCAGGGCATGACTTGCTCATAAGCAATTGTCTTAAATTTAAGCTTTAGTGAAACAATTAAATCAGAGCCATACCCTGACTATCATAATATCAAACATCCTAAATCACAAATAAATCGAATATCAGATATCTAGTATCGCTCAATCATTCAATCAGGAAACTGTATGAGTTTATAGCTCAGATGCTGAAACAAGTTCAGCATGACAGCCGGATGAATAAACTATTTATTATTAAAATTCGTCATGGTTAAGCCTATGCCAATAGAGACAAAACTCTTAACCATATCCGTAGCTACTTTTATTCTGGAAATAAGAATATCTTCTTCCTCTTTAGTCCATTTTCCAAGTACATAATCCGATTGGTATCCACGGGCAAAATCATTACCTATACCTACACGTAATCTTGGAAATTCTATGGTTTGAAGATGTTCAATAATACTGGTTAAGCCATTATGGCTACCATCTCCACCTTTCATCTTCATTCTCAACTTTCCTGTAGGTAACGAAATATCATCAAGAATAGTCAATGAATTCTCCACAGGAATTTTCTCCTGATTCAACCAATACTTTACTGCCTTACCACTTAAGTTCATATAAGTAGAGGGCTTGATCAATACTAATGTACGGCCACGAAATTTCATCTTAGCTACTGATGCTAAACGGCCTGGTTCAAAAGTAACCTTGCCTTGTTGAGCGAGGGCATCCAGAATGATGAACCCAATATTATGGCGCGTATTACGATATTCATCACCAATATTTCCTAATCCGCAAATTAAATACTTCATATGCTAAAAAAAGACAGGGTATAAAGTTAAAAAACTTTATACCCCACATAATATTTTAACTTTTGATTATTCAAAAATTATTCAGCTGCAGGAGTTTCTCCTCCTTCAGCACTTTCTGCTCCTTCTTCTCCTTCTCCTTCTTCATCACCTTCTTCCTCTTCTTCATCAACAACAACTCTTGCAGTGAATACACCAACAACGATAGATCTGGGATTATCAAGAAATCTTAATTTATCATTTTCAACATCCTTCACAAGAATTGAATCTCCAACCTCAAGCTTAGAAATATCAAGAACAATTTGATCCGGAAGATCTTCAGCTAAACCAGCAACACGCATTTTTCTGATTTTAGTTCTTAATTTACCCCCTTTGATTACACCGGGAGCTGTTCCTTCTAAAGTAACAGGAATAGCAATAGTAACAGGCTTACCAGGAAGTACTTCCAAAAAGTCAACATGTAAAATACGATCAGTTACAGGATGATATTGAATGTCTTGCAATACAGCATCAACCTCTTTTCCGTCAATATTTAATTTAATGATAAAAACTTCAGGAGTGAAAATAATTTTTTTGAAGTCTTTTTCTTCTGCAACAAAGTGTACTTGTTCTTTTCCACCATAAAGAACGCAAGGAACTTTACCTTCTCTCCTGTTCTTTTTTGCATCTTTTTTCCCTACGTTCTCTCTTGGAGAACCGCTCAATGATACATTTTTCATTTTTGAATCTATTTTTAATTATTAAAATTGAAATAAAGAGCTAATCGACTGCTTACTTTCAATTCGGCTAATTACCTCAGCAAAAAGGTCTGCAGTTGATAACACTTTAAATTTTTCATGTTCTTGTTTTAAAGGAATCGTATCTGTAACAACGATTTCTGTGAATGGAGAATTAATTAAACGCTCATAAGCTGCACCTGAAAATACAGGATGTGTAGATATAGCTCTCACACTTGCTGCTCCATTCTCCATCATAATTTCCGCAGCTTTTGTAATGGTACCTGCAGTATCAATAATATCATCAACTAATACAATGTCTCTTCCTTTTACCTCACCTATTAAAGCCATTTTTGCAATTTCGTTTGCTTTAGCTCTTTGTTTATAACAAATAACAAAATCTGTTTCCAGGCTTTTTGCATAAGCTGCTGCACGACGGGTACCTCCGGTATCAGGAGAAGCCATCGTAAGTTTAGGTAAATTCAACTCTTTCAAATATTTATTAAATAAAGTAGAAGCATAAAGATGATCTACAGGAACATCAAAAAAGCCTTGAATCTGATCAGCATGTAAATCTAAAGTTACAACTCTGTTCACACCTGAAGCAGTTAATAAGTTAGCAATCATTTTTGCTGAAATCGGAACTCTGGGTCGGTCTTTGCGATCCTGACGGGCAAATCCAAAATAAGGTATAATAGCAATAATACTTTTGGCAGAAGCTCTTCGGGCAGCATCAACCATTAATAATAACTCAAATAAATTCTCAGAAGGTTGAAAAGTAGATTGTACCAAAAAAACATCACGCCCACGAACATTATCGTTGAAACAAGTTTGAAATTCGCCATCGGCAAATACTGTAACTGATGAATTCCCTAAGGTTGTATTAAAGCTTTTAGCAATTTTTTCACCAAGGTATTTGCTTGATCTTCCAGCGAATATAGCAATTAGTTTTTCGGACATGAGTATTAGTTCTTTAGATGATTTTTAAGGCTGCAAAATTAAGATTAAAATAGATACTTAGCAATAATTTCATGAAGAATAATTAAAAACTTAAAAAAACTTTATCGAATATTTAAGAAAATAAGTATTTTTGCGGACTCGCAAACCAAATGCCCAGGTGGCGGAATTGGTAGACGCGATGGTCTCAAACACCATTGAGGTAACACTCGTGCCGGTTCGACCCCGGCCCTGGGTACAAAAAAGCTTTCCGAACTGGAAAGCTTTTTTTATATTTATCCAAATTTTTCTCAAATGAACAAGCCAACAAAAAAAATCTATATATATCTTCCTGTTCTTTTTTCTATGGTATTAATTATTGGAATTATTATTGGAAATAGAATTAAGACCGGAACCCCTCTGGATAAAAACCTATTATCACTTAAACATCATAAACAAACTAATAAGCTCACAAATATTCTTAACTATATAAGGCTAGATTATGTAGATTCTGTAGATGAGAACAAACTAACTACCAGCGCCATAAAAGCAATGATTAGAAACCTTGACCCTCACACACAATACATTAGCAGGGAACGGTTTGCTGCTGTTCATGATCAATTAATGGGTTCATTTGAAGGAATAGGTGTATATTTTAGCATCCTTAGAGATACCCTTATGGTTATCAGGCCTCAAACCGGAGGACCCTCTGACAAGGTTGGAATAAAAGGAGGTGATCGTATCGTAAAAGTAAATGATACCACCATTGCAAACATTGGTATTGATGATGAAGAGGCAAAAGCTAAGCTTAAAGGACCTAGAGGATCAACTGTAAAAATAACCGTGAAAAGATTAGGTACTCCCCAATTACTTGACTTTGAAGTTAAGCGCGACATTATACCTACAAGTAGTATGAATCTGGCTTATATGGTAAATGACTCTATTGGGTATATAAAATTAAACACATTTTCAGCCACAACCTATGAAGAATTCAGGGCAGGACTTGAGAAACTAAAAGAAGATGGATTACAGGAGCTCATTATTGATTTAAGAGGAAATGAAGGGGGTTATGTTCGTCAGGCAATAAATATTGCAGATGAATTATTATCAGAAAACCTGTTAATTGTTTACACAAAAGGGAATAACAGGCCAAAGGCAACAAGTTATTCTACAAACAGAGGAATATTTGAAGAGGGAGATATAGTCATATTAATGGATGAACGATCTGCTTCTGCAAGTGAAATTTTAGCTGGAGCTATACAGGATAATGACCGAGGAGTAATTATAGGCAGAAGATCCTTTGGAAAAGGCCTGGTTCAGGAACAATTAAACTTGTCAGATGGATCTGCCTTCAGAATGACTATTGCCAGATATTATACCCCAACCGGAAGATCAATTCAAAAACCATATAAAGGAGAGGATTTTAATAAATATTATAGTGAATCCTATCATAGGTTTGCTAATGGTGAGCTCACCAGTATAGATAGTGTAAAAGTTAATGATTCATTAAAATATACGACTCCCAAAGGAAAAATTGTTTATGGAGGAGGAGGAATTATGCCTGATAAGTTTGTTGCTGTAGAAACCAGTACATCAAGATTTTATCAAAATCTCATGCGCAAACAAATTATTTATCAATTTGCATTTTATTATTTAGACAGAAACAGAAAAAAAATTGAAAAGTTTAAAAATGTAAAAAGTTTCATACAAAACTTTAAAATAAATCATAATATCATCGATGAATTAATTGTTTTTATTAAAGAACAAAACATCGAATTTAACAAAACAGAATATAAAAAAGAGGAAGAACGAATTAAAGTATTATTAAAAGCACAAATAAGCAACAACCTATTTGATGATGAGGGATTTTTCCCTGTTTACCATCAGATAGACAAAACATTTAAAGAAGCCGTAAACTACTTAACTGCTAATTAATCAATTTATTAAACCAAAAATATAAAATCATGGCATTTGAATTACCTCCACTACCTTACGAAATGGATGCACTAGAGCCATTTATTTCGAAAAACACACTTGAATTTCATTATGGGAAACACCACCTTACTTATGTAAATAATCTTAATAAATTAGTTCCAGGTACTGAATTTGAAAACTCGGGCTTGGAAGAAATGGTATTAAAAGCTGAAGGAGGTATTTTTAATAATGCAGCTCAGGTATGGAACCATACTTTTTACTGGAACTGTTTAAGCCCGAATGGAGGTGGTGAACCTAAAGGGGAACTTGCCGAATCTATAAAGGAATGTTTTGGATCATTTGCTGAATTTAAAGAACAATTCTCCATAGCATCTGCAACGCTCTTTGGGTCAGGTTGGGCATGGCTAGTTAGCAATGAAGATGGGGACTTGGAGATTATTCAGGAAAATAATGCTGGTAATCCAATGCGTAATGGTTACACTCCCTTATTGACATGTGATGTATGGGAACATGCTTATTATCTGGATAAACAAAACAGGCGTCCGGCTTATATTGAAGATTTTTGGCAGTTGGTAGATTGGGATGCAGTTGAAGCAAGGTATTAAAAATAATGAGGTGACACCTTAAGGTGTCACCTCATTATTTTTTTTACTCAACCGTAACAGACTTTGCTAAATTTCTTGGTTGATCTACATTACAGCCTCGCTTAACTGCAATATGGTAGGATAGCTTTTGAAGAGGTATTGTTGCTAACAATGGAACCAGCATTTCTTCAGTTTCAGGTATTTCAATGACATAATCTGCCAATTCCTTTACTTCTGTATCTCCTTCAGTAACAATAGCTATAATTTTTCCTTTACGGGCCTTAACTTCCATAATATTACTTACAACCTTTTCATAAGTACCCCGGTTAGTGGCAATAAAAACAACCGGCATATCTTCATCAATTAAGGCAATAGGGCCATGTTTCATTTCAGCTGCCGGATATCCTTCTGCATGGATATATGAAATTTCTTTAAGCTTTAAAGCTCCTTCTAATGCTACAGGGAAATTATATCCTCTACCTAAATAAAGAAAATTTGCTACGTCTTTAAAACGCTCTGCAATCTCTTTTACTTGCGAACTTGTTTTTAAGGTCTTTTCTACTTTTTCAGGAATAATATTCAGCTCCGTAATAATCTCATGGAAACGGGTTGTTGAAATTGTACCTCTACTTTGGGCAAGATGTAAAGCCATCAAGGTTAAAACAGTAACTTGTGCCGTAAAAGCTTTAGTAGAAGCTACTCCTATTTCTGGTCCTGCATGAGTGAAGGCTCCGGCATGTGTAGCTCTGGCAATAGAAGAACCAACAACATTACATACACCAAAAATTGTTGCACCTTTTGACTTTGCCAATTCAATTGCAGCTAAGGTATCTGCTGTTTCGCCTGACTGAGAAATTGCAATTACGATATCATCTTCTGATAAAACAGGGTTTCTGTATCTGAATTCAGAAGCATATTCAACTTCTACTGGAATTCTGGCTAAATCTTCAAACAAATATTCCCCAACCAAACCTGCATGCCATGAAGTTCCACAGGCAATGATGATGATTCGCTTAGCATTTTTCAATTTATGCTCATACTCTATCATTCCACCCATACTGATTAAATTTTGTTCCAAATTTAATCTGCCTCTAAAACTATCCCGTATGGATTTGGGTTGCTCATATATTTCCTTTAGCATAAAATGCTCAAAGCCTCCTTTTTCAAGTTGGTTAATATTCAACTCTAATTCCTGAACATATGGAGTTTTATCTTTATTTTTAACTGTTTTAACAACTAATGGTTCATCTTTTTTTATAAGGGCAACATCTTCATCTTCCAGATAAACAACATGTTTTGTGTATTCAATAATAGGTGAAGCATCAGAAGCTAAAAAGTATTCACCTTTTCCTACGCCAATTACAAGTGGGCTTCCTTTACGGGCAGCTACCAATAAATTTGGCTCATGTTTCGAAACAATCACTATTGCATAAGCCCCGATTACTTGATTAAGGGCAATACGAACAGCTTCAAATAAATTCACCTGTTCATTCTTTTGGATATCCTCAATTAAATAAATAAGAACTTCTGAATCGGTATCACTTTCAAAAACATAACCTCTGTTTATTAATTCTTTCTTAATAGAAGCATAATTCTCAATAATACCATTATGAATGATGGCTAAATCATTATTTTGTGAGTAATGAGGGTGGGCATTAACATTATTGGGTTCTCCGTGAGTAGCCCAACGGGTATGGGCAATTCCAATTTTCGAATCAATTGGTTTTTTCCCAATAAAATCTTCAAGGTCAGCAACTTTTCCTTTACACTTATAAACATCAACTTTACCGTTAAGCAATGCAACTCCGGCACTGTCATAACCTCTGTATTCTAATCTTTTCAGACCATTTATAAGGATTGGATAAGCCTGTTTGTCTCCAATATAACCTACAATTCCGCACATAATGATGACTGTTTTTATAAAAAAAACTTTAAACTACTACTTTTTTCTTAAAGCTAAAATAAAATATTTAAAAGAATAATACTACTCAATAATCGAATAAGTAACCTCTAACCTAAATCTATTATCAAAGAATTCAGAATTTACAGGGTCGAATCCTCTAAAGATTAAACGACTATATCCATTAGTTTCACTACCGGAAAACAATACCAAACCCAACTCATTTTCGTCTTTATTCTGTAGTACTTCCTGAACATAACGAGTAAGTCTGAATCTATATTCCTTATTGGTAGTATCAATGGAACCACCTAAATGGACTCCCCTACCGCCATCTACATAATAATCCGGCACAACAGTAGTAGTGTCATTTATATGTCTTAACCCAATATTCAAACCGGTAGGATTAAATATATTTAAATCAGTTAACTCATCATCTTCTCCATATGATAAAATTAACTCCGCTTTATTAATAATAATATTACCTATATCATTCAAACTTTTTAAATGAGGAAAATCGAAATGAACCCGGGTACCTGCAAGTGGCTGAATATATAATTTTTCTTTTGAGGACTCCTTATTAATATTATTAATTTGATTCAATAAATCCGTTTCAGCTCCTTCAAAGTTCATATGATCATGCTTATTAAGCCATGCACTATAATTTGGGATTATCACAAAATCAAATTCTTTGAGATTTGCATCTTCATTATCTTCCTTAGTATAAAAAGTCAACTTTGTATCCACACTGGTCATATTAAATCCAACTAAGGCACCGGTTTCACCATCACTAGGATCTACTTTTATATGAATACCATTAACCAATTTAACAAATTCATCTAAATTAACCAATGAAGTATCCGTATGTAATGAAGTACTATCAAGATTCCACAAATTGGTTACAAATAAATTTTCAACCGGGATTTTCATTCTCACTTCTAAAGAAGGTCTAACAGAAACTGAGGTATCTGTTTTTAGTGGAGTAGGGTTATAAGTATGACTTACAATTGGAACAGGATTATATTGAAGTTCATGATTCGAATAATAAAGCCCTCCTCTTTCAAATGGTTCGGTTATCTCATGTATATGAATGGTTTGTGTTGTTAAAGTATCCCCATAATATGATTTAGAATATTTTAAAGAAAATACTACAGAATCAAGAACATATCCGTCAAATCCTTTAAATGAAAATGCATCAGGGATAAGCTGAGCATAGGTACTCGAAACAACTTTTCCGAAAACAGGATCATTTAAAAATCCAATAAGGTTTTCGGCTTGGCCAGTTGTCAAAACTGAATCAACTTTTACGGAATAAGCATTCATACTCATCGTATCAATTCTATTTAGATCACTTAATGGTCCGTTAGGAACTAAATCAGCACCTATTTGACTTGTTTTATCAGTACACGCAGAGATAAGAATGATACCTACTATTCCTGATAAAGCTATGTTTTTAGCTAAAAGCTTTACTATTCTCAATTTAAATAATTTTAAGTAGTTAATGCTCAGAATTAGTTTCCTAATAATTCATCATAAAACTTATTATAAGCATCTAAATATGTTTCCTCCGGATGGTATTCAAGATATGGCTTCCCGGAAGCTTTAAGATATGCTTCAACTTCAGGATTTATTTCTTCGCTTCCAATAATCAAACCATCAGCATAATCAATTGCAGCCTTATTCACATTCACAAAACCACTTTCTCTATACTGATTAACATGGTCATCGTTAATACCTTCCATTTTTATTTTTTCTGCAAAACCTTTATCTAAACCTTCTGTAAATTCATCATTGTAAATAGAATAAACAACTTTGGTTTCACTAAATAAAGGGTTTTCACTAAAGGCCGTTTTTAGGTAAAGAGGGGTTAAGCTTGTAAACCAACCATGACAGTGAACAACATCAGGAGCCCAGCCTAATTTCTTAACTGTTTCTAATACTCCTCTTGAAAAGAAAATAGCTCTTTCATCATTGTCGTTAAAAAACTTATTATTCTTATCTCTCAAAGTAAATTTACGCTGGAAATAATCTTCATTATCTATGAAGTAAATTTGCATACGGGCTTGTTGAATAGAAGCAACTTTTATAATAAGAGGATGGTCTGCATCATCAATAATTAAATTCATTCCTGAAAGCCTGATTACTTCATGTAATTGATTTCGTCTTTCATTGATGCAACCATAGCGTGGCATAAATGTTCTGATTTCTTTTCCCCTTTCCTGGATTCCCTGGGGTAAATATCTTCCAATTTTCCCCATAGGGGTTTCCTCTAAATACGGTGTAATTTCTTGTGCTACAAATAAAACCCTGGCCTTTTGCATAATATAAATTTTTAATGTGCAAAATTAGTAAATTTTTGCTAAAATTCCATGTATCAAAAAGAAAGCCGCTGAAATACATCTTTTTTACAGACTTATTTTCAGCAGCTTAAGAAAATTTCGTTTAACTTCTTTTAACAAAAGAATGCTTACCCTCTTTTGAATAAAGCCTTAATAATCAGCCACGCCATCTTTGGATTTTCTTTTAAACGACGGGTTGAATAAGCAAACCATTGCTCGCCATAAGGAACATAAATACGCATTCGATGCCCTTTGTCTAAAATAGATTGGCGTAACTCCGGAGTTACTCCGTACAGCATTTGGAATTCATACATCTCTTTAGGAACATTATATTTTTCAATAAGTTTATAAGCTCCTTCTACCAATGGCACATCATGTGTGGCAATACCCGGATAAATATTGTTTTGGAACATATATTCCAAGTCAGTTAAGAAATGCTCATTGATTTCATGGTATTTTTTGTAAGCAATTTCAGCAGGTTCAACATAAATACCTTTACACAATCTATAGTTGATCGGATTCTCTTTATCATTAAGGTCTTGTAAAGCTTTAATATCATCAAGTGTACGTTTAAGGTATGCCTGAAATACTAATCCGACATTTTTAGGGAACTCTTCTTTTAATCTTCTGAAAATATCAATTTCCAAATCTACACACTGTGAGTCTTCCATATCAACTCTCACAAAATTATTATAGGAAGCAGCTTTAGCAACAATTTCTCTGATATGCTGGTAACATACTTCTTTATCCAATAACAAACCGAACATTGTTGGTTTTAAAGAATAATTACCATTCACATCTCTCTTTTCTACAGTATCGATAATATCTAAATAGGTATTCTTATTTTCTTCAGCTTGCTCCAGCTTTGTAATAAATTCACCTAATAGGTCAATCGTTACCATCATTCCTTTAGAATTAAGGTCTTTTGATACCTTAATCGCTTCTTCAATATTTTTGCCTGCAATATATCTTTTAGAAAATACCCATACCAAGCTCTTAGGCATGTATGGCAATAAGGCTGCAATTAGTTTATTAAACATAACTCAAACAATTTTTAGGTCTAAATAAATTAATTTTCGAAATTCCGAACCCGATAATAATATTGATAAAGAGTATATAACAATATAGAAGCTCCCGAATTTCTGCAAATATAAAAATTGTTTAATACTAATTGTTATTTTTTTCACATTAGATTTAAAAAAAAACTGAGTTTATATTCAGACTCATCTACATTCAAATCATTTAAACCTTTTGCTAATTAATGATGATAAATTATTTATGAACAATCAAAATATCATTTTAGATTTTTGATCTTCAATTAATTTTGTTGACTGTTAATAAAATAAGGATGTTGTTAATAAATATTTGTTATTCATAATTTTAATATTTATTTTTGCAGGCCGAAAAAAAGAAGGTAAATTTTGGGAAAACAAAAAGATTTTATCATCCCCTTTGTTGGGCTGGGTTTAGGGTTTCATGAATTTACTTACGAAGTAAATGATGTGTTCTTTGAGAATTTTGAATATTCGGAAATAAAGAAGGGCAATGTAAACGTTTCCCTTTCTTTTGAAAAGCAAGAAAGCATGTTTGTTTTAGATTTTCAAATAAAAGGGACTGTAAATATTGAATGTGACAGATGTTTGGAAGATTACAATCAGGATATTAGTTCAAGTCAGCAATTAATTATACAGTTTGGGGAAACTTATAATGAAGAGTCTGACGAAATTATTACGATTCCTGAAAATGCTTATGAAATAGATGTTGCACCTTATATATACGAATACATTCATTTATCATTACCTATACGTCGAGTTCATTCTGGGTTAAAAGATGGTTCTTCAGGATGCAATCAAAAGGTAATCAAAAAACTCAATGAACATTCAGAAAGTGAACAAACAGATCCCCGATGGGATGTATTAAAGAAACTGAAAGAAAAATTATAATTAAAATAACATAATTAAAAATGGCACATCCAAAACGTAAAATTTCGAAAACTCGCAGAGATAAAAGAAGAACTCATTATAAAGCTGTAGCTCCAACACTTTCTACTTGTTCGAATTGCGGTGCATCTGTAAAATACCATACTGTATGTTCAGAGTGTGGATACTACAAAGGCAAATTAGCGATTGAAAAAGCAGAAATTGAATAATCCGATCCGGAGTAAATAATTTTTAATGAAAGTTGGAATAGATGTAATGGGGGGCGACTTTGCCCCTAAGTCAACTATTGAAGGAGCCATATTAGCTCAAAAAGAGATAGGTACGTCTGATCATATTGTATTAGTTGGTGATGAAACCATTATCAGAGAAGAACTTTCCAAACGTAATGAATCAGCTTCTGATTATGAGATTGTTCATGCTTCAGAAGTGATCAGCATGGGAGAACATCCCCTTAAAGCTTTTAAGACCAAAACAGATTCAAGTATTAATAACGGTTTTCGTTTATTAAAAGAAGGCCGCATTGATGCATTTTCCAGTGCCGGTAACAGTGGGGCTATCCTGATAGGATCCATTTATAGCCTGGAAGCTGTTCCCGGAATTATTCGCCCATGTATTGCAGCTATCCTTCCTAAAGAAAACGGAGGTATTACTATATTATTAGATGTAGGTACAAATCCTGACCCCAAACCGGATGTAATGTACCAGTTTGCCATACTTGGCTCTATCTATGGAAAATTTGTTCATGGTATTAAAAACCCTAAAGTCGGATTGTTAAATATTGGTGAAGAAGAAGAAAAAGGAAATTTGTTAAGCCAAAGTGCTTTTCAAATGATGAAAGGGTCCAATGACTTCAATTTCATTGGTAACGTTGAAGGCAGAGACTTATTAAATGATAAGGCAGATATTATCGTTTGTGACGGATTTACCGGTAACGTTGTTCTAAAACAAATTGAAGCAATGTACCAATTAATGATATCAAAGGGCTTACATAATGATAATTTCATTAAGCGGTTCAATTATGAAATCTATGGGGGAACTCCTGTATTGGGGATCAACTCATCAGTCGTAGTTGGGCATGGAATCTCCAGTGCATTGGCGATAAAGAATATGATACTGCTTTCTAAAGAAATTAAAAAAGCAGGCTTGTCTCAAAAAATATACGGCGCATTAAAGAACTAACAGAATAAAAATTAACTTTGCCCTTTTTAAAAATAAATTTTCATGACAAAAATTAATGCAGCAATAACTGGTATTCAAGGTTGGGTTCCCGATTTCATTTTAACAAATGAAATGTTAGCCAATATGGTTGATACGAGTGATGAATGGATTACCACACGTACAGGAATCAAGGAAAGACATATTTTAAAAGGAGAAGGATTAGGAACATCTGATCTAGCCGCACCGGCCGTTAAACAATTACTGGAAAAAACAGGTACTTCAGCTGATGAAATTGATATGCTTATTTGTGCTACAGTTACTGCTGATATGCAATTCCCTGCAACAGCAAATATAATTTGTGACAAAGTAGGTATCAAAAACGCATTTAGTTATGATCTTAATGCTGCATGTTCAAGCTATATCTATGCATTAACTACTGCTGCAAAATTTATTGAATCAGGATCTCACAAAAAAGTAATTGTTGTTGGTGCCGATAAAATGTCATCCATCGTTGATTATGAAGATCGTCAAACTTGTGTAATTTTTGGGGATGCAGGAACAGCAACATTGCTAGAGCCTACTACAGAAGAAATAGGTGTTATGGACTCTATTCTTAAATCTGATGGATCCGGGAAAATTCACCTGCACCAAAAAGCAGGAGGCTCTGTAAAACCGGCTTCTCATGAAACAATTAACGCCAGAGAACATTTTATATATCAGGAAGGCCAGGCAGTATTTAAATTTGCGGTTACGAATATGGCTGACGTTTCAGTTGAAATTATGGAAAAAAATAATTTAAAAGCTGAAGATATTGCTTATCTGGTACCTCACCAGGCTAACTTGCGTATTATTGATGCTACTGCTCGCAGAATGGGTGTTGATAAAGAGCAGGTAATGATTAATATTTCACGTTATGGAAATACCACTTCCGCTACAATTCCATTATGTTTATGGGAATGGGAAAACAAACTGAAAAAAGGAGATAATGTTATTTTATCTGCATTTGGAGGTGGATTTACCTGGGGTTCTATCTGGCTTAAGTGGGCTTATGATCCCAAATAAGATTGAAAACTATTATTAAAATATTTAAAAGCAGTTTCAAAAAATCGGAACTGCTTTTTTATACCGCTTCTTAATTGATATTATATTTGCAACATGAGAGCAGAAAGATTTACCACAGCTAACAAAAAGCTTTACAATATTGCATTCGGCATACGTAAAGTAGTTTTTATGGAAGAGCAAAACACACCACTCGAACTAGAAAAAGAATTTGAAGATGAAGCTATTCATTATCTTGTTTTTAATGAAGAAGGAGAAGCAATGGCTACTGCCAGATGGCGTGAAGTTGAAGCCGGTATAAAACTGGAACGCTTTGCTGTTCTTAAAGAACACCGAAAAAAAGGGGTTGCTAACTTTATTCTAAACCATATACTGAATGAACCCGAAATTCAAGGAAGATATGTTTATTTGCATTCTCAGGCATCAGCTTCAGAATTCTATCGTAAAAATGGATTCCAGGTCATGGGCAATGTTTTTATGGAAGCAGGGATTGAACATTATAAAATGGTGCTGAAAAAGTAATATATAGAACACGAATGACACGGATTAGACTGATCTACGCTGATTTAATTATTATCTGTGAAAATCAGTCTAATCCGTGTCATTCGTGTTCCATTAAATCTTCACACTCATAAACTTCCCATTTTTAAACTTCATAATCTCTTTAAAGCCTATCTCTTTTAAAGAAGATATTGCTTCCAGAAAATATAAAGGCAAATCATCTGGTTTATGAGCATCAGAACTAATGGTTACCGGTATATTCAAAGCTCTGATTTTTTTAAGGATATCTATACCCGGAAAAAATGTATTGGACCTTTTCTTATAAAGTCCTCTGGTATTGACTTCCAGAATACAATTGTTTTCTTTTGCCAGGGATAAGACTTCATCAATCAGATCCTGATACCACTTTTCATCTTCCTTAAAATAGCGATCTTTATTGTGCATTTTTACTTTATCAAAGTGTCCAATAATATCAGGTTTTTGAGTAACTATCATTTCATTGGTTTGACGATAAAATGCAGTAACAGCTTTTTTAATATCCCCATCAAAAAGATTGTTTAGACCTTCATCATAGGTTTCATATTTCGGCCCATCTGTAAACCACAATCCCTCTTTCTCAGGATTGGTAACTAAATGCACTGATCCTAATACATAATCTAATCCTAAACGATTCTTATAGACCGTAAAATCTTCAAGTATTCCAGGAATATAATCAAACTCAAGCGAGAGGTAAATCTCTATCTGATCTTTATATTTTTCCTTAAGACGTTTGATTTCTTTGCCATAATCATCAATTCTTTCAGGCTTAATGGCGAATGGATTTTCAAAAGGTAATGGAGAGTGCCCTGAGAAACCCAAAAATTCAAATCCTAATTCTATTGCTTTTTTAACATATGATTCCGGCTCATCCGAACCATCACAAAAATGAGTATGTGTGTGTAAGTTAAATAGCTTCATGTTTAATCTTCAAATACAGGATCTACTTCAATTACTTTATAAACTTTATCTCCACGGCGAATTAATTCCTTAACAGGAAGAGAACACAATTCACCTTTCACCGTTTTCCGAACCTTTCCTAAATCAACTCTGATTTCAGAAATAGTATCTTCATAAACTCCGGTTGTCGGGCCAATAATTTTTATTTCCTCTCCTATTACCAGATCATGGGTCTCCATTTTTACCTCTATCACATTCAGCTTAGAAAAATAATTAGTTACCTTCCCCACATAAACTTTTCGCTTTGTTGCTTGTGAACCATATCTCTCAGTCCACTCTCCCATTTTTCTTCCTAAATAATAACCATCCCAGAAACCCCGATTATAAACTTCACCTAATCTCCGATTCCAAACTGCTATCTTCTCATCTGTAAAACGACCTTCAAAGTATGCATTTACTGCTTCACGATAACATTCAACAACCGTTTTTACATATTCAGGTGAACGGCCTCTCCCTTCTATTTTCAAAACACTTACACCGGCTTTCAAGATTTTATCAATAAAAGATATCGTATTCAAATCTTTAGGCGACATAATATATTCGTTATCTATCTCCAACTCAATTCCTCCATCCTTATCTTTTACTTCATAAGGTCGGCGACAAATTTGCAGACATGCACCTCGGTTGGCAGATGAATTCAAATTATCCAAACTTAAATAACATTTTCCGGAAACAGCCATACATAATGCTCCATGAGCAAAGATTTCTATTTGAACCAATTTCCCCGAAGGTCCGGTAATATTTTGCGCTTTGATTGCATCCGTAATAACTTTAACCTGTTTCAGATTCAGTTCCCTGGCTGTAACCATTACATCTGCAAAATTTGAATAGTACTTCACTGCACCTATATTGGTTATGTTAGTCTGCGTTGACATATGCACTTCCATTCTTACTTCATTTGCATATTGAATAACACTTTGATCAGAAGCTATAATTGCCGTAATCTTATTTGATTTTGCAGCATCTACAATTTTTCTCATCAAAGGAAGTTCATCATCATAAATTACCGTATTCAGGGTAATATAGGTTCTGATATTTTGCTCCTGACAGATTTCAGATATTTTAACCAAATCCTCCAAAGTAAAATTATTGGACGATTTGGAACGCATATTTAATTGTTCAATCCCAAAATAAATCGAATCTGCTCCACCCTGAATTGCCGCCATTAAAGACTCATACGAGCCAACAGGGGCCATTATCTCAACATCTTTCGCAGTCATCTTTTTAATTTTTATACAAATGTAAGAGTTTCATCTACAAAAGCAGCAAACGAATTTGAATGATTATAAATAATCTCTTTACCTTAGATTCTTATTTTGAATATCAACTAAATAATTATAAAATGAAAATCAATCGAATCATTTCATTAGCTGTATTTCTGTTTGCAGCACAAAGCATTATTGCGAATCCGTTATGGATGAGATATCCATCTATCTCGCCTGATGGACAAACTATTGTCTTCTCATATAAAGGAGATTTATACACTGTCCCAACATCAGGTGGTGAAGCAAAAATTCTCACCGTTCATGAAGCTTATGACTTCAGGCCTGTTTGGTCTCCGGATGGAAAAACCATCGCTTTTGCTTCAAATCGTCATGGCAATTTTGATATTTTTACGATCCCGGCTACAGGAGGAAAAACCAAAAGAATCACTTACTATTCAGGAAATGAATATCCAACCACATTTTCTCCTGATGGGATGAAAATTACTTTCTCTGCTGTTATTCAGGACAATCCTAAAAACATGGAATTCCCCAGTAGGGCTTTGGACGAATTATATACAATCTCAATAAATGGTGGAAGAGAAAAGCAATTACTTTCCACACCTGCCAGATATGCACAATATAATTCCCAGGGAGATAAAATTGTTTATCATGATAATAAAAGTGTAGAAAATATTTGGCGTAAACATAACACCCAAGGGTTTGCACGCGATATCTGGGTATATGATATCAAAAATGACAAACATACTCAATTAACAACTTTTAAAGGTGATGACCGCTTTCCTCTTTTCAGCAATAACGACCAATTGATATATTATCTAAGTGAAAGATCAGGAGATTTTAACGTATGTAAATTCTCTTTATCAAATCCTGCACAAATCGAACAGGTCACTAATTTCAAACATCATCCCGTACGTTTCTTAAGCATATCAAACAATGGGATCCTTTGCTTTAGTTATCATGGAGAATTATATACAATTACAGACGGAAACTCACCTAAAAAAGTAAAAGTCACGATCAATATGGATGATAAATCCAATAATGATGTTTTCATGAAATTACGAAACGGTGCTACAGAAATGGCAGTTTCTCCTGATGGAAAAGAAGTTGTTTTCGTTGTAAGAGGTGAAGTTTTTGTTACATCGGTTGATTATGGAACAACCAAAAGAATTACAAACACTCCTGAACAGGAACGTTCAGTTAGCTTTAGCCCTGATGGGAAAAGTTTATTATATGCTTCCGAAAGAAACGGAAGCTGGAATTTATATCAGACAAAGCTGGTGAATAAAACTGATTTAAATTTTACGAATGCAACTTTACTTAAAGAAGAAGTTATCCTGGAAACAAAAAATGAAACATTCCAGCCTAAATATTCTCCTGATGGAAAAGAAGTCGCATTTCTTGAAGAAAGAATCATTCTAAGGGTTATAAACCTTAAATCCAAGAAAGTACGTACCATTTTAAAAGGTGATTATAATTATTCTTATACAGATGGAGATCAACATTACGATTGGTCGCCAGATGGAAAATGGTTTTTGATGGATCTAAGTGAAAAGCCAAGATGGCCTATCGGAGATATTGTTTTAGTAGATGCACAAGGAAACGGAAACGTTGTGAATTTGACCCAAAGTGGATATTCTGATGGTGTTGCTAAATGGAGTCTTGGAGGCAAAGCCATGATTTGGGCTACTGACCATCATGGATTCAGAAGCCATGGTAGCTGGGGAGCACACAGTGATGTTTATGCGATGTATTTTACTCAGGAAGCATATGACCGTTCCTTATTGAGTACCGAAGAATTTGCTCTTGTGAAAGAAAAGGAAAAAGCAGACAAGAAGAAAAAAGATGCCGAAAAGAAAAAGGCAGAAAAAGAGACAGACAAAAAGGGCAAAAAGAAAACTGATAAAAAAGAAGCTAAAGAGAAGAAAAAAGACCTGGAAATTGATTTAGTAAATATTGAAGATAGAAAACGCAGGCTTACGATTCATTCTTCAAATTTAAGCGATATGATTTTATCGAAAGATGGAGATGAACTTTATTATTTAAGCCAGTTTGAAAAAGGCTATGATTTATGGGTAACAAATATTCGTAAAAATGAGACAAAACTTGTCACAAAACTCCAGGGAAGAGGTGGAGGACTACAATGGGATAAAAAAGGGAAATACCTTTTCTTATTTAGTGGAAACCGTATTGTACGTATTGATCCAAAAACAAAAAAACCGAAATTCATTTCTTTCAATGCCGAATTGAATTTAGATCAAATAGCTGAAAAAGAATATTTATTTGAACACGTCTGGCGCCAGGTGAAAAAGAAATTCTATGATGAAGATATGCATGGTTTAGACTGGGAGTTCTATAAAAAAGAATACGAAAAGTTTATTCCGTATATCAATAATAATTTCGATTTTGCAGAAATGTTAAGTGAGCTGCTTGGAGAACTAAATGCTTCACATACGGGAAGTGGTTATCGCTTCCGGGCTCAGGGCGGAGATGCTACGGCCAGCCTGGGAATTTTCTGGGATATGGATCATACCGGTGCAGGAATTAAAATTCTTGAAGTTATCAATAAAGGGCCGTTTACTAAAGCCAAATCGAAAGTGAAAGCCGGTGACATTATTGAAAAAATTGATGGCAATGAAATCAAAGCCTTTCAAAGTTTTTATCCGTTATTAAATCATAAAGCAGGCAAGAAAGTAGTGGTTTCAGTATTCAGGCCAACTACAGGAAAACGTTGGGATGAAACTGTAAAACCTATAACGGGAAGAACTCACGGGCAACTTTTATACCAGCGCTGGGTAAAAATTCAAAAAGAAGAAACTAAAAGATTATCAAACGGACGCATTGGATACGTTCATGTCAGAGGAATGAATAGTAATAGCTACCGCGAAACATTTTCTGAACTATTAGGACGTAACTTCAATAAAGAAGCTGTCATTATTGATACCAGATTTAATGGTGGAGGCTGGCTTCATAACGACCTTGTAACTCTTCTTGGAGGTAAGCAATACATGAAATTCCAGGGAAGGGGAACCAAAATTATGGGAGGAGAGCCATTGGATAAATGGTATAAACCAAGTGCTGTGATTGTTAATGAAGGTAACTACTCTGATGCCCATACATTCCCTTATGCATATCAGACTTTAGGAATTGGCCCAATAATAGGTATGCCTGTTGCCGGAACCAGTACTTCCGTATGGTGGGAAACTTTACAGGACAGATCCCTTTACTTTGGAATTCCTCAAGTGAAAAATATAGATATGCAAGGAGATGCGCTTGAAAATAAAGAAGTAGTTCCTGAATATATCATCGACAACCATCCGAATATTGTAGTAACCGGAAGAGATCAACAGTTGGAAAAAACAGTTGAAGTGCTTTTGAATTCATTAAAGAAATAACATATCATTTTCCGGTCATTGAGCTTGTCGAAATGTATATCGTATACGAAAAATGCTTCGATAAGCTCAGCAACCGGTTTTTGTGAGAAACCTTGGCAGGATCAAAAGTTTAGTTTTCTATAGGACAAGTATGTAAAGACCCCGTCAGGGTAAATTCACATGAAATTTGTTAACATTCTTTAGTTTATATCATACATAGCTGTAACTTTGCCTCTCTTAGATCATCTAACTTCTGGATGTGATTTTAAGTAACTAAATTTAAAACACATGAAAGCTCCGAAATTATTAGGACTATTAATTTTGTTAATTATGACAACAACTAATGTGATCGGTGCGGATAAGAACCCATTACTTGAAAAATGGAATACGCCTCACCAAACACCCCCGTTCGATCTTATCAAAACTGAACATATTAAACCTGCTATGGAAATAGCATTAAAAAAAGCTTATACCGAAATAAATGCAATTATCGACAGTAAAGAAAAACCAACATTTAAAAATACGATTGTTGCTTTAGAACTTGCCGGGAAAAGCTTAAATAAAGTTGCATACGTAATGTATAACTTAAATAGCACCGACACAAACCCTGAATTAATGGAGATTATGCGTGAGCTTGCACCTCAACTATCAAAATTCCAAACCTATGTATCTCTTCATCCAAAATTATTTGAAAAGATAAAAGTGATTTATGCAAAAAAAGCTCAGTTGAAGCTGGATGCTGAAAGTGCAAGGTTACTGGAAGAGAATTATAAAGGCTTTATCCGTTCAGGAGCAAACCTAAAAGGAGATGCTAAAAAACGTTATGCTGAGATCTCCGCTGAACTAGCCAGGTTAACTTTAGAATTTGGAGAAAACGTCTTAAATGAAACCAATGCTTATTCTCTTCATGTAACCGATAAAAAAGATTTAAGTGGTTTACCTGAGCATGTGATCACGGGAGCCGCATATCTTGCAAAGCAAAATAAAAAAGAAGGCTGGATGTTTAATCTTCAGTTTCCTAGTTTTTATCCTTTCTTGAAGTTTGGTGACAACCGAAAATTAAGAGAAGAACTTTATATGGCTTATAATACCCGTGCTTTTAAAGATAATGAGTATAACAACGAAACCATTCTTAAAAAGATCGCAGATTTACGTCTAGAGTCTGCAAAGTTATTAGGTTTTGAAAGCTATGCAGATTATGTATTGGATGAAAGAATGGCTCAAAGCAAAGAAAAAGTAAATAATTTCCTCGAAGAATTACATCAAGCTTCCAGACCATTTGCTTTAAAAGAATACAAAGAAGTTCTTGAGCTTGCTAAAAAATCAGGTTTCAAAGGCGAACTCAAACAATGGGATTGGAGCTATTATACCGAAAAACTCAAAGCTAAGAAATTCGGCTTTAAAGAATCAGATGTGAAACCTTATTTCCAATTGGAAAAAGTAACCAAAGGAATTTTCGATTTAGCAAATACATTATATGGTATAAGCTTTAAAGTAAATAGGGATATTCAGGTATATAATAAAGAAGTGAAAGCATATGAAGTTTATGATAAGGATGATTCGTTCTTAGGGGTTCTTTATATGGATTTCTTCCCTCGTCAAAGTAAGAGAGGTGGAGCGTGGAGTAGTTCATTCCGCTCTCAAAGCAATGTGAATGGAAAAATGATCCGTCCGTTCAAAACTGTAGTTTGTAATTTCACAAAACCAACCGAAGATATGCCTTCACTTTTAACTTTTGGTGAAGTAACTACCTACTTACATGAATTTGGGCATGCATTACACGGATTATTTGCAAACACAACTTATTCAAGTATGTCCGGAACAAGTGTTTACAGAGATTTTGTTGAACTTCCTTCACAAGTAATGGAAAACTATGCTTACGAAAAAGAATGGCTGGATACTTTTGCTGAACACTATAAAACAGGTGAAAAAATTCCTGTTGACTTAGTTCAAAAAATAATTGATGCCCGTAATTTCTTAGCAGGATCTTTCAGCGAAAGACAATTAAGCTTAGGAATGTGTGATATGGCATGGCACAGCATCACAAAACCTGTAAGCGATAAAAGTGTTAAAGATATTGAAACCGAATCCATGGCAGCAACCAGTGTTTTCCCAACCATTAAGGAAACTTCTACCAGTACTGCTTTCAACCATATTTTTTCAGGAGGATATGCTGCCGGTTACTATAGTTACAAATGGGCCGAGGTATTGGATGCGGATGCATTTTATTACTTCAAAGAAAATGGAATCTTTAATAAAAAGATTGCTTCTTCTTTCCGTGAGCATATATTATCAAAAGGAGGCACGGAACATCCGATGAAGCTTTATGTGAAATTCAGAGGTAAAGAACCTTCGATTGATGGTTTGTTGAAAAGATCAGGATTGATGAGGTGACACCTTAAGGTGTCACCTCATATCAAAACCTGTCAGGTTGATCAACCTTGATCAACCTGACAGGTTAGAATAAATAAGTATTAATTACTTTTTCAAGGCCCTTACTTTAGTCTTTTCATTAATCCACCCTTCTACCAAATAAATTTCATTTTCTTTTAAATCACTAAAAAAAATTGCATCCATTGTAGGAAATTGTTTTTTATAATCATTAATTCTCTGATTCGCCGATTCACTTATTGAAGGATCAACTTTTTTTGCCTGATAGTACTTATCTACAGCAGCCCAATAGACAGCTCTCGAAGTAAAATCATCATTTCCAACAGTCTTTGCGGTTACAGCATAACAATCTCCAATAATCATATAAGCTTTACCGATATTCGGATTACATTTTAGTGCTTTTCTGGCATATTTTCTTGTCTCAGGATATTTTTTTAGCTGGAAATAACAATATCCTATATAATAATAAATATCAGCAAGTTTATCAGAATTTGTTTCTTCCGTGGCATTTATTAAATAGTTTAAAGCGCTATCAAACTTGTTTTCACTTAAATATACTTTTCCTATATAATAAGCTGAAACCGGATCAGGTTCCAATTCATAAAGTTTCAATTTAGATTGTAAATAAAACGGATGTTCCCTCCTATCCTTTTTCTCTAAAAGGCCAGTTACTTTTTTAAGCAAGTCTATATTACCTGGACTTTCTGTAAGCTTGCCACTATATAAAGTAATGATTTCATCGGCTGTAGCAAATTCCTCATAATTGATTTCGACCTTATTTTTTAGTTTTTCCCATTTACTCTTTACAGCATTTTTTTTGCTCTTTCTAAGGTTTATATCGATAAGATTTATAATCTGCTCATAATTATTAGAAATTAAAGAAGTTTCAGCTTTATTTTCTTTTACCATTTTCATACTAAGCTTAAAATACAATTCCAGGGTGTTGCGTTTGGATTTTTCCTTTAGCAATTCAACGGATTCTTTAATGAAATGATAAGCTCTTCTAACATCCTGACTATTGTAATTATAGTAGCTTACACCTTTTCTTGCCAGCACTTTTCCTTCTTCTCCAAAATATTTAATCCGGGTATCATAAATAAGCATCAGCGTATCAATAAGGGCATTTCTTTTTATTTTATCTTTTTCCCTACTAATTAAGAAACGGTACATTGTTTCTCCATCAACAAAAGTTCTTTTTTTCAATTTCGGACAGTGTTTAAATGCATATCTCCAATAAGGCAAAGCACCATTAATGTTTAAATTCTTTTTCTCCGACTTTTTCCAATGTTTAAAATAATCAGAATAAACAGCAATACTTTCAAGACATTTAATACTGTCTCGTTCCTGTTTGGATTTTTCTGTTTGAGCACTAACCTTATTAATTGGATTAAGCATCAACAGGCAAAGAATCATGCAACTAATTAAGGTTTTTGGATTCATATTCATTAGGTTTAAGATTGATTAGATATAATATGAAATCCAAAATTCATACCGAAAATGAACCGAGCCTGAAGGGGTATAGCTGGTAATAAAAAAACAACCTGTCAGGTTAATTAACCTGACAGGTTGAAAATATTTAACCTTTAAAAATATTTTTATTCTTTCACTAATTTTAACTTCAATTCATCCAATTGCTCTTCTGCAATTGGTGACGGAGAATCAATCATTTGATCTCTGCCGGCATTATTCTTAGGGAACGCAATAAAATCGCGGATTGAATCAGAACCGCCAAATAAAGCAACTAAACGGTCAAACCCTAAAGCAATACCTCCATGAGGCGGAGCACCATACTCAAAGGCATTCATTAAGAATCCAAATTGTGCCTGAGCTTCTTCTTGAGTAAATCCTAACAGTTTGAACATCTTCGCTTGTAATTCCTTGTCAAAAATACGGATGGAACCACCTCCTATTTCAACACCATTCACAACCAGATCATAAGCATTGGCTCTCACTTTTCCGGGATCGGTTTCCATCAGTTCAATATCTTCTTTCTTAGGAGAAGTAAACGGATGATGCATCGCATGATATCTTTCAGTTTCTTCATCCCACTCCAATAATGGAAAGTCAACCACCCACAAAGGTTTAAACACATTTGGATTTCTCAAACCTAACTGATTCCCCATTTCCAAACGAAGTTCACATAATTGCTTACGAACTTTATCGCCTTCACCAGATAAAACAAGTAGCAAGTCTCCTGCCTTAGCTCCCATCTTTTCAGCCCATGCCTTTAAAGCTTCCTGATTGAAAAACTTATCTACTGAAGACTTGAAAGTACCATCTTCATTACACTTTACATAAACCAAACCTTTGGCTCCGATTTGAGGTTTTTTTACAAAGTCTGTTAGTTTATCTAAATTTTTACGCGTATAAGTCGCACAATCCTCAGCATTTATTCCCACAACTAATTCAGCATCATCAAATACTTTGAAGCCTTTGTTTTGAGCAACATCATTCAGCTCGACAAATTGCATCCCAAAACGAATATCCGGTTTATCAGAACCATATAATTTGATGGCTTCAGAATATGGCATTCTAGGGAAGTCTTCAACCTCAACACCTTTCACCGTTTTAAATAAATATTTGGCCATTCCTTCGAAGGTATCCAGGATATCTTCCTGATCTACAAAGGACATTTCACAATCGATTTGAGTAAATTCAGGCTGACGGTCAGCTCTCAAATCTTCATCACGGAAACATTTTACAATTTGATAATAGCGGTCGTAACCGGCTACCATCAACAATTGTTTAAATGTTTGGGGTGATTGTGGTAACGCATAAAATTCATTCTCATTCATACGTGAAGGAACCACGAAATCCCTTGCACCTTCCGGAGTAGATTTTATTAAATAAGGAGTTTCTATTTCAAAAAAATTCTGGCTATCTAAATATTTACGAGTTTCGATCGACATACGGTGACGTAACTCCATATTTTTACGAAGCGGATTTCTTCTTAAATCCAGATAACGGTATTTCATACGCAATTCTTCTCCGCCATCAGTTTCATCTTCAATGGTGAATGGAGGTACTGCAGATTGATTCAAAACATTTAATTCCTCAACAATGATTTCAATTTCACCTGTTGGGATTTTCATGTTTTTATTGGAACGCTCAGCAACTTCACCTTTAGCCTGAATCACAAACTCACGGCCTAATTTACGGGCTTGTTCGCATAATTCGGTATTGGTTTCCATATTAAAAACCAATTGTGTAATGCCATAACGATCACGAAGATCAATAAAGGTCATACCACCTAAATCGCGTGATTTTTGAACCCATCCGCTTAAACTAACTTTTTCACCTATATGCTGAATATTCAGCGCACCGCAAGTATGTGATCTTAACATAAGTATAATTTATTTTAAAGCTGCGAAATTACAAAAAAATATAACGTATTTAGCCCGAAAAAGAATAGCAACCTGTCATGCTGAACTTGTTTCAGCATGACGGTCTTTTATAAAACTTATTCCAAAAATAAAATCGAGCCCCCGTCAAATAATGACCCATCATATAATTCAATTACCTCATAGTTTCTTGAACTAACAAATTCCAGGATTTCTGATTCATTATCCAAATGCTTCAGGCTTCCTATAACAAAAAATTTTGAATCTTGTATTCCTACACAGCCACCGAAAAAACCATGAGAAAAGCCGGGTAACTGAATAGGTTGTGGATTTACAAATAAAACATTTTTATTAAAACGATTCAATGTTTTTTCAATTCCTTTATCAGATGAAATATAATGATCATTTTCCAGAGAAATTAAATTACAACGGGTATATCCCTGATCTACATGAATCAAATCTAAACCCTCTCCAATCCGGTTTACAATATAATCGGTATTTCTGAAATTATGAATAATATGCTTCTTATCTGCTACAATATTATAACAGGAACTCATTGGATATTTATCTCCCACCTCCTGTTCTCCTTTTATATATCTGATTCCTTTTTCATCAAGGAGATCAAAATATTCTTGTGGAATATTAGGAGCTACTACCAATTGCTCTGCTATCTGGCAAAAGAAAATATCAGGATGTCCGGAAATAGCTTCATAAGTAATTCCCTTTGTTTCAAATTCAACTAACTCGCCAAACTTTTTAAGTTTGTGTTTAGCTTTTTCAGGTATTTTTTTGTCGACTATAAT
Source organism: Bacteroidales bacterium (assembly GCA_028280405.1). Lineage (GTDB taxonomy): Bacteria > Bacteroidota > Bacteroidia > Bacteroidales. The sequence goes on from JANQLW010000022.1 coordinate 72,205, forward strand.
TAACATGGAAAGCCCGTTTTTCTAAGTTTGAATTTAATACAAATTTAACAACCTTATACTTTCCCTTCAACCATTTTTTATTGACAGATCCATAGCCAACCGCATAATTCAACTCTTTTGGATTTATTGAAATTATAAGCTCTTCTTTTTCAAAATTCAGAGATTCAAATTGCTTTCGCCATATTTGAGTATAAACCAATTCCCGGAAAGAAGGGTGAAAAGGGCCGGCTATTAGATCATGTCCTTCCATAAAACCATCTGAAGCATGCAACCCAACTCTTAATATGGTCACCTTGGATTTTTCAAAAATTTTTATGATATCTGCAGTCCAATCAATAGCCTCATGTAAACTCAAAGGATGATAAAAACCTTTATTGTACAATTCCTCAAGCTTAGTATCTTTAATAACTAGTGTAGGATATATACGGGTATTATCAGCTTTCAGCTCTATAATTCTATGTGCAGTTTTGAGGGCTTTTTCTTTTGTATCTCCAGGTAGTCCTATCATCATTTGAAGCCCTAACGAAAAACCATACTTTTTAATTAAAGTTGATGCTCTCTCCGTTGCCAATACATTATGTCCCCTGCCCGATTTTAACAAAACATCATCATCGAAACTTTGTGCCCCGATTTCAATATTTTTAACATTATACCGACTCAATAAATCCAAAACTTCTTCGTTGATATAATCAGGACGCGTTGAACAACGGATTGATTTTATTTTTCCTGCGTTTATATATGGCTGAACCAATTCCAGATAATGTTGCTGATCTTTGGCTGGGATAGCTGTAAAATTCCCACCAAAATATCCCAATTCAATGTGCGAATTATCAGGAATCGTTTGAAGGTGTTTGTCAATGGTTTTAATAATTTCAGTATCAGATGGAAGCTTAAGCTGCCCACTGATTTTTTGTTGATTACAATACAAACATTGAAATGGACAGGCCAATTCTGGAATAAATATTGGTATTATGAAATTTTTCAGCGGCATAATTAGCTATAAAAGTATAAAATAAATATTTTTGTTTTTCTATAATACTATAGGGAATCTGTGAATTAAAAATCTAAAAATTAGTCATATGAAGAAGTACTTATTTAAAGTTGGAGTGATTGTGTTTTCTGTGATGGCATTTGGCTTATCTTTTACAGGATGTAAGAGTAAACAAAAACTGGCTCAGGAAGAAGCGATCAGTGCGAGAGCACAACAAATGGAACAAGCAAAACGTGATTTACTGGAAATCATTAATGATCAGGGTTCGATGAGCCTGGAAGAGAAAGAAAACAGACTGAATATTATCAAAGGTCAGAATTTTGATAATCAGGAAATTAAAGACCTTATTGCAAGAGCAGAAAATGTATTGGCAAAAATTCGTGCCGATCGAGAAGCAAAAGCAAAAAGAGAAGCAAAGAAAACACAGGAAGTAGGTTTCAAAGATCAAGTATTACAACACTTTAAAGCAGTTGCCGGTGCATATAGTTTTGCAGAAGCAAATCTTCGTATTAGGAAAGCATTAAAACTTTATGCTTCTTCAGATGTTCCTGTTTTAATTATTGTAAGTCAGGAAAATGGAGTAAAAGATTATGATCGTCCGACTACCATCAAAAAATATCTTGAATATTTGAAGGATGTCAAAAAATTCGATAAACAAATCGATAATTTCGTTTTAGACAATAATGGTAAAATAACTGAAATCGAACTCATCAAAAAATAAGAACAATGACAAAACTTAAAATATTATTCGCTGCTGTATTTTTAATGACTTTTACAGTGTCCTCATTTGCACAAGGACAAATCAGTGCAGAAAGAAAACAGGCTATTGATAGCTTAGCCATGGAAAAAATCAGGGATTTAAGCAAATATATCTCCATTGTGGGGAGTAAAGACACTCCTTTTTCAGAAGCAAACCGTGTAATTGAACGTACACTGGAACTATTTGCGGATGACAGCCAAATTGGAGTTTCTTCCTTATATCGTACTGAAATAGAGTATTATGGAGTTCGTAAATATTTAGAACATCTAATGGCTCTTAATTATGATAAGGTAACCATTAGCTGGTACCACATTCAATATATCAGTGACCTTGAATTACAACCGGATGGGCGTTATGTAGGTGTAATTACCATCTATCAACGTTTTGAAGGTATTTCAAACGACGGCTTGAATTATAAGGATACAACAAAAAAAGATATCACCGTTTATGTTGAGCGTAAGCAAACGCAAATTGGCGGTAAATTGATTGGTTTCTGGGATGTATTATTGGGGGATGTAAGAGTAACTGAAACAACGAAATGAGATTAAAACCCAGAGGATTATTACTAATATTACTATTTATAAAGACTGCTGTATCTGCACAATTTATTGACAATATTGTTGAAGATGAAAGTATGCTATATGCGCATACGAAGCAAGTCAACCAATTCTTTAGAAGATTTAACGGAGAAGAAAACAGGTATGGAAATCGTTTTGCAATAAACGATTCTCTTTACCGGAATCCGTCTTACCGAAAGCAATTTATTGAGGTACTTTTCGATAGCGAGAACCCCAATATTAACCCGGAAGTAAAAAAGGAATTCTTAGATCATTGTACCTATTCTTTTGATCAAAAATTTCTGGATTTCCATGGTGGGAGCTATTTTGCAGAAGTGAAAACCACATTTAACTATAAAGGAGAACAAAAGGAATGCATCCTATTTCTCAAGCTTCAGGAGGAAAAGATCGGATCAAAGTGGGTAATCACTAATGTGGTGTTTGAGCCCTTTCTGAAACAATTTATCAATGCAGAAAAGCTACCTGATGAAGATAAAAAATTCTTACATCCTTTGAGCCATGAACTGGATTTTATGAACCTGATCAAAGTATTTACTTCAAAAGCTATTCTTGAACAATTTGCAGAGAAAGATTATAAGCCAGATTTCTTAACTTTATTTATTTATGAATTCAGAAATTCAAATTTGGAGTTTTTGACGGTGAAAGATGTAAAATTCCATTTCTTCCAATTGGACGGATGGTATTTTGAATTAGCAAGGTTTAATAGAAAGAGCAATAACTCCGGATGGCTGATTTCAAATTTGCTTAAAATCACAAAAGAAGATCAGGAAGTACTGAAATCTTTAATATTCAGAGAAAACTAAATTAATACATGAAGCGTTTTTATATCATAATTTTCTCTCTATGCTTTTCATTAAGTTTATTTTCCAATAATGATAAGGATAAGTCATTTACACAAGATGACATTGAAACCTATAAAAAACAAGCTTCACAATTACTTAGCTTTCTGGAGTTCACTCTAAATACTTTGGGAAGCGAACAGTCAACGCAGAAAGAAAAAGAAACCATCATTAACGAGAGTTTTCTGAAAATCTTTGCCAATGAAAAGGTTCAGGTTGAAGATGATTTGGATGAAAAACGAACAGTTGCAACCAATAAAGATGTTCAGGCTTATCTGAAAGATATCGACTTCTTCTTTAAACAGGCCCAATTCAAATTCACCATAGAAGAAATTACCCATCAGATAAACGATAAAGATCATTTGTTTTTCAAATTTCAGATCAATAGGAATCTCAAGGCGACATTAATCAATGGAGATACTATAAACACGAATAAACAACGATTTATTGAAATCAATTTTGATGACCGGAAGCAGGATTTAAAAATTGCAAGTATTTATACTACCAAGCTAAATGAAAAGGAAGAGCTTCGAAATTGGTGGAACTCCTTATCAGATAAGTGGAAGTTAATTCTTGCCAGGGGTCGTATGCTCAATGATTTCATTCAATTAGCAGATGTTAAAAGCTATACGGATTCTACATTTATCCGGACTTACGACTCAACCATTATTTTCAAAATAGATACCTTTTTGGCCTATAACACGGATACGATCTTTATCAATGAATATGACACTATTCAGCAAACTATTTACGATACGACATTGTTTAATTCGGATATAATCTATAATCACTTGACCGAAATCATTGATTACAGATCATTAGAAATACCGGATACATTGGGAATTACCCGTTTAGATCCTTTGAGTAAGCTAACTCAGCTAAAAAGTGTTGTGGCTGCGAATATTGACATTCAAAGCCTGATGCCTTTACGTAATCTGATTTCTTTGGAGAACCTGGACTGCCACAATACTTTTATAGATAATCTTGAGCCTTTAAAATATACGACCAACTTAAAATCATTAAACATTAATGATACTGAAGTTACAGACCTAAGACCTTTATCTCAATTCCTGCAACTTGAACGACTGTATTTTAGCAATACCCTTATCGATAATATTCACGCTTTATCAAGCCTGGACAAATTACAGGATTTAAGATTTATCAATACCCGTGTAACGGATATTGGTCCAATTGAAGCTTTAAATAATTTAACTGTTCTGAATTTTTCATCTAATAAAATAAAATCGGTCGAAGCACTTTCAAATCTGGATAATTTAAAGATACTGGTCATCGATAATACTCAGATTCACAATTTATCCCCATTAGAAAAGAATAAAAATCTGATCAAAATATATTGCGATCATACCAACATTATGGCTGAAGAGGCAAATCGTTTTATGCGGATTAACCCGAACTGCCTGGTGATTTATAATACTGACGAATTAGTTAACTGGTGGTCTAACCTAAATAGAAATTGGAAAAGAATTTTCAGAAAATATAAGGATCTGGATCATACACCAACCAAAGAACAACTTCATACTTTGATCAAACTTAGAGAAATAAATATTAGCAATAACCGATCTATTTATTCCTTGGAGCCATTGAGAAAGTTTATTTACCTGAAAAGGTTAAACTGTAGTAAAACAAAAGTCAGAAGCCTTGAACCGCTCAGGTACCTGATTGACTTGAACTATCTGAACTGTAATAATACCCAGGTTGAAAACCTCAGCCCTATCCAGAATCTGACAAAACTGGAATATGTTTATTTATCGAATTCCAATATTTTAAGCATACAGCCCTTACAAAGGCATAAACATTTAAAAGAATTACATATTGAAAACACGCAGGTGACTTCTTTAAAAGCATTGAAGCGCTCTTCATTACTAAAAAGAATATATGCTGATAATACCAGAATAAGCTTAAAGGAAGTGCTTAAATTTAAAGAAAATAATAAACGCTGCCTGGTTATTTTACGATCATCCGAACTAAAGAATTGGTGGAAGGGTTTAAGCCGTAGTTGGCAACAGATATTTCTGAAGGCTATACAACTAAACAAAAGTTCTGTAAGTATAGAAGAGCTGCATGAAATCTATTATCTTGAAAAACTAAACCTGAATAATGTAACTGGCATCAGAAGCCTGGCTCCTTTAACTACATTGGCGAATTTAAAAGAATTGAGATTTACGGGGACCCAAATCACCCAGTTAACACCATTAAGAAAAATAAAAAGCCTTGAATTGATCGAATGTGCAAATAATCCAATTCATGATTTATCTGCCATTATGAATTTACCTAATTTGAAATACCTGGATATTTCAAATATCCCAGTTCAAAATTTTGAACAAATCCAATTCATGAAAAAACTTGAAACTTTGATTTGTCCGGGTATTCAAATCAAAAATCTGAAAAAAATTGAAATGTTAACCAATTTAAAGCATTTGGAAATTTATAATACCAGGATCAAAAACCTTGGTCCACTTGAAAATTTAAAATTAAAACATCTCAAGTGTTATAATACCGGATTAAATGCTAAAAAGGTGAATAAGTTTAAGGAAAAACAACCCAAATGTGAGGTCATATACTACTAACCAATATATTTCTTTGTTTATTATTTCGGTAAATGCGGCAGACAGGAATCAATTATAATTAAGGAGAGGTCATTTAAGGTATGAACCGGGAACTCATTCTGTCCGCCGGTTGTTCCTGGCAGGGAAGCCATCCTATTTTTTTTAAGTAAAGCCTGGTAATCAAACTATGGTAATTGTTTGTAAGTGAAAGGAAAGGCACGGGCTTGTAGTCCGTGCCGGTAGGTTTGCTTATCCCTGATCAGTGAAAGAACCAGCGACTACAGCCCAGCAAGTATCAATTTTTAATTCCATACTGCTCCTCGAAAATTTGTAGTTGTCTTTTATAACTATTGACTTCAGCAGCAGGCGAATCTGGAGGTAAGCTCAATAATGCATTAAGCATAGCTTTTTTCCCATTTAAAGGATCTCCATTAAAATAGTAGGCTCCAGCCATTAGCCTATAATTAACAGGAATATTACCAGGAGTTTTAGTAATTTCGATAACTTTTTTATAACATTCGATTGCTAAATCAAAATCGAAATATCTTTTCTTCTTTTCGCTTACGCTTGCAGAACTAGCATTTACACCAATTCTATAAAGAAAAGCTTCATTGCCTGCTGACCATGGGAAGATATGAAGCACCTTCCAACCAAAAACATAGGCGTACGCAGGATTGACTTCTAACAGTTTTACAAATGATTTTTCATACAATTTAGGCTCATGCTTCGTTTTTAAAAAAACATACAATTCTTTGAATGAGCCATCTTCATCCTGTGCTATTAATTCATCAATTTTTTTAACATTTTGTATAAACTCCATTTTGATTTTTTCACTACTAAGCTCTTTTTGACTATATGTATAAGTCGAAATAAATAAGCCAATTATAATTATGAATATTTTTAATTTCATGTTTTTTTCAATTTAATTCTTTAATTAATTCATTTAACATTGGAATCGCTTTAATACATGGCTTACACTTAATGAAACTAAAATCTAACAAATAAATATGGCCTTTCTTAAATTCATTAAGCTTTTCTCCTTTATTCCAAGCCTCAATAATAATAGGTGGAGCTTTATCTCCAATTTTTAGCGATCCTATCTCTTGTGAATTTGCAGCACTTACAAAGGTTAAAAGCGTAATAATTGTTACTGTTATTTTTAACATTGTAGAATGAATAATTAGTTTTCGTAAGATTTGAAATGATAAATGCTTTAGTATTAAACTAAAGTGAACCAAAATCTCGTCGTAAACTTTTTAGCGATTTTTTAAATACTCTTCTGCGATCCTTGTATTTATCTCCGGGGACTTCTTCTAGTGCTTTTTGCATCATTAATTCACCTTGTTCAATATCTCCCTTTAAAAAAAATACCCAACTCAGAGTGCTATAGGCATCAGAACGATTTCTAACGTCACTCGTTATCTCAAGGAGTTTTTTGTTCATCGCTATTGAAATATCATAGCCTTCCGGATATCTTAGTACATGTTGTGATAAGCGAATTAGCCAGTGTTCATTGCCACCAGTCCAGTCCTCCATGATCATCTCTTTAGCATAGTCATGGGCTTTGGTAACATCTATTTGGTATAATAGAAATAACTTAATACGATTTGCATATTTGTTATCCGGGTGCTTTTTAATGTAATCGTTTAAGGTCTTTAAGTGTTTTTTTTCAAAGCCTGACTTTTTTATTTTCTCTGCAATTTCCGGAAGCCCCTCTGCAAACCGTTTCTTTAAAACATCTCTCTTCTCAATTGCCTGATCTCTATTATAAGGACTTACACATACTTCAATAGCTTTTTGCATTAATGAATCTCCTGTACTATTATTACCCTCCCAATAATAGCTAAATGCCAGTAACTCATATACTATATTTTTAAGTATGGGTGTAGATAAATTAGACTTAACTATTACCTTTCTCATAGCCCTTGACAATTCATTACTTTTTTCTTTTTCTCTAAACTCACCAAATGGTAGTTCCAAGGCCATTTTATGGAGATAATCTGTTGCTCCTTGAATTGTATACCAAACATCACTCTTCAATATATGCCAACCATATTTATAAGCTCTTTCTTTGTTATTATTTAACAAGGTTTTGAACTTTATGGAAATTAAACTTATATCTTCCGGATAAACTGATATTAAGCTATCCAATTTTTTAATATTAGTATCCAAATTATCAATTGTTGATTTGCCTATCTCTCTTTTAAGTCTTTTTATTTGTTCTGCATATTCCCCTATTGTCTTTCCTTCTCCGGAAATTAGTTCGTTTATAGTTTCCTGCAAATGTGTGGTATTACTTCCAATCCAGGCTAATTTCCCTTTATCATCAATTATCATTACTGTAGGATAACCACTTCTACCACTGGCATAAACCCAATTCTTCTCCATATTTCTTTCAAAACCATCGACAGCAACAGTATATTGCATTTCATCTCCAATATTGTCTAATAGAGATTGAACAGCCTCAACTCTATCTCCGGCTGTGAAAATACTTATAACTGTTACTCTGCCTTTAAATTCCCTGGCTACTTTAGTTAAATGTGGAATCGCAGCTCTGCATGGAGCACATGATATAAAACCAAAATCAACAATATAAATATGCCCGGGTTTGTAATCTAAAATGGGCTCTCCTTTTAGCCATGCTTCAACTTCTATTTTTGGTGCGTCATCACCGATTTTAAGTGTATTTTTTATATTCTGTCCTGTACTTGTTAAACAAAATAAAACAGTAAAAAACAGATTTATAATTATTGTCTTATAGATTCTCATAATACATACTGATTTAGTAACCTGGATTTTGTGTTAAATTGGGGTTGTTTTGAATATCTACAGAAGGGATTGGAAAAAGAACATCTGTGCTATTCCATAGCGGTTTTACAGCACCTAAAATTTGGTCTGACCTACCATAACGTTTTAAATCAAACCATCTATGGCCCCACTCTATAAATAATTCGAATCGTCTTTCCTGCTCTATAGCTAAAACTAATGATGCTTCATCTGTAGCATCTGTATCCGGAAGAGAAGCTCTATTCCTAATCATGTTTAAATCAGATTGTGCCCCGGAAATATTCCCTAGTCTGGCTTTAGCTTCTGCACGAATCAAATATTGTTCAGACAATCTAAATACCATAGAATACTCGGTAACTGTGGATCCAAATCGAATTTTATATTTATTAGGGTAATAGGCTGTATCTATCCCATCTGTAACTGTGCCTATCCAATTTATTCTTCTGGTATCAATGGTATCAAAAGCATTTGCTAAATTTTCATCAAGTACAGCACCGCCTATTGGGCTTGGGGGAAATGAATTTACTATAAACAGGTAACCTTCATTCGTATTTAAGCCTTGGGTATTTGGTAATAATTGCCATATTGCCTCGGAACTTGTTGATAAAAAAACATCGTTTAAATCTTCTTCTAATTCGTATTGGCTATTTGATAGAACGAAACTGGCTTCATTTTCGGCATTGTTCCAATCTTCCAAAAATAAATATACTCTTGCCAAAAATGCTGATACTACAAACTTGTTAGGTCTAACTCTGGAAGTAGTCGGATAGTCATCGGCAAGTAGGTTTTTAGCTTCAACCAGATCCTTTACGATCTGAGCATAGATTTCTCCCTCCGAATTACGACTTGCAAATTGCGTAGATTCAATATCTGTTGTAAGAATTAATGGGACATCGCCAAAAAGATTAACTAAATAAAAATATGAAAATGCCCTTAAAAACTTAGCTTCGCCTTCTATTTGTATTGTTAATTCATCAGACAGGTCTGTAGAATTATTGATTCCGGTTAATAAAGCATTAGTACGATAAATAATTTCATACGGAACAACCCAAAATCCGTTTCTTGCATCTGTATTTGTAGGTACAACATCATTTTCATTTATTTCTATAAGCCCTTCTCTGGTATTGATGTAGGTTAGCTCATCTGCCGCCAGACCTGAAAGAAAAGTTACGCTTTGTCTCCAACCGTCAGAAAACCCAGAGCCCAGACCAATCATATCACCATAAATTCCGATTAAAGCCGATTCAGCAGAAGCATCATTGTTAAAAACAAATTCGTCAGTTACTTCATTATTAGGTAAGTCTATTTCAATAAAATCTTCACAGGCTATATTCAACACTAATAATAATACAGTAATTAGAATGCTAAATGTTTTATGAAGATTTATATTCTTTTTTATTTTTAAATTTTCCATGTCTATATTTTAAAAAGTTAATTGAACACCAGCAGAAAGAATTCTTAAAGGGGGCACAGCGAAGTTCTGTGTTTCAGGATCCAGACCTTTATAATCTGTAATGGTCCATAAATTCTGTCCTTGTACATATATTTTCATTTTTTGTATCCCTGTTTTTTCTAAAAACTTTGCAGGTAATGTATATGAGAAATGAACATTTTTTAAACGGATAAAAGAAGCATCTGTTAGTTCACGACTTGTTGCACCAATAGGACTAAAAGCTACACCTGCAATTGAACCATTACTACTTGTGTATTTTTGAACATTTGTTTCATCCCCGGGTTGTTGCCACCTGTTAATCACCTCTATCGGTTGATTCATTCTGGTTCCCGGTGCATTAAATAATGTTGAAAATGTGGTGCCTTTTTGTTTAACAAACTGAAACAAGAAATTAAGTTCAACCCCCTTGTAGCTTAAGTTATTCTGAACACCTCCAAAATATTTTTGATTTTTATTGCCAAAAAATTGAAGATCCTCCGGGTTATCCAAACCGTCTCCATTATTGTTTAAATCTTCATACACATATATACCTGTTGCCGGATCTATTCCTATAAGTTTAAACCCTTTTATATCTCTAAGTGATCTTCCCACTTCAGTTCTGTCTCTATACTCAGAACCCTCGATATTTGGAAAAGACACCACTTTAGCTATTGAAACCGGTACGGTTAGATTCAGATAAGAACTCCATGAAAAATTCCTGGAACTAAAATTTATAGTGTTAAGTTCAAACTCCCAGCCACTGTTTTCAATATCCGCATTTAAATTGGCCTGAAAACTTTGAAAACCGGTAATTGCTGAAATTGAACGCCCCACTAATTGATTGTCCGATCTGTTTTTATACCAACTTAAAGAAAAGTTAATGTTATCATTGAATAGCCCTAAATCCAGACCAAATTCCAATTTTTTATTCGTTTCCCAACCAAAAGTAGGATTTGCAAGACGTACTGGAACTAAACCAACATCGCCTTGATATATCTGCCCGGAGCCATAAGTACTCAAATAGCCATAATCCTGAATTCTATCGTTACCCGTTAAGCCATAGCTTCCTCTGATTTTTCCAAAGGAAATAATTGAATTGTCAGATATAAAATTTTCTTTTGAAAATATCCATGCCGCACCAATGGCTCCAAAATTACCAAACCGATTTCCCGGTCCAAACCGACTCGAGCCATCACGACGCCCCGTTAGATTGACAAAGTATTTTTCATCCCAATTAAAATTTAATCTGGTAAAAATGGCTGTATATTTAAATTTAGTGAGACCAGAACTTATAATTCTAATACTTGAATGCGATTTTAAATCTGTAATTAAAGCATCATTTTTTGCTCCAAATGCCGATATTGAAAGGTTCTCATTGTTTGTACTTCTGAACGTGCTTCCTATCAGGACTTTCATTTTCATCTTCCCAAAAACTTTATTATAATTAATTTGAGGTTCTATGATCCAGGTACTTATATAAGAGTCAGCTAAATTAACCTGTGCAAAATCAATACCCCTAGATGGAGAAAATGAACTTATTGGGATTTTTGTAGTTTCATCCGTCTGTAATCTATTATAGCCAAAAGTGGAACTTATAGCTAAACCTTCTGACAATTTATATGATAACATTCCATTGGTAATGATATTTAATGTATTATATGAGTAAGGCGTTTGTAATGCTAAAATAGGATTGTTATTAAATGTTTCATTTTCTCTGTTAGGCTTACCGAATTCATCATATAAGGCGGGTGCATTGGGTGGTAAGGTTAAAGCATCTCTGGTTAAATCTTTCCGTATTAAATTATTCTTTTCAAAAATGATATTAACTCCCGCATTTGCAGTAAACTTTTTATTATTTGAAGAATGGTTTATGTTTAATTTGCCTGAACCTCTTTGATAATTTAAATCACCCGGAAATACGGTGGATTCCTTATAGTAACTACCCCCAAGAAAAAATTGTGTATTCTCATTACCTCCTGAAGCGTTAGCATTAAAACTTGTAATTTTTGCAGTACCCCCTAATAGTTCCTCTTGCCAGTCTGTATAACGTGTTTGATCCCATGTTCCATTTACGTCATAGTCTCTCGAGCGCGGTGTCATACCATCATTAGCAAAGGCTTCGTTACGCATTTCTATATATTGCTCGGTATTTAGTAAATCTACTTTATTTGATACTTGACCAAATCCTGTCCAAGTATCGATATAAAGTTGTGTTTTTCCAATTTTTCCTTTTTTAGTCGTAATAAGTACCACTCCATTAGCTGCCTGGGAACCATATATAGCTGTTACATCAGCATCTTTCAAAACTTCTATGCTCTCAATATCAGCAATATTTATAGAAGCTAAAGGATTAAACCTTCCATTAGCTGATCCGAATGTGGCTTGTGCAATTGGAATATCCGGATAAGGAACACCGTCAATAATGTACAACGGCCAATTTCCTTCCTGTCTAAAACTATTGATTCCACGAATTTGAATGCGAAAACCACCACCTGGTACACCGCTAAATGGCTGAATCTGCACACCTGACATTCTTCCCTGCAAGGCCTGCAATGGGTTGGAAACCGGTTGCTTTTCGATTTCTTTAGAAGCTATCCTGGAAATATTCCCTGTTTTTTCCCGTTCTTTTACGGTATAATAACCGGCATTAATGGTTACTTCTTCCAATTCGGTAGCAGCTGTTTCCAAGCTAACATTAATAATGGTTTTATTACCTACTATAATTTCCTGCTTGGCAAAACCTATATATGAGAATACTAATACCGTTTTTGAATCAGGAACCGTAATTGAATATTCTCCATCCGCATTAGTGGTTATTCCCTTAAAGGTTCCTTTGATTAATATGGTGGCACCGGGTAAAGGCTTACCGTCTTTATCCGTGACCCTCCCTTTGATTTTTGTTAGGACGACCTCCGGGTTTACAGGAGTTTGTTTTTTTAGAATGATCTGTTTATCCAGTACTTCAAAAGATATCCCTTTACCGGCAAATAAACGTTCTAATACTGTTTTAAGTTTTTCATCCCGGGCTTTTATTGATAGCTGTTGGCTCAGGTCTATATCTGTACGGTTTACTAAAAATTTAAAATCTGTTTTAGATTCGATTTCACTTAAGACTTGTTCCAGACTTACCTTATCAATATCCAGCGTAATTTTTGTGTTTTGTGCGTAGCCTTTGTATGACAGGATTAGCATTATTGCCAGCGTAATACAAAACAAAAATGGCTTCATTGAAAATCCAAATTTTGGCAAAAAGCTTCCATTTGTCATTTTTATGCATTTTTTTTTCATAATTTTGGTTTGATTTGTTAGTGAATAATATTTTTATTCGCTCTACATTTTAACCGGGATTCCGGACCATGGGATTCCGGTTATATCTTTTCTTTTAGAGCTTTTCTTCATGTTTTGGTGTTTTTTATGTTTTCATTGTTTTCTTTGTTAGTTAATAATAATTTGATTGTTTTTAATGCTATATTCAATTGCATAGCTTTTATGAAAGGCCTTTAACACCTGTTCAATGCTTTCGATATCAAAGGTAGCATCGTAATATTGCTTATCCAGTTCCGTATTGTTGTTGATAATGGTAACATTGTAATGGCGTTCCAATTTTTTAATGATATTTTTGAAAGGGATATTTTTGAAAATAAGTTTCCCCTGCATCCAGGCAATATATCGTTCGGTATCAGCCATTTTTGTAATTATTTTTCCGTTAACATCAACAGAAGCGATTTCTCCGGGCTTTAAAGTTAGAGAGAGAGGAAAAGAGGAGGCTGATAGATCAGCTTGATCACCTGGCTGTTCTGCAGGCAGGGAGTCGAAGAATGAGGAGACCTCCACACTTCCTTCGATTAGTACGGTGGTGGTTTGGAGGTCTTCGGGATAAGCGCTTAGGTTGAATTGGGTTCCCAGCACTTTTACATTTGTGTTTTTGGCGTTGATAATGAAAGGATGGACAATATCTTTAGCTACCTTAAAAAAGGCTTCGCCATTTAAAAAAATCCGGCGGTTTTGTCCGTTGATAAATTTTACGGGATATTTTAAAGAGGTTCCTGCATTCAGGTGTATTTGTGTACCGTCTGATAATTGAATTTCAAAACGTTTACCGTAAGGTACATTTAAGGTATTATATATTAAGGTGTCTTTTACTTCAGTCGTATTATTGTAGATTAATTGTTTACCGTTTTGTGTTCCGACGATCGTACCATTTACATCAAGTATTTGGGCGGTGCTATCTTCTTTAATGATTTGAATATCTCCATTTGCCAATTGTAGGGTAATGTCTTCGTCTTCAATAATCAGGGTGGGTTCATTTCCAGAGTAATCTTGCCGGAAAATATAAGCTAAACCTAAAAGTAAAATGGCTAAGGCAGCATACCTGAACCATTGCGGGAATAATTTTTGTACCGGTTTTTCTTTACTTTCAATATGGTGCATGACTTTATTGTAGGCCTCTTCTACATTGCTTTTCAAGATGGCCAGATTTAAATCATGATAATCCCGTACATAATTTTTCAGTACCGATTGGTTTTCGGGCTTATGCAGGTAATCACGAAGTTTTATCAATTCAGCTTCAGTAATAGTACCGGTAAAGAGTTTTGTAATCAGGCTTTTCATTTGGTTGGATTATGTATTTTCCTATTAAAATTAATACTTATATACCTAAATGCTCCAAAAGCTCAAAAAACCCTTAGTGATAATTAAAAAAAAATTTTCACCTTTACAGCATAAAATGGTGATTTGCTTTAACACATTCACTTACAATGTACGAGAAAACAGTTGTAAATGCATTACAGACAGGCGATAAGGCAGCGTTTAAATGGTTGTTTGAACGTTATTACGATCGTCTTATGGCTTATGTTATGACTTATACGCATGACCGTGCATGGTCGGAAGATGTGGTTCAGCAAGCTTTTATTGACTTGTGGAATGACCGGCAAAAGCTGGATGCCGGCAAATCTCCTAAAAATTATTTATATGCTATCGCCCATAACCGTTATATTGATAGTATCAAAGATAAAAAACGGCGGGAGAAAATTTTGGATGTGATCTGGGAACGTGCATTGGAAGATCGTATTAAAGAAGATAATGAACTGCTTGAAAAGCGTATTGATAAAATGAAGCGGGTGATAACGGATTTACCTCCCAAATGTAAAGAAATCATTGAGCTTAATAAGATACAGGGTATCAAATATAAAGATATAGCCATACGTATGGGTATTTCGGTTAAAACGGTAGAGGCTCATATGGGAACGGCTTTTAAAAAAATACGGAAAGCTTTTAAAGATAATAATGCATTATTGTTTTTTCTTTTGGGAAAGTTGAAATTGAGATCACGAGAATGATTTTGCTTTACCCGCCAAACACCACACTCACAATATTGCTCTACTGCCCGGTCTCATCATCACCGCTCAGGCCAATTTTCTTCTTAGACCCACCCCGGCCCCTCCCTAAAAAATCTACTCTTTATACACATCTTTTATCACAATACCGATTTTTTACCTTCCGAATGCTGAATATTGTTTTCAATGTTTTAAAATGAAATAAAATGGTGTCGTCCCTACAGGACTTATAATAGTTGTCTTCTATTATTTACTACTACCATACTTTAGCCCCTTTAGGGGCTAATCGAAGAACAATAGAAATTACTTATAGAGCCGTAGGCTCAAAATTATGGTAGTATATTATGATATGTGGGATTAAATAAAGTCCCGTTTAAAATTTCATGAAAGAGGAGTAAACCCCGGAATCTACTGGCACAGATTCCGGGGAAATATGAATCAATTTTAATTAAGGAGAGATTATCGGCTATGGGAAGCCATCCTATTTTTTTTAAGTAAAGCCTGGTATTCAAACTATAGTAATTGTTTGTAAGTGAAAGGATGGCTTCCCATATCAATGAACCAGGAAGCCATCCTCGATTTAATCGTAAAGAGGATGGGTTCCCTTTTTGCTATTGTTTAAAATCAAAAACCGACTCATCAATTTTTCCGTTGATCTCATAAGAATCAACCTGGATGACCATGTGCGATTCATCAATAATTTGATTGATGGAAAAAGGAAGCAATATGCCGTCAACTTCCCTGTAATCACTGTAATACGTATAAAGGGTAGATTCATGTGCACCTCGTTTATACTCTCTTTCTACCAATACCTGAAGAAACGTTTTTTTGCTGATATACGAAATAGAAACATCATCTACCAGCTTACCATTCTTCGGAATTTTTCCTTTGGTAAGTTGTAAATGGTAACAGTCCTCTCCCTGAATATTTTCTTCCCCCATTAATTCAATTTTATAGCCGTACTTTTTCGCAACAATAAAATCAGAAGGAAAGTCTTTTGCACCTTTTTTGGACCGTAAACTTGCCTCTTCACTTCTTTTTTGGGGTTTCATGCTTCTAAAATTAGTCTCCCATCGAATCGCTCCATCAAAGGCAAAATCTACAACATACTCTCCATTCATTTTCCTTAGTCCTACAAATTTTCCTTTTTTATTGATGCTTACGATATCGATAAGCCCTCCTGAAGAATTAAGTTTTGCATTCATTTGAATGGACTTGATCTCATTCCAGGCTTTTTCTCCACCTGTTTTTTCAATGTGTTTCTGAACAATTTCCTCTGCCGTTTGCCCGTTGACAAAAACAATCATCAGTATGCATATAAATAATAATGTAATTTTTTTCATCTGTTTTATTTTTTTGATTTGATTTTTGTTACTACTGGATGCTTGGGACTCAAATATTTGCTATCCTTAGTCCTCAATCTATTATTTTTCTATTGCTCTATCATTATCGATTCATTCTTCCCGTCTTATCTTCCTTTCGTCTCTCAGTCTTTCTTTCCCAACTCCAGGTATTGACGGATCAATGGTTCAAGCTTGTGGCCACGTGCCTGTTTATTGACAATCTTTCCGTCTTTATCCAGTAACCAAACCGTGGGTAAGGAAGTAATGCCGTATAAATGCCTGTAAGAATCGGATGTAAATCCACTGCCTTCAAAACGTTGTGGCCAAGCCATTTTATTTCTACGAAGAAGTTCTTTCACATGCATACGTAATCGTTCATCATCAAAACAAATTCCAACAATCTCAAAGCCCTGTTCATGGTATTTTTTATAAGCTGCTTTCAGGTAGCGGATTTCTGCCAGACAAGGTTTGCACCAACTAGCCCAAAAATCAACCAGCACCACTTTACCACGCAATTCTGCTACACTTACTTTAGCCCCGTCCATGGCTGTGAATTCCATTGTGAGTGGCTTTTTACCGGATATAATATCTAAGGCTTCTATTTGTTTTTTGGCTGTTTTGCGCAATGCTTTCAACCCAGCTTCATTGGCCAATTTGCCATTATCATCAATCGACACTTGATACAGATGTTTCCAAAAGCTTTCTGTATATTCCGGGGCATAGGATTTTAGGGTCGATAAGATTGTTCTGGCACGATCGGCCAGTATCGGCAATGTGGCATACTTTTTAATGTGTTCATCAAAACGTAGTTGAAAGGCCTGCCAGTAATAGCTGTTTAACATTCGCCAATAATCACTTTTCTGCTTTCTTTTTTTGGGTAAAAAACTATGGTAGATACCGGCTTGTTGAAAGTCACGGTATAAAAGCGAAAATGTAGCATCTTCCTTTTGCTCAACAGAAGCCCGGGAGGCCAGTACTTCGGCTACCATTTTATTGCCTTTTTCAAGCCATTTTTTTCTGGATTGATGGTCTATGGGGAGTTTTCGCATCATCCGATAAAATTCTCCCGAAGGGAGGCTATCTAAGAATTCTTGTTGCACATTCGAAATTTCTCCAATAAAATAAGGATTGGCATAGATAAAGATGGCACGGGCATGATGGCGACGTTTATCTTCAGGATAATTTTCCCAGAAGGCTTTGGCTAGCTTGATTCGTTCCCTTTTGCGTTTGTCTTCAAACTGTTTACGAGCCAAATTGGATGTTTCTTTAGAATTATAAGTACGATGTTCCGCTTGGGATTTGAACATGGGCAGGGCTTGTTGCAAAGCGGACCAGTCTGTATCGGCATCTGTTTTCAAGGTATCTGTAGTTGCTTGTGCCCGTAAATTGATACTATATACTACTGTGATTCCAATAATAAGTAATGCCAAAGCTTTGCTACCTTGTATTTGTAAAGTATTTTTTTTCATTTGTATTTAATTTTGGGAAAAGGGAAGCCATCCTCAAGCTTATAGCCATAGGATGGCTTCCCTTTTTATATTATTGAAAGGGGGGGTGATCCCACCTAATATACATTAAAATGGGGCGACACCCCTTACTTTCACCTTGTATTACCCCCTCTGTTCCGCTGAATAGCGAACCAGAGGGGAATAATGGAAAATGTGTTTATCAATAGCCTGGGTTTTGGGTCATATTCGGGTTGTTTAATATTTCCCACTCCGGAATCGGCCATAAGACATCCGTTTCATCCCAAAAGGTTTTTATTGCACCTAAAACAGTATTACTTCTTCCGGTGCGTTTGAGATCAAGCCAGCGATGGCCTTCTGCAAAAAGTTCGAAAGACCGTTCCTGTTCAATAGCCATCAATATCGAAGCCTGGTCATCGGTTGTAATATCAGTCAGGCCTGCCCTTGCCCGGATCATATTCAGGTCGGCTTTGGCACCATCGATGTCACCTTGTTTTACACGGGCTTCGGCACGGATGAGGTATTGCTCCGCCAACCTCATAAGGGTAAGAAATTCGATATCCGGACCCGAGAAAAAACGTATCTTATATTTATGACAATAATAATAAGTTACGGTGTCTCCCGGATTTGTGATGGTCAGGGAACCCACCCAATCATCTAAGCGTTTGTCTGTAGTGTCAAAAGCCTGAACCACTTCCTCACGTAATGAAAATTGTGATGGTTTACGGGTAAAAATGAAGCTAAATCCCGGAGAGATAGAAGTCGCGTTTTCCAGTTGCCAGATAGCCTCCTGACTATCGACCAGGAATACTTCAGTCAGACCTTCAGCCAGTTCATAGGCCGGATCATCGATAAGGGCTGTGGCTTCTGCTTCGGCATTGTTCCAGTCTTCCGTATACAGATAGACCCTGGCTAAGAATGCTCTTGCTGCCCCCTTATTGACCCGGGTTCGGAACGGCTCCGTCACATATTCTTCGGGCAGCAGGCTGCCGGCTTGCTTGAGGTCTTCAATAATTTGTGCATAAACTTCGGATGCCGGCGTACGGGCCAATAGTATATTGGTCTGGTAATCGGTTGCTAATGTCAAGGGCACGTCCCCCCATAAATTCACCAGATAAAAATAAGCCAAGGCCCTTAAGAAGCGGGCTTCGCCTTCGAGCTGTAGAGCCAGATCCTCGCTTACATTTTCCGAAGCTTTAAGGCCTTCAAGGACACTATTGGTGACATAAACAAGATGGTACAATTTTTTCCAAAAACTATTATTGGAGCTATTTTGCACAGCGATACTATTATCAAAGAACTCTACACGAGATTCGGTTGCCCAGTAATTTAAAAACTCATCGGATGCCATCCCGCTGAATACAATCAGGCCTGAATGCGAGCCCATCCATGTATAACCAATATCATTCATATTTCCATAGATACCTACCAAAGCCGATTCGGCATTGACATCACTGTCAAAAACCGTTTCACCGACCAGGAAGGTATCCGGTGGATCCAGTTCCACAAATTTTTCACAGGAACTCATCAAAACAACACAAAGCATGGCAATAATGAGCTTTTTTAATTGCTTTAGGGAGCATATTCCAGCAATCTGTTTTTTATCGATCACCTTAACTATATATTTATTATTGTTATTTTTCATCATACATCATTTTATAAGGTTATATTTAAGCCAAACGTAATGGTTTGCAGGGGAGGGAGACTGAATGCTGTTTCAGGGTCCCATCCTTTATAATTGCTAATGACAAAGAGGTTTTGAGCCTGTATATATAACTTTAAACTTTTCAGTCTTAGCTTTTCTAGAAAAGAGGACGGAAACTGGTAAGCCAGTGAAACATTCTGCAAGCGAATAAAAGAAGCATCGGTGATGGAACGGTCGCTGTAGCGATAATAATTATTATAAGCGCTGTAAGCTACTCCCCCTTGAGTGAGACGTGGTACATCTGTAATATCCCCGGGTTTTTGCCAACGGTTTTCCAGCACAAAAGCAGGTTGATTCGCAAAATAGCCGGGAGGCCTTAGATATTGCAAGTAGTTATGCCCAAGCTGTTTTACAAAGCGGAAAGTGAAATCCAGGCTAAGGCCTTTATAACTGATCGTGTTTGTCAGCCCGCCATAAAATTGTTTTTGCAGATCAAAAACGGCTGTCCTGTCTCCTGCATAAGTCATTCTTCCATCCCCATCGACATCTTCAAGGATGGCGATACCGGTCTCGGGATCCACCTCTTTAAAAACATAATATTTTCTGATATAAATAGATTTACCAATTATATATCGATTGGCATAACTACTATTTTCAAAATTTTCAAAAGAAACTAGTTTATTATCCGGCATGGTAATATTAAAATTTGTTGACCATCTAAAGTCCTTATTCTTGATATTTATGGTATACAGTTCTATCTCCAGGCCTGTATTGCGCACCAGGGCAGGAAAATTTGACTGAATATTTTGGAAACCGGTAATATGCGGCAAGGGCTTTCCTACCAATTGGTTGGAAGACTCGTTGTGGTAATAACTGATGGACGGGTTCACCCGGTTTTTGAAAAGGCCCAGCTCCAGACCAATCTCAAGTTTTGTGGTCTTTTCCCAGGCAAAATCTTCATTAAAAAGGTTATTGGGTAATAAGCCCAAAATATCATCGTAAGGGTAGCGTACGGGTTTCCATTGCGCCAGGTATTGATAGTCCCCAATATTGTCACTACCTGTAGTTCCGTAGCTCATCCTTAGTTTCCCATAGTTAATAAAAGAGAAATTATCTTTAATAAAGTCTTCGTTGGAAAATATCCAGGCTGCCCCAATGGCTGCAAAGTTGGCAAATTTTTTGCCGGGGCCAAAACGGCTGGAACCGTCTCTTCGCCCTGTAATATTCACGATATAAGTATCTTCCAGGTTATAGTTCAGGCGTCCAAAGATAGAACTGAAACGATAGGCCCTGCTATCATATGATCGTGCTTCAATGACACCGGCCGCTTCGGGGTTACCCAAAAGTGCATCACTGGTATAATCCTTCGCCCAGAAACCCTGACGGTTGGAAGAGGTTTCCTGGAAGGTAAAACCGACAAATGCGGTAAAAACGCCTTTTCTTAATTGGGTAATGTATTCAGCCTGGGGTTCGATATTCCAGGTTTTACTAACACCATCGTCTAAAAAAGCATTAGGCAACGGTTTGGTAAAATAATTACCGTAAGGGTTAATGACCTTAGAGGGTGTTTTAGTAATCCGGTCCGTTCTAATTTCGGAAAATCCAATCTTGGTTTTAAGTGTCAGGCCTTTAAATAATGTATAACCAACTCCCAGATTGGCTACCCAATTATGTGTTTTGTTATCTGTAGTAATATGAATTCCGACAATCGGGTTGCTCCAGGTTCCTTCTTCCCAGTTTATATTTCCTTCTTCATCATATAAAGGTGGTGCATTAGGGGCAAATCTAGTTGCACTATTGATACTAGCGGATGAGAAATTGGATAGATTAAGGTCATTTAAAGTATACAAGCCTGACAAATGAATATTCAGTTTTCCATCTTCAGAGCGATGATTGATTTTAAAATTAGTAGAAAACTTCTGGTCATAAAAATCGTGGGAATAGAGGGTGGTTTGCTTCAGGTAATTGGTGCTGATCAAAAATCGGGTTTTCTCCGTACCTCCGGAAACCGTAGCCTGTACATTATCCATTTTGGCCGACTTCCCTCTTAGTAATTCATCCTGCCAATCGGTTTCCCGGGTCTGGTCCCAGGTACCGTTTACATCATAATCCGAGCTTCTTGGTTCTGCCCCATCATTGGCAAAAGCTTCCTCACGCATGGCCAGGTATTGCTCTAAATTTAACACATCCAATGTTTTGGACACCCTGCTAATACCGGTATACGCATTTACCGATACTTGTGTGTTTCCGGCCTTTGCTTTTTTGGTGGTGATCAAAATTACTCCATTGGCTCCGCGGGAACCGTAAATGGCCGTGGCATCCGCATCTTTCAACACCTCAATGCTTTCAATATCATTAGGATTGATAAAATTCAGCGGATGTGTAAATCCTCTGCTAAATGTCCTCGATTCAGCAGGATAAGGGATCCCATCGATTAGGTATAAAGGGTTGTTCCCATCATTCCTGAGGCTGTTCAGCCCACGTATTTGGACGGTATAATTGCCGCCGATTAGTCCTGAACCCCCTATAATATCAACGCCTGTCATCCTTCCCTTCATCGCTAATAAAGGGTTTGAGACAGGTTGTTGTTCTATGGCTTCCGCTTTTAGTTGTGCAATATTACTGGTGGCCGTTTTTTTCTTCATTTTATAGTAACCGGCATTAATGGTTACTTCTTTCAATTCAGTGGCGGCCTGTTCCAAACTGACATTAATAAAGGTTTTGTTTCCCACTTTGATTTCCTTTTTAGCAAAACCTACATAAGAAAATATCAATACCGTTTTTGAATCAGGAACTGTAATTGAATATTCTCCATCCACATTAGTGGTTATACCCTTAAAAGTTCCTTTGATTAATATTGTGGCACCGGGTAAAGGTTTGCCTTCTTTGTCGGTGACTTTACCGGTAATGGTAATCGAAGCCTCTGCTTCATTTAGGTTGTCTTCTGCTTTAGGAGTAACTACAATGGTTTCTCCTACAAAGGTATACGTAAAAGGTTGGTCTTTAAAGCAAGATTCCAGGGCTTCGGTAAGCGACACATTCTTTAATTCCACACTTACCGGTAAGGCTTCTTCAAGCATTTGTGAATTATAAAGAAATTCATGACCGGTTTGCCGGTTAATTTGTTTAAATATTTCTTTCAATGAAGCCTTTTCGGTCGAGAGGGAAACATTTTGTGCACTTACGCCCGCATATACCTGGATGCAGATTACACTTAGCATAATGGCTAATTTCATGGTCATCAACATTTTAATGAGCAATCGCCAGTTGATCCCGGACTTTTCCGGGATTTGGCAAAATAAATTTAAATCCATAATTTTACTTTGTTTTGGTGAATACGATGTATACTTTTATTTAATGTTTCGCCAGGACTTTTTGGCCGGGTTCTGTCTTCAGCGGAATCCGGTTTTATTTTGTCTGCCGGGGCCACCGGTTGGTGGAGCAGGCAGATCCTGACAATTCCTGAAAAAGTTCACTTCATCAGGCTATTATTGAATCAAGAGTCAGGTTTTTTTCATACGCTATATAATTGGTTTTACATTGGTAAATTTATTGAGTGTCTTTTCCGGCTTTTACAATAAGGGTTGTTCCCTGTATATCAAAATCCACTGTTCCGGTCCGTTTCATTAGGCCGAGTATGGCTGATGCGTTTTCTTTGCGCGAAATAATACCACCAAACCTAAGTGTCTTAACATTGCCCTCATATTGTACCTTAAGGTTGTACCAACGGGCGAGGCTGTTCATGATCGTTTCAATATTGGTATCATTAAAATGGAACATGCCTTCTTTCCAGGCAATGGCTTCTTCAGCATCTACTTTTTCCACGCTTAACTTACCACTTGCGTCTAATGAAGCCTGATGATCCGGAGTGATGAGTAATGAGTGATGGGCTATGAGTGATGAAACCTGAACACTGCCTTCCAGTAAGGTTGTTTTTATGGTGCCTTCATCTTCGTAAGCATTGATATTAAAATGGGTTCCTAATACTTTAACTTCAGCCTTGTTATTAATCTTTACGATAAAAGGCATGCTTGCATTTTCAGCAACTTCAAAATAAGCTTCCCCTTTAATTTCTACCCGTCGCTCCTTACCGATAAATGCAGTAGGGAAAGTGATATCAGAGGCGGCATTGAGCCATACGCGGCTTCCGTCAGCCAGTGTAAGTGTAGCTACCTTACTGCCCCTGGGGTTGGTAAGGGTATTATATACGGCTTCGGAAGAAGATCCTTTATACTCAATTTTTCCATCGTCCAGTTTCAGGATTTTCATTCCTTTTTGCATCGCTAATTGTCCGCTGTTCGCACTGTCTAAATAAACATGTTGTCCATCAGCCAATAATATCGTGGCCCGGTTGATATCAGGTGCTTTTATATTATAAGCAATAGGGGGGCTTTCAACATCGGCCTGATGAAAAAACAGGAAGTAGGAAGATATCATCAGAATGAGAACGGCTGCTGCTGCAATCCGTTTTCCATACAAATGAATAAACGACTTTTGAACAAGCGTACGCTTACTTTTATGCATACGTTCCTGTATGTCGACCCAAATCTTTGCCCGGATTTCTTCGCGCTTTCCATCGCTGTCCGCAACCTGTTCTTCTTCGTCCTTCCATTGATCATACCAATCGTGAAGTTCTTTCAGTTCGAGGTCAGTAGCTGTACCGGCCAGCCATTTTTTTGTGAGTTCGATTTGTTTTTCTTTTTCCATTGTAAACCTAAAATAAGAATGCCCTTTCTTATATAGAGTCCATCGAAGATCAAAAACCCTTAATTGGGGATGAAAAAAATTGGAAATCCATATTTTCGTAGTTATTGAAACCCTGCCAGGGTAACACTCATCATTACATTGCCATATTGAAACATAATCCATATATTTGATTTTAAATAAAAAAACTCCATTAATCTTTAATAGCAATTAAGAAATGAACGAATCCAATCGTATAGAATATAAAAGCAAGCTAAATGATAATTTAGAAAAAGAAGTAGTAGCTTTTCTTAATTATAAGGATGGTGGTAATATTTATTTGGGTATTGATAATGATGGTACACCAGTAGGAATTGAAAATTATGACACTGTTCAATTAAAGATAAAAGATCGCTTAAGAAATAATATTTTACCTTCCTGTCTAGGACTATTCGATGTGATTCACGAAATCCGGGAACGTAAGGATATTATTCGTATTAACATTGCCAGTGGTACCGAAAAACCCTATTATATAAAAAAGCATGGCATGAGTGAAAAAGGTTGTTTTATTCGGGTAGGTTCTGCTGCCGAACCCATGACGGTTCGCATGATCGAAGAACTTTTTACCAAGCGTACCCGTAACTCGTTAGGTAAAATAAAAGCCACTCGTCAAAATTTAACCTTTGAACAACTTAAGATCTATTATAATGAAGCAGGCTTTAACTTAACCGATAAGTTTGCTACTAATTTGGAATTACTTACTGAATCCGGTGAATATAATTACGTGGCCTACCTGATGGCCGATAATAACGGCAACTCCATAAAAGTAGCTAAATACGCAGGAAAAGACAGAATTGATTTAATCGAGAGTAATGAATACGGTTATTGTTCACTGATAAAAGCGACCAAACAAGTTTTGGATAAATTGGATTTAATGAATCATACTGCAACGAAAATTACTCCCAAAGAACGCATTGATACCCGGCTTTGGAATCCAGTAGCTTTACGCGAGGCTGTTATTAACGCTATTGTTCATAATGATTATTCATACGAAGTACCTCCAAAATTTGAAATATTTTCCAACCGACTGGAAATAACTTCAACCGGCGGATTGGTTCCAGGACTAAATCAGAATGAGTTTTTCGAAGGCTATTCTATCCCACGCAATAAAGAAATCATGCGTATTTATAAAGATCTGGAAATGGTAGAATACCTGGGTTCTGGAATGCCCCGTATTCTAAAAATTTATCCGAAGGAATCTTTCAAGTTTTCAGAGAATTTCCTTAGAATAGTATTTCCTTCCTCCGTACCAGTTCATATAGAAAGTACCGAACAAGTCACCGAACAAGTCACCGAACAAGTCACCGAACAAGTCACACGTTTACTTTCTTGCTTCAAAGATACACCATTAAGCACCCGTGACCTTATGAAAAAACTAGATTTACGCCACCGACAAACATTTATATATAGTTATTTGCAACCTTCGTTAGAACAAGGATTACTAGAGATGACTATACCAGAAAAGCCTCAAAGTAGCAAACAGACATATAAGTTAACAAAAAAAGGAATTGCTTTAAAGAAAGAGTTAAACTCAAAAAAATAGAAATTAGATATTTTTAAACACCCAAACTTGTCTGCCGGATTGATTCTTCATAAATTAAAGGGTTAATTCTGTTAGTATGAAAATTTCGAAACGGGGGACATTAAATGATCAATCAGGTTATGAAATCCTGATGAATAAAATCTCCACAAGTTATATTACCGGACAGCAGCATGCTGTAAATGCTGTAAATTCCAGTTTGCTGCAATCTTATTGGACAGTCAGCATATAGTAGAGTTTGAACAGGATGGAAATGTAAAAGCGAAATATGGCAATAAATTGCTTGAAAATCTTTCTAAAGACCTTTCATTACTTCATGGTAGAGGTTTTAGCCTTAGCAATATAAAGCGAATGAGGCAGTTTTATACTCAATATCCAATTAGTGCGACAGTGTCGCACCAATTGAGTTGGTCACATTATGTCGAACTTTTGAAAATAAATGATCCGCTGGAACGAGAATTTTATGAAAAACAAGCCATTCTTGAAAATTGGAACATCAGGGAACTAAAACGTCAAAAGAAATCTTCCCTTTTTCTTCGTTTGGCTGCTGCAAAAGATAAAGAAGGTATCCTGAAATTAGCAAAGCAAGGACAAAGGATAGAAAATCCTGTAGATATTATGCGGGAACCCTATATCCTGGAGTTTCTTAAAATCCCGGAACCTTACCATCTTTCGGAAACTGATCTGGAAAAGCGGCTGATTAATGAACTACAGCATTTTTTACTGGAACTGGGTAAAGGTTTTGCTTTTATTGGCCGCCAATACAGGATTACATTAGGCAACCGTCATCACTATGTGGATCTTGTTTTTTATCATCGCATATTGAAATGTTTTGTACTGATAGACCTGAAAAAAGAAGAGGCCGGCTATGAAGATGTAGGTCAAATGAATATGTACCTGGGTTATTTTGAAAAAGAAGAAAACACAGAAGGCGATAATCCGCCCATAGGCATTGTTCTTGCGCGAGACAAAGATGAATTACTAGTAGAATATGCCATGCATGGAATATCTGCACAACTGTTTGTACAAAAATACCAACTCTATCTTCCTCATGAAGCAGAGCTAAGAAAGGAAATTGAAAAGATATATAGCCAGCATAAAGAAGAGCAGGGAAAGATTTGAAAATCATGCCTGAGCTTTGGCTAACAAGCCTCAATCCAAATATGTGTTTCAAAGTAACAAAAACATCCTGAAGCTATCCCCCATTTTCCCCCGGATTATTTTCAATGATTTGGTAAGATGAGCTTCCGCTGTCTTAATGGAGATATTGAGTTTTTTAGCAACCTGTTTCAAAGGTTGATCCATTAGTTTGTTATGGACAAAGACCAAACGGCATTTTTCGGGAAGGCGGGCTGAAAGTTTTTCAACCATTTCAAGCAAAAGACGGTCATCCATTACTGCTTCTTCATCAATACCAACCGATGCTTTTCTTTGCAGTTCATCTAAAGAAAGGAAGGAAGACTTTTGTTCCCGGGCAAGATACCGGTACACTGCATAACGGGTCATGGCAGCCAGGTATTGCGGAAGGGAACGAATCTGAAGTGTGGTTCTTTTATTCCAAAGATTCAGGAAAACATCCTGCACGATCTCTTCGGAAGCTTCGGCCGATTTCAGGTGTTTGTGAGCCAAAAAATAAAGTTTATCCCAATAGTAATTATAGATCTGTTCAAAAGCATCTTCATCTCCAAGCACTAAGCCGGAAAGCATTTCCTCTTCATTATATGAATTTGATGCTTTCATGAATATGTTTTATTTTGACTTGCCATAGGCAAGAGAAATACACACGCAGAGCTCTCAAAATTATAAAAATTTATGAAATACCAATTTACATTTTCATTAATTTACTGTTTAATCAAGGGACTGAACTTTTACTCTTATTCCCTCTGAATGACTATTAAACTCAGGTGCATACATACATTGAATCGTACTAATGCCATTTGAAAAGTCTCCACTTTGACTGGCAACCACTTCATATTCGAAAACATAAGTACCCTTTCTTAAGCTATCAAAATAGAAATGCGTTGCAGCGTCTTTAGTGCTTTCATAATAACCCACTGCACCGTTATACTTATACTTTGAGACAATACTCAATGGTTCAAAAGCAGAAGCTCTCATGTCTTTCAGGTGTATAAATTCCATATCCCGGTCAACCTTTACAATGATTCGTGAAACCACTTTATCTCCGATATGAATATTACTTGAATTATCCAGAGGTATTAACTGGGGGCCTGCATTAGTGAGTTCTTTTTTATAAAAATTTTTCTCAATGCTTATTGGACTTTTGTACGAAGAAATTTTGTCAAGATCTTCAAAATACTGCCAGTGAACGGCACCCCAAACCATTTTGGAATTTGGGTTTTTCACATGAATTTTACCCATATCTGCATCTACAATACTACCTTTCCAGGTTTTTGCAGCATATGAAGTTCCTGCTTCTGCTTTATCAAAAACGACCCTCGAGCTTCCCAGTCTGACATAAGGTAATTCAGTATCATCCAGAAACTGATCATCGCCAAGCATTAAAGCATAAACAGCTTCAACACTCGCCTTTTGAGTATTCCACATCTGGGTTTGTTTCTGTTTCAGTAAATACTTCTTCAAGCCTGTAATCTCTTTTTTAGAAGCTTTGAGTTCCGTAAAAGCTTCCAGCATCATAGACTGAGTTTCCACAGTAGATTGATACCAATAATATCCTGTAAGCTGATTCCAGTAGACTCCCATTTCCTCATCAGTAACTGCTCGCTCACTTAAAGATTTAATGATCGTTTGTGCTGTTTGTGTTTCTCCATTTCTATTTAGAATTAAGGCGATCATTGCTTGTAAATAGTTATTTTTATTCATCCAGAATTGCTGAGCCTGATTCAAATAAAAACTGATGGCAACCTCTGTATCCTCATCATTCTTTACATTATTCAACCAATAACTCAAAGCATACAAATACTGAATTTGGAGATTACTTAGGTGATCCTTTTTAAGGTCTTCTTCATCATCTATCAGTTTCTGATAATTATCTTTTACCTTTTTATTCAAGTACTCAAAGGCTTTCATAATAGAGACATGAACTTCAGTTTTGTATTCATTGCCAAGGAGGTTATTTTTATACAGCCTGACGAAACCTATTAAAATACTTTGAGTAATATATCGGTTACTTCTTCCTCCTTTGAACCATGCCCATGAACCATCATTTAGTTGAAGTTTAAGCAGTTTTTGTAAATCGTCCCGTAATTTTTGTTGAAGGTTATTCTGATTAAAATATAAAGCCAGTTTATGCATCCTTTCGCTATCATTTTGAGCTTCTGTTACCCATGGAGTTTCTTCCAGTAAAGCAGATTTTAAATCCTGATTTAGTTCAAGTTTGGAAAGGAATGAATCCGGACTACTTTTCTTCCATATTTCAAAAACAGCTTTAATCTTCGGGTTTTGCTGTAAAATATGATTGGCCATCACATTTGCATAAAAGCTGTTAAACAATGAAATTGAATTCTCACCTTTTATTTTATCTATTGCAGCTAAAGCCTGAATGACATACCAATTCGGATTTGCTGTAATTTCCAGTTTAAGTTGATGGTGTTGAATGTCTCTATTCTTTTTCGAGTTAAGTAATGAGCTAAAATTAAAATCTTTAGCCTGATTAGGATTTAAATGCAGAGGCAAACTTTTCGTTACCAGTTTCTTTTTGGAAAGCACAGGTATAATTCTTTCTTCACCATCATTATGCTTATCAGAAACAGCATGGATTTTATATTTGATGGCATCTACATTTTCAGGAATAATCAACTTCCATTGTACTGATTGGGATGATGAAGGCTCAATTATAAATGATTGAACATTCGGAAAACCTGTATTCATCTTTTTTAATTCAAAATTATTTACTGCATTAAACAGTCTCAATTCAACTTTTCCTTTTAGAATATTCTTATTTAAATTAGTAAGCTTAGCTGAAAAGTTAAGGGTGTCACCCTGGCGGAAAAATCTTGGGATATTAGGAATTACCATTAATTCCTTTTGTGTTATGACTTCTTTTTCAACAGTATCGCTTCTTAAATCCTTAGTGTGTAACAGAGCCATAAATTTCCATTTGCTGAGTGCATCTGGGGCTTTGAAACTAATAATATATTCACCATTTTCGTTCTTGTACAATGTTGGATAAAAGAATACTGTTTCATTAAAGTTTTTTCTTAACTCAACCATAGGGGGTATAATCGAAGGTACCATTTTAGTATCCGGAACCCCTGCTATCTCCTGTAAATCCATTAATTCATCACCAGCTATTCTTTTCACATTACTCATTCCTCTGATCTTAAGAGGAGAGGAACCTACGTCCAGATATTGTCTGGTATTAAATGAATAAAATAGTGGCAGAAACTCAAAAGACTTTTTGATTTCAGAAAAATACATACTATATCTTCTGTAATTTAAATTTCTGCCTTGCGAAGACATATTGAAGTTATTATAGCTATTCCAGTATAAGGATGGGTATCTTCTTTTTTGCAAATACAAACCCCAGGTATTGGGTCTGATTTTATCCAGTGAAGCATCATACATACAAGCCAAAAGTTCTGCTTCAATATTCTCATCAGAAGATATAAGCTTGATTTTCCATTCTTCCTGAGCTCCAGGTTTCAATTTTGACCTGAACGTTTCCAATAAAATTTTTAGCTCCTTGTTTTTATCCTTAACATTTATCGATTGAGAATTCCTGAAAACTTCATTCTCGAAAACAAAGTTGGTTGTAAGCTCTAATTTTCCCTCTATCTCTTGAGAAATTGGGAAATTAATTTCCTTTTGTTCACTACTAATCTTAATACGTTCACTCTTTATCAGCTTACCTTTATTATGAAATTCATATAAAACAGATACATTGGGGGCTGAACTTCCAATGATGAATGAACAATTATCACCTACATTAGCATTCGACTTTGCCGGAACAAACCAATTTAAGACAGGTAATGGCACTTTATCAGACTTAGGATCATAGAGGGTAAAATATTTTTCCAACTCAAGCTTTTCGTCAAATTGATCATAGGATTTCAAAATCATTTTATACATTCCATCTTCCCATCTGCTTAAACGGGGAATGGAAAAACCATTTACTTCACCGGTATTGATTTCGGCTTGAAATACCTGGTTTGCAATTTCCCATTTTTTATAATCTTTTTCATGATCATATTGCTCGTATGGAAAATGGCTGTAAAAAGTTTCTTTGTCCATTACAAATTGATCCGGTCTGTTTTTCTTTTTAGATTTTAAAGGCCTGTCAATATCTTTCAGTTTATAAATACCGATAGAAACATTTACATTTTGTTTTTGATCACTATAATTCGTAGCCTTTACCAAAAACTCTTCTTCGGTATGTTTATCAACATGTTTTGGAACTGAACAGTCAAGCTTCAAATCGACTTCAGGTACAATAATACTTTTACCTGCCGATTGAGTTTCACCATTTATATCTGTAACATCAACACTTACATAATAGTTTGTAAAATTCAAAATTGGATGCGACGGATTTTCTGATGCTAAAAACCGGATTTCAAACCGACCCTTATCTGATGTCTTGGTTTCACCCTTCAGCCAAGGAAATAGCTTGGACCGGACAGAATATTTTACCAAAGCATTACTTAATTCACTTCCGGAAAAAGATTTTACCGCACCTCTTACAATCACAGTATCATTAATTCTAAACTGTTCTTTCGGGTCATCAAATTGAATTTCAAAATTAGGCCTTTTGTATTCTTCAACCTGAAAAGCAATACTTCCATGAGGGGTTTTAAGCCTCATTTGTCCATTGAGCAAATTTAAAGGAAGTATAAACGATCCGTTAATTGAGCCATAGTCATTCGTTGTCTGACTTGTTTTTGAGACTGTTTGATTATTTACATCAATAAGGCTTACGGTAGTTTTATAATTCTTTAGAATTTTGTTTTCATTATTATGATTCTCAACAATAATTCCCTTATAATAGATAGTTTGGCCCGGGCGATATATTTTTCTGTCAAGAAAGAAATGAGCCTTTAATTGAGGTCTCTGATTCTCCCTGATATAAAGAGGGTTTAAATCTGAAACCGATAGTGAATCTGATTGATATGAAAATTTAAAAAGATAATTATTTTTGCTTCTTTCATTCTGTATATGCAGGTAACCATTATGATCAGAAAACAGTTCTTCTTTCTTTTCCAAAGTAAATCCTCTTTCCCTGTAATTATAGGTTTTGTAAAATACTTCTAATTTCACATTGCTCATTGGTTCTCCGGATTTTCGGTTCTGAACATAAACATCCATTCCTTTCTTTCCATCATTTCTGCTTATAAAACTAATATGGGAAACCCAAAAGAAATTGGAATAAATTAGTTTCTTCTTTTCAAATTCAGGAGAGGTTGATGCCAGTAATACATAATACCCTTTATCTAATTCAGGGAAGAGTAATTTTACGGAATGTAAATTATAATCATGATCTTTAGGTAAATGCTGAATCCATTCTTCAGAAGCTTTCTGCTGTAAATAAAAATCCAACCTATTTGCCAATTGTTGATTGGAAAGCTTGTTTTGTTCATTTTCATAATTCAACTTTACAATTCTGAAGTAAAGCTCTTCCAAGTTTTTATACTTTAAAGTGGCTAATATTGGAGATTGAGGAACTTCCACTCCATTTATACTTACACTAACAGATGGAGCCTCCAAAGCCTTTTTTATTTCGCTGCAATATTTTGCACCTAAAGAATTGGGAAATCTGTATATGGTCTTTTTACAAACTTCCATAGCTTTAGTATTCTCAAGTTTATATTCTTCACTGTTTACAGAAAAAGGATCATAACGCCTTCCTCTCTGGGTATAAACCAGTGCTTTTTCATATTGTACTTCTGCAGAAGACTCATGCCGAGGGAATACTGTTATCATTGAATTGAGCGCATTTAAATACGGAAGTTCATATTTTTCTTCATTAAGAAAGTATTTTCTCACATATTTCAACCTTTCCAGGTCAGCACCTATAAAAGCAGTTGGATTATGCCGGTGATTTTTTAGTAGCTTTTGAAATATTATTAGATTTTTATACAAGGGATGAACATATTTCAGGGTGTCTATCCTTAGCTTTAAAAATTTATCCGCAGGAAGAAAATACGCTGTATTATTATTGCTAATAAAGTCTTTCGTAAAATAGTATTGAGAAGTTGATTTTATAGCTCTATAAGCCAATAGGTCAAATAGGCCTGGTCTGTATTTTCTGGTTGTAGAATCTCCTTTCAATACTTCATCCAAAACCTCTATTTTAATATTTCTAACGTTTTCAGTATTTCTTACAGCAACTGAAGCACTCCTTAATATTTCTTTCTCAAAGTTAAGAGTGGTCCAGGTATTAATATCTGTACTAGCTGTATTTAGCTTAGTTCTTTTAGAAATCTTCCAATGATTTTCACTAAAGTATTTTTGCAGAACTTCAGCCCGAATGGAATGTAATAATTGCCACCTTGGAGATTGGGCTACTTCAATCTCATTATCCACTAAACCGACAACTAAATTTATATCATAATCTTTATGAGATTTTAATAATTGAACTTTATAATTAAGAGCTTTAATATAATCACCTAAATTATCATTCAATTTAGCCTCATTAAATAAGTCATTTATATCTGCCTCAGCTGTTTTTACCAAGCCTATTCTCATAAGTGAATCTACTCTGGTCCATTTAGTAATTTCCTTTTGAGAATAAACTAAACTAAAGCTTAGGAATAATATAATGGTAAGAAGGTTTCTGCACTTCATAAATTGTAATTGTAATTTTAATATAAACTTACAAAATTTGTTCCTTTCGTGCTTTTTATAGAAGAAAAAAGGGAAACCTTTTATTTACCATCTTGTTAATTTAAATTTTATCAGAACAAATCAATCATCATGGTATTACGGACACTCAATTATTTTACGAATCAATAAAATAAGGAAGGTATAAGTTTACGGCAGTGCCTCCGACACTCTCCGAAAGATCAGTAATATGGTAAACAGCATTTCTATCAAAGGACTTTGCATAAACTTTTAAACGTTCCTTGAGAATTTTTCCTGAAAGAGACTCATAGGATCTATTTTTGGTACGGTTTTCCAAACCTTTATTATAGCCAATTCCATTATCAACAATTAAGCATTCAAGTAATTCGTCCTTTTCATGAAATCTAAACTCCATTTTTATCTCTGCATTACTTATCCCATTAAAACCGTGATTAATAGAGTTTTCAATGAAGGGCTGAATAAACATTGGAGGGATTAAAATTTCCTGAGGGTCAATCGTTTCATCAATTATAATTGAATAAACAAAGCGGTTCGAAAAGTTAGATTGAAGCTCCAGGTAATCATTAAGTGCCTGTATTTCATCTTCCAGAGATATAAACTCTTCCCGTGAATTTTTCAAAATTAAACGAAGCAAACTGCTAAATTTTAGCACAAAAGGAACTGTTTTTTCAGATTTTGACTTTGCCAATCCACTAATTGAATTCAATGCATTAAAAATAAAATGTGGGTTTAGCTGTGAACGCAAAAGGCGCTGCTCCAGATTCACCAACCGGTACATATTTTTTAGCTTTCTTTGCCTGAATACAAAGATTGTAATTGTAATAAGTAATAGAACCCCAAAACCTAAAATAAAATTAATGGTTTGCCGCTGTTTTAGGATGTAAGCTTGTGATTCATTTTGTTTTTCCAGTTCTTTAATGGAATTATCTTTTTCTTTTACTTCATAATAGGTTGTATATTCCTGAAACTGTTTAGCTATATTTTTTTCCTGGTATTCATTTAGGTAATAGATAAAATCATTTTTAACTCGTATTATGTTTTCAATATCATTGAGTTTTTGGTAGATTTTCACAAGATGTTGGCTGATAAGTTCAAACATATCCCTTTCATTTCTTGAAAAATCTTTGTCAGCATCCAGTTTATTATAAACCATCTGCAATAGTTCAAAAGCATCATCAAGTTTGTTTTCTTGGATTAATAAGTATGCTTTACTAATTTGATTGCGGTAAGTTATTGTACCTTCTTTATAGTTCGTATCAAGATTATGATAATCATAATAGTCATTTGCTTTTTTGAAAAGCAGTTTTGCAGAATCAACACTCATTTCTCTTAAGTGTATATTCCCAATACTGTTTAGTGAATTAACAACATTGGCATGAATTCTATATTTGTAAAAGCTTCTGCTGTTCTTTGTTGTATCAGTATATGATTGAATTGATTTTCTTAAATAGTATTTGGCAGAATCCAAGTCGTTTTTATAAGAATATAAAATACCAATATTCTGATTTAGATTGCCACTTGTATATTGATAGGACATATAGTTTTCAAACGGGAGTAACTTTAGTTTATACTTTAGTGATAAATTATAATCACCTAATCCTAAATGAATAATAGAAATACGATGAATTATACTGGTTTCCCAATTGCTTTCTTCTTTCTCCGGATATTTTTTGGCATATTCCAAAGCTTTGTAGAGCGTTTCAATGGATTTTAGTTTTTCATCATTAAAGTATTCATGTAAACCAATCATATAATAAGCTTTCGAAATGGCTTTTTGTGCAACATCAAAATCTTTTTCTTCATTTTCATATATCTCAATAACCTTTCTAGAATAAAATGCTGCTGAATCTCTTTCGAGTACCTTTAAAAATGCAAAGGCTTTAAAGGCATAGTATTTTGACCATCCTTTCAATGATTGGTCAGATTCTAACATTTTTCTAATACTGTCAGCCTTTCTGTGTTTAACCCACATATAAGGTATTGTATCAATAGAAAGTTGGGTGATTTTTTCATTTTGGGTAAAAATGTCAGGTGAGAAAATCAAACAAAGACAAGCAATCAAATAATATTTTTTCATAAAAAGTATTTAAACATTAATTATTTTTGATAATTGTTTCTTAACAAGAAATATTTATCAATCCCCAATTTAACTATGAACAGTCATATTCGAGCTGTAATTATTGAAGACGACATTGAATCACTAAATTATTTATCTTCTATAATTGATAAGAGTTTTGATGAACTAAAAATTTGTGGTTACGCTAAAACTGTAAATGAAGGTATAAAGCTAATAAATAATTTCAAGCCGGAAATTGTATTTATGGATATTGAGCTGGAAGATGGAACTGCTTTTGAAATACTTGATAATATTGAGTCTCCTGACTTTGAAGTCATTTTCACTACAGCGTATAATGATTATTTTGAAAAGGCACTGGAACATTTTGCATTTTGTTATCTGTTAAAACCTATTGACGATAAAAAGCTTAGAAAAGTAATAGATCGATATACCAATGTTAAAAACCGTTTATTCTCTTTATCAAAATATGCATTGTATCAGGAATTTATTAGAGATAAAGATGCACGACTGCTTATTCATGCCGGAAACAATCACATCGCAGTTAATCTTTCCGACATTATTTATTGTGAAGCCGATGGCAATTATACCATTTTCAAGCTTTGTGGTAACAAAAATGTCTTGGCTTCGAATACATTAAAGTATTATGAAGAACTTTTGAACCACAAGGCCTTTTTCAGGGCAAACAGGTTTACGCTTATTAATGTAAGGCATATTAGTAATATTTTCAAAAGAGAAACAATTGTTTTGAGTAATAAAAGCAAAATAAATGTATCTGTTAGAAATAAGTCTAAGCTTTCAGAGCTTATTTCTGAGCTTTCATAAATAAACTTTTAAACAAAAATTTTTGAGGCTTCTTATGCACTTAACGCTTATATCTCAAAAATTAACGTTTAAACTATAAATCCGGTGGCTCATACTTTTTTCAACTTTTAATTCCTGAAAAAAAGATAATTTAACTCTTCGATTCACCATATTATCCCCCCCTAGCACAAGTGAATCTAAAGTAGTCAGGGAAGGCTCAGTGTAAGATTAAATTCAATTAATTAAGGGATTGATGAACTTGCTATTCTATTAGCAATAATAAACTTCAGATGGAATACGAAATTAAAGAAAAGCTAAACGAGATTGCATACCTTTTGAAAAGCAATTATAAAACTATTGAAAACCCGGGATTGGCCGGTGGTAAATCAGGAATAGCCCATATATACAATCGAATGTATTCATATACAAAAATTGAAAAGTTCAAGGAGATCTCAGATTTTTGGTACGGGAAAACACTGAAAATGGCAAAATATGAAGATGCTTATACCGAGTTTAAAACTGGTAATCAGCCAATAAAGGATTTTGGTTCCCAAATCATAGTTTTCTGGAAGATATTTCCGGAATCGAATTGTCACTAATTACAGCAATTTCAAACGAAGAATCAAATTGGGCCAAATGTTTTATGATTAACTAACAAAAAACCTCCTCAATAGAATGATGATTAATAAACACACAAATATTTTGTTAACCACTAAACTAGAAAGGAGGTATGTCAAAGATATGGATGTGATATAATTTATGCAAACTTAGTAATACGAAAAGTGAGCATAAAATATTTTGGAAAAAAGAGATATTATAAGGAGGTTGCTGAAAATCCATTGAAAGAGTAAGCTATAATAACAAATAATACAATTATGAAAACTAAAAATTCAAAAAAATTAAAACTTAAAAAAAGAACTATTGCTAATCTTAACAAAGGAGCTATGAATAATTTGAAAGGTGGTGCACTTTCCGTTGGCTGTGTTTATACCTCAAATACAGGCGGAACGCACCCTCATCCTGGTTGCGATTTTGACCCTACAAGCAAAGAGTGTGAGTAATAATACTATGATTTAAAGCATTCTCACTCAAAGGCTCAATTAATATTGAGCCTTTGAGCAAAAAACAATTCGTATTATGAAATGGTCAAAATGTATTGATGATCAAAACAAACATATTTCTTTAAAGATAGATAAGATAGCCTTAGAATTAAATAGTTTAAAAAATTTAAACGAAATAGGATTATTTATTGGCTTGAGTGGAATTTCACTGTTTAATTTTTACTACTCACGTTATAAAAACATCTCAAAGTATTCTGAATTAGGGTATAAATATATTCTAAAAATATTTGAGGCTATAAATGAAAAATCATTTGTCCACTCATTTTCATATGGCTTACCAGGTATAGGATGGTTGATTGAACATCTTATTGAATATGATTTCATCGAGGAGGAAAATAGGAATGTCCTTGAGGATATTGATAGTTTCATATTTGAGGATATGATGAAAGCACTTCAAACATCAAACTATGACTATCTACATGGAGGGTTAGGTAACGCTATGTATTTATTGAATAGAAAAAACACGAATACTGTTAATAACTACCTGCATCAATTAGTTGATACTCTTCATGAAAAAAGCATTAAAGACACTAATGGTAGTATAAAATGGGTTTCAAAACCAAGTAATAACTCAAGCGAATCTGAATTTACTTATAACATTTCATTATCTCATGGAATGTCGAGCCTTTTATTAATACTGTGTAAAATATACCACTTAAAAATAAACAAAAGAATTAGCAAGAAGCTCATAAGAGGCTGTGTTTTATATATATTAAGTCAGAAATTTTGTTCAAGAGACTTCAATTCATTTTTCCCTAGCCTTTCTAAAGATAATAGTAAACCAAAACCTAGTAGATTGGCATGGTGCTATGGTGACCTGGGGATTTGTTTAGCAGTTTTCAAATCAGCTGAAATCTTAGATGATAATTCATTGAAAAAAGAAATAGTCAATTTGTTACAATTATCCACACAAAGAAAAAGTCTTAAAAAAAATGGAGTTTATGATGCTGCGTTGTGTCATGGAGCTAATGGTATAGCACAAATATATAACAGAATGTTCCATTATACAGGAATTGACACATTTCAAACTTCCGCAAAATATTGGTATAACAAAGCTTTGTCATTACCATATTATACAAAAGTAATTGAAAATAAACATGTTGAATATTCAAATTTAACAAGAAAGTATAGTTTGCTTGAAGGAGCATCAGGTATTGGTTTAAGCCTTATTTCTGCCATATCAGACATAGAGCCTACATGGGATAGTTGTTTATTACTTAGCTAAATAATTAATATGAATTCTGATAATAGATATAAATTCTTCAATAAATTTATTCTACGGACACCATTATTCCCATATAGTACATTAGATGCCATTATTTCAAAAAGGAATATTAGAGAAGAAGACTTAAAACAGATATGTTCAAACCCTTCATTTCAGGAAGCCATATTTCTGGCATCACCCGAGTTGTCAGCAGAAGTTAGTAAATGGCTAAATAAAGAACTTAGTGGCAAATCACAGAAAGCTATTGAAAAATTGCACTTTGCCGTTTTAAA
The DNA here is from genome assembly GCA_028280405.1 of Bacteroidales bacterium. GTDB lineage: Bacteria > Bacteroidota > Bacteroidia > Bacteroidales. Next base: position 111,504 of record JANQLW010000022.1, read on the forward strand.
ATACTTGATAAGGATGTCCACAAGATGTACTCCCTTTGGATTATTTGCAGGATTCTCTGTTGGACACTATGGCAGTGAAAACAATATCAAAACACCTGACCGATCAACTTTTAAAAGACATACGCGCCTTGACATGAATTATCTATGTTCTTTAATTCAAGATATTTCACAAATTCCTGAGCTTAGAGAAACAACAAAATATTACCCCAACAATAGTATTTATTCTGTCGGAAATCAATTGCGGTATATAGAATACCATTATGAATATTCCCGGCGATTCCATCAAATTGTAGCAGTTGATTACTCAGAATACTTAAAAAAAATCCTCAGGAAATCATCGAACGGCGCATACATTGATGACTTAGCAACAGTACTCGTAAATGATGAGATTGAGTTCGAAGAAGCTAAAGAATTTGTAAATGAACTTATAGACGGGCAATTATTGGTCAATGAATTCGAACCCTCCATCACAGGAAAAGAATTCCTGGATCAGATATTGCAGATTTTAGAAAATATCAACAGCTCCAGCAAACTCAAAGAAGTCCTGATTCAAATTAAAAAAAAACTAGATGAAATTGATAGCAATGCAATTGGAACGACCTTATCAAAATATCACGAAATCGCGAATAATCTGAATTCTTTAGAAACAAAATACGATATCAAATTTCTGTTTCAAACAGATATGATAATCCCCTCACAAAATTTTACACTTAGCAAAGATATTCCAGTTCAAGTATTACAAGGCATTGAAGCATTAAACAAATTAACGCTACCACCTCCAACAACCTATCTTAAGCAGTTTAAAGAAGCTTTTTACGAGCGCTATGAAGATAGGGAAATGCCACTATTACACGTTTTAGATACGGAAGTAGGAATTGGATATATGCAAAATAATAATTCTGGAGATGTTTCTCTTTTGGCAGACAATATTTTTCTACCCAATTTAACAAGAAACCATACTTCTATAAATTGGACCGATATACATTCCTTCCTATTAAAAAAGATTACTCAAGCTATTTCACAAAGTAAGCTTTCAATTGAAATTAAGGAAGATGAGTTGAAATCATTCAATTCCAATTGGGATGATATGCCTGATACTTTTTCAACTATGGTGAATATTTTCGAAAATGGGAAAATATATATGAAAGAAGCCGGAGGTTCAAGCTCTACTAATCTATTGGGACGATTTTGTCACGCAGATGGAGAGTTATATAACTATGTCAAAGAGATTAAAGCTAAGGAAGAAGAACTAAATCCGGATAAAATCCTGGCTGAAATTGTGCATCTTCCGGAATCAAGAGTTGGGAATATTCTTTTGCGGCCAGTATTAGGTGAATATGAAATTCCTTACCTGGCAAAATCATCAGTAAAAAAAGAAAATCGAATAGAGTTACAGGACCTGATGATTTCCGTGAAAAGAAATAGAGTTGTGTTACGATCCAAAAAATTAAACAAAGAAATTATTCCACGCCTGAGTACAGCTCACAATTACACTTCAAACGCCTTACCGGTTTATCAATTTCTTTGCGATATGCAAAACCAGGAAATTAGAAGTGTTGTAGGATTTAATTGGCGAAGGTTTGAAATCGAATATCCCTTTCTACCAAGAATTGAATACAAAAATTTAATTCTATCACTGGCAACTTGGAATATCAAAAAAGAAGACATTGATGATATTCTTAATGCAAATTCTGATGACGAATTATACAAGCAAATGGAAAATTTTAAACTTGAAAGGAAGTTACCTGATCTGGTCACTCTGGTTGATGGAGATAATAAACTACTGATTAATCTAAAAAATTTACTTTGCATTAAAACCCTTATAGCAACTATAAAAAATCGTAAAAATTTTATACTCACTGAATTTCTTTTCAATGCAAAAGATGGAATTGCAAAAGGGCCTGAAGGTATATTTACAAACCAATTTATAATCTCTTTTTACAAAACAACTAAACAGAACTGAAGTGTATGGTTACCAATAAACGCACATTTATACCGGGAAACGAATGGCTCTATTATAAAATTTATACCGGAGTTAAAACAGCTGATATGATTCTCACAGAGATAATCAAGCCTGTAACAGAGCATCTATTAGCCGATAAACTGATAAATCAGTGGTTCTTTATTAGATATGCCGATCCTCATTCACACCTAAGACTTAGGTTTCATATTTCGGATCCTGGCAAGCTTGGAGACATCATACACTATTTCAACCATTTCATAAAACCATTGATAGACCAGAATATCATCTGGAAAATTCAAACCGACACTTATCAAAGAGAAATTGAAAGATATGGTTTAAGCACCATTCATCTTGCTGAAGAATTGTTTTACCATGACAGTACACTAATTACAAACACACTCGATTTAATTGAAGGGGTTGAAGGCGAGAAAATACGATGGTTGTTTAGCCTTCGAATGATGGACGAATTACTGGATGGTTTTAACTATAGCCTGGAAGAAAAAATGAAGCTACTGAACCATCTGGCTATGGGATTCGGAAAGGAATTTGGCATTAACTCAGGTTTAATAAAACAGTTAAGTAATAAATACCGCAACGAAAAAAAAGAAATATCCACGGTACTAAATAGAAACCTGGACAAAGACAACGAGATGCTTCCGCTTTTCGAATTGCTAAATACCAAAAGCGAATTGTCACAAAAAGCAATTGCCGGGATATTGAATGCAAAAACCAAAAATGAGTTAAATATTCCGTTGGACAACTTGCTTGGAAGCCTCATACATATGATGTTGAATCGTTTGTTCAGATCAAAGCAAAGATTACATGAAATGGTTTTATACGGATTTCTGTTCAGGTATTACAAATCTGAAATAGCAAAACTTAAATATCAAAAGAAGCAATTCGTTCCGGTATAATCAGAAGTAAAGAGTTAAGATGAAAAAAAGATTTCCTGCATATAAACAACTGGATGCCATGGATTGTGGTCCTTCATGTTTGAAGATCATAGCCCAATACTATGGGAAATTTTTCTCGCTTCAAAGCTTGAGAGAAAAATGCAGCATTAACAGAGAAGGAGTTTCTTTACTTGGCATCAGTGATGCTGCCGAATTGATTGGTTTTCGCACGGTGGGATCCAGAATTGATTTTGAAAAATTAAAAGATGAAGTTCCCTTGCCTTGTATTGCACACTGGAATCAACGGCACTTTGTTGTGATATACGATATTAAGTCCAAAAAAGGTGAAGACATGATTTGCATATCCGATCCGGCACATGGAAAAGTAAAATATAGCAAAAAAGAGTTTTTAAAGGCTTGGGCAAGTACTGTAAATAACAACAAAGAAGAGGGGGTGGTTTTAATGCTGGAACCAACACCGGATTTCTTTAAACAAGAAGACGAACAACTTAATAAAAAAAGTTTCAGGTTTCTGTTTTCTTACCTGAAACCTCATAAAAGATATTTGTTTCAACTTGTGCTGGGGTTGATATTGGGAAGCTTGCTCCAACTTATCTTCCCGTTTCTAACACAATCTATTGTTGATATCGGTATTAATAATCAAGATTTAGGATTTATAACCCTGATATTAATTGCCCAACTTGTTTTATTTATTAGCCAAACCAGTGTCGAATTTATCAGAAGCTGGATTTTACTACACATCAGTACCCGCATCAATGTTTCACTTATATCCGATTTCTTAATAAAACTAATGAAGCTGCCCATTGGTTTTTTTGATCAAAAAATGATTGGCGACCTCATGCAAAGAATCAGTGATCACACACGTATTGAATCATTTTTAACCGGATCATCACTTCAGATATTATTTGCCTTTGTGAACCTGATCATCTTTGCCATTGTATTGGGTATTTATAGTCTGAAAATATTGCTAATTTTTCTTATTGGTTCAGCTTTGTATGCTGCTTGGGTGTCTGTTTTTATGAAAAAAAGACGGGAAATTGATTACAAAAGATTTTCTCAAATGGCCGATAATCAAAGTAATCTGATACAATTGATCAATGGGATACAAGAAATCAAGCTTAACAATTGTGAAAAGCAAAAAAGATGGGACTGGGAACGCATACAGGCAAAGTTGTTTCGCGTAAATATAGGGGGGCTTGCCTTGAATCAATATCAACAAGCCGGTGGAGCATTTTTTAATCAAACCAAAAATATTCTGATCACTTTCATAGCGGCCCAGTCTGTTGTAAAAGGTGATATCACATTGGGGATGATGCTTGCCATACAGTATATCATCGGACAATTAAATGCTCCGATTGAACAGATGATAAACTTTGTCCGTTCGGCACAGGATGCAAAAATAAGTTTAGAGCGTTTAGGGGAAATTCATTTGAAAGATGAGGAGGAAAATCCCAATGAAAGCAAACTATCAGAACTTCCAATCAAAAAAGACATCACCATTAGCAATCTCTTTTTTCAATATGACGGGCCAAATTCAGAATTTGTGTTAAACAGCCTGAATTTACTCATTCCTGAAAACAAAATTACCGCTATTGTTGGCAGCAGCGGAAGCGGTAAAACAACACTTTTGAAGCTCTTACTGGGGTTTTATCCTCCTGTAAAGGGAGATATTAAAATCGATAAAATTCAAATAGCAAATATTACCGGAAAAGTTTGGCGGTCAAGTATTGGGGCAGTTATGCAGGATGGCTATATTTTTTCGGATACCATTGCACAAAATATCGCTATCAGCGACGAACATATTGATAAAAATAAGCTGCTTAATGCTGTTGAAGTTGCAAACATCAGAGAATATATTGAATCCCTTCCCTTAGGCTTTAATACAAAAATTGGCCAAGAGGGTATAGGCTTAAGCCAGGGTCAAAAACAACGAATTCTCATTGCTCGTGCAGTATATAAAAATCCGGATATTATTTTCTTTGATGAAGCCACAAATGCCCTTGATGCCAATAATGAAAAAATCATCATGCAAAACCTGAATGAATTCTTTAAAGGGAAAACAGTAGTGGTGGTTGCACACCGTTTAAGTACTGTCAAAAACGCCGATCAGATTGTAGTTCTCGAAAAAGGAAAAATCATTGAAAAAGGAAATCATAAAGAATTGAGCACACAAAAAGGAGCATACTTTGAGTTAGTAAAAAACCAATTAGAATTAGGAAATTAATCACTATGCCTTTAAACCAATTTGAAATACGGACTGAAGAAATCAATGAGATACTAGGAAAAACTCCCAACAGGATTATTCGTTGGGGAATTAGTGTATTCTTCATTGTTATTCTTCTTCTACTGGTTAGCAGTTATTTTTTTAAGTATCCTGATTTTATTACTTCTACTATTGAAATAACAACAACGATCCCACCATCTGAAATCAAAGCTACAAGCGGTGGAAAGATTGAGAAATTATTTGTAGATGATATGCAATTGGTAAGTAAAGGGGAATATTTAGCGTTGATTGAAAACACAGCTAATTATGATCACGTAAAAAAACTAATCTCTTTTGTGAATTCAATCTCAGATAGTAATCCTATCAAAAATTTTGATGCTATAAGATCTTTTTTGCAATCGGCTGATATGATACTTGGCGATTTGCAACCATACCTGGCAAACTTTAAATACAATTTCAAAGAATACGAAAATTACCTGACTCTTTCATATCATGTAAAAAGAATTGTTGCGATTAAAAAACAAATAGCGGATCGAAAGAACTATAAAACCTTATCTGAAAAACAATTGAAAAGCTTAACGCTTGAATTTGATTTAACCCAAAAAGAGCTTAATCGATTTAAAGGATTGTATGAGGAAAAAATTGTTGCCGAAAGCGAATACGAAAAAATTGAAGCCAACTACTACAAAAAAAAATACAGTTTAGAAGGGTTTACCGCAAGACTGGCTGAAATCGATAGCGAAATTATGCGTTTACAAAATGACATTACTGACCTAGAACTTCAAAATCAAATTCAGCAAAATCAACTCGAAAATAAATTACAGAAATCATTCAATGAGCTTCAAAATCAAATAAAATCCTGGGAACTGAAATATGTGTTGAAATCCCCAATAAAAGGGAAATGCTCATTCACAAAGATTTGGAACGTTAATCAAAACGTAAAAACAGGAAAAACCGTATTAACAATCGTACCCTCTAACGATCAGCAAATAATTGGTAAACTTTTATTACCGGTTCAAGGGTCGGGCAAGGTAAAAAAAGGACAAAAACTAAATATAAAGCTTTTCAATTATCCATTCATGGAATATGGTATGCTGTTAGGCAGAATTGAAAACATATCGCTAGTACCTGAAGAAAATTACTACTCCGTAGAGGTTGCTCTTATAAATGGCTTAACTACCAATTACAAAAAAGAATTGAACTTCCATCAAAAGATGCAAGGAACGGCGGAAATTATAACAGAAGAAAGAAGACTGATTGAACGGGTAATATCACCCCTTAAATCCTTAATCAAGAATAAATCCTACTAAAATTCAATTTCCAAAATAGAATTAAATGACAATGTTCACAATTTTATTCGAAACCACAATTACCTTGCGTGGAGTTTTTCCTGCAATCCATTTTTGAGCTTCTTCTGCTTCAAGAACTGCCTTTTCTATGTCATCTTTAGACATATCCACAGGAAGATCAATTTTAAACCTCATTTTCCCATTAAACGAAACAGGATACGAATAATCATTTTCTTTTACATATTCCTCTTTAAATTCAGGGAATTTTGCATAAGTAATGGATTCCTGATTTCCCAGGATTGACCATAATTCTTCTGCAATATGAGGAGCATAGGAAGAAATCAAAATACAAAAGTCAGATAATACAGAACGCTTATTACACTTTAAATCCTTAAGCTCATTTACACAGATCATAAAGCTACTCACCGCCGTATTGAATGAGAATCGCTCAATATCATCTTTTACTTTCTTAATCGTTTTATGAAGTGCTTTTAATTCTTCTTTTGTAGGTTCTGCATCCGATAAGGCAATATTTCCTTCATCATCAAAATACAACTTCCAAAGTTTCTTAATGAAGCGAAATACACCTTCAATCCCTTTCGTATCCCATGGTTTATGATTTTCCAAAGGCCCAAGGAACATCTCATATAAACGCAAGGTATCGGCACCATATTTTTCAATTAAAGCATCCGGATTTTGTATATTGTGTTTCGATTTTGACATTTTTTCGATTTCATACCCACAACGGTACTTACCATCTTCCAATATAAATTCAGCATCATTGAACTCAGGACGCCAGCTTACAAAGCTTTCAAGGTTCAGAATATCATTTTCAACTAGATCAATATCCACATGTAATGGTGTTGAAAATAATTTTCTATCTTTTACACCTTTAGACACAAAGATTGGCTTCAAAGGACGAATTTCGTGATGATTGAAAATTACTCCTTTATCAGTATTCTCCACCGCTTTTTTAGTTGCTTCCATGATTTCCTCATCCATATCAATAATATCTGCAATAGGAAGCAATAATAATTTTTTATCTGTCGATTTTATATATTCTTCATAATAAGATTCCAGTTTTTCCAGTTTAGGCTGACTCTTAATTTCAATGATCAGATTTACTTCTTCATTGTAGAAATCAAACTTACGATGTCCGTCACGATAATCTCTTATCCATTTCTTTTCATCACCTATTTGTTTGATGTATTCCCATAATAAATATTCAGCATACTTTTCATGATTCACACGATATACAAAACTGGAACGCCCCTGGATTTTACCCTGATTAATCAGCTTTTTAAAGGGTTCGTCTTCACATGCAATTCCAATATCAAATAAGAATTTATTCCAGAAACGAGAGTAAATCAAGTGGCCTGCAGCATGTTCATCGCCTCCTATATAAAGATCTACATCTTTCCAATATTCATTGGTTTCTTTTGAAAAATACTCATTATCATTATGAGGATCCATATATCTTAGATAATAAGCACTTGATCCGGCAAAACCAGGCATTGTATTCGTTTCCAGAGGGTATCCTTCTTCAGTAGTCCAGTTTTTAGCACGGGCCAATGGCGGTTCTCCGGTTTCAGTAGGCAAATACTTATCAACTTCCGGTAGCAAAAGAGGAAGCTTATCTTCACTCAACATATATGGAACTCCATCTTTATAATAAACAGGGAATGGTTCTCCCCAATATCTCTGACGACTAAATATAGCATCACGTAAACGATAATTAATGGTGCCATAACCAATCCCCTGTTCTTCAATTTTAGCAATGGTAGCTCTAATTGCATCTTTCACTTCCATTCCATTAAGGAAACCGGAATTCATCATTTTACCTTCCTTTGCATCATATGATTCTTCAGAAATATCCCCACCCGAAACAACCTGAATAATTGGTAATCCAAAATGTTTGGCAAAAGCATAATCCCTGCTATCATGTGCAGGTACAGCCATAATTGCTCCGGATCCATATCCTGCTAATACATAATCAGCCACCCAAATTGGAATTTCCTTTCCATTCAACGGATTAATACCATAAGCCCCGGTAAAAATTCCACTAATATTTTTTACTTCAGATTGTCTCTCTCTTTCCGAACGGTTTTTGGCCCACTCAAGGTATTTTTTAACTTCAGCTTTTTGTTCAGGAGTAGTTATCTTCTCAACAATATCAAGTTCAGGTGCAATAACCATATAAGTAGACCCAAACATAGTATCTGGCCGAGTAGTAAAAATTTCCAGCTTTTCATCATGGTCCTTAATATTGAAATAGCAGGTAGCACCTTCTGAACGGCCAATCCAGTTTCTTTGTACTTCTTTTAATGAATCAGACCAATCTATGGTATTTAACCCATCTAATAATCGCTGTGCATAAGCTGTAATTCGAAGCGACCATTGCTTCATTAATTTACGTTCAACCGGATGCCCTCCTCTTTCAGACAATCCGTCTTTAACTTCATCATTAGCTAAAACAGTTCCTAACTCAGGGCACCAGTTTACCATGGTATCAGAAAGATAAGCCAGGCGATAGTTCATTAACAATTCCTGTTGTTCCTTTTCATTTTTAGCTTTCCATTCATCTGCTGTAAATGGCTCATGTTGGTCACAAGCAGCATTTATCCTTGCATTACCATTCTTTTCAAACTCAACTGTTAAAAGGTCTATAGATTCAGCCTTTTGAGTATCATTATTATACCATGAATTGAACAATTGAATAAAAGTCCATTGGGTCCATTTATAATACTTAGGATCACAGGTTCTTACTTCACGGTCCCAATCAAATGAAAAACCAATTCTATCCAATTGTTCGCGATAACGATCAATATTTTTAAAAGTTGTTACTTCAGGATGGGTTCCGGTTTGAATTGCATATTGTTCAGCAGGTAATCCATAAGCATCATACCCCATTGGGTGCAACACATTGTATCCACGCTGACGCATATATCTGGCATAAATATCTGAAGCAATATATCCCAGCGGATGACCAACATGCAAGCCTGCTCCCGAAGGGTAAGGAAACATATCCAGCACATAAAATTTAGGTTTATTGTGATCAATTTCCGCTTTGAAAGTTTTTTTCTCGCTCCAATACTTTTGCCATTTAGGCTCAATTTCTAAAAAATTGTAATCCATCCTGATTTAATGATTTATTTATCAAAATAATATGAAATTTTACTTTAGCTCGCGAAGTTAGGAAAAATACAGGTTTAATTGAACAAAAATATAAGTTATGCAGTTATGCGATCCCGAAGCTTCAGGATACAGTTGTGCAGTTGAGTGTTACGGGTTTCTGATTGCGAGTTTTGAACCCACAACTTGCAACCCGCAACCCGTAACATTATTTCCTTTGACTTCTTTCACTTTTTAATTAATTTAGCTTCATACAAGTCCTATCATGTCACGTAAAGAAGATAAATACAATAAACGCCGATTAAGATCATCCTATTTGACCACTATGGTAAGCATAACTTTAGTGCTTTTGATGCTGGGAGTGCTGGGGCTCATCATACTTCATGCCCAGAAATTGTCTGATCATGTAAAAGAAAATATAGCGGTCAGAATAATGATGAAAGAAGATGCCCGGGAAGCAGAGATCATACAATTGCAAAAAGTACTGGATGCGAGTGCATATGTAAAATCTACAGAATATATTACTCAGGAAATGGCAGCTAAAGAAATGAAGGAAGGTCTGGGAGAAGATTTTGTTAGTTTTTTAGGATACAATCCCCTTCCACCTTCTATCGATCTTCATTTGAAAGCTGATTATGCCAATATCAAAAGCATCGAAAGTATCGAAAAAGAATTATTGGCTAATCCGGGCGTTAAAGAAATCTTCTATCAGAAACCTTTGGTACAGGCAATCAATAAAAACCTCAGAAGGATTAGCTTGGTGCTATTGGGATTTAGTGGTCTATTATTGATTATTGCTGTCGCACTTATAAACAATACAATACGTCTTTCTGTTTATTCCAAACGGTTTTTAATCCGAAGCATGCAATTAGTTGGAGCAACCCGTGGTTTTATTCGGAGGCCATTTATTTATAAAGGGATTTTTCAGGGTATATACAGTGCTTTTCTAGCTATTTTAATACTAGTAGGTATCATCTATGTATCAGTGAAAGAGCTACCTGAATTATTAGAACTACAAGATATAAACTTATTTATCATACTCTTTAGTTCTATTATATTATGCGGCATTCTTATATCATGGCTGTCTACTTTTTTTGCAATTCACAAGTATTTAAGGATGCGTACTGATGACTTATATTTTTAAATTTTTAAGAATTTCATATCAAAAAAGAACTTAATTTTGAAGTTCAAAAATCAGAAGGTTATGTCAACTAAAGCAAAAAAGCAAAAAAGCAAAAAAAGCGATAAGCCAAATGAAGAATTAATCACTTTTGCTTTTACGAAACAGAATTACCGTTTAGTCATTATAGGTATTATTGTAATTACTGTTGGATTCTTACTAATGATAGGTGGTGGTTCAGATGACCCGAATGTTTTTAGTGACAAAATTTTCAATTTTCAACGTATGACTTTAGCTCCTATTCTTATCATTGCCGGTTATATCATTGAAATTTATGCAATCATGAAACGGCCTAAACAATAGGTTCTTTTTATTCAAATATTTATTATGGATTGGTTAGAAGCCTTAATATTGGGAATTGTACAAGGCTTAACGGAGTTTTTACCGGTAAGTAGCAGTGGACATTTAGAATTAGGAAAAGTAATACTGGGAGTGGATGCAAAAAAGAGTTTAATCTTTACTGTAGTAGTTCATGGAGCTACAGTATTGAGTACTTTAGTTGTTTTTTATAAAGATATCTGGCAATTACTGAAAGGCTTATTTCAATTCAAATGGAATGAAGAAACAGCTTATACTTTTAAGATAATAGTCTCGATGATTCCAGTTATTATTTTAGGATTATTCTTTACCGAAGAAATCGAACAATTTTTTACTGGCAATACCATCTTTGTAGGATCAATGTTAATTGTTACGTCTTTGTTGTTGGCATTTACTTATTTTTCTAAATCCAATAAAAGGAATATCCGGTTTCTGGATGCATTAATTATAGGTATTGCTCAGGCTGCTGCAGTCTTGCCAGGAATTTCACGTTCCGGATCAACCATAGCTACCGGAATTCTTATAGGAAACAAAAAAGAGATTATTGCCAAATTTTCATTCTTAATGGTATTAATTCCAATTATTGGAGCAAATGTAAAAGATCTCTTTGACTCGAACCTTTCTCAAGAAAGCAACATCGGAGCGATTCCATTGTTAGTTGGTTTTATAGCAGCATTTGTTTCCGGAACACTTGCATGTAAGTGGATGATTAAAATTGTGAGCCGAGGTAAGTTAATTTATTTTGCGATATATTGTTTTATTATTGGATTGGTAGCCATATTTTTAGTTTAAATTGCTATTAGCTATTCGCTTTTGGCTATTAGAGGAAATAGCTAAGAGCTAACAGTTAACGGCCAATAGTGTAAACATGATTAATAACACCACAAATAAAAATACTTACAATTTTCAAAAGGGTGAAGTTTTGCTATTCAACAAACCATATACCTGGTCATCTTTCAATGTGGTAAATAAAATCAGATATGCAATTCGGAAACATACCGGATTAAAACGCATAAAAGTTGGGCATGCCGGAACTCTCGACCCCTTGGCCACCGGGCTTTTAATAATTTGTACCGGAAAATTCACAAAAAGGATAGAAGAATTTCAGGAGCTTGAAAAAGAATATACCGGAACCATGATTTTAGGCAAAACCACTCCATCCTTTGATCTGGAAACTGAAATCGATCAGGAATATCCAACTGAACATATTACTGAGAATTTAATTGAAGAAACAGCCAAAAAGTTTATTGGCACCCAGAAACAAACGCCTCCTGTATTTTCTGCCATCAAAATAGATGGGAAGAGAGCCTACAAATATGCGCGTGATAATGAAGAAGTAAAAATCAAAGCTAAAACGATTAATATTTCCAAATTTGAAATTACCAAAGTCAACTTTCCTGAAATTGAATTCAGAGTAGTATGCAGTAAAGGTACTTATATTCGTTCTCTGGCAAATGATTTTGGCAAGGCAATAAACAGTGGAGCTCACCTTAGCGTTTTATGCAGAACCCGTATTGGAGAATTCCAGTTGAAAGATGCTTTGGACCCTGAAAAATTCGACGATTTTATCAATTCGTGAAAAAAGCTCCGTTTCCTTGACAAACGGTCTCTCATTTATTATTTTAGCGCTCGTGAATTTTTTGAACTTACCTCGAAAAACACTAATTTTGCGGCCATTTTAAAAAACTTGATATAAGAATGAAATTATCTCAATTTAGATTTAACCTTCCACCGGAACTAGTTGCAAATCATCCTCAAGAAAACAGGGATGAATCAAAGCTTATGGTTTTGAACAGGAAGGAACAAACTATAGAACACAAAACTTTTAAAGATATTTTAGGATATTTTGATGACGGAGATGTATTTGTAATCAACAATACAAAGGTATTTCCTGCTCGTTTGTATGGTGAAAAAGAAAAGACGGGAGCTAAAATCGAAGTATTTTTATTAAGAGAGCTGAACAGGGAAAGCAGGTTATGGGATGTATTGGTTGATCCGGCTCGTAAAATCCGAATAGGGAATAAACTTTATTTTGGAGATGATGACTCATTAGTTGCCGAAGTAATCGATAATACAACCTCCAGAGGCAGAACCTTACGTTTCTTATTTGACGGATCTTATGATGAATTTAAGAAAACTATTTATGGTTTAGGAAAAACTCCTCTTCCAAAAATTCATAAAAGAGATACTATACCGGAAGATGAAGAACGTTATCAAACCATTTATGCTAAGCATGAAGGAGCTGTTGCCGCTCCGACAGCAGGATTGCATTTTAGTCGTGAATTAATGAAACGCATGGAGCTTAAAGGTGTAACTTTCGCAGAAATTACACTTCATGCCGGTTTAGGTAATTTCCGTACCATTGAAGTAGAAGACCTGACCAAACATAAAATGGATTCTGAAGAAGTTGTGATCAGCGACGAATGCACTAAAATAGTCAACACTGCTAAAGACTTTAAGAAAAGAGTTTGTGCTGTAGGTACCACTTCCATGAAAGCCATGGAAACCAGTGTTTCTATTGCAGGAAAGGTAAAACCTTTTAACGGATGGACTAATAAATTCATTTTCCCTCCATACGATTTTAGCGTAGCGAATTGTATGGTAAGTAATTTACATTTACCTCAATCATCGATGATGATGATGGTATCTGCTTTTGCAGGATATGATTTTCTAATGCAAGCCTATAAAGAAGCTGTAGAAAAAGAATACAAGTTTTTTACTTATGGCGATGCTATGTTGATATTATAAAGTTTTGTGGTTATGCAGTTCATTAGCTACAAACTGCATAACCGCATAACCGCATAACCGCATAACCGCATAACCAAAATGAAACAATCCGTTATCATCGTTGCCGGTGGCTCAGGTAGCCGGATGAATACAGAAATTCCCAAACAATTTCTGTTACTTAATGATAGACCTGTATTGTTTTATAGCCTTGAAGCCTTTTACAATTATAATCCGGATATTCAAATCCTATTAGTTCTCCCTCATATTCATATTGATTTTTGGAAATCACTTTGTAAAAAGTTTGATCTTAAGATTAAGCATGAAATTATTGAAGGAGGCAATACACGTTTTGTTTCGGTTAAAAATGGATTATCAGCAATAGAAGATGACTGTTTTGTTGCAGTTCATGATGGAGCGAGACCATTGATTACAGCAGATACTATTCATCATCTATTTGAAGAAGCAAAGAAGTATGGTAATGTAATTCCTGTAGTTGATATAAATGAATCCATTCGAGAAATATCTATTGATGGTAATAAAATAGCTGATCGATCTAAATTTAAATTGGTCCAAACTCCTCAAATATTCAAATCAGAAGATTTACATGCTGCCTATAAGCAGGAATATAAAACAGAATTTACTGATGATGCCAGTGTTGTGGAAACCTTAGGTATAAAAATACATTTAGCAGAAGGACAAGCAAACAATCTTAAAATCACCCAACCGTCTGACTTAAAAATTGCAGAAGCATTTCTTAAATTATGATTTCTGATTAATCGAACAATGTTCAACCCCTCTGGGGTTGTGGTTTCATAGTATTCATTTGGGTATTAAAGTTAATCTCCTTCGGAGATTCAACAAGTCATATAATTAACGATCTTCACTATCGCCAAAGGCGATAAACAAAATACCCCCTGCCTAAGATATTTATGGCCAAGCCTGAAGGGCTTGAACCAACATAAGAAGAAACTTCAACCCCTCTGGGGTTGGGGTTTCAAGCTATTGTTCATTGGATTATTATGATTCATCTCCTTCTCAGATTCAATAAGTCGTATAATTAATGGCTTTCATTATCGCCAAAGGCGATAAACAGAAATAACCCAAAACCAGGATATATATGACCAAGCCCGAAGGGCTTGAACTAACAGAAGAAAAAACTATAATTTTCTCCCTTTCCAGGTATTTCTTGTAAAGAAAGCCAGAATAGCCACAAGTGTAGTATAAAATGGATAAAATATTTGTACCGGTAAATAATACCACATCAACGATTTCTTATTAAAGAATAAACAACCCGAAGACAATAAAGCAAAATCAGCCAGAATTTTTACTCCTAAACCTAAGATTCCATATCCTAATATGCTATGGTTAAAAATACTTGCAATTACCAGAATACTAATAAGCAAATTATACAAGATAATAACAATGCCTGTAAAAATTGTCAGCTCGTCCTTATATGATTTACTTTTAGATGCCCATCTTTTTCTTTGTCTTAATAATTCCCCGATACTACCGGCACTTTCCGTTGAAACAATAGCCAACTTATCTTTAAGAAAACATATAGCTTTGCTGCCAAAGTTTTTCTTTATTTTATGCAATAAAAAAACGTCATCTCCGGAAGCAATGTTTTTATTTCCAACAAATCCACTAACTTTTTCGAAAGCAGATTTCCTGAATGCCAGATTTGCTCCATTACACATTACAGGGCTTCCAATTCCTATTGCACCTGCTCCGGAAGTAATTAAACTAAGAAATTCAATGGATTGAAATGCCTGAAAAAAAGATTTGCTATTTGAATAAGCAACCGGGCCCGAAACAAATAGAACTTGTTGTTCAGCAAACCTTTTTAATAATTTTTGTACCCATAAGTTTCCAAGTCTGCAATCAGCATCAGTACAGATTATAACTTCTGAACTCGAAAATAAAATCGCCTGCTGAATGGCAGATTTCTTTCCATGATTACTTGCGTGCAACAACTTAATATTCATCTCAGGATGATCAAATATAAAATTATTCACAATTCTTGAAGACTGATCTTCCGAGTGATCATCTACTATAATTATATTAAAATTTTTATATGATTGATTTTTTAAATCCTGAAGAAGATTATAAATATTTTCTTCTTCATTCCGCATAGCTACTATTACACTTGAGGAAATATCTGGAATTTCATAAAAATTATGGTTCCGTAGTCGAAACCAACCAATAGTAAACAGGGATATC
Organism: Bacteroidales bacterium; assembly: GCA_028280405.1. Lineage (GTDB taxonomy): Bacteria > Bacteroidota > Bacteroidia > Bacteroidales. The sequence goes on from JANQLW010000022.1 coordinate 127,471, forward strand.
AGGATAAAGTAAAGCCCTCCTAAAATGAGTAGCAACAAAAAATATATGTTTATTTCATCAAGCATTATTTCGGAAAAACTTTAATCTGTAAACAAAAATTGTCCCGACCAGTGCAGGAATAATAATATTGATTAACCAAAGAGCTGAAGAAGCCGTAAATGCTGCCAGCCCAACTTCATCATTATAAAGCCCGGTATCTTTATAATAAACTTCAAACAAAAAAATGATCACACTTCCCCGAACTCCCAATTCTGTTAAGGCAATTGTAGGAATAGCTGCAAGTACATAATACATTACAGAAGTGATCATTAAAGAATGTAATATTGGTATTTGCAAGCCAAGAATTCTGAGTAACAAATAAAACTGGAAATTAAAGATCAGAAATCTTGCAAAACTGTATGATAATACTTTAAATAATTCTTTATTAGAATATTTCTGAAGAACCCTTACATAGGATTTAAATTTTACCCAATTTTTGCTTACATACTTATCAATGATATTTGAAACCAAAGAAATATTAAAATAAAACAGAATGAAAAAGCCAACGGAAATAATGGAAAGGAAATAAATGGCCCAGCTAAAGTCTATATTAAAAAAATCTTCAATATCAATATACTTGGGAAGAAATATCATTAAAGCCAAACAGCCACAAATAAGTGTAATCATTAACTGGCTGATACTCCCAACAATGGTAACAATAATCCCCTGCCAACGGGTAGCTTTTCTGAGAATAAAGATTCGTCCGAAATATTCTCCTATCCTATTTGGTGTAAAAGCACTCACAGCCACTCCGGTTAAAATAGCTTTATATGAATCAGCAAAGGACAGATTTTCTACTTTTCTTACCAGAAATTGCCACTTTTTAGCTTCGAGTCCCCAGTTAACCACTATCAAAATAAATACAATTGCCAGAACGATAAAAAATGAATCATTTTGCCAGTTTTTTTCAAATACTCCAAACAATTCATTTAAATCTCTCTTTTTAAAAAGCTCATAATAAATAAATCCATAAGAAACAATAATTATGGCAATTCGAATCATTAAATTATATGTTTTGCGTAATTTTGTTTTCACACCAAAGGTTTAGATTTGAAAAAAGAGCGAATTATTTTAGGTATAGATCCGGGTACTACCATTATGGGTTTTGGTTTGATTTTATGTAAAGGCAACCAAATCAGTCTGATCCAGATGAATGTTTTAAAACTAAACAAGCTTAAAGATCATGCCTTAAAGTTAAAAAAGATTTTCGAGACCACTTTATCAATTATAAATGAATACCATCCGGACGAATTAGCAATTGAAGCTCCATTTTATGGTAAGAATGTACAGTCAATGCTAAAGCTGGGAAGAGCACAGGGAGTTGCGATAGCTGCAGCTTTATCAAAAGATATTCCGGTGGCTGAGTATTCTCCAAGAAAAATAAAACAGTCCATTACAGGAAACGGGAGCGCATCCAAAGAACAGGTTGCAGGGATGTTAGCTACTATTTTAAATTTTAAAGATGCTCCGAAATATTTGGATGAATCGGATGCTGTGGCTGTAGCTATTTGTCATTATTTTCAGCATAAAAATATTTCTCAAGGTGAAAATTATTCAGGATGGAAGGCTTTTTTGGCTAAAAATCCAGACCGAAAGATATAGAACACTGATGAACACAGATTGGACTGATTAACACAGATAGTAATTTTGAAAGGCTTGTCATCCTGAACGAAGTGAAGGATCTCTTTAATATACGACCTACCTAAACAGAATGAGATCCTTCACTTCGTTCAGGATGACAACCAATATTAAAAAACTCTCAGCGTAAATTAGTTCAATCTGCGTCATCCGTGTTCTATCTACATCAATTTCTGATATGCTCTCCACCATCGATCCGGCAATTCATTGTTTAAAGCTGTCTGATAATCAAGATAAGAACAAGGAACCAAATGGTGACGTTTAAACTTAACTTTTTGAGAAGATCTTAGGGGAACTTCCATCCACCATCGTTCACTTTTTTTGCTTTTATAAAATACCAGCTCATCTTTTTCATCTTCCAGTGTAACATGATATTTTATATATTTTCTTTTTTCCTGATGTGGCAATTCATTTTTGCGATTATAGAATCCATCGACAAAATACCAGATAATCTGAGCTGTTAAATGCGCTGTTTGTCCGTTAGGATCTTTTTCGGGATTTACCTCATAAAAACCAATAGAAGTCAGTTTATCACTCATTCCGGCATAATGTGCTATTTTACAAGCTTCCTCACCATATAATCCATTGGGACTTGCATTGCCATTAGCGGGAGCATCTGAAAAACGAACAGCAGAAATATCAAAACTTATCAGATCAGCATTTCTCAAGATGGGTTCAACTTCTTCCAGATTTGTCTGTACCTGTCCTAAACGATACGTATCAAAGAAAAGATTTTTCATCAGGTCAATACCTTCCTGATCTACAAAATAAGTTTGATATCCAATATTAGAAAAATTAAATAAATAGTTTGGTTGGTGTAGTATAATCTTACTTAAATATGATCTCGAATTGATTTCATTATCAGTATTACCTAAATCAAATAAAGGATCTACTGATACGATATTGATGATCTGCCCTAAATCTTCATAAGCCTGATAATTTGCAAAGGTCAGATCCTGACTACCTCCCAAAACAACAGGTACTATATTATTTTTAATAAGTTCCCTTAAAGCCCTGCTTACTGCAAAATAGGTATCTTCTACGGTATGACCCGTCTTAATATTTCCCAAATCCGCAATCTTGGCCTTATAATTTCCCTCAAATAAACGATAAAAATATTTCCGGATTTCATTCGGAGCTTTGGAGCAACCTGAATTATTCACCGCATTTCTATCTTCCAGAACGCCTAATATAGCAATATCAATTCCTTCCAGATTTGGAAAATTATTTGCATTGGTATATGCTTTTACCACATCTCCTAATCGACGGCGTTTTGCTTTTTCAGCATATTCATAACCATCTAACTCAATGGGTTCAAAATATAAATCTATGTCCATTATAATAGTGCCTTAAGTACTTAAGGGATACGATCCTATTAACAACAAACAATAGTCTGAAATTAAAATCTAGGCTTAAAGTTGTAAATAAAAGGATCGCATCCCTTTCTGGTTATAAAGATATAAAGGAATTGCAATAGAAAAATGGTAAAAAGTTAAACTTATTAACGATTTAATTTTTAATAAATAATCACCCCTCGACTCCGCTCGGGGACCCATATCATCGAGGGAGTCGAAATGAAAACGTGATCTATAAATTAAAAAGGGTGATCGAGACCCTATGTTTGTAAAGCACAAGCCAAAGAGATTAAGTAAATTAGTATTTGAAAAAAAAACAACTTAAAATCCATGACTTATGCACTTACAAG
>JANQLW010000044.1 GCA_028280405.1 Bacteroidales bacterium
CATATAAAATTTAATCAGGAACTTGCAGCTTCATTTTACTCTTGAATTGAAGTCTGCTAATAGAAGCATGATTTTATAGTTAAATAATCTTGAAAAATAAATGTTAAATAATTTGCTTTACAACATAGAAGCGAAGCCGAGATATGCCTCGGCTTCGCTCGGCAACCCTATTTTATTACATCGGATCCACATCAATACTTAATTGTATAGATTTATAATCCCGTAGTTTTTTAAATTCTTCAATTTTGGTTTGTAATCTGAGTTTGGAGTTGTGTAATGATCTATCTCTGTTAATTTTAATAAGTATCACCTTTATGTATTTATTCTTTATCCTCTTGACAATGGGGTATTCCGGGCCGAGGACATTTTTTTCAAATACCTTTCTTAATTGCCGCGCAAGTTCATCGGCAGCCGGATTAAGAATATTATAATCCTTATGCTTCATCGTAATTTCCACCAAACGGTAGAATGGAGGATAATTGAAATTTCGTCTTTCCAGTAAAATATCTTTATAAGATTTCAAATAATTATTATCAATCACATCCCGGATTACTGAATGGTAGGGATTAAAGCTTTGAATAATTACTTTTCCTCTTTTTTGTTTTCTGCCCGCACGTCCGCTAACCTGGGCCATTAACTGAAAACTTCTTTCCGGTGCCCTGAAATCAGGATATGAAAGCATATTATCGGCATTTAATATACCTACTATGCTTACATTATCGAAGTCCAGGCCTTTGGTTACCATTTGAGTCCCGACAAGAATATCAATTTTCCTGTTTTCAAAATCATTTATAATTCTTTGATAAGCATTTTTGGATCTCGTAGTATCCAGATCCATCCTCACAATATTAGCCTTTGGATAAATAGCTGCCAGTTCTTCCTCTACTTTTTCTGTTCCAAAACCCTTCATCATGATTTTTGTTGTATGGCATTCAGGACATTGTGAAGGAATGGATGTGGAATATCCACAATAATGACAACGTAAGTGATTAGAGCTTTTATGATAAGTTAAGGTTACATCACAATGTTTACACTCCGGTATCCAATTACAGGTATCGCATTCCAATCTTAATGAAAATCCTCTTCGGTTTTGAAATAAAATGACTTGTTCCTGATTTTCCAAAGCTTCGTCAATATGCTTTAATAAAAATGATGAGAAATGAGAGCGCATGGTTTTTCGCTTACTCTCTGTTTTTAAATCGGCAACGAGAATTTCAGGCATCTGAACACCGCCATATCTTTTATCCAGCGTAACTAATCCATATTTCTCATGGGAAGCATTATAATAGGACTCAATAGAGGGTGTGGCAGAACCCAATAAGGTTTTTGCATTATGCAAATTCGCTAAATAAATTGCAGAATCCCTGGCATTATATCTTGGAGCCGGATCGAATTGCTTATAAGAATTGTCATGCTCTTCATCAACAATGATTAATCCTAAATTTTTATAAGGTAAAAATAAAGCAGAACGGGGACCAAGTATAATTTGATATGGAGGTATTTCCTTATTCCCCTGATTGATTACATTGTTCCAGATCTCTACTTTTTCGTTTTGATTATATCTGGAATGATAGACCCCGATTTTTTCTCCAAAATATTTCTGAAGCCTTATAATAATTTGAGTTGTGAGCGCTATTTCCGGAAGTAGATACAATACTTGTTTCTTCTGCTGTAAGGCTTCTTCAATAAGTTTTATATAGATTTCAGTCTTACCACTGGAAGTGACCCCATGAAATAAAGCCACATCTTTAGTTTTAAAACAATTTTTTATTTCATTTAGTGAATTCTTCTGATTATCACTCAATTTAATATTTTTAACTTCTCCACTGGCTTCACCAAAACTTAATCGGGAACTCACTTTTTTACTGATCTCAAGAATTCCTTTTTTTTCCATGGCCTTTAACTGGGCATGGTTGGCATCTACACTCTTTAATAATTCTGATTGTAAAACTTCAAGTTTAGCTTCAGCACTATTTTGAGTTAAATTGATCAGTGCCATTAAAAGCTGTAATTGCTTAAAAGCTCTTTTGTTTAAATCCTCAAAAATTTCCTTTAATTGATCTTCATTCTCCTGCAGGTTTTTACTTAAAGAAATAAAAGTTTCCATTTTAGGTTTGAAGCTATTACTTAGCTCTTCTTCAATTTGAATGATGTTTTTATCAATCATATTTTTAAGTAGAGAATAAGTTTTTTGTAAACCGGTTAGGCTGGTAACATCTGATATACTTAACCTTTTTCTATTTAACAGCGTTTCGGTAATAAGATATTCGTTTTCGTTCAAAGCTATAGAGTCAGGATTAAAAGAAGAGTTTAATACAATATGAGATTCGCTGATTAATTTTAATCCCTGAGGTAAAGCCACATTCATTACTTCTCCAATCGTACTCATATAATACTGAGCGATCCATTCCCAGAAAATAAATTGAGTTTTATTTACTATAGGTTCTTCATCGACTATGGATATTATATATTTGGGTGTATTGGGAGGGATTTCTTCATGTATTCTTCTTACAAGAGCAGTGTATATCTTTTTCTTTCCGAATTGAACTACGACTCTTTGCCCGCATTTAATGACATCATTCAATTCAAAGGGTACCCTATAGGTAAAAGTCCCCGGAACCGGTAGCGGAAGTATAACATCGACAAATAGTGTGGTTCTGTTCATCTCAATATTACGAATTCTGATATTTCTGTTTTTTACTCCCTTTATAAATTTCAAATTTGGCAAAACGGCATTCAATAGGCCCGTTATAAATAATGATTTTTCTGGAAGGCTTCAATCCAACAAATTTTAAAACCTGTAAGTTTCCACTTAGTACCCAGCAATTAAATCCCTGAAATTTATTTTTAAACTGATCGCCTATCATCTGGTATAAGCCTTTGATATCAGTTTCCAGTAAGCGTTCATCATAGGGAGGATTACTAATTAACACTCCTTCATTTACCGGTACCTGAATGTGTTCAAAGGAAGTTTTATTTATTTCAATGTCTTTGTGAAATTTTGCGTTTCGAATATTTTCCTTAGCGATGCTAATGGCTTTAAAAGACCTGTCTGATCCAATAATACGATGATCAAAATCTTTTTGTAAATCGAAAGCTTCTTTTTTAACTTTTCCCCACAATGCAAGATCAAAATCTTTCCACTTCATGAAGCCGAATCCTTTGCGATAATATCCGGGAGCGATACCAAATGCCTGCATTGCTGCTTCGATAAGTAAGGTACCTGAACCGCACATCGGATCAATAAAATTTGTTTGTCCATGCCACCCGCTAAGTTTAATTAATCCTGCTGCAAGTGCTTCATTCATAGGGGCTTTGTCAACGGCATCACGGTAACCTCTTTTATGCAGGGAATCTCCTGAACTATCCAGTGAAAGCGTGCAGCTTTCTTTGAAAATGTGTACATTGATTTTTAAGTCGGGATTAAGGGGATCTACCGAGGGCCGTTCGTTAAACTTATGCCTGAAGCCATCTACAATTGCATCTTTGGTTTTTAATGCTGCAAATTTTGAATGAGTTATTTTAGAATGTGTGAGTACAGCATCCACAGCAAGTGTTTGGTTCACATCCATATAATTCCACCATGGAATGGCCCTGACATGTTTATAAAGGTCAGCTTCATTTAATACGGTAAATGTTGCTATGGGCTTTAATACTCTGATCGCAGTGTAGCAAAGGTAATTTGCTTTATACATAACTTCTTTATCGCCTTGAAAACTTACAGCCCGGTTTAAAACTTCAATGTTTTCAGCCCCTATATTTCTCAATTCGTCGGATAAAACTTCTTCTAAGCCGAAAAAAGTTTTTGCGATCATTTGGTATTTCGTATCTTGCTTTTTCAATGCTCTGGTTTTTCTACAAATTTAGGAAAATAAGTTGCCTTATCTCAATCTGAAGTGATAAAGTATTTGGAGCGTCTAATTTATATGAGAAAACATAATATTACATACATAATATGACCATAAAAGAAGCTCAGGAAATAGTGGATCAGTGGATAAATACAACCGGAGTCCGCTATTTTAATGAATTGACGAATATGGCTATGCTTACTGAAGAAGTAGGAGAGGTGGCCCGCCTGATTGCCCGGAAATACGGTGAACAATCTTTTAAAAATGATGAAGAAGAAATAGATCTGGGAAATGAATTTGCAGATGTACTTTTTGTGCTAATATGTTTAGCCAACCAGACAGGAGTTGACCTTACAGAAGCTTTGGAAAGAAATCTCCAAAAGAAAACTAAGAGGGATCAAAGGCGTCATCAGAATAATCCGAAATTAAAGTAATCAATCATAAATAAAAAATAATCAATGTTGATAAAATGGTTTATTAGTCACCAATGGAAACAAGCTTTCCGGTCACCGATTTTCCAGAAGAACCTTGTGGTTAATATTTTTCTGGGACTGATCGCTTTTATTTTGTTTCTGGAGTTTTTAGTTGCCGGTATTTATATTGGAGATCATTGGCATGAAATATTTCCTAATGATCATCCGGTAACAAAGTTCAATAGTTATTTACTTTATTACTTTGCCTTTGACCTGATACTAAGGTTTTTTATGCAAAGCTTACCGGTAATGAAGATACAACCTTACCTACATTTACCTATTAAGAAAAGTTCAATTTTACATTATTTACTGGGGAAAGCCTTTTTAAATTTTTTCAATTTCTTCCCTTTGTTAATTGTCATTCCAATTGCGGCATTTCAGGTAAGTAGCAATTATTCGGCGGGCCAGGCGTGGATCTGGGTAATTGCAGTATTTATTTCCGTATTAAGTATGAATTACCTGATGGTTTATCTGAAACGACAATGGGTAGGAAAACCTGCAATTATTGGATTTTTTGGTTTGATACTGATCGGTCTGGTTACTCTGGATCATTTTAAAGTAGTTGCTTTTTCTGAACTATCATCTTATTTGTTTAATGCTATTATTTTAAGTCCGGTATATATTGTTATTCCAATTGGTGTCTTTCTACTGATTTATTATATCAATTACGCTTTTTTAAAAGCAAATATGTATCCGGAAGAGATTGCCGTCAAAAAATCCAAAAAAGTAGAAAGTTCGGATTTCAAATATTTAAAATCATTTGGAAAAATTGGAGAAATGATGGGGCTGGAATTCAGATTGTATTTGCGCCATAAAAGAACCAAATCAATGTTGTATATGACTCCTTTATTTATCTTTTATGGATTTATCTTTTATCCTAATCCTGAATTTAAAGATGTTATCTGGATACGTTTCTTTATCGGCTGGTTCATTACCGGAGGTTTGATGTATAATTATTTGGTATGGGCCTTTGCTTATGAAAGCAATTATTTTGACGCCCTTCTGGGAAACAATATTGATATGACTCAGTATTTTAAAATGAAATTTACCCTTGCGGTTATTATTTCTTCAGCTTGTTTTGTAATTACGATTCCTTATGTCTTCTTTGATGCCCAGATATTACTGATTAATTTCTGCATGTATTTGTATAGTATCGGGGGGCTTTCGTTTGCCTTATTGTATATGGCTACTTTTAATAAACTCAGATTGGATTTAAGTAAAGGAGCTGCTTTTAATTACCAGGGCATGGGAGCTTCAAACTGGTTAGCTATGGTCCCGGCTATGCTGGTGCCAATTCTTCTTTATATTGGCCTGGATGCTATCGGACTTACCTTTATAGGAACCGTCATTTGTGGTATTATGGGGGTTTTAGGATTACTTTTCCATAAAACCTTACTTGAATTGCTGGTTAAACAATTTAATAAGAGAAAATATATAATGGCTGAAGGATTTCGTAAAAGATAAAAATACAAGATTATGATTAATATAAATAACATCACAAAAATATATAATGGAATTACTGTTTTAAACATTCCTAATCTAACAATAAGAAAAGGTGAAAGTTTTGGTTTAGTTGGAAATAACGGAGCCGGTAAAACAACCCTATTCAGATGTATCATGGATTTAATTCGCCCCAGTACGGGCGATATCATGTCGGATGGAAATTATGTGTCAAAATCTACATTATGGAAATCTTATACAGGGGCATATCTGGATGAGGGTTTTGTCATTGATTTTTTAACTCCCGAAGAATATTTCCAGTTTCTGGCAAGTATTAACGGTTTATCTGATGGAGATCTGAAAGAATTCTATGATAGCTTTGAAGAATTTTTTAATGAAGAAATTTTGGGTAAGAGAAAATATATCAGAGACCTTTCAAGTGGAAATCAGAAGAAAGTAGGGATTGCTGCTGCCCTGATCTCCAAACCTGACGTTTTGATATTGGATGAACCTTTTAACAGTCTGGATCCAACGACTCAAATTCGTTTAAAAAGTCTTTTGAAAGACCTGCATCAAAATGCAAAAACAACGATGTTAATATCCAGTCATGATTTGAATCATGTTACTGAAGTATGTGAAAGAATTGTAGTTTTGCATAAAGGGGATGTTGCTCACGATATTCAAACACGTGAAGATACCCTTAAAGTTCTGGAAGATTATTTTGCAGTATAATTAAATTTGAATTATATGCGTTCAATAATACTTATGTTGCTGTTGATTTTTTCGACAGCAGCTCTTTTTGCTCAGGAATATGAAGTGAAAGGTAAAGTGGTGGATGCGGAAACCGGTCGGCCTTTAGCTTTCGTGAATATGGTAATAAACGATAGCAACAAAGGTGGAGTAACTGATATTGACGGGCAATTTATCCTGAGCTCAACTGTTCCGATCGGCAAACTTAGACTTTCATATGTGGGTTATGGTACGATTACTTATGTTATTCAGAATCCTACTAAAGAGCAAACCATTTATATGAAAAAGGAAAGCTATGATCTGGAAGAAGTCGAAATTTATGCAGGAGAGAACCCTGCACATCGGATTATCAGAAATGTATTGGCCAATCGAAATATTAATGACCCTGAAAAACTGAATACTTTTTCTTATACTTCTTATGATAAAATGGTAATTACTTCGGATGTGGATTCTGTGATTGCAAGAGACCAATCCAAACTGAAAGATACAAGCATTGCCAATATTAAAAAGTTTTTTGATAAAAGGGATATTTTTCTCATGGAAACCGTTACCAAGCGTAAATTTATGAAACCCGATCGCAATTATAATAAAGTAATAGCACATCGTGTTTCCGGATTAAAAGACCCCTTCTTTGCTTTTATGGTTTCCGAAATACAATCTACATCTTTTTATAAACCGACGATAAACCTGGTTTATAAAAGATATGTGAACCCCATAAGTAATGGAAGCTTTTCTAAATATTTTTTCAGTATTCAGGATACTACTTATACTCCAAAGGGTGATACTGTATTCTTAATTGCATTTCATCCCAGAAAGAGTACAAATTTCAATGGTCTGGAGGGAGTGTTTTCCATTAATTCAAACAAATGGGCTATTCAAAATGTTCGTACCGAACCTACTTCTAAAAAAGATATGTTCAGCATCCGTATTCAGCAGTTGTATAAAATGGTAGATGGTGAGCAATGGTTTCCTGTTCAGTTAAATACTGATATAGCCCTTAACAGGGATTATGCAGCCTTTAAGTCAAACGATAGTATCCAGGATGAAATTAATGTTGTTGCAATCGGGAAGAGTTATATCAAGGACATTGTAATTAATCCGGAACTTGTTAAGAGGGAATTCAGCAATATTGAAGTGGAAATTGATGCTAACTCAGCTAAACGGGATGAAGCCTTTTGGGATAAATACCGGGCAAAAAAATTAAGCAGTAAAGATTTGGAAACCTATCATTTTATTGACAGTATCGGAGAAAAAGAAAATCTGGATCGAGCTGTTTATACTTTCAGGGCCTTGATGACAGGTAAAATTCCAATTGGAAAAGTGGATCTGGCCATGCACGAAATCATTGATTACAATGATTATGAAGGATTTCAATTTGGTGTAGATTTACAAACCAATAAGCGATTTTCGAAAATTCTTAAGTTAGGAGGCGGATTATCCTATGGTTTAAAAGACAAGGACTTTAAATATAATGCCCGTATTGGATTTGTTTTAGACAGGTTCAGGGAATTCGAACTGGATTTTTCGATTTATCGGGATGTATATGAGTCTGGAGGAATTCAATATTTCGATGAGCAGAAAACATTATTTAACCTTGATAATATGAGGGAATTTTTAATTAACCGTATGAATTTGACAAAAGGTTATGATGTGGGTATTAAATTCAGGGCATTGAGAGATTTTAAATTTCAGATAGCTTTAAGCAAGAATAAGAAATTTGCTTATGCCGACTATCTATTCCATAATGCAAATCCATTATTGTCACCTGCTGAAAGTATTTTTCATTTTACTGATTTAAGTTTTGCGTTCAGGTATGCTTATAAAGAAAAATTTTATAAGTATTTGGATGAAAGAGTGTCAAAAGGAACAAAATATCCTATTGTTTATTTTAAATATACCAAAGGATTGGATGGATTCTTAAACGGAACATATGCTTATAACAGATATGATGTTAAGGTTTCAGACACCTTTTATTTTAAATATATGGGAACAACCAATCTGCAAATTCAGGCAGGATATATAGATGGAGATATCCCTTATTGTAATCTCTTCAATGGAATTGGAAGTTATCGTTCCTTTACGGTCTATGCTCCTAATAGTTTTGCAACCATGCGAATGAATGAATTTGTTTCTTCCAGATATTTGGCTGTTTTCTTTAGTCATAATTTCGGAAGTCTATTACTAAAAGGAAAGACGTTTTCTCCGGAAATAGGGATTGCTACCAATTTCGCCATTGGCGACCTGAAATATCCTGACCGTCATGGTAATGTAAATTTCAATACTTTGGAGAAAGGGTATTTTGAAAGTGGATTGCTTTTAAATAAAATCATCAATATGAGGATGTATTATTTGGGCTTTGGAGCATTTTACCGCTATGGAGTATACTCATTGCCAAAAACGATGGATAATTTTGCCTTTAAGCTTACATTTACGTTTGAGATGTTTGGACAGTAGATGATGATAGCCCATACGGTTAATTATTTACTGGTTCTGTAAGTTAATCGTATGACAAGCCCCGTTCGGCTGAGGCTTTGCCTCAGTCGTAAATATGTTTAAAGGCTAAGCCTTTACGGATAGATGGACTAAGGCATAGCCTTAGCCCAACAGAGTTATTTATTTATTGGTTCTGTAAATTAATCGTATGACAAGCCACAATTGCTGCTGTTTCCGTTCTTAACCGGGAAGTACCTAGATTGACCGGTACAAATCCATTTTCTTCTGCCAGCTTTACTTCTTCCGGGCTAAGATCGCCTTCCGGGCCAATTAAGATGATGGCGTTTGTTTTTGAGGTGTATAGATCTTTTAAAGCTTTGGGGTTTCCTTCACAATAAGCGATAAATTTTTCTCCATCAAAATCCTGTTTGATGAAGTCTTTAAATCTGGTTGCTTCATCTAGTTCAGGTACATATGCTTTTAAAGATTGCTTTACCGCAGAGATAATTACTTTTTCCAGTCTCGGAATTTTTACTTCCTTCCGTTCCGAATGTTCACAAATAACAGGTGTGATTTTATTAATTCCTATTTCTGTTGCTTTTTCAAGGAACCATTCATAGCGGCTGATGTTTTTTGTTGGGGCCACTGCCATATGTAAATGGAAATTTCTTTTCCCGTATTCTGTTTTTGATGCTATAATCTGAATACTGCATCTTTTCGGATGATCATCGGTAATTTCAGCTTGGAATAGACTTCCTTTCCCATCCGTTAAATGAATATGATCTCCAATTTCTAATCTTAAAACACGGACTATATGTTTAGATTCCTCTTCATTTAAAGTATGGAATTCTCCTGATAATTCAGGACAATAGAACAGTTGCATCATGGAAAATATTAAATAATATGACAAATTTAAAGAAAATTAACAGAAGTAAAATTCTTGACTTTGGATTGTTTCTTAAAGCCTTGTTTTTTTTCTTTTTTGCAGGGATCCTTTTTAAAAGAAAATCTCGAAAATAAAGAGATTCCGCCATTCTTTTTTGCAGAAAGTTTTTTTCTGTCTGATTTTAGATCAAGCTGCAAAACAGGTAAGGAGAAAAAGAAAATTGTCCCTTTTTTAAAAGTAGATTTTACGGTAATATTTCCTCCCAGTTTTTGAACAATACTTTGTGCCAATGTTAAGCCGATACCGGTACCCCGAACCAGGTTGGAGGTATATTCATCTATTTTTATAAAACGGCCAAATATTTTTTGCAGATTTTCCTTTCTGATCCCAATACCGGAGTCCTTTACAACAAAGATGCATTTCTCCGATTTGTTTACGGCAGAAAAACGTATCTTTCCTCGTTCGGAAAACTTAAACGCATTACTTAATAGCTCGTCCAGCACAGCTTTTAGTAAGTTTACATCGGTATATATGGTCTTGGTACCCACTAATTTATAATCGAAAGCCAGATTTTTTTCCCTGGCCATTTGAGAATATTCGTTAAAAAGTTCCGCAAACAATTCCTCCAGATTACACGCTTCAGGTTTTAACTCTATACATTCACTTTCAATTTTTGCGATGGTAATTAACTGATCAACCAGTTTACAAAGTTGATCTCCGCTTTTTTCGACCATTTCAATAAATTCGGCATTTTCCGGTGAATTCGGATTGCTGGTAATAAAAGATGAGAAACCAATGATCGCATTTAAAGGAGTACGTATTTCATGTGATAAATTGGCCAAAAAAGCCGCTTTCAGTTTGTCCGATTCCTGCGCATGTTCTAATTCGCGCTTATAATATTTTTTTAGAATAGACACAATGACCAGTAAGAGGAAGATAGAAAAGAAAGCCACCAGGTAATTGTCCAGCAATTTTGAAAACCTGCTGGGATAAAGCCCGGTGTTTTCCGGCAAGTGTAAATCCAGAAAAAACAATACCACCAGATTTAATAAAGCTGCTAATGCAATGACTTTAAAATTAATTTTACCTGGCCATAGGGGTACAAAAAGGTAGCACACCATCAATAGATATAATATGGGGCCTTCCCCCCGGTTGTTCAAAAACCATAAGATATTGAGGTAAAGAATTGTAAAAACTGTAGTCCATATGAATAAGCGGCCTCTTTGCAAACCCCAGCGAACAAGAAAATAAAGCAACAAATAGCCGAAAAAACCAAAAAAGGTAGCCCATGTTAAGGTATCGGAAAGTCCCAGCAGCCAGTTGGAAAGAGCCCCTACAAAAGATATCCCGCTCCCGATGATGGAAGCCCGGAGTATAAGATGGTTTTCGAATTCCTGATTGACACTATCATTATTTTTCATAAAAGCCTTTTTTCCCATATGTTTTGTTTACGATCTGTTTCTGAATCTTTGATTGTACTCGTTTAAATGTTTAATTTTTTTCGAGGATACTATCTCTTAATGAACGGAATAAACAAAATCCCGAAATATTGAGTGTGTCTTTCACCCTGTTTAGGGAATCTCATTTAGCTGCTACCTCCTTTCTTCGCGCGAGCGAATAATAATCTATCTACCCTAAAACTTAATTCACCTGCCCGAAAAGGAGCCACCATGCAATCATCAGCACCTTTTTTAAGAATTGAGTTTATGAATACCTTATCATAAGCCTTTACGATTGAAAGTATAATCAAATCTTCAGAAATCGTATTCCGGACATTGCCGATTAAATCCAGGCCTTTTATCATGGAAGAGTATAGCACCACAATAAGCAGGTCTATATTATCATTGTGCAGATAATCAATCACATGTTCAAAGCGTTCAATCAATGTAACATCAAAACCATCCTTTTTTAACCGGAATGTCCACAAGAGATTGATTGATGGTGTTCCCCCAACAATTATTATTTTATTATTCATATAGCTGTAATTTTATGTTTTATACCGATTTAACAACAAAATGTCGTAAACTTTCACTTCGTTCATTTTACTTCTTTGTTGTATGATCGGCATTAACCATTGTAAACTGTAAATTTTGTAAAACAATTTTACAGTACAATTGGTATTATTTATCAAGCTGGTTCCGGATTCACTGCCGGCAAGATCGGGCCTGCTATCGATAACCAGCCTGCGTCCGGCAGGCCTTCTATTTTCTACTTGCGCCAGATAGGCCTGATCCTAATATTCCGGATTTGTCTGCCGACAGGCGGACAAATCCGGAATACAAGTATTTATCAAGAATCAAAACTTTTTGGTCGTCTTCATTACACTAATCAATGATCCCCTTGCTTCTCAGCAATGTTTTTAAATCGGCCAGTTCCTGTTTATTTTCATTTAATTCTTTTTTCAATAATTTAAGCTCCTTTTTAAGTTTCTCAAGCTCTCCGGTTTCTACCTCATCACCAATGCTCTCCCCGGTTTCCATATTCGCTATATAAACCAGCTTTTCACCACTTATCTGTTCAATAAGCCGAATGGCTCTTAGCATATCAACATTAATGCTTTGCCCTAATGAAGGGAACTCACTGTAATGCGTCCAGGCCAAAGGTTCGCTTTGTTCAAACATCTTGAAAGTATGGGGTGATAAAACAGTCGACGTTCCTTGTCCATTCCTGGCATATAATTTGGCTCCCGTAGGACTATTCGCTGCATAAAGATAGATTATATTAGTATTGTAGTCGCTCGGCATAACACCTATAGGAATACCCAATGCTGCTTGAGTGCCTGCTCCCGGGACAATAGCGTCGCCAATCAATAAATTTGATTGTCCATCTACTGTAAGTTTAGTTGAACCTGGCGTAGATATCCGGAAGTTTCCATTACCGTTATCTATTTCAAAAATAGTTGATGAAGAAGCTTCTTCTAATATGATCTTTGGTGTGCCAGCTGAAATACCCATTCTTATATTATCCTCTGAAAGAGCTGTTGATGTTACAGGTATATTTACTTTAAAACCATTCGGTAAACCTGTTCCAACCGCCACATTCCCATCATAATCTATCAAAAGACCTTTATCACTAGTATTACGTATCGAGAAACTTCCATTATTGTTTTGCATTTGCCAAAGAACGTCCGAAGCAGCATCTTCTAAGATGAGCTTTGGTTTGGCACTTTCAATACCCATTCTTACATTACTATTACTTCTACGGGCTGATGATACAGCTCCGGATACCTGAAAGCCGTTTGGGAGTAGTGTCCCAACTCCCACATTCCCATTATGATCTATCGCAAATCTCGTCTCGCTTCCACTATTTATCCAGAAACTTCCATTATTGTTTTGCATTTGCCAAATAATATTTGACGCATCATCTTCTAATATGATCCTGGGTGTGACAGCACCAGATCCAGCAACAAGACCTATTCTTACATTGTCTTTCCCTTGAGCTGCTTCTGATACAACTACTCCTCCTACCTGGAACCCACTTGGGTCTATTGTTCCAACCCCCACATTGGCTTCCAGGAGAAGAATTTCATCAAGTGAGGTTACATCGTTAAATTGTATCCTTCCTGAACTACTCCCCAGGCCTAGCCACTGATCATCAGCATTTGAATCTGAGAAAACAGAGCTAGAGTTCATAGAGCCTACTGTTGTAATATTACTATTTGTCCAGCTTAAGGCTCCATTGCCATCGGTCGTAAGTACCTGGTCGGCGTTACCGTCATCGACAGGGAGTGTAAGGGTATAATCGGATGCCATGGCCTGTGATTGTATA
>JANQLW010000075.1 GCA_028280405.1 Bacteroidales bacterium
TCTGCTAACCTAAGTACAAGTAGACCTAATCCACTGGTTAATCTTTTAGAATTAATAATTGAGATGTCTTTTTTCATTTGCCAGCTAATTGATTTAGCTGCTTTCTTCGCATTGTAAAATGTTCCACTCATAGCTTCCGTAAGTTGAAGCCCAATGATGGAATCATAATGTGTACTGAGATATGACAATTTGTTTGAAAAGTCTTTAAAAGCGGGTTGTGCAGTACTGGGTTTTTCTGTTAAAGAATCAAATATTTTATAAAAACGATCTGCATTTAAGGTAATCCCATCTAAATAATAAGAATCTCCAACATGAACACTTAAAGGAACCACATGAATTTGATGTTTTTTTACCAGTTCGGGAGGTAAGTCACAAGTAGAATCGGTCATGATGCCAATCGGGGCGATTCTATTTTCCATTACATCTTGTTGAAGCACCATATCATCAACTTTCTGGTAGGAGATATTTCCGATCGTATTTAGTTTTTCAAATAACTGACTTGGCTCATCAGTATGAATATGTATGCGAAGTTTAGATTTAGAGCCTGCAACGACTAAAGAATCTCCCAGATCACCAATGATATTTTTAACTTTGTTTTTGTCAATGTTTTTCCCAACCAGCATCGCTTCTGTACAATAGCGAAATGTAATTTCATCATGAGAAATGAATTCGGCTTCATAGGATTGGAATTTCACAACATTACGTGCAGGGAGTATTTTTTTGATTTCCTCATGTTTAAAGAAATCTATCATTCCTTCAAGAAATACAACAAAACCTTTGGCACCGGCATCCACAACATTTGCTTTAGCTAATACTTCTAATTTTTCTGTAGTTTCAGCTAGTGATCTTTTAGCGGTCTGATAAGACTCTTTAATTAATCCTTTAAAATCATCAAATTTTTGATGAATATGCTCCAATGATTCGGCCCATTCTCTCAAAACGGTAATAATTGTTCCTTCTACGGGATTTGAGATAGAGTCATAAGCATAAGAAACTGCTTTGTTTGTTATTTGTGAAAACGACTGTACATTGATGCTTTTCTCATCTTTTAATTCATTAGAAAACCCATACAAGAATTGAGCAAATATAATTCCTGAGTTTCCTCTTGCCCCAACCAATGCGGCATCTGCAAGTGCAACGGCTGTCGTTTTTAAATTATCGGTTGGGATAGAGGTATCAATAATTGCCCGCATTGTAGAAGCAAGGTTAGTACCCGTATCTGCATCCGGTACAGGGAATACATTGATTTTATTTAAAAGTTTTTGGTTATCAAATATACGTTGAGCTCCAGCCAGAAAACTGTAATACAATTGTTTTCCATCCAGTTTCCTGCTATCAGGGATATATGTAATTTTTGTCATTCTTTTCGTGCACTTAAAACTATGCAAATATACGTATTCTTATTTAGAATGATTATTAAAAACAAAAAGTCTTTCTAAATTCTAAAAATGGTTTGAATATTTATACAGAACAGAAATGTATAAGCTTTTAAATAGAATGATTTATGTTGATAAAAAAAACTGATTGTTAAATAAATACAAAAAGTAATATGTAATGCATCTATTTTATTCAATATTTAATAAATTTGCATACGAAAATTTAATACTGAAGGGAAATGAAAAATTTTATTTTGACGATCTGTCTGGTTTTTGCAACTACTTTTGCAATCAGTCAGAATAGAGGCCCCTCTTCCAGAAATTATAATCCTAATGCTCCTGTAATTACCTTTGAGAAAGTAATTCATGATTATGGAACCATAGACTATAAGTCTACAAATAAAAATGTATGTACTTTTAAATTTAAGAATACAGGTCGTGAACCTTTAATTCTATCCAGACCAAAATCAAGTTGCGGATGTGCCATACCTTCCTGGCCAAAGCAACCCATTATGCCAGGACAATCGGGAGAAATCAAAGTAAAATTCGATACTAAAAGAGTTGGGAAAATTAAAAAGACCGTAACGATTAAATCAAATGCCCGGAATAAATCTGTTGTTTTGAAATTGAAAGGTTCCGTAAAACCCCGTCCGAAAAAGAAATAATAATCTAATTAAACTAATATAATAATGTTCCCCTGTTAGGGGAAATTAATTCATAAAAGAACATGCCAAAAATTTCAGAAAAAGGGCGATTAATGCCGGAATCGCCAATCAGAAAATTAGTCCCATATGCAGAAAAAGCCAAAGGTGAAGGAACTAAGGTATATCATTTAAATATTGGCCAGCCGGATATTGCAACTCCGGAAATTGCTTTAAATGCAATACGTAATTTTAAGGATGATGTTGTGGAATACAGCCATTCTGCAGGAATGCTTTCTTATCGTCAAAAATTGGTTGAATACTATGCCAAGAATGACATTCATATAACTGCAGATGATATTATCGTTGGTGCAGGTGCTTCCGAAGCTATTTTATTTGCAATGCAATCATGTATGGACCCGGGAGATGAAATTATTATCCCGGAGCCATTTTATGCAAATTATAATGGTTTTGCGGTTAATTCAGGTATTAAGGTTGTTCCGATCCCGTCTTCTATTGAAAGCGGATTTGCTTTACCTGCTATTGAAGATTTTGAAAAAGCGATTACTCCGAAAACCAAAGCAATTATGGTTTGTAATCCTAATAATCCAACCGGTTATCTTTATAGCAAGGATGAATTAGAAGTGCTTCAGGAAATTGTAAAAAAATATGACCTTTACCTTATTGCTGATGAAGTTTACCGTGAGTTTTGTTATGATGGCCATAAACACTATTCTTCAATGTATCTTAAAGAAATTGAACAAAATGTAATTCTGATTGATTCTGTTTCCAAAAGATATAGTGCATGTGGAGTACGTGTTGGCTGTATGGTTTCGAAGAACAAGGAAGTTATATCAACAGCGCTTAAATTTGCTCAGGCACGTTTAAGCCCTCCAAGTTTCGGACAAATTGCTGCTGAAGCTGCTTGTGACACTCCTGATTCCTATTTTGAAGAAGTTTTAGTTGAGTATTATGCAAGAAGAAATACTGTTGTTGAAGGTATCAATAAGATTGAAGGTGCTTATTGTCCAAATCCCAAAGGTGCTTTCTATGTTGTAGCTAAACTTCCTATTGATGATTCTGATAAATTCTGTCAATGGTTATTAGAGTCGTTTCATTATAAAAAACAGACAGTGATGCTGGCTCCGGCTTCAGGTTTTTATTCTACTCCCGGATGTGGAAAAGATGAAGTTAGAATCAGTTACGTTTTGAATGTAAATGATCTTCAAAATGCTGTTAAATGCCTGGAAGAAGCTTTAAAAGTTTATCCGGGGCGCACGAACTAAGGTATCACAAACTGTCATGCTGAACTCCCGCCTGCGTCGGGCAGATGTTTCAGCATCTAATACAGATTCGACTTAGATCCTGAAACAATCCCTATAGCTATCGGGACAGGATGACGGAAAAAAATAATAGCGAATATTTAAAAGTCCGGGTAAAGCAAGTATTTTGCCCGGATTTTTTTATAGGCTTTCAGGTCTTTTTCCCAGCTCTTCCGGATTTCTTTTTCCGACATTCCTTCCTTAATTTGTTGACGAAGTTTTGAGGTTCCTGCCAGTTTTTCAAAATAACTAATAAAAAATTGATCTCCTTTGTTGAGTTCCTTGTAAAAGTGAAGAATCCAATCCAGTTTAATTTTGCCTAATTCTTCAGGGTTTCTATTATAATACTCCTGATAATTTGTACCATAGCATTGCTTGTTTTTTAATTTGGGGTTTAAACTGGCGCCCGGTATAGGTACAGGCGTAAATTTGAGTTTTCCTTTTTTATATTCAGGATGTCCGGCTATCTGGAATGGGGTAGGAGTTCCTCTTCCGATACTGACTATGGTACCTTCAAATAAACAAAGAGAAGGATATAATAAAATACTGGCATGGTTTGGCAGATTAGGAGAGGGCTTGATCGGCAAAGCCATCGTTTGTGAATGTTTATAGTTTTTTACCTTTACCACTTCCACTTTGCATTTGATTTTATTTTTAAGCCAACCTTCTCCATTTATCATCATAGCATATTCTCCTAAAGTGAGCCCGTGTACTATTGGTACACTATGCAGCCCTACAAACGATTTATGTTGTTTTTCCAGCACCGGTCCGTCAACATAAAAACCATTTGGGTTTGGCCTGTCTAATATTAGTAATGGTATATTATTTTCTGCACATGCTTCCATTACATAGAATAAAGTGGAAACATAAGTGTAGAACCTAACTCCTACATCTTGAATATCAAATACCATTATATCAATATTATGTAAATGATCCTTAGATGGTTTTTTATGTTTTCCATGGAGTGAAATAATAGCTAAGCCTGTTTTTTTATCCTGATCATCCTTGATCACAGCTCCATTTTCTTTATTGCCTCTAAAACCATGTTCAGGAGCAAAAACTTTTTGAACTTTAATATTAGACGTCAACAATAAATCCACTAAATGATTATTGCCAATCATGGAAGAATGATTAGCTACAACACCAACTCTTTTGCCATTTAGTTTTGGAAGATAATATTCGTAACGTGCATCTCCGGGTTTTATATCTTCCCATTTAACAAATTCCGGTACTAAACTTCTTTTAGCACAACCAAATTGTATAAACAATAAAAAGAACAGACTAAAAGATAATTTCTTCATTAGCTAATTAGATTTTTTATTTTTGTGAAAAAAAACATTGAACACACCATTTTTTATCGCTCGTAGAATTTCTTCGATGGACAAGAATTCCTTTTCTCGTCCTATCGTTCGTATTGCAATTATCAGCACTGCCCTGGGCTTAAGTGTGATGATTATTTCAATAGCTGTTGTACGAGGCTTTCAACAGCAAATTAGTGATAAAGTTATTGGTTTTGGATCGCATATACAAATAAATAAATACGACTTTAATACTTCTTATGAAGCATCACCAATAAGCCTTGATCAAGAGTTTTATCCGGATATTAAAAATGTAAGCGGTATCAAGCATATTCAAAAATATGCTTATAAGCTGGGAATTATCAAAACTTATACAGACCTTCAAGGGATCATTCTAAAAGGAGTAGGAGAAGATTACAATTGGGAATTTTTTAAAAGGAATATTGTAGCAGGGAACATTCCAGATTTCTCTGACAATAAGAGATCGTTGGATGTATTGATTTCAAAACATATTGCAGATAAGCTAAATCTATCCTTAGGTGATAATCTGAGAACTTATTTTGTTTCTCCACAACAAAAAAATCTGAGAGGTAGAAATTTTAAAATTATTGGTATTTATGAGACAGGTCTTTATGAATTTGATAAAGAATTTATTGTAGGAGATATAAAGAATATTCAAAAACTTAACAGGTGGGAAGATCATCAAATAGGAGGCTTTGAAATTTTGGTAGATGATTTTAATCGTTTAGATGATATCATTCAGACGGTTTATAAGCAAATTGGTTATAATTTAGATGCTACCAGTATTAAGCATGTTTATCCTCAATTATTTGAATGGATTGATTTAATGGATGTAAATGCTATCGTTATTCTGACTTTGATGGTTATCGTAGCCGGTATTACTATGATATCTATACTCTTAATCATTATCATTGAAAGAAGTCAGATGATAGGAATATTAAAATCAATGGGTGCCAATAACTTATTTGTAAGAAAAGTATTTCTCTACAAATCCATGCATATTATTCTTCATGGGTTACTTTGGGGGAATTTAATTGGTATCGGATTTTGTGTGATGCAATATTATTTTGGAATTATAAAACTGGATCAAGAATCTTATTATATGTCTGTAGTTCCAATAAATATAAACTTATTTATCATAATTCTGATCAATATAGGAACTACGGTTATTTCTACTCTTATGCTTTTAATCCCTTCTATGATCATAGGAAAAATGAATCCGGCTAAAACGATCAGGCTTAGCTAATAGATTATATTATTTAATACGTAAGAAGTAAAAAAGTAAATTTTTCGGTTAATGTCCTGGCTTTTGGTTCTTGAATTTTTACAAATATTTATTAAGGCAATTGTAAAGTTCCAATTTCTTAATTGGTTTTGACAGATAATCATCACATCCGGCTGTGAAGGTTTTTACTTCATCATCTTGAAGAGCATAAGCCGTTTGTGCAATTACCGGACAATCAATACCCATTTTTTTTATCTCTGTTGTAGCCTCATATCCATTCATATTAGGCATTTTCATATCCATTAAAATAAGATCAATACTGCTATCCTGTTTGCAGAACTCTACTGCTTCCAACCCATCAACTGCCCAGATGATTTCAAGGTTGGTTCTTTTTAAATATTGTTCCAATAATTTGAAATTTGATTCCGTATCTTCTGCAATCAGAATACGTTTGCCTGAATAATCAGGAATTGCTTTTTTATTTTGAGTTTTCCCTTTTTCATATTCCTTTTTAGCTCCTTTTATTTCAAGAGGTAGCTGAAAATAAAAAGTACTTCCTTTTTCCAATTCGGATTCCACCCACATTTTACCGCCCAGAAGTTTAGTAAGTTCACAAGCAATAGTCACTCCCAGTCCTGATCCCTCATAATTGCGGGTATTGGTTTCTTCCACTTGCCTAAATCGCTCAAATATAACTTCATGAAATTCTTTTGCAATACCGATTCCACTGTCTTTTACATAAAATTGAAATTGCTGTAAATCACCTTTTATATTAACAATTTTATACCCAAGCTCTATAGCTCCAATTTTAGTAAACTTTATGGCATTATTAACCAATTTGTCAAAAATGATCTTTAATTTCTTGGAATCCGTTGTTACAAAACAATCCTTATCATCTACTTCAGTCTTAAAGCTTATATCCAGAAATGCTTTATGATAGTTTTCTTTTTCTATTTTATAGTTAATTAGTAGAGATTCTATAAAATTATTCAGGTTAAACTGTTTTTTAAAGAGTTTTATTTTTTTTGTTTCTATATAGGTTAACAGGAAAATATCTTCAACCGTATTCAACAATCGTAAACCACTCTTGTTAATGATGTCGTTATATTCCAGTATTTCATCTTTAGAAGTTTTCTCATCTACCAATTCCGTAAATCCAATAATTGCATTTAAAGGAGTCCTTAATTCATGAGACATGGTAGCCATAAAAGCTGTTTTTAGACGATCAGCTTCTTCGGCTTTCTCTTTGGCTACTTCCAGTTCAATGCTTTTTTCTTTTATACTTTGTGTACGGAGTTCTACTAACTGTTTTAAATCTTTCTGGTGTTTCTTCAAGTCGGCTTCGGCACTCTTTCTTTTTTCTATTTCTTTTAAAAGCTCCAGTTCATTTAATTCAATCTTGTAAGTATTAATAAAATCTTCGAAAGAATTTTTTTCAGTATATCTATTAGCGATAAAAATGAATAGTGCAAATAAAGGGAGGTTGCCTAAATAAAACCATTCTTCGCTGCTTAAGCTTGCAAACGATAAAAGTAAAGTAAAAGTAATGATTAATGGTATGAACTGTATTAAGTATAAATATTTTCTGATTCCGTAAGAGAATACAGACTGTCCGTATAATACCGCTATGTACAATATGATAAATTCATATTTTAAATTATCGCTGATATCTGTAGAAGAAAACAAAGCAAAAAGAAATCCATTGATTGAAATGGAAACACCTAAATAGGTGAGGCCAAAAAACAGCAGTACGCTTTTAGAGTCTTTTTTAAGATTTACATAGACAAAAATTAAAAATAATACTGTTGTGAATGCTCCCAGAAAAATAATTGAATATAATGATATTGTTTTCAAATAGTCCCACCTGAATATCAATAATAAAGTATATATAATTAGAATATTAATTCCCAGAATTTTGCCTCTTTCAAAGGTTTTTTCCGAATTCTTTTTTAAATACTCTTCCTGAAAGTTGATGTTTGTAGCCATGTATTAAGAAATCCTGATGTGCGTTCTAAAATAAGGTAATTTGATTCCTCTTTTATGTAAATAAAGCCAAACTTATTAACAAAGAATTGTAGATTGGGATGGGTCGTTTAATTTGTAACTATTTATGCATAAATGATCGTTGATCCATACTAAACGGCATCGGAATATACTGCATGCTAAATGTCTTAGCTTTTGTGCAAGCCACACTCTTTAGTGACAGGATCTTCCCACCACCATCTGCCTGCACGGCTGTTTTCTCCTTTTTGGATGGCTCGTGTGCAAGGTTGACATCCAATGCTTAGGTATCCCTGATCATGAAGAATATTATAAGGAATATTGTATTTATGAATATAATCCCAACTTTCTTTTTCCGTCCATTCTATGAGTGGATTTACTTTGACTAAGCCGTTTAATTCATCCCATTCAACCAATTTCATTTTAGTACGGGTAGGAGATTGTTCCCTTCGCAGACCACTGATCCATACATCCAGGCCTTTTAAGGCCCTGTGCAAAGGTTTTATTTTACGTACTCCACAACAAAGTTTCCGGTCTTCAATGCTTTGATAAAATAAATTGATTCCTTTTGAATTTACCATCGTTTCAACTTCCCTTGAATCGGGAAAATATATTTGTATGTCCAGCTTATATCTGCTTTTTGTTTTGTCTATGAGATCATATGTTTCAGGAAATAAACGGCCGGTATCAAGTGTAAATATTTTAATCGGTTTCTGAAGCTTATGAATCATTTCTGTTAAAATCTGATCTTCTACACCAAAGCTGGTTGCAAAACCAATCTTATCATTATAATTGCTTATAAAATAGTCTAATAGTTCAAGGCTTGATCTTCCTGATAATTCAGAATTTAGTTTTTCGATTTGTGTTAAATCCATAATTGTTTACCCCGTTTAAAATATGAAGCAAATATAATTTAAAATCATGTAGAATGAATAGTTTTGGTAAAGAGTTAACGATTTAATTTATTTACCGAGATATCCTAACTTTTTATGTCTCTAGATCTTTTAAATTTAGATTTAAATTAATTGGGTAAAGAAAATTTAAACTCACTTCCATTATTATCACCTTCAATCCGAAGTTGACCGTTATTTTTCTCAATAAAATCTTTAATTAAAATAAGGCCTAAACCCGATCCACTCTCATTATTCGTACCTATAGTAGATTCATGTTGTTTCGATTGAAAAAGATTATTTATAGTAGTTTGACTTATACCTATACCCGTATCTTTTATACTTACTTCAACACTATTATTATTTGCCTTTGCAGAAATTCTAATTTCTCCTCCATTAGGGGTAAATTTTATAGCATTGTTCATAATATTATTTATAACCGTTGTTAGTGTATATTTATCTGCTATTATCACAATCTCATCTGAAATATTATTTAATATTTTAATGTTTTTGATCTTTGCAGCAGCACGATAGGTATCGGTACACTCATTTATAATAGAAGCTAAGTTTATGGCTTTTTTATTTATTACAATCTTACCACTCTGTGATTTTGCCCAGGCTAAAAGATTCTCTAATAACTCATAAGTCAATTTAGAAGATTTATTTATTTCACTAATAAACTTTTTACGTTCTGTGTCGTCAAACTCATTATACTGATTTGTTAAAATGTTGGCATAACCAAGAATAACATTGAACGGGCTTTTTAAGTCATGGGCAATGATAGAAAAAAAGGTATCTTTTGATTTATTAGACTTTACTAATTCCTTATTAAGGCTATTAATAGAACTGATTTTCTTTCTTATCTCAGTTGCCATATTATTAAATGAATCAGCTAATAATTGAAGTTCTTTATATGAATGTATTTCTACTTTTGTTTTATAGTTCCCTTTTCCAATCTCAATGGCACTGTTCATTAACCTTGAAAGAGGTTTAGAGATAGATCTTGCAATTTGTATTCCTATTCCGAAAGCTAAAAAGATACTTAGTACAGTCAATGAAATACCCAGCTTTATCGCATTGGTAACCTCTTCATCCAGTTTTATGATGGCCCATTCAATTTCTTCTTCGGCATCTATAATAATAGTTTCTAATACTTCCTGCATTTTTCGGGACATAAGCTCCGTTTCATTTTCAAATAATATATCGGCTTCTTCAATTTGGTTTTTATTAAAGAGAACTAATAGATTGTTAACAGAAACTTTGAATGCATCAATATCATTTCTTAAAGAGTCCAACATTACTAATTCATTATATTCACCCTCTATTTCATCCTCTTCTTCTGCCATAAAATAACCTGTTTTAGTTGCTTCATACAATGCATCCATAGATATTGTTAAACTATTCAAATGCGTATTAATGATATTTTTTGAATGTGGTATTTCGTTTGTGAGATCTTCTTCGTCTTCTCCTTCAATAAAAAGCTCCCTGATACTCGATTTAATTCTCTGCAGCGAATAAGCAATTTTATTGGATTGACTCAATTCAATTCTATTGGAAAATTCCAGTTTTTTAACTTGATTGATAATTGTAATATTATTTAGTATTGCATCTAAATCAACAATGATCATGATTACTATTACTGAAATAAAACCTAAAATAATTCTCTTCCAAATTTTCATTTGCTATGAAGGTTAATTAATACCTGTTTGCCTATAAAACGCCGTATTGGTTTATCCAATAAGACATCTTAAATTTCTATTCGTATAATAATAATTTGCTTCTGCTTTTTCAAGTTACTAATCCTTATCGTCCATAAAGTTGAATTCAAATGTTAACATTGCTATCACACTAAATTTATCGGATCGGCTATTTAATCCTATAGGCATTCCCACTCCGGACTCCCAGTTATTCCCTAATTTAAATACGATACCTGGAGTATAATATAATTGATTTTCATCACCACCGTTCCATTCATTAGTAGTCCAGTTAATTTCTGAGGTAAATACTATATGTTTTATTGGCATAAAGAATCCAACATTTACATAAAGCTCATGAGCTTCTTCATCTTCATCAGTATGTTGTGCAAAACTGATCCCCGTTTGAGTAAATAGTTGAAGATAATTTAATTTGGGAATATCCCAAGCTAAAATAATATATGGCTCATATTCAAAAAGGCCTTCACTAAGCTCTTTGGTTTCGTCTCCCAAAGGGAGTTGAACCTCAAAGCCTATTGCAGCATGTACATTAGTGTTATTAATATTCATAAAACTATATTTTGTACCAAGCTGCATATCACCTACACCGGTTAAAGTTTTTTTTGAAGGAGCAGATAAAGTTTGAAATGAATTCCATTCTAATTCAATTTGCCATGCGTTTGTAATTCCATATTCAATTTTAAAGGGAATTTGGTAGTATTTGCTATCAGTTTTTTTCTGGAAATTTGGAGCTAAGGTAAATTGAACCTCATTCTTTTCCTGTGGATAAACCAGCTCCGTTTGAAACACTTCCTGTATATATTGAAAAGATTTTCCTGTAGTATCTTGCTGTGCATAAATGTTTGATGAGAGGAATAAAAGGAGAGTGATCTTAGCGATGGTAAAAAGGCATGGTCTCATAAAAGAATAGTTTTTTAACCTATTTAAAGATAGGAATATTTTGGAAAGAAATACAAAAAAGGATATAAGTTGGATCAAGGTTTTAGATATTTTATATAATTCCTTTTATTGAAGAATGAATATCGTAGTTTAATCTTTATAGTATTCTTAATTTTAAACTAAATTAGCATCTAAAATAATATCATTAATGAAATTACATTTTATTGCCATTGGAGGAGCTGCGATGCATAATCTGGCTATCGCACTACATAAGAAAGGATATCAGATTAGTGGTTCCGATGATGAAATCTTTGAGCCTTCCAGAGGACGATTAAAAAAATATGGCCTTCTGCCGGATAAGATTGGATGGGATAAAAACAATATCTCACATCATCTTGATGCTGTGATTCTGGGAATGCATGCCAGAGAGGATAATCCTGAACTTTTAAAAGCTCAGAAACTAGGGTTGAAAGTTTATTCTCTTCCTGAATTTTTATATGACCAATCGAAAAATAAAATCAGAGTTGTAATAGGTGGTAGTCATGGTAAGACAACCATTACTGCTATGATTTTGCATGTATTGAAACAATGTAATATTGATTGTGATTATATGGTAGGTGCTCAATTGGATGGTTTTGAAGTTATGGTGAAGCTATCTGATGGAGCAAAAATAATAATCCTGGAAGGGGATGAATACCTTACATCTCCTATAGACAGACGTCCCAAATTTCATGTTTATCAGCCAACAATAGGCTTGGTTAGCGGTATAGCGTGGGATCATATGAATGTATTCCCGACTTTCGATAATTATGTGGAACAATTTTCCATATTTGCAGATATGATTGATCCTAAGGGAGCTCTGGTTTATTGCAGGGAAGATAAAGTTGTTAATTCCGTAGCTGAAGTTGTAAAGGAAGGAATCAAAAAAATTCCTTATGGAACTCCTGAATATTCCATTAATAACAACCAATCTGTAATCAAATTCAATGGAATAGAGATTCCTTTAAAAGTTTTTGGAGAACATAATATGCAGAATATTGCGGGAGCTATGAAAGTTTGTAAAGAACTTGGAATAAAAGAGGAAAAATTCCTAAATGCCATCCAATCATTTGAAGGTGCATCCAGAAGGCTGGAAAAAGTAGCAGAAAAGGGAAACAGTCTGGTATATAAAGATTTTGCACATTCACCATCAAAATTGAGAGCTACGGTAAATGCTATGAAATCTCAATATCCGGAAAGAATATTAATTGCCTGCATGGAGTTGCATACCTTTAGTAGTTTAAACGCTGACTTTTTAGAACAGTATGAAGGTAGTATGGATGCCGCTGACAGGCCTATCGTATTCTTTAAACCAGAGACCCTCAAACATAAGAAACTACCACCCATAACAACCGAACAAGTAAAGCAGGCTTTTAATAATACAAAAATTGAAGTGATAAATGATACGGAAATTTTAAAGCAAAAATTAATGAATATTGATTGGACCGATAAAAATTTACTTCTAATGTCCTCGGGGAATTTTGGAGGAATTGATGTGGATGAATTTGCTTCGGAACTTTTAAAATAAATAAAATGCGATTGATTAAAAATAAAAGATTAATGATTTAAGATTTACTTAAGATAATCAAACTAAATCCCCGGAGGGGTTTAACAAATAAGATGATTGAAAATTTATAATTAACAAGATAAGATTTAAAAATGAGCAATAAACAAGTTTTGGTTTTACAGGATTTAGGGATTAATAAAGAAAGCCTGCAACAATTAATAACAGATTCAGATTTGCCTTTTGAATTTGTTTTCGATAAAACAACAATCTCCAATAATGAAAATATAGAAGGGATCATTACAATCAAAGAAAAGGTAGGAGAGAAATTGATCAACATCTATCCTAATGTAAAATTTATAGCAGTAGCCTTTACTGGTTATGATTGCGTGGATATGGAAATTTGCAGAGAAAAGAATATTGCTGTCTATAATGTTCCTGCTTATTCTACAGATTCTGTTGCTGAACTTACTCTGGGACTGACAATTTCGTTACTCAGAGATATAACTTATACAGATAAATTAATACGATCCGGAAGTTGGAATCATCCTGCCGGAATCGAATTAAAAGGAAAAAAGATCGGAATTGTAGGTACAGGTACTATTGGCTTAAGAGTTGCTGAGATATTTAAGGTAATGGGCTGTGAACTTTATGCCTGGTCGCGTTCGAAGAATCCTGGTTTTACTGAAATGGGAGGGATTTATATTTCTGACTTAAAAGAACTTTGTGCAAAAACTGACATTATTACGATTCATATACCTCAAAATAAAGAAACTATTAATCTGATCCATAAGGAACATTTTGAAGCAATGAAACCTTCTGCCTTTATAATCAACACTGCCAGAGGCCCGATAGTTAATCAAAATGATCTGACTGAAGCACTTAAAAATAAAATGATAGCCGGAGCAGGAATTGATGTTTATGATCAGGAACCGGTTCCAAAGAATTTAAAATTACTAAATACGGAAAATTCAATCCTGCTACCTCATATTGCTTTTAAAACAAAAGAAGCACTGGTTAGAAGAGCTGAAATAACGCTTGAAAACATTCAAAATTTTTTGGATAGGAATGACAGGAACAGAGTCGGCTAAAAATGATTGGAAAAAGATAGCTAATGAAATAGCTTCCGAATTTTAAAAGAAGAAGTTCAACTTTGTAAAGTAGAAGCTCCTAAATCTTAATCCTTTGAAATATAAATGAATTGGCGTGCCTTCCTGTTTTATGAAAACAGAATGAAATCCTTTAATTATATTTTAAATATTTGATATTTTTAACTGTAACATTTTCATAAAAAAACCGTTATTTTTATATACCAATTAAAAAACCGCTTTATGAAAAAAACTCTTTCCCTGATTGTAATAACGATCATGATTATTTCCTGTCAACAAAAAGCAGAAAAAAGAATCAGCATTCTAGATCGGATTGTAAATATTGAAGATTCTATTTATTACAAAATAGATTCTTTACCCATGCTTTGTGATGAATTAAACATGAAAAAACAATGGATAGATATTGATGATTGCAAGCTCTATTGTGAAGTGGAAGGAGAAGGAATCCCGTTGGTTTTAATCAATGGCGGCCCCGGAGGTACACACCATTGTTTTCATCCCTGGTTTAAAAAAGCTGAAAAATTCTGTAAAGTCATTTATTACGATCAAAGGGGGTGCGGACAGTCGGACTTTGAAAAGGGAGATGGCTATACCTTCAGACAGGCTATTGATGATCTGGATAAGCTAAGACAAAAACTGGATATCAATAAATGGATTGTTTGCGGATACTCTTATGGCGGAGCTTTGGCCCAATATTATACTTCTGTTTATTCTGAAAACGTATTGGGTATGGTTTTGATCGGCTCTGCAACCTTATTACAGGATGATGAAATTTATGGTTCCCGTGAGCAGACTTATATCAGTAAAGAAGAAAAAGCTAAAATTAATGAGATCTATAAATTGTATAGATCTAAAAAAATAAACCTTTTACAATTGCTTTATAACAAGGAATTGAACGGCGATTGGAAACGCCAGAGTTTTTATAAACCAACTCCAGATGAAGTAATAAGAGGCGCTTTATATGAATGGGTAAATGATGATAACTTTAACCGGATTATGGGAGAGAGTTACAGACGATATGATTTTAAAGGGGTATTTGATAAGTGTCCAATTCCTACTTTAGTGTGTGAAGGAAAATATGATCTTACCTGGGCAGAAAAAAAAGCCGGAATACTTAAGAATAATCACCCCAATGCGCAATTTAAAACCTTTGAAATGGCCGGACATACGATTTTTAGTGAGGAAACGGAATTATTCTTTTCTACATTAAAAAAATTTGTAAAAAACTTAAAAGATCCACAAGCTGAGCAATTAAGAACCTGGCAGACTGATGTAAAACGAATTCTTGACCCACAGGAAAAACTATTCTTTAATGAAGCAAAGTTTTTTAAAATGATAGAACAACAGGGGATAGATAAAGCAGCAAAGCATTATCATAAAGTAAAAGGGGATGAGCTTCCATTCTCTGAACAGGGATTAAATTCCTACGGATATACTTATATGCGGAAAAAAGATTTTGCAATGGCCATTGAGGTCTTTAAACTGAATGTAGATGCTTTTCCTGACTCATGGAATGTATATGACAGCCTGGGCGAAGCATATATGAAAAGTGGGAATAAAAAGCTTGCTATTAAATGCTATAAAAAATCCGTTGAGATGAATCCTGACAATGAGAATGGGAAGAAAATGCTGGCGAAGCTGAAGGAAGGTAGTTAGTTGTAAATTATAGATTATAAATTATTTATCTTCCGTCATCCTGAACTCCCGCCTGCGTCGGGCAGGTGTTTCAGGATCTTAGACATTGCAGGTTGCAGAAATACATGAAACATTTTAAATTAAACATATAGAATGGACAATGATAATCATAGTAAGGTGATAAATTTTACTATGATGGTTCACGGTTC
This sequence comes from Bacteroidales bacterium, assembly GCA_028280405.1. GTDB lineage: Bacteria > Bacteroidota > Bacteroidia > Bacteroidales. The sequence goes on from JANQLW010000075.1 coordinate 15,865, forward strand.
GGCTGAGGCTTTGCCTCAGTTGTAATTATCAATAAAGGCTAAGCCTTTAACCCACAAAGGAGAGAATAAATGAGATTTGAAAAAGTATATCATGAATCCGCTTATATGCTGGCCGAAGGTTCCATCGTTGAACGAATAAAAAAGGAATTTAAGGTTCGGCTTAATCAGTATATCAATCATTCCGGTTTGATTTATGATAGGCCGGATTTACTGGAAGCTGTATACAGGCAATACATTGATATAGGCCAGAAGTACCAGCTTCCCATGATGATCATGACACCTACCCGTAGAGCGACTCATGAGAATTTGAATAAAACTTCTTATAAAAATAAACCGCTTATTCAGGATGCATGTGAGTTTTTAAACAAGATCAGAAACTCATACGGGAACTATGCCGATCAGATATTTATCGGTGGATTACTGGGCTGCAGGGGAGATGCATATAGCGGAAAAAAAGTAATGGAAATAGAAGAAGCCTATGAATTTCACAAACTGCAAACACAAGAGTTCGGTAAACAGAATACTTGTATTGGGCAAAGCCGAAATATCGATTACTTATTTGCCGCTATCATGCCGGAAATCAATGAGGCTATAGGTCTTGCCAAAGCCATGACCGAAACCGGAATTCCCGGCATTATCAGTTTTATGCTTAGAAAAGACGGATGCTTATTGGATGGAACCTATCTTTCTGATGCCATTTGGATCATAGACGATGTTGTAGATCCCAGGCCATTTACTTATGTGACCAATTGCATCCATCCTTCAAACCTGATCAGTGCCTTAAAACATGAAAAGAATCGCAATAGTGAAAACATAAAACGCTTCACCGGCATTCAGGCCAATTCTTCGAGCTTAAGTCCGGAGGAACTGGATAATTGCAACAATTTGCTACAAGACGACTTTGAATCCATGGCAGAAGAAATGATTTATTTACACAAGCACTTCAACCTGAAAATGCTCGGCGGTTGTTGCGGAACGAATGAGAAGTTTATTGAGTTGCTGGCAAGCAGGCTGGTTAGCTTTTAGCAATTAGCGGTAGTTCGGCTGAGGCTCTGCCTCAGTCGTAAATATCAGTAAAGGCTGAGCCTTTAACAATAAAAGGACTAAGGCAGAGCCTTAGCCAACGGGGATTAAGGATTAACGAATATAGATTTAAGATTTTTTGCACCTTTCAATCCCGCTTTCTTTTGTCATTTTTTCTCCCTACTTTTAATCGTGCATTACGCCAAAGCTTTGCTAAAGAAATCATATCTTAACTCCCTCGTACTGAAAACATACTAGAAAAAGACTTTTGGTGAAAAATTAATTATTACACATACACCTAGATTGGAGTATATTTGGTATACTGAATATATACAAAGTTAGGTTGCATGGGGTGACCGACCCACAAATAAAAAAATAAGTGCTAAACAACTTTGACAAAGTTATCTTTTATGATAACTTTGTAATATGAATAGAAAGATAATTTTTCATGGAGAACATTTTCTTGATTTTTATAAAAAACTGGATTCAGGAATAAAGTCAAAGATTCAGTATGTATTCGAGCTGATTAAACAAGTTAAGAGAGTGCCATTGAAATTTTTATCACCGATGACTGGATATGATGGTCTATTTGAAATTAGAGTTGAATTTCAGTCAAACATTTATCGGATTTTCTGTTGCTTTGATGAAGGTCATTTAGTAGTATTATTTAATGGATCTCAAAAGAAAACACAAAAGACACCTAAAAAAGAGATAGAAAAGGCGATGAAATTAAAGAAAGAATATTTTAAACAAAAAAATAAAAAGTCATGATTGATTATTCAGGAATTCGAGATTTTGACGAGCTGATTGAGCGCGAACATGGCAAGATTGGTTCAGATAGTCGCAATGAATATGAGGAGCGAGCTCAAATGTTCATTGTGAGTGAGATGCTTAAAGAAGCTAGAAAAGAGGCTAAGTTAACTCAAGAACAGTTAGCAGAAAAAGCAGGTACAAAAAAGAGTTACATTTCAAAGATTGAGAATGCTAAAGGAAACATTCAGTTATCAACCTTGATTCGGATTTTTGAAAAAGGACTTAACAGAAGAATTGGTTTGACATTTCTATAAAAAACCACGCAACCTAACAATGTGTCATACATAATGGCGGGGAAAGTACTAAACATCAGATTTTATTTAAGATTAAGGATTAATGAATATAAATTTAAGATCTTTTTCATCCTTCACCCCCCTGCTTTCTTATGTTGTATGCAGAATATATACACAGTTAGCCACAAGGCAAATAAACTGATGACATACTTCATAACCAATAACAAGATTAAATATTAGTTTTATTTTCTAACTGAACTATATAATTCATATTTTTGATTTATATAGTGATCTGAAAAGAAGAAAGTTTAAAAGAATAATCATTCAATCTACAAAGATGACCAACAGACATGATATTAGATGGGAACAACGTTTCTCCAATTACAACAAAGCTCTAAAGAAACTTTCTGAGGCTATTGAATATATTCAAAAAGACCTAAAAGAAAAGGAAGTTGATATTGAAAATGAGGAAGCAGGAGAAGTTCTCGAAGAAATTATTAAAGAAGGGCTTATTCAGAGATTTGAGTACACTTATGAAATGGCTTGGAATGTCATGAAAGACTATGCATTCTTTCAAGGAAATTCAGAGATAAGTGGTTCTCGAGATGCTATACGATATGCTTTTTCTGTAAATTTAATATCTAACGGGGATATGTGGATGGACATGATTACAAGCAGAATTAAAACTTCACATACTTACAATGAAGAAACAGCTAATGAAATATCCCAAAAAATTATAAATGAATACCATTCTGCATTTCTAGACTTCCAGATGATTATGGAAGATAAACGGACAGGGAGTCAACAGAATATTTTTGACAAAAATTAATGTACGGTTTAAAAGATTCTCATATTAAAAAAATTAAATCAATATTTGCCAATTTCCATGAGATTGATATTGCTATACTTTATGGTTCCCGTGCAAAAGGGAATTATCATAACGGTTCTGATATCGACCTAACCCTAAAAGGAGACAATATAAATTTCAATACACTTCTAAAAATTGAGAAGCAGTTAGACGACTTGCTCTTGCCATATAAGATTGATTTGTCAATATTTCATAATATTGAAAACAAAGATTTAATTGATCATATAAATAGAGTTGGAGTTAAATTTTACACAAAAAATTACTAAAGTCAATAATTCACCCATCTTCAAATTGGAATATATTTTAAAGCCCTGTGGCAACAAAACTTAAGTCACATAGCAACTTCAACCAATAACGTAACAATCACAAATAAATAAACATCCACATCGGTAGATTGGAAAGCATGGTAAAAATCCGCTACGAGCCAAACGTTAGCGGTAAGCTTGAACAAACGCAACCTTGACTACGATAAATGAATCTATAGGATAAATGATTAATCATGAAAAATTTATCTTACCTGCCTTGGGCGAATAGGAACGTACGTCTCAAAACGCACGAAAACTTAGCCGAAACGTTAGTGGGTGTAAAAAATAATTATGAATAGAAAACAATTTCTACTTACAAAAAAGAAAAAGAGTTTTCCATGCTTAAATAAAGTTCAAAATATAGAAGATTATTTTTTACACCTTGGGAAAGATTCAGAATATTGTTCTGTTATAAATGAACATGGAGAATTTCATTTACTAGGCTCAATGTATGATTGGAAAAATCCCCAATTCTCAAACGAACAAATACTTGAAAATATTTCTCATAAACAAATACTTGAGGAAATATTGAAGATGAGTGATAACTATTGCGGATAATTTGTCTTAATTGTAAAATTTATAATCTGTATAGGTACATCGGAATTAAGACAAGAAAATTTAAAATTTAATGCTCACTAACAAAAAATATAGTGCATTCGGCAGATAGTGTTAATTTTAAAAGCAGTGCATCTAGTAAACTCTTTTTAACCCGGTTCGGCTGAGGCTCTGGTGGCTGTTGTACAACTACAACAGCCACCAGAGTCTCAGTCGTGAATATCAATAAAGGCTGAGCCTTGTTTAATGTACGATGTACCAAAGAACATTTCTTTTTTCTATTATTAATTATTACTTACTAAAATGTAGATCATATTAAAATAATATCATATATTTGTTCTACATTTTAGAAACATAACTATGAAAGAAACTAGACTTGGGGATTTTGAAGAAACAATTCTTCTTTTTGTGGGCATACTCGATAAGGATGCCTATGCTTTTAAAATTGCAGAGGAATTTAAAACCCAAACCGAACGTGCAGTCTCAATTGGGGCTGTGCATTCTACATTAAACCGACTTACTGAAAAAGGATTTTTAAAATCCGAAATGGGCGCTTCAACGGCAGCGCGAGGTGGTCGCAGAAAACGCATTTACACGATTACTGCCTCTGGCCAAAAGGCTCTGGAGCAATCACGAGATTTTAAAATATCACTATGGAATCAGTTTCCATTATTCTCTGCTCAGCCTGAACTTTGCACTTAATAAAAATATGAGTGCAGAAATAGAATTCCAAAGCCTTTAAAAGAAAAATCATGAAAAACAGCTTTTTCACACTGTGCAAACTATGAAAAAAAGTAAAAACACTCCTCCAAAACTTGCTCAAAAGTTACTTATCTGGTTTTTAAAAGATGAACTGGCAGAAGAGGTATTGGGTGATTTGGATGAAAAGTTCGACTTAACAATAGGAAAATATTCAAGTCAAAAAGCAAAACGTAACTACTGGTATCAAGTTATTAACTACATGCGCCCTTTTGCCTTCAAATTTTTAAATTTTAAAAGATCAAATACAATGCTCAGGCACAATGTTCTTATCAGTTATCGGAGTTTTCTCCGATTTAAAGGAAACTTTTTTATCAACCTTATTGGATTGGCAAGTGGCCTAGCTTGCACCCTACTTATCTTTTTATGGGTAAGTGACGAATGGTCGGTTGATAAATTCCATGAAAAAAGCGACCGCATTTATCAAGTACTGGAAAATAGCCTCAACAACGGAGAAAGTATAACTTCACCAAACATGCCAGGCTTACTAGCACAATCTTTAAGGGCTGAATTTCCAGAGATTGAAGACGCTACTTTGGTCATCCCTCCAGGGTTTTATGGCATTAAAGCCTTCATTTCTGCAGATGAACAATTCATTGAAGCACAAGAACAGTATGTTGAACCCAACTTTTTAAAAATATTTTCATTTCCACTTCAACAAGGAAATACTGAAACTGCCCTGAACGACATTTCATCCATTTTGATTTCTGAAAGTATGGCGCTTAAGCTTTTCAACACCACTAAAGATGTGCTGGGTAAAGTCGTTAAATGGAAACAAAAAGGCAAGGATGGGAATTACATTATAACAGGAGTATTTCAAAATTTACCAACAGCATCTTCTCAACAATTTGATGTGCTATTAAATTATGAGCTATTTCAAAAAGCCCATCCGAATGTTGACAGATGGGGCAATGGCAATCCATACGCCTATTTTACAATAAAGGAAAACATTGATGTTGCAGCACTGAACTTAAAAATTAGTGATTTAAAAAAACGACATGATGAGCATGCGCAATCAACTTTCTTTATTCAGAAACTAAGCGACAGATATTTGTACGGTGTTTATAACAATGGAAAAGTTGTTGGAGGAAGAATTGAATATGTAAGACTTTTCGCAATCATTGCAATAGTTATTCTTACCATTGCCTGTATAAATTTCATGAATCTGGCAACTGCTAAAGCAAGTACCAGACTGAAAGAAATTGGTGTAAAGAGGGCTTTGGGAGCAGGACGAAAAACGCTTGTCTATCAATATTTAACTGAGTCCTTTTTAATTACAATACTAGGAGTTATATCTTCTATTTTTATAGCCTGGCTAATTTTACCACAGTTTAATCAAATTACCGGCAAATCACTTAGCATCGATTTTTCGTTTGAGCTGATACTTGCTTTGGGAGCGATTGTTGTCATTACCAGTCTTTTGGCTGGGAGTTATCCTGCTTTCTACCTTTCTCGAGTCAACACATCAGAAGCACTCAAAGGTAAACTTTTACAAGGATTCAAAGATTTGTGGGCAAGAAAAGGGCTGGTTACAATTCAATTCATTGTTTCCATTGTGTTGATATTTTGCGTTTTATTGATTTCAAAACAAATCGAATACATTCAAACAAGCAATCTTGGTTATTCAAGGCATAACGTCGTCTATTTCAATAATAATGGCTTAAAGAAGGAAAGTTATGAATCTTTTCTCTATCAAATTAAAATGATTCCCGGGATAGAAAATGCCAGCACAACAAGGCACGATTTAACAGGAGGAAATGGGCATACAACTAGGCTGTCGTGGCCAGGGCAAACAGCTGGGCAAAGCCTTAATTTTGTCAACCTGGAAATGGGTGAAGGGTTCATCGAAACAGTAGGTATTAAGTTATTGGAAGGCAGAACTTTTAACAAAAAACTGGGAAATATCAGAGATGAGATTATATTCAACGAAACAGCAATAAAATTAATGGGGCTGGAAAACCCAATTGGTAAGTCAGTCGTTTTGTGGGGAAAAAAAAGAAGAATTATTGGCGTGGTGAAAGATTTCAAGGCCCAATCATTTTATGAACCGATGGAGCCGACTTTTATTCAGGCCTACCCAATGGTGACTAAAACGATGGTTAAAATCCGCGATGGGAATGAGCAAGAAACCTTAGCTCAATTGCAATCGGTATATGAAGAATTCAATCCGGGTTTTCCATTTGAATATAAATTTATGGAAGAGGATTATCAAGTTTGGTATCAGGCCGAGCAGCGCGTAGCTTCCTTATCAAAATTATTTACCGTGGTAGCCATAATTATTACCATTCTTGGTTTATTTGGATTAACAGCCTTCACAACACAAAGAAGATCGAAAGAAATTGGAATTAGAAAAGCCCTTGGCTGCAGCAGTTTAAAAATAGTAATGCTCCTCACCTCTGAGTATTCCAAAATCGTTTTTCTGGCACTAATCGTTGCTTTACCTATCGGTTACTTTATAAGTAATCAGTGGCTCGGAAGATTTGCAGCAGGCATTGAATTAGATACGTCGTATTTCGTTATCACGGCTTTAATTACTTTTGCACTTACCTGGCTTACATCAGGTTACTTGACTATTAAAGCAGCTATTTGCAATCCGGTTCAGTCTCTAAAGACGGAATAATCTACCATTAGGTATTCGTGAACTTCATAAATTCGGTTTTTGATCTTTTGATACTTTTGCGTCCCTACCTGCCAGACGGGCAGTAAGACAAAAGAACACGGGTTAAACAATATTCCCGGTTCGGATGAGGCTTGTTTAATGTACAATTTATGATTTATGATGTACGATGTGCCATTTATTAAATGTTACTACCCCCATAACTCATAACTCCCCAAAGATTTTATTTAAGATTAAGGATTAACGAATATAAATTTAAGATCTTTTTCACCTTTCAGACCCGCTTTCTTTTCTCATTTTTTCTCCCTATCTTTAATCGTACATTACGCCAAAGCTTTGCTAAAGAAATCATATTAAAACTCCCCCGTGCTGAAATACTGGAAAAAGGTTTTTGGTGAAGAATTAATTATTGAACATATACAACCTATATTGAAATATAGGTGTTATGCCGAATATATAAACAGTTAGCAGTAAGGTTAAAACACATCTGCAAAAACTATAATCTAAATTGATTAATGAATAATATCAACAATGGGAAAAAACACGAATAATAGAAAAATTCAATATTCTTATATCTATCTGTTAATAGGATTTATTTCTCTTTTCTTTTTCAATGGAAAATGGATTTTGCCGATAGCAGCTTTTATAGCACCTGTATTTCTAATTCGATTTTTGCGATTTCGAAAACCTTTAAAAGGATTTTTAATAATTGTTTTTGTTGGTTGGGTGTCAAACATTTTCGTCTGGAAAGGGATGATGCCGATGTCAGGCTTTTTCTATTACTTCGTTGCTTTTATGATGAGCATATTTACTTCGCTTACATTTTTAATTGACCGAATTTATACTCAAAAACTCAAAGGAATTGTTTCTACTTTAATATTCCCCGCTGCTTATGTAGTAATGGATTATATTACAATATTGACTAATCCTTCAGGTTCATATGGTACTTTAGTTCACACACAATCGGCGTTGCCTTTATTGCAGCTTGTCTCGATTACTGGTATTTGGGGAGTAACATTTCTAATTACGTGGACCGCATCAATTATAAATTGGCTTTGGGACAATTATTTTGAGAAAAGTAAGATTTATTTAGCGTTTTGGGTATTTGGCATTCCTTTTCTTTTAATAATTATATGGGGACAGTTCCGATTATCACAACCCATTGATTCGACAACAGTAAGAATTGCTTCAATAAATAGCACTAAAGCAGAGCATCATCATCGTATAACAACAAATTTTGACTCTTTGGTTGAAAAGGCAAACCAAGGATTTTTAAGAAATTGTGAAATAGCGGCTTCATCAGGTGCTAAAATAATATTTGGACGAGAAACTATTATCAGTTTGCCCAATGATAAAGAAATTAACTTTATAGAAAAAGCTAAAAAAATAGCAATACGCGATAGTATTTACATTGGAATTCCTATCAATGTAATACCTGAAAAAAACTCTAATGAAAATCCCGAAAACAAAATAACTTGGATTTCTCCAAGAGGAGACATACTATTTACATATCATAAGGCAAAGCCGACTTATCCGGGTGAATGTGACTATGGAGATGGAATTATAAGATATTTTGATTCTCCATATGGAAGAATTGGTTCAGTCATTTGCTTCGATATGGATTTTCCTTCCTTGATTAATCAAACTGGCAAAATGAATATTGACATTATGTTAGTGCCAGGTAGCGACTGGAAAGAAATTTCGCCATATCATAGCTATGTAGCATCTGCAAGGGGCATTGAAAATGGTTTTAACATGGTTAGGTCAACATTCAAAGGATTTTCTGCCTCCTTTGATTATAAAGGCCAACTTTTATCGTCCAATGACTTTTTTAAGACCGATGAAGTAATTTTATATTCAGATGTGCCAGTAAAAGGACAAAAAACGATTTATTCATTTTTAGGAGATTATTTTGCATGGCTCTGTATTATATTTTTTCTCTCAATGAGTGTTGTTTACGTTAAAAATAAATGGATTAGTAAAAGTAGCAATGAAAACCCAGCTGCTAACAATGTATAAAAATAATAGCCGGAGCAGTAGTAAATTCAAAGGTTTTAGCCCGTTTCAACTTTCGTGTAATTTGACAAGAAAGTATTACGCAGTCGGCTACTATTCTTATACTCACCGTTACAGGCAAGCGAATGAAACTGCAAAATAAAAAGGATTGGAAGAAAAGATAAGAAATAGAGTTTTTGAGTTTTTCATTGAATCAAATGATTTCAATGGAATTCCATTGCGGAATATTTCGGAAGAATTTAAAATCGATTATAAGGAATCTATTGATATTATTAAAAAGCTGGTAATTGACAATTCTATTTCTATTCAATCCAGTACAAATCCACATATAATTGGATTTCATCACTATCCGATTGAAAGCCAACTAAAAATACTTGAAGATGCCAAAGACATAACTGTGAAAGTGGAAAAGTTTGGTGAAATTACTTTCTCTAATGAAAATACTGAATTTCCAATTTGTCTTTATCCATCTCAGGACTATTTAAAATCACATAGGGATACAAGTTCTTATGGCGCTGCTGTTTACACAAAACTTTTAGCATTAGCTCACCCTCACTTGTCTCCAAGATTTTTTGAAATTGAGGTACTTGAAAAATATGCTAATGACCCAAGATTTGATTTTCAATTTGAGGACTACTCTGGCAGAATATCTTGCAAATATGATGATAATGATAATCCAATCGTAAGGGAAGAAGACCAAATTTTTCTTAAATCATTTGGATTGGGATTTGATTCCAATGACAATAGACTTGCAGTTGTATATCTAAGATACTTGAAAGATTTAACGCCTGAGCATCAAGTGTTATGGAAAAGTAAAGAGGTGGTTGGAAATTGCAAAATACTTCAAGAATATCATGAAAATACTATAAATGGTAATTGGACATTTTCACATTCAATTTTTAGTGGATTTCTTGGTGAATTAAAATGCCTGAATGATATATCAAAACTAATATTTGACAAAGCCATATTTAAACGTGATTTTGACGGAGTAAATAGACCGAAAGAATTTACATTCTTCTTCACGCCTACACTTAAAAATTACTATGAGTTTGTAGGTCTACTAGATAAAATGATTTCCGAAAACATTGACAAGAAATTCTTTAAAGGTAAAGTTGAACTATTTGACTTTGTAGAAATCAAAGAAGGTGTAGTTGAAAGAAAACAAAAAGGAACAATCAGACTTTTTGAAGAATGGTTAATGTCGATTTACAAAGTTGATAACCCAAAGTTATTAAAGGATGTTTTTAAGCCATTTAAAAAAGCTAGAGATGAAAAGAATCCTGCGCATAAAATCAGTGAAAATGAGTATGATAATAAGTATATTGAATTGCAAAAGAACTTGATTAATGATTGCTATAATTCAATGAGAATATTGAGAGATATTTTTAAACAACATAGAAAAGCTCATGGATTTGAGATACCTGATTGGTTAGAAAAAGGAGCAATTAAAACATTTTAAAAACGCCAGCCTGTAACACGCGGTCATACGCAATGCGAAGCGATGTGGTAATTTGGACATGAGTACATTTAATAAACATAGCAACGGTCTGTAGGTAATCACTCTGAAACCCTCACTGCGATACCACCAACCGTTAGGCAACATAAAATTTCACCCTCACATTTCCAAAATTAATCCCTATCTTAGCTTTTACAAAAATGATTATCCTTGAAACGATCATTTAAACATCTTCCCCTTCAGAAACAGAATGAATTGAGCGAAATTGTCTCTTATCTTATTGAGACCAGATCGGTTGAAATGATCATTCTTTTTGGAAGTCACGCACGTGGCGACTGGATCGAAGACAAATACGTAGAAAACGGAACCATTTACGAATACAAAAGTGATTATGATTTACTCTTCGTTTTAGATAGCGAAGAAAAAGCACATAGATACAAAACTGCCAAAAAACTTAAGCGTAAATAGTTATAATAGTTATATTCAGGTAATTACTGGAACTGATTTTTAACCTTTAGTTTGTTTAGGTATTCTATTCTGAGCATCAGTATTAATAAGGTCGCTGTACAAATGAGTGCTCTGACTGTATATAAATAGGCTAATAGTCCTTTAATAACGAAAAGAGATAATATCGGCGCAAGCATTAGCGCAATCCAAACGGAAAATGCTTCCGTATTTTGTTTCATGCTTACCATTCTCTTTATAACCGGAATATAGGAGATGACCATAATGCTTTGTACCGCGATATTCGTAATGACATGGTTTTGAGATACGGCCCAGAATAGCACAATCATACCAACAGCTGCCAGGCAAAATAAATCAAACTTATTAAAGCGGGTTGATTGATCTCCCCAAATCAAAATCGCAATTGAAACCGCCACGACCAAAATGAAATCGGCAAAATTTAAAATATTATCACTGATTGTATAATCGCCATAAGAAAGATGTGAAAATAAACTGATCCCGACCGCTGTTGAGAAAAATACCCACATTGCAAGGGATGGCTTTATTCTTTTATGGTATAATAAATAAATGTATCTGGACAAAATAAATACATTTATACCTGAAATAATAAGATTTATAATTAGTTTAATAGATGGCATTGAGGTTGATTATTGTATCATTAAAGATAATGATTATTCCTGTAAGGAAGACATCCTTTTATATATTTCACTTATCATTCGTAGGAACGAAAAGTGAAATGATTGTTTTAAACTTAAAACCTGTAGATTAAACCATTTATTCACAAAAATATTCAGATTAGTTAATAACTCATTTAATCAGGAAATAGAATAACAGGAATTTATAAGTATATTAGTCACACTAAAATGCTTTTACATGATTAAACGTTTTTCTATTCTGGTTGCGATATGCATTATTTCGGTTTTAGGAATTACTAGACATACTAATTCTCAAACTGTAGAAGATAATTATACTGAAAAGATAAAAGTTTACAATAAGGATAATCTTCTGATTGAAAGATCTTACCGTTTCAGAGATTATGTAAAAGGAGATAGGAATAGGAGATTAGTTGTTCATGCACAATATAACAGCAAAAAATTAGATCAATTGGTATGGTCATCAAGGCATATTAAGGAAAGGATTCGTTTTATAGGCAAATTGAGTAATTTTGCATTTATAAAATATCAAAAAGGTGATAATAATTCTATTGTAGCCAGATTATATGTTTGTGATAACAGATCAAAAGAAGCAGTTGAAATGCTTCGTTTACAAATAAAAAATTACAAAATCGTTGGAATAAACAGGCTCCCAAAACTATTTAATGGTTTTATGCCTCCCAGATAAAAGAAAACAAATTATTGTGATAAAAAATAAAGAGGCTGCCCAAAAAGCTAGTTTAACCATCATCCTGAACTTGTTTCAGGATGATGGTTAAACTAGCTTTTTAGACACAGCTCCTTCTTTTTATGGAGTTTGCGAATATATATTTGAATTGTTTCTATATCCCGGTTTGTCTTTATACCAGTCAGGATATAAGCTTCCACCGCTTTCTGCCCATTCGATAAAATGATTATAGGCAGAACTTATTTCTTGCTTCTCTATTGGGTAATCAAACTTTTCATAGATATTAATTGCCCATGGTAAGTTCGTGGCTGTTTTATAATATCTATTCTGAGCCGGATTACTGGTATCATCAAAAGTAGCAAACAATGAAGGGTCAACAAGGCTTGTTGCCGGATAATCAGGCAAGTGTACTTCATGCCCTCTGTTTAATCCTACAATTAAGAAAGGATTGAAGTTAGCAATATCCAGATCATTTAAAGTATATGTATCTGCAGGGAATGTAATTACCAGGTTTAATGTATCAGGTGTTACATAAGGTGCATTAGGATCTGTATTTACACCAATTCCTTGTCCGGGATGCTGCATTTGTTTGTATGCATTATCATAAACAATGATAGTTGGTTTGGATTGTCCCGCTTCAGTACCATTTGAATTAAGAGTAATATAGTTTTCTTTTAATTCATATCCAGTTACATTTAATGTTGAAGCATTAATTGCTGATGATAACTGGAACCCGAAACCGTTTCTTAAATCAGCACCAAATGCCTGAATAATAAAGGTAGCTTCTACTTTTTCAATATAGTTATTTGCTTTACCTGTTATTTTAAATCTGTAGTCTAAAACAAGGTCATTAAAATCGTAGTCACCTTTACCTGGCCATAAATCTTCAAAACCTAATGTCCCAAATCCATGTGCAGGGAAATAATTAATTAAAGTCGGAGTATCTTCAATTTCAACAGTAACAGTTGATGTATTATTTCCACTATTTGGATCCGGAGTATCAGATGTTATAGTTGCTGTATTATCAAAATCGTTGGTTACATTAGATTTTACAGTAGTTTCTATAGTTAATGTAACTGTCGCTCCATTTGCCAGTGTTCCAATAGTCCAGTTTGGAGCTGCCCAATTGCCTGTTGATGGATTTGCACTTACAAAGTTCACATCAGTTGGCAATACATCGTTGACAACTACACTTTCTGCATCATTTGGGCCATTGTTTTTTACAGTTATCGTAAAGTTAACAGTTTGGCCTGCCATCACCGGATTTGGATTTGCAGTTTTAGTAACCTGTAGATCTGCACTTGGCTGATTTATATTTGTAGTTGATGTACTGGTATTATTATTTGTATCAGGATCAGGAGTATCACTGGTTACAGTTGCTGTATTGCTGATAGTCCCGGTAGCATTTGATTTAACCGTAGTTACTATGGTTAAGGTAGCCGAGGCTCCACTTGCTAAGTTACCAATAGTCCAGTCAGGAGCTGACCACGATCCTTTAGAAGGATTATTACTTACATAAGTTACTTTAGAAGGTAAGACATCTTCTACTACAACATTTTTTGCATCATCCGGCCCATTATTAGTAACCGTTATGGTAAATGTTAGGTTGTCTCCTGCAAGAACGGGATTCGGACTGGCAGTTTTTTCAACCTCAAGATCAGCTTTCGGAGTAATTACTTTTACATAAATAGTTGCTACATCACATTTATCAGTATCGGCAACCATGCATATTTGATAAATAATTGTATAATCACCCGCCGGAGTTCCGGGAGCGACAGTTACTTCTCCTGTGCTTGTATTCAATTGTACTCCCGAATGAGATGCAGGAGTTACTTCCGTAATAGTAACTTCAGAAGGAACAACCGGATCGCCATCATATAAGTCATTATCCAAAATATTAGAAACTGTAGTTCCTCCAATTTGTGAATTTATATCAGTACCATAATCATCAACAGCAACCGGAAGTGGATTGTTAGTCGGATCAGGATTCGGATAATTACCACGTTTCTCGCCTAACTGAACAGAGAAATATCTTTCAGAATATCTTTTGGTAATCCCTAACACAAATGTGATTTTATTATTAGGGTTTTCAAACTTAGCCATGTATGAAGCCTTGTTCTCAAAAGTAACTCCCGGTAAACTATAGCTGATTCCCTGGAATCTGGTTCTGCCTGTAGTCGAATTAGTAGAGATGGTAAGCTCATTGTTAGCATCAATAACATAGCTGGAATAGCCTCCGATTTCATTGTATTCTCTTACACCTCCTGAAGCTCCATCAATATCAACACCAGTTAACCAATAATTGTGTAAATAAACAGGATCATCTGTATCTGTGTCAAAAAATTCCAGTTGATATAAAATATAACCATCATTTCCTGAGTTATTGTCATCATCATCGTCATCATCATCATCGTCGTCGTCATCGTCATCATTCCTACCAGAAATATTACCCAATCTGGGTTGAAACCTGTGTTTTTCTCCTGTTATATTATCATCGTCAAAATTTCTGATTTCTATATCTACTTTTTCAAGTATAGTCAGTAAAGCATAAACCGTTTTTCCACTAACTGTAGCAACATTGTCATATCTATGTACAGAGCCAACATCGCAACCAGGAATTCCATTATCACTACCTGTATTAGTAATAACAGTTTTATTTGCATTTGTAAAACTCATGGCTCCATATTGTAAATCAATAATGGTTGACTGAGCTTTAACTTGCATTGAAATAAAGAAGGAAATAAGCATAATACTTATTAATCCAATTCTTTTTTGAAAAAAATCTTTTGTTTTCATGATTTTAAATTTTAGTTAATACAAGTTGTCTAATCAAATACATGAGTTACATTTCCAGAAGAGATATCCAGTGATACTTCTTTCCCCATATATGAAATCTTAACATTTTTTTCATAAGCAGGAACAGTAAGTTTCATCTGATAAGAATCATTTCTTAAATATGCTTTTTGATAGATTACCCCATCTTCAGAAGATACTTTAACAATACTGTTCTCAGTACCGGTTAAGTTCAGATTTACATCTTTATAAGTCTTCCAGTTAAAGTTTGCAGAAACATTCATATCTTCCATTCCTTTTACTTTAGGGGTGGTAGGATCATCTACATCTTGAGTATTATCACTGATAGGTGCTTTTGCACATGAAGCAGTGAATATGATCATAGCAATTGATAGTCGAACTAAAGTTTTCATAACATTACAGTTTGGTTTGATTTCTATATCGCAGAAATAATGCCTTTGTATTTTAGATTGCTGATTATGAGCTCCTTGATAAAATAAGGAAGGTCGGATAATTCTTAAAACGGAATTTTTATTCCCATTTATGGAATGAAGCTCATTAGTAGAATATCTAATAAAAAACTAAAAATAGTTCCAGCGCAAAGGATTATATTTAATTTTGATAACTCAATTAAATCCAACTGCAAATGATAAAAACAACTTACCCGATTAAAGAAACAAATGAAATCGTTGAGTTGGTAATAGGGGCTCCCCAACCAGACTCTTTATCAGAAAATAAGGATTGTTTCTGTGAGTGTAAAATAGGTTTCCCTGAAAAAACGATGAAATTTAAGTCATATGGAATAGATGAGTTTCAATCAATTTATCTCGCTTTTGAAAAAATTAAAAAGGAATTAAAAGATTATCAACTAAGCTCAGGGAAGGAATTAGAATATCATTTCTTCTTTTAATTTTTTATTTAAGTAAAGTTTAAATAGCCTGATATTTATCATGCGCTAGGCTATTTTAAATGCTATATCCCTCATTCATAAAATATTGAAGATTCATAATAAATTTATGTTCTATTGCATATTTAATTTTTTGAGATTAGTTTTATTAAATGAAATTCGAATATAAAATCAGTTTAGCTTATTTATTGATTGGAAGTATCTGGATTATATTTTCAGATAAGATTTTACATTATTTCATTCAGGATAATATTTTACTTACCAGAATCCAAACTTATAAAGGCTGGTTTTACGTTCTTATTACGGCACTACTTTTGTTTTCTTTTTTAAAAAGACATTTGATAAAACTTAGAATGATGGAAAAAGAATTAGCCCGGAAAAATAAGGATTTATCCAAATCACAATTAGAACTGGAAAAGCATAAAGATAACCTGGAAAACTTAGTAAAAGAAAGAACGTTTGCACTAGAAGATAAAACTACTGAACTGGAACGCTATAATCAGCTATTTGAAGGAAGGGAGTTCCGCATAAAGGAATTAAGAGATAAAATACGGATTCTTGAAGAAAAGCTTCCTTAAACGATCTTCATTATATGAATTTTGTTGATTATATCCTCAATAAATTATAAGTCTTATCCGTTATTGAAATATGAAAAGAATACTTTATATATTATCATTTTTATTAATTCTTTCATCAAATGGGTTGGCATTGAATTGGTCAGATGTAGATCAGATTGTTTTAAAATACCCTCGAAATATTAAAGACCCTGAATTAATTGCAAATCGTATTCAAAAAGACTTTTCGAATGAATCTGATCAACTAAGAGCCTTGTATTGCTGGCTTGCAAATACAGTTGAATATGATGTGAACCGCAGCAGGAAAACTATTGTCTATTCATACACCTATGTTACTGAAGAAGAAAAAAAACAAAAAGAACAGGAAATCCTGTATAAAAGTGTAAAGCGTACCTTAAGCAGAAAAAGAGCTGTTTGCCACGGCTATAGTCATACTTTTTTTTATATTGCTAAACTCTTGGGGATTGAGTGCAGGGTAGTGGTAGGTTGGTCGAAAACTAGACTGAACGATATTGTAAAAATAGACAAAGAACCGAATCATGCCTGGAATATTGTTAAAATTGACGGGGAGTGGAAAAATATAGATGTAACCTGGGGTGCAGGATATCTAGATGAAAAATCAAATAAATTTGTTAAGCACTATTCTGATATTTATTTTCTAATGCCAGAGAAAGATTTTTATTTACAGCACCTTCCAAAAGATGATATATTTCAAATAAGCAGAAAAGATAAGCAACGATTTCAAAAGTTACCATTATTCTATCCATTATATTTTAAATCAAATACACAGCTAATTTATCCTTTAAATGGAAAGATTATTTTAAAAAGGGGGCAAACCATAAAACTTGTATTTAAAGGAGAACCTAAAGGAATATTATCTGCCGGGTTCAGTACAGAGAGGTATACCAAAAGAATTGAAGGAAAACGGCAGGGCAATAATTATGTATATGAGATACATTGTAATGGAAGAAATTACAATGAGCTAACTATATTCCTGAATTCTGAATCTATACTTGCATTTATTGTCCGTAAAAGGTAGACCACATAATATTAAATTTCATAGATATATATGCTTGGTTAGTATAAAGTCGTATGAATGAATTGATTGAATTTCATTATATTTAGAATTGAAACTCTAATTACTATACTAACGTCAAATTTATAACCTATGGATTTATTGAATCGATTGCTCTTTCGATTATTACTAGTGATTTTGTTTATTTGTGCCGTTTCAAAGACGGAAGCTCAAATAAAAACTCCAAAAGAATTTTTTGGTTTTCAACCGGGATCTGATAATATGCTTTTTAATTATCAGCCATTGATCGATTATTTAAAATACATTGATGAAAGATCTCCCCGAATGAAAATGATAGAAGTAGGAGAGTCCCCAATGGGAAAAAAGATGTATGTTGCTTTTTTCTCTTCCGAAAAAAACATTAATAATCTAAAAGAATTACAAAAAATCAACAAAGAACTTGCTTTAAACCCTAATTTAAGCAAGCCTGAACTTGATGAAATGCTTCATAAAGGAAAGGTCTTTATCATGGCAACTCTTTCTATGCATTCAAGTGAAGTCGCACCGGCACAGTCTGCACCTTTGATTGCATATGAAATCGCTACAACCCAAAACGAAGAGTTGCTTAAATGGCTTAATGATGTGGTGTATATGATGATCCCCAATCATAATCCCGATGGGATGGATATGGTTGTTGATCATTTTAACAATACAAAGAATGGGAAATATTCAGGAGGCAGAATGCCTAACGTATATCATAAATATGTTGGGCACGACAACAATAGAGACTTTGTAACCCTGACTCAAAAAGATACAAAAGTTATAGCAGACTTATACACAAAATCATGGTTCCCACAGGTAATGGTTGAAAAACATCAAATGGGTTCAACAGGGCCACGTTACTTTGTACCTCCAAACCATGACCCTATTGCAGAAAATATTGATGAAGCCATTTGGAACTGGACCTGGATTTTTGGTTCGAATATGGCTAAGGATATGACCCGGGATGGTTGTGCCGGTGTTTCCCAGCATTATCTGTTTGACGATTATTGGCCGGGGTCCACAGAAACGGCTTTATGGAAAAATGTGATAGGCTTACTTACCGAGGCCGCAAGTGTTCAATATGCCAAACCTATTTACATAGAGAAATCTGAATTAAGAGTGATTGGTAAAGGATTGGGCGAATATAAAAAAAGTATCAATATGCCTTTACCCTGGGAAGGGGGATGGTGGCGACTTGGAGACATTGTAAAATATGAATTATCCTCTACCTGGTCGCTTATAAAAACAGGCAGTATACATAAAAAGGATGTGTTGTTAAACAGAAATGTACTTTGCCAAAAAGAGGTAGCCAAGGGTAAAAACTTACCGCCATATTATTATATCGTTCCTGCAAAGCAGAATGATGATGGAGCTTTAATTGATATGCTAAACCTATTGGATGAACATAATATCTCAGTTTATAAAACCAATAAAGATATTATCGTTAATGGATACCAGGTATTAAAAGGTGATTATGTAGTTCCATTGGCACAGCCATACCGGGCTTTTATTAAGGAAATCATGGAAAAACAGAAATTCCCGGAAAGGCATTATACTCCCGGAGGAGAAATGATCAAACCCTACGATATAACCTCCTGGTCACTTCCTATGCATAGAGGGCTAAAATCTATGGAAGTTAATGTAAAAACAGATGCATTCTTATCAACGATAGATCAACTTAAGTTTCCATTAGTTATTCATAATCAGGCTGAAAATGATTATGAATATCTTTTATTGCCGGTAAGAAGAAATGATAGCTATAAATTACTTTTTATGGCCGGGCAAGAAAATATGCAGCTTTATCGTGCTCAGGAAAAGGTGATGGTAAACGGAAAAATTATAAAACCGGGCGACTTTTTAATTCCCTTCAAAAAGAAATATGAAAAAAAACTAAATGATATAATAAGTGAAGCCATTGTTAAACCATTCTTTATAAAAGAAAAAATCAAAGATGGAATAGTTGAAATAAACCTTCCTTCAATTGCTTTGGTTGAAACTGATTTTCATGATAAGGATGCCGGATGGACCCGCTTCATTTTTGATACGTACCATATGCCTTTTACAGTTTTAAAACCCGGGAATATCTCAAAAACTGATTTATCGCAATATAGTGTGATTGTATTTCCTGATAACAGAAAATCTCTATTAATGAGTGGTAAATATTCCGGTAGAGGAGGAGGGTATGATATTCCAAATGTTGACCCTCAATACATGAGGGGGATTGGGAAAAAAGGATTACAAAATTTGATGGGATTTGTAAATAATGGAGGAACCATAGTATCATGGGGGCAATCAGCTCAGTTATTTATGGGTGTGCAAAGTATTAAACATAGGGATGGGAAAACAGAAGAATTTCAACTTCCTGTAAAAGATATTTCATCAGGTTTGAGAAATAGCGGCTTGTATTGTCCGGGATCTTTGTTGAATATAAATTTAAAAAAAGATCATCCTTTGACTTATGGAATGCTTGATAAAGCAAAAGTATTTAGCCGTGGCCGGCCTGTTTTCTCTACATCTATCCCTTATTTCGATATGGATAGAAGAATAATAGGTTCATTTCCTGAAGAAAATATATTAGCCAGTGGCTATGTGAAAAAACAAAAACTTCTTTCCAATAAAGCTGCAATGGTTTGGATAAAGAAAGGAAAGGGGCAATTGGTACTGTATAGTTTTTATCCGCAATTCAGAGCCTCTACACCAGGAACTTATAAATTGCTGTTTAACGCATTATTTTTAAAGTAAAAAAGAGGTTGTCTAAAAAGTAAAGAAATGAATAAAATCTTTTATATTACACTTTGCGTAGCTTTGCGTTTTTCTCTGCAAAGATCTGCATAACAATCACTTAGATTATTACGCTAAGAACCGCAAAGACTTTTTAGACAACTTTTTTTATCCATTCATAGAGATTAAAAACTCTTCGTTGGTTTGCGTAAATTTTATTTTGTCTTTCAAAAATTCCATAGCTTCAATAGGGGTCATATCCGCTAAATGATTTCTTAAAATCCATACTCTTTGTAATGCTTCCTTATCGAGAAGCAGATCTTCTCTACGAGTACTTGAAGCCACAAGGTCAATTGCAGGGTAAACTCTCTTATTCGACAACTTACGATCCAATTGAAGTTCCATATTACCTGTACCTTTAAACTCTTCAAAGATCACCTCATCCATTTTACTTCCTGTTTCGGTAAGAGCAGTAGCTATAATCGTTAATGATCCGCCTTTTTCAATTTTACGTGCTGCACCAAAGAAACGTTTTGGTTTTTGTAATGCATTCGCTTCAACACCACCTGATAATACTTTACCTGAAGCGGGAGAAACCGTATTATAAGCTCTGGCTAAACGGGTAATGGAATCTAATAATATTACAACATCATGGCCACATTCTACCATACGTTTTGCTTTTTCTAGAACGATGTTAGCAATTTTTACATGACGTTCAGCCGGTTCATCAAATGTAGAAGCGATTACCTCGGCTTTTACACTACGTTCCATATCTGTTACTTCCTCCGGACGTTCGTCAATAAGAAGAATCATCAGATAAGCTTCCGGATGATTGTATGCAATAGCATTAGCAACTTCTTTAAGTAAAACGGTTTTACCGGTTTTTGGCTGAGCAACGATTAAACCACGCTGGCCTTTACCTATCGGTGTAAATAAATCTATAATACGGGTTGATTGTGTTTCACTTGGATGGCCTGTTAATTGAAGCTTTTCATCAGGAAATAGGGGAGTAAGGTAATCAAAAGGAATACGATCTCTTACTTCCTGTGCCTGCCGACCATTAATCAATTCAACCTTAATTAATGGGAAATATTTTTCACTTTCCTTGGGCGGACGGATTGTACCTCTTACAGTATCACCCGTTTTTAATCCAAATAATTTGATTTGGGACTGGGATACATAAATATCATCGGGAGAATTTAAATAGTTATAATCTGATGAACGTAGGAAACCATAGCCATCCTGCATAATCTCCAAAACACCTTCACTGGAAACAATGCCTTCTAATTCAAAAAGATATTCATCTCTTTTTGATTCAATTTCAGTTCTGGATTTAAAATTTTCACGTTTCCGAAAATCTCCCTGTCTTCTGTCTCCTTTATTATCAGAAGAATTTTCTTTTTGAGGTTTTTGTTTTTCTTCTTTCTCTACGGGAGTAATATCCTTAACTTCTTTTTTAACTGCAGGAACTTCAGTTTCTTTTTTCTTTGCAACAGGAATGTCTTCTTTAGCTTTTTGTTTTTTGGAATCTTTTTCTTCTGTTTTTTCTGTTTTATGAGGTGGTTTTTCACCAGGAGTAACCTTTTCAGGAGTTCTGCTAATTCTGGCTCTTTTACCTCTTTGTGTTTTTTTGGTTTCTTTTTTTTCTTTTTCCAACACCTCTGTGGTAGGATTTAAGGCTTGGTAGTCTAAGATTTTGTAAATAAGGTCTTGTTTCAGTAGTTTATCAACCTTAGAAATATTAAGGCCTTTTGCAATCTCACGTAATTCGGAAACCAATTTTCCGTTTAATTCAATGATATCGTACATGAATATTTGTTATTTGATTTTTCTTTTATAGATATTACAATTGTAATAGTCATTTGATTTGTTTTCTTTTTCTACGAATTGAAAATGAAAGTTTTTAAGGAAATGCGTTTATGCTGCAAATATAATATATTCTTATATAACAATGCACAAAAATGTGTAAAAAAATAAATTTGTTATCACATATTTCGATAAATACACAAAAAATGGCTTTCTTTTTATAATATTTTATGCTATAGATATGAAGAGTGAATAGCAGAGTATTTTTATATTTGCAAAAAATATTTGAAATGATACAAAGAATTCAATCAGTTTATCTTTTGCTTGCTGCTATAGCAGTAGCTTTAATGACTGCTTTTCCGATTATGAGTTTTTATGGGGATTTACATACATTTAGTGTATGGTTAATGAAAATTGAAAACCTTGTCCCCGATTCAGACTTACCATATACGCATATGTCAACAATGCCTTTATCAGTTTTTACAGGTATCGTATTTCTATTAAGTATTTTTTCTATTCTTAAATATAATAACAGAAAACTTCAGATGAAGCTGATAAAAGTAAATGTATTACTTAATATTATGCTCATCATCGGAATATTTTTGGTTTATCCAAGAATGATTACTGATGCGATTGCTGTTACTGAAGAATATAAAACTGCAGCTTTTTTCCCTTTGGTAAGTTTGGTACTTTTAATTCTGGCTTTTAGAGGTGTGAAAAAAGATGAAGAATTAATCAAATCGGCTGATCGTTTACGTTAAGTTCTTCTTTTTAAATCGAATACTTCCAAATCTTTGATAATATCTTGATCTATGGTAAAGCGTAACATCGTTATATGCTTATGGAATCCTGAATTCCCGGCTGCTCCAGGATTCATATGTAAGATCTTCAGGTTTTGATCATTCATTACTTTAAGTATGTGAGAATGTCCACTTATAAAAAGCTTGGGTTTATGCTTTAGCAATAATGCTTTAATCCCGGGGGCATATCTTTTGGGATAACCACCAATATGGGTCATCAATATTTTTACTTCTTCACACATAAAAATCTGAACTTCCGGACAAACAATTCGAATATCCTGCCCATCAATATTCCCATAAACAGCTTTTACCGTCTTAAATTCTTTTAACTGGTCTAGTATTGCTATATTGCCAATATCACCGGCATGCCAAATTTCATCTACATCCTTAAAAAAATCATAAAGTTTAGGATGTAAATATGAATGAGTATCTGATATTAGCCCTATTCTGGTCATAACTTATAATTCTAATTTAAAAAAGCGAATTCCTATAGTAGGATTCTAATGATAAGCATCAATTTCTTTAAAGCCAAATTTGTTATAGGTATTTTGTGCTGCTTCCATCCAAAGATACGTATCAAGATACATCGTTTTATATTAAGTAATTACGAACTTCTTATAAAAGAAGCATCATTGATATCTTTAACAGAACTTACAATATTAATAAAAATCATTTGGTAATTGCAATTTATTAACTTCCAAATTTATAAGAAAAACCAATTCCAAATACTTCTTTAAATTGTACTCTTGGAGCTGCAATACCGGATTTATCTTTGATCAAAATATCATTATCATATATTAAGTTGGTAGCAATGTTAGTAGACAGGTATTTATTGATTTTCATATTTATAAATACTTCCCAGTTTACATCGATATATTCCGGATTTTCAAGATAATTTGACAATAATTGAAGATTGGTTTTAAAACTTATATTCTTCATGATTTCCTGTTTCCAGTTTAGTTTAAGCATTCCTACAAATTCATATCTTGCTTTTTTACCAGCTTCCACACCATAAGCACCTTTTGCAGAAAGAGCAGGGTCATTCACAACAGTGATTTTACTTGAAACAGGAGAAAGAGACAATGCGAAAGATTCATTAGGCTTATAGTCCATACCAATTGCCAAAAGGATATATCCGGGGGCCATAAATTTAGAAACATGTACAGAATCATTTGGGTATTTATAACCTTTAGCAAATTGAGATTTAAAACTGAAGGAACCTGTACAATACCATTTCCTCCCGGCCTTCAAACCTAAAGTAGAAGCATAATAAAGATTGTCATCACTTTTTCTAAGCTTGGTATCACTTTGTTTTATAATTCCATATGCAAACTGGAATTTGTTTTCCCAAATAAGATTATTCTTTTTGTAATTAGCAAAAAAATGTAAAAAACCATTAGCAGCAAGAGAACTATTTCCTCCGGCAGCCCAATTTGACAGGGATACCTGAGAAAACCGTAATCCGTTCTCACCACCCAATTTCCATAATTTATCTTCTTTAGGGGTTTCAGCAAATAAGCTGAGAGTCATTAATAAAATGACCATTAGGCTAAGGGGACGTTTCATATTGTTCTGTCAGTAATTATATATTTAAAATAGCATTTAGTAAATGCTCGTTTTTATGCAAAAATTCTGCCACAAATTTAGAAAATTCTTACTAAAAATTATATACAATACCTACCCCAAATACTTCTTTAAATTGTACTCTTGATTCCGGATTTCCCTAAATATCTTTGAATGCTATATCTTTATCGTAGATCTGGTGTGTTTTTAAATTCGCTGAAATCATGCCCAGCGCTAAACCAGCAGCACCAAGTATCAGGGCTCATGCCTTTAATTAACCAAAGACGAATGATCCGGGTTAATAATGCTAACAAAACATCAGGCCCTTATTCTATTATAAAGTCTATTGCTTTGCCTGAATATTTATTTAAATTTTCCATAACTTATTTTATTTATTTCTAAATTAAATTTAAGAACAATCGGCTTAATAAGGCTTTTGTATTTAATAAAAAGGGAAGCACAAAAATTATTAATTTTACAGTAAATTTATCACCTATGGACATTGTATTTTTAATTGTTGGTATTATCATCGGTGCCACACTATCTTTCTTTATCATTAAAAGTATATTTACTAAAAGAGAAATGCTTGAACAATCCGGTAAAGCATCATTAGAAAGCCAAATTCAGCAATTGAATACTAATTTAGATGAATATAAAAGCCTAAATTCAGCAAAGGATAATGATATACTTCAATTGAACCGGGAATTGAGTGAAAAAAAATCCGATTTAAATCATCTGAATGAAAAGCTAAAGGAGCAAAAAGATGAATTAAACAAAATTCAGGAGCAATTTA
Organism: Bacteroidales bacterium; assembly: GCA_028280405.1. GTDB lineage: Bacteria > Bacteroidota > Bacteroidia > Bacteroidales. The sequence continues at coordinate 41,331 of JANQLW010000075.1, forward strand.
AACTTGAATTTAAAAACCTGGCCAATGAAATTCTTGAAAATAATTCCAAAAAATTCTCTGAAGAAAATAAAACAAAACTTGGAGAATTATTAAAGCCATTGGGTGAAAAGATCAAAGATTTTGAAAAGAAGGTTGAAGAAACTTATGATAAAGAATCTAAACTCAGGTTTTCTTTAAAAGAAGAAATAAAGCGCTTGGAAGAACTTAATCAACAGGTAAGTAAAGATGCGGTAAATTTGACGAAGGCTCTGAAAGGGGATTCCAAGACCCAGGGTGATTGGGGAGAAATGATATTGGAAAGTATCCTGGAACAATCCGGTTTAACTTTAGATAGAGAGTATTTCAAACAATCTAACTTTAAAAATGAAGAAGGAAAAAATGTTCGACCCGATTTTGTAATTAAATATCCGGGAGATCGAAATGTCGTCATTGATTCAAAAGTTTCCTTAACAGCTTATGACAGATATATGTCGTCTGAGAATGAAGCAGAAAAAGAAAAGGCTATTAGGGAGCATTTATTATCCGTAAGAAATCATGTCAAAGGATTAAGTGAAGTAAACTATCAGGATTTATACGATTTGAACAGCCTGGATTTTGTAATGATGTTTATGCCGGTAGAACCTTCCTATTTGCTAGCTATGCAACATGATCCCAAATTATGGCATGATGCTTATAAGAAAAGGGTATTGATAATTAGCCCGACGAATTTAATTGCTGCCTTAAAAATGATTGAAAGCCTGTGGCGACAAGAATATCAAACTAAAAATGTACAGGAAATAGCCAAACAAGTTGGCTTGTTGTATGATAAATTTGTTGGGCATATGGATGACCTGATCAAGGTTGGTAAGAAAATGGAAGAAGCTCAAAACGCTTATGAAAATTCGATGAAAAAATTATATACCGGGCCTGGAAATATTATTAAGAAGGTAAATGATATAAAAAATTTGGGAATAAAGACATCCAAAGAATTACCCCAAAAACTAGTTGACAGGGTGAAGAATAATGAATAATGAATATCAAATAAAGGGTTTAGACTTGAAAAAAGATCAGTTAGTATACGGAACAAGGGCTATCATAGAAGCAGTTAGATCAGGAAAAGAAATTGATAAGCTTCTATTAAAAAAAGGGAGACAAAATCCTCTATATAAAGAGTTGATGCAATTGATTAAGGAAAGAAATATTCCTGTTCAAAATGTTCCGGTTGAAAAACTCAATAAAATTACAGTTAAAAATCATCAAGGAGCTATAGCTTTTATTTCATCTATTATTTATCAGGATATTGAACAAATAATTCCCATGCTTTATGAAGAAGGGAAAACTCCTTTAATTTTAATACTGGATAGTATAACCGATGTAAGAAACCTGGGGGCTATTGCAAGAACAGCAGAATGTAGCGGAGTGGATGCGATCGTAATTCCATCTAGAGGATCCGCTCAAATAAATGCAGATGCGATCAAAACTTCTTCCGGAGCCTTAAATATTATTCCCGTACACAGAAGCCACAATCTTAAAGAAACGATAGATTTTCTAAAAAATAGCGGCTTGCAAATTATTGCCGCTTCAGAAAAAGCAAATAAAGACTATACTCAGGCTGATTTTAAAATGCCTACGGCTATCATAATGGGCTCGGAAGAAAGAGGAATTTCTCCAGAATATTTAAAAAGGACGGATATTCATGTTGCAATCCCGATTTTAGGAACTATTGAATCTCTAAATGTAAGTGTTGCTACAGCAGTAATGCTTTATGAGGTAGTTCGACAAAGAAGTAGGGAATAGAGAATAATGAAGTTAGGATTTATATAACTGTTAGCGGTTATTGGAATGACACAGCATCATATTCAAAGCACAAAATAAACTATCTTTGAAAAAAGGATTTTTTTAATGAGCAATATTGAACAATATAGTCAAACAGACTTTTACAAAAAAGTTGCAAACTTACTGAAAGAAGCACGAAAAAGTGTTGTTCAAGCAGTTAATAAAACAATGGTTTATACCTATTTTGAGATAGGACGGATGATTGTTGAAGAAGAACAAAATGGAAAAGAACGTGCAGAGTATGGAAAACAGATTTTAAAAGAACTATCTAATCGACTAAATGCCGAGTTTGGCAAAGGTTTCTCAGTTGATAATCTGGAAAATATGCGGAAGTTTTATTTAAGGTATTCAATTCCCGAAACACTGTCTCGGAAATCTGAAACTCCTGATTTTCAACTTGGTTGGTCTCATTATTTAAAACTAATTCGTATTGATAACGAAGCGGAAAGAAAATTTTATGAAATAGAAGCGAAACTAAACAATTGGAGTTTGCGAGAACTAAAAAGACAATGTGATAGTGCTTTATATCAAAGACTTGTTTTAAGCAAAGACAAGAAACTTGTTAAAGAATTATCAAACAAAGGACAACTGATAGAAAAGCCAAAAGATGCGTTAAAAGACCCATATGTTTTGGAATTTGTTGGTTTGCCTGAAAACAAATCTTATTCAGAGACAGAACTTGAACAAAAATTAATTGACAAATTAGAATACTTCCTTTTAGAACTTGGAAAAGGTTACACTTTTGTTGCAAGACAAAAAAGGATTACAATAGATGAAAAACATTTTAGAGTTGACTTGGTCTTCTATAATCGAATTCTCAAATCGTTTGTACTTATTGATTTAAAAATAGGGGAATTAAGGCATCAGGACATTGGGCAATTGCAAATGTATGTAAACTATTACGATAGGTTTGTTAAATTGGATGACGAAAATAAAACAATAGGGATTATTCTATGTCAAGATAAAAGTGAAACACTTGTAGAGATAACTTTGCCTGAAAACAACGAACAGATTTTTGCAAGTAAATATCAAACAGTTCTACCAAGCAAGAAAGAATTAAGGCAATTGATTGAAAATATGGGAGATGAATAACCAACAAACCGCTAACAATGTATATACAAAGTATGCGTGATAGTAGTAAATTCAACGCTTGTAGCCCGCTTCAAATTTGTAAAGGTTTGATAAGTTTGAAGCCTACAATCGCCTACTTTGCATATACTCACCGTTGGCAGTGATTAGAAAACATTGAAAGATAAAAAATGATCTTAAGTTGATTTGATAAAGCAATAGAAAAGAAGGCACTATATGAATATAAAAATAATAATCGGCTGGATTTCAATTTCCATTTCAATATTGATAGCTTGTTTTTGGGCATTTTGGGGTATCATTGAAAATTTTCATGAAGGATGGTATCATTCTTCTTTCAAGAAAAACATTGTGTTGATGTTCATTCAGTACTTAAGCCCGATGATAATCACAATATCTTTAACACTTATTTCAATTAGACAGAACAGAATTGGTGCCATACTATTTTTTATTATTGGTGTCATATTATCTTTTCTTGTAAATAATTCAATCGTTTCCATTCCATTTATGGTTATTGGTATACTATATTGGTTTAGCGACTTCACATCCAAGAAATGGAAATACCGCTTAAGTTTTGTCTTGCCTTTTTTAACACTAATAGTTTTTGGCATTGAACCTATCATAAGAGTAAGTGGGAGAGTCAATGATGGAAACTTTGGAAGTAGAAAAATAGAGCAAAATAATATCTCATTGGTTTGGGCACCAAAAGGTCCCGGTTGGCCAAGCGATGGTACAAGTTGGCACAAAGCGGATAGTATATGCAATTATTTAACAGAAGATGGTTTAGCAATCGCAACTGAACCTCAAAATATTTGGCGACTACCAACTGTTGAAGAAACTGTTAGGTCAATGCAAAGACATGGGGTTAACTGCAAAGGAAGGCTAAACGCAAAAGGAGAGCCTGAATATGAAATACGTCCAGATAAGGAAACCCCATTATGGAACCCCAATTCAAAGGTTATTTATTGGTGGACTAAAACAGAGATTGATAAAAACAATGCATATATAATTGTATATGATGGAAAAATTTGGAAAAGAAAAAAGAATTTTAGTGCAAACTATTTAGGGTTTAGGGCTGTTAAAGAAACGGAATAATAACTGCCAAGGCAGTATCCATAAAACTGTGTAAATAAAAAAACCAACCAGATATAACATCTGATTGGTCTCTTTATTTCTCCTAGATAAAAATATTAAATTTATCTTATCTTCTAGCTTCTTTAATTCTGGCTTTTTTACCTCTTAATCCTCTTAGGTAGAAAATACGTGCTCTTCTAACAACACCTTTTTTGTTTACCGTAATACTTTCAATAAATGGAGAAGAAATTGGAAAAATTCTCTCTACACCAATATTGTTAGAAATTTTGCGAACGGTGAATGTTTCTGTTGGTCCACTACCAGCTCTTTGTAAAACAATTCCCTGGAAATTTTGGATTCTTTCTTTATCACCTTCTTTAATTTTATATTGAACAGTTATAGTGTCTCCAGCTTTAAATTCTGGGAATTCTTTAACTGTTGCTAAATCTTCAACGTACTGTAGTAACTCGTTCTTACTCATTTCTATGACCTTTAAATGATTTCTTCAAAAAATGAGTGCAAATATACATTAATATTTTTGAAAAATACTAGCAAATCCATACTTTTTTTGAAAAATAGAAATAAACAATGAGTTGTTTATAAAATAGATCAGAAAAATGAAGTTTATTGGGGAATTATTCTTCCAGTAATCCTGGCCTTCTTTCTTTTGTTCTTTTGATTGACTGATCCAGTTTCCATTCCTGAATTGCTTTTTCATTTCCTGAAAGAAGGATTTCCGGAACATCCCAATTATTAAATGATCTCGGGCGCGTATAAGCAGGAGGAGAAATCAGGTTATTTTGAAAAGAATCTGACAAAGCTGAGGTTTCATCTCCTAAAACACCCGGTATTAACCTTACAATACTATCAGTAAGTACAGTTGCTCCCAGTTCTCCTCCGGATAATACATAATCTCCAATAGAAATCTCTTTGGTAATAAGATGTTCCCTTATTCTTTCATCAACTCCTTTGTAATGGCCACATAGTATAATAATATTCTTATAATTAATAAATTTATTTACCATTTTTTGATCCAACAACTCCCCATCCGGACACATATAAATAATATCATCGTAAGTGCGTTGGGATTTTAATGCTTCAATACATTTGAATATAGGCTCAATCATCATGACCATTCCGGCACCTCCTCCAAAAGCATAATCATCTACACTTTTGTATTTGTTAGTTGAAAATTCTCTTAAGTCATGTAAATAAATCTCAACAATCCCTTTTTCTTTGGCTCTTTTAATGATAGAGTAGGAGAAAGGTCCTTCAAACATTTCCGGAAATATGGTAATAATATCTATGCGCATCGAATTATTTTTCTACAAAAATAATAAAACCTTCAATGATTACATACAAATTACAAGTGTATACTTATTTAGATGAAAATTGGTGATGTATACAGTTGTAAATGTATAAAGTTAGATTTTTAGAGCTTATATATACAATGCTAAACAAAATTTTATCAAATAATTAAAGAATTGTAATAAAATTATAATAAAGTGCAGATATAGAGGGTAAAATGAATAACAAGTAAAGTGTTTCTTTAAGTTTTTTTGATAATTTAAGTATTAAAATCACTAATGTTTTTACAATACTAATAATTTACAAATGTAACCTTAAATAAATTTACCATTGTAAACGTTATATTGATTACATTTGTAACATGATTGAGAGGATAAAAAAAATTATTGAATTCGAAAGTTTAAATTCCGCACAATTTGCAGATAGAATTGGAGTGCAAAGATCAAGCATCTCTCATATATTATCCGGGAGAAACAAGCCTAGTTTGGAATTTGTACAAAAAGTACTTCATGCATTTCCTTCAATAAATACTGATTGGTTACTTTCAGGTAAAGGAAAGATGGAAGGATTAGATAAATCTATTTTAGATTTATCGACCACCAGAAAGCAAGATGAATTATTTAATTTGTCGAAAATGAAGCCGGATGAGAATAGACCGGCATCAAGCTCCATATTAAGTTCTAATGAACAAAAAAATCCGATTCCTACTGATAATTCAAAGGTTGAAAGGGTAATTATCTTTTATAAGAATGGGAAATTCAGAGAATATTTTCCTGAATAAGATATCTTTAAACCATTTCTATTCCGCTAAAAAAGAAATTGGATTCAATAATGGCATTTTCGTCACTATCCGAGCCATGTACTGCATTTTGCTGCATAGATGTAGCAAACATTTTCCGAATGGTACCTTCTTTAGCTTTCTCCGGATTAGTGGCTCCAATAAGTTTTCTATATTCTTCTATTGCATTTTCCTTTTCCAAAATGGCAGCAACAATAGGCCCCGATGACATAAAAATGCATAAATCTTTATAAAAAGGTTTATCCTTATGGACTTTGTAGAATTCTTCCGCTCCTTTAAAAGGGAGCCTTACGAGTTTCAAGGCTACAATTTTAAAACCTGCTTCACTAATAATGGCTAAAATATTCCCTGTATATCCGTTTTTTACTGCTGTGGGCTTTATAATTGTAAAAGTTTTGTTTCCACTCATGGTATTCGTATTAATGATAATTTAATTTAAAAGTTTAGTGATACTAATTTACTAAAAATAACTAATTTTATCCTTAATATTTTCAGATATAAATTCAAACATTTTAAATTTGGCTCCAGCAGAATTAAATAAACTAAATAAGCTATTAGACAAGGATTCCGTAAGAATCGTATTAACAACTCATAAAAACCCTGATGGTGACGCTATAGGTTCAGTACTGGCTTTATACGGCTATTTAAGGTCCAGAGGTTTTAATAATGTAGAATGTATTGTTCCGGATGCTTATCCATCCTTTTTAGCATGGTTGCCCAATAATGATGTTATTTATGTATTTGAAAATGATTCTGATTACTGTAATGAATTAATTAAACAAGCTGATATCATTTTTAGCCTTGATTATAATGCCTTTCATCGTACGGGAATCATGGAAGAAAGCCTAACTAAGGCTTCAGGTAAAAAAGTATTAATTGATCACCACCTTGAACCCGATTCATGCTTTGATATTTCATATTCGAAAATTGATACTTCTTCTACCGCTGAATTAATATATAATTTTATTGAAAGTAATCAAAACACACATCTCATAACTAAAGCTATTGCAGAAGCTCTTTATGTTGGCATCATGACCGATACCGGTTCATTCAGTTACTCATGCAATTATGAAAAAACTTACCATATCGTAGCTCATTTGATCAAACTGGGGATAGATAGTGAAAAAATACACCAACTAATTTATAATACGTTTACTGAAAACCGGCTACGATTATTAGGATATTGTTTAAGTGAACGGCTTACTGTGCTTAAAGAAAAGAGAACCGCATACATTTATTTAACTAAAGAAGATTTAAACAGATTTAATTATCAAACCGGAGATACTGAAGGAGTCGTTAATTATGCATTAAGCATTGAAGATATTGAAATAGCTGCTTTGTTTACAGAAAGAGATGATTTAATCAGAATATCATTAAGATCGAAAGGAGATTTTTCTGTAAATGATTTTGCCCGTAAATATTTTGATGGAGGAGGCCATAAAAGAGCTGCAGGTGGCAATTCTTATGAGAGTATGCAAAATACACTCAAGAGATTTGAAGAAAAGATCAGAACTTCACTATAACAAAAAAGTCCCGTCATTGAGGGATTTTCTATTCTAATTATCTTGAACAAAGTCAATCAGATTTAAAAGCTCTTTAGGTTTGAATGGCTTTGCCAAATACTCATCCATTCCGGCAGATAAACACATATTACGATCTCTTTCCATGACATAGGCCGTAATTGCAATGATCTTAATCTTATCCTTATCCGTTTTGTCTTTTTCCAGTTCCCTGATTTCATTGGTGGCCTCAATGCCATCCATTACAGGCATCTGAATATCCATTAAAATCAAATCATAATAATTTTTTTTAAATAATTTGATGGCAACCCTACCATTTTCAGCTATATCAATACTATGGCCTTCCTTCTTTAGGGTAGCCATTGCAAATTTCTGATTAAGCAAATTGTCTTCAACCAAAAGAATAGAAAGTTTTTTCTCAGGCTTCCTTGTAGTTTTGGTTATTTCCTTCTTAACCTCTTTTACATGTTCAACATCCTGTATTTGAAGATTAGCTGTGAACCAAAAAGTGGATCCCCTGCCAACCACACTATCAACACCAATTTCTCCATTCATTAAACTGGTTAGGTTCTTAGCTATGGCTAAGCCTAAACCCGTACCTCCATATTTCCGCGTAGTAGTAGAGTCAATTTGAGAAAATGCTTGGAATAGCTTCTCTTTATCTTCCTCTGAAATACCAATTCCCGTATCTATAACACTAAATTTAAATGTTCCTTTCTTATGATCCAGATTTTCAACTTCAACACGAATAGTCACACTTCCTTCCTTGGTATATTTGATTGCATTATTCGTTAAATTAGTAATAATCTGTTTTAGCCTGATCTCATCACCTATAAGCTCGTTAGGGACATTCGTATTGATTTCAGAAATAAGCTCAATGCCCTTTCCTTTTGCTTTATTGCTTAATAAAGATTTTACATCGAGAATCTCTTTAGAAAGAGAGAAGTTATTCATTTCCAGTTTTAGTTGATTGGCTTCTATTCTGGATAAGTCAAGAATATCATCTATAATAGTGAGCAAATTATTCCCGGAAACATTAATGATATCCAGGAATTCTCTCTGCTCCGCCGTAAGTTCAGTTTGTTTCAGAACATTATACATCCCAATAATACCATTCATAGGGGTTCTGATTTCGTGGCTGATATTAGCCAGGAACATGGACTTAAGCTGATTTGCAGCTTCATTTATCTCCTTAGCTTCTGCAAGCTCACTCTTCAAAGCAGTATTTTGTGCTCTTAAGATTTCAAGTTCTTTTAATAATTTTTCTTTTGATTTTTTATCCATAATCTATCGTTCTAAGGAAATTAATGTTTATTTTTTTTAGTCATTTCCAGTTGTCTGTAAATACTATTGATTAAAGCATTTTTATTTACAGGCTTTGGAATATAATCATCAAATCCGGCTTCTAACAGCCTTTCTTTATCACCAGCCATAGCATAAGCTGTTTGTGCAATAAACGGAACAAATTTATACTCGGGCCATTTTTCTTTAACTTCATTCATCAGTATGATGCCATCCCATGGAGCCGGAAGGTTTATATCAAAAAGCATAATATCAAATATGAGTCCTTGTTTATGTGCTTTTTCTATAATCTCAAGGGTTTCTTCTCCATCCACAGCCAACGAATTATTCCCTATCTTATTAAGCATTTTATTCAGCACCAAGCGATTCATCCGATCATCTTCTACTATAAAGATATTAATTTTTTCTGTAGCTTCCTTTTTCCCTTTCTGAGTGCCAGGTTCTTGAATTACAGCTTCTAATTCCATATCGTTGGTATCAGCCCTCAGTTTAATTTGTACTGTAGTCCCGCCCCCTTTTTTAGATTCAACTAAAATTTCGCCATTCATTAAATCTAAAAGTCGCTTGCTAAGCGGTAAGCCTAAGCCAGCACCCTGATAATTTCGTGAATAGCCTAAACTTTCTTGTCTGAATGCTTCAAAGATATGATTCAGGTAAGTTTCATCAATACCTATTCCTGTATCCTTAATAGATATACAGATCATACCGGATTCTATATCGAATTCAGAAATTACATTGATAAATCCTTTTTCAGTATATTTTATAGCATTATCGATAATATAAGTTAGAACTCTTGTAATACTTTGATCATCTCCAATAGCTTTTGGAATATCATTGAATTTCACATTGAGTTTAATACCTTTTTCATTAGCTTTAAATTTAAAGAGTTTAGAGGTTTTCTCAATGATTTCATTTACAGCACAAGCTTTCAACTGAATCTCCATATCATTAGCTTCCATACGGCTAATGTCAATGATATTATTCAGAAGGCTTAATAAGCGGTCACCACTTTCCCTGATGCCATTTGCATAATCATATAGTTCTTTATTTTCCATTAAGGAAAGTTCTGTAAGCAATAATTCAGAAAAACCTATGATACCATTTAAAGGTGTTCTTATTTCGTGAGACATATTGGATAGAAAAGCACTTTTTACATAATTAGCATCTTCAGCTTTTTTAAGTGCTTTTTTCAGTTCAATATCCATATTTTTCCGTTTCTCCAATTCTTCATTTACGGATTTGGTTTTTTCATCAACCTCCTGTTTAATTTTTTCATTAAAGTCACTTAATTGTTTTTTCGTTTTCTCCAGGTCTTTTTTCATCTGATCGAGAAGAATCCCGGTTTTTCTCTTTTGAGATTTAAAATAAACATAAGTAAGTATTAAGGCTACAATTAAAGCTATCAGATAAATATTGGTATGCAGATCAAAAAAACCTTTTTTAGGGGAGGTTGAATTTAAGATTTCCTTTTCATAATTGCTAAGAGCTTTAATAACCTGAAGTTGGTCCTGGGTATTTCTTTCCGCTTTGTGTTTAGAATACTCATAAATCTTCATTAATAATTTAAGATGGTCTTCTGACCTGTCATCACTATTAATTACAGAATCGATAGAACCTCTTGCTTCTAATTGCTCAATAAATTCAAATTTTTTATCTTCATTAGCAAAACCCCAAAAGGGGAGTAGCAGTAAGCTAAATGAAATAAGCAAGAGTTTTTTCATTTTTATATTATTTATGCGCAATGAATAAATGTTCTTTTCTATTAACGGCCAGCCTGTCAAGTTTATTTTCGTCTTTCCAATCTATGTATGGATTAATTTCTTCTACTTTAAAGCCCGCATTTCTCAGGCGTTGTATATAATCGCCACCATATATTCTGACATGATCAAATTGGCCGAAATGAACTTCCCTGTCTTTAGGATCAGTTATTTCAGGGTTCTCATATGTTTCGTCAATTGTGAATGAAATAGGTACTTGTAAAATAGCCCATCCGCCAGGTTTAAGAATTCTGTATAATTCTTTCATTGCGAGTCCATCTTCTATGATATGCTCTAAAACATGATTACAAATAATCACATCAAAAGATTTATCTTCGAAGCTTAAATCAGTAATATCAATGATAGAAATATCTTTAGAATAATAAAAACCTTCATGATATTTTACGCCTTGTTGGTATTCCAGATTTTTTAAACCACTCAATAAAGCCTTTAAACCTCCAGAAGGGGCTATATGTATGACTTTTAAATGATCTTTAAAAATATTGGAGTAATTCTTAAGGTAATGGTAAATTAAACGGTCTCTATCTGTAGAATAGCAACGCGGACAAACACAATTATTTCTACGGCCAGCACCAATAATATTCTTTTCTTTTATTACAGGAAGGTCAGAACCTCCGGGGAGCAGTTTTCTAAATGAATGTTTGCAAAATGGACAATAGTAGTTATTCCCATAATAAAAAACAGATTGAGATTTTTGCCAATATCCTCTTAATTTTTTCCCAAGATCAAAGGGGATAAGCTTTTTAAGTTTAGACTTCATATAGAAAATTGGGCTGATTATGTCATAGTATAATAAACTTTTCACTTAGCCTTCCGTATTTACAATCCAAGATAAGAAAATAAAATCCACCAGACAAGGTTTTCTTATCAATCCGGAAAGAATAATTTGATGCAGCTTGCTTTTGATCTACTAATACTTCTACAATCTTACCTTCCAGGGTCATAATAAAAAGCTTAACATGCATTGATTCTTTGAGTTCATAAAAAACTTTTGCAGAACTAAGCGTAGGGCTTTGTCGTACTTTTTCCAGTTTTACTTTTGAACGTAATAAACTTAAATTTTCTTCAATACTTATTCCATGTTCATGTGATTCATAAGCACCAATATCGTATGCTCCTGCGTAGGGCCTGGTTTTCCCATCAATATCAGTCGTAAGATCAAAATTGGACATATCCAAACCTGCATTAACAGCAGGGGATAAAGCTTCTAAATCATAATTATCATTATCAGGATGAATAAACTGAACATCAGCCTGGTCATTTGTATGATAAAAATTTGACTTCTGATAGCTTATAAGATTGGAAATATTCATATAAGACAATTCGTTATCTCCTCCCAAAACACTTGCAGCACCAGGTTCACTAATGATATTATTATAAATCTTATAAGAGTTTATTGACACATTAGTAAGTTTCATCCCATGGGTCTTAGGGGAAATAATTGTATTATTATAGATAAGTATTTCAGAGCCGGCCTCAGTATCTACATGCCCAACCCATATTCCATGTTTGGGGTTTGAAGTTGCACTACCTTCAGGTTTAAAGGTTTTTCCGGCTCTTACGATTAAATTATTATAAACCTTGTGGTTTCCCAGCCCTAAAATATCAATACCATCTCCTTTTCCGTCGAAAATCTTATTATTGTAACAATTGCAACTACTGCCGCCACCTATTAAAATGCCACTCATTTGCCCATCTGTTTCTCTATAACTATCTTGTCTGATTGTATTATTATATATAGCACAATCTTTAGTTGCAGAACTTACCTGGATTCCATCCCAACCTGTATTTTCTACGATATTATTATAAACCTGAACACCTTCTATTACATGAGGTAAAACCTCCGTACCGCTACAGCCTGAAGTATATACTGTTTGTCCTGTATATTTTGAGCTCCCGATATACATTCCTTCATCACTTATATCATGAAAATAACAATCGTGTATGCTTAAATTATACATGGTAAATTTATCTCTGGTAGCAGCAAATGAACAATCCCCATTGATATCGGGTTCTGTTTTTGCGTAAAGCCCCGCAGTATGAATATTGGAAACTTCAATATTTTCAATTTCTACATCTGTGCTCATATTATCAACACTTACTCCTGTACCACTGGTATTCGTGTTTTCCCTGACATAAAATCCATAGGTATATGAAGCATGTCCCTTTCCTGTAAACTTGATGTATTTACAGGTTTGAAATTTAATGGCATACCAATGATTTGTACTAAACTCAACCTGTCCACCATCATTGATAATGACTACAGGATTACCCTGTGCTCCTTCTATATTTCTAAATAAAATATAATCTCTTTGTCCTGCCTGAACTTTTATAGTATCCCCCGGATTAATATCTGTCCCATCTACCACCGTTTTCTTTAAACCCACTTTTAGATGGTCTTCTTCAGCATAAAGGCTTAAAAAAGAACACAAATAAAGAACTATAGAAAACAATAGGCTATATCTTAACATTACTTAAATTTTAAATCGTTTATTTTCCTCTTTTTGCTCTTTCCCAATTAACGGATTGCTTTCCTTTTAAAAATCTTCGTAAACCCAGGTATACAGATAAGTTCATAATAAAGAAATAATAAGGAATAAAAAGAATCTTTACTTTAATTTCTTTATTTTCAAAATACCAACCTAATAAGGCAAATAAATAAAAGGCTGCCTGGCCCCAAAATAAATAAGTAAATACATCTTCAAAATTCATAAATCCTGAATGATAAGTAATCATTGTATTCAGAATTAATAATAGAGGTAAGGCAAGTGGTGCCAGGGTCCATCTTAATACCCGATGAGAAATATATTGGAATGAAAGTAATCCGTATTTAAAAACATTCAGTAAAGCAGACAATCTCAATATCGATTGGATTCCTCCGGCAGAAATCCTGACTTTTCGCTTTAATTCTTCCTTTACATTTGCTGAAGAAGTTTCTATGGCATAAGCTTCCGGGTCATATTGAATGGTATATCCTTTCATTGCTACTCTTAATGAAATGATAAAATCATCTAATAACGTATCCTTTTCTACATGTTGGAATAATTCCGTGCGAATAGCAAATAGTTCACCGGCAGCACCTACAACACTATATAATTCGGCATCCCATTTCTTAAGGGTTGATTCATACTTCCAGTATATACCCTCTGTTCCTGCTGCAGTATCCTTATCTTTTTCATAAATTCTTTTTTCCCCGGATACACAGCCAACTTTGGGGTCACTAAATAAGTTCACAATTCTACGAATAGACTTTTTACCTAACATTGTATTTCCATCAGAAAAAATTACAATCGGAGATTTTACAAATTCCATTCCCCGGTTCATTGCTCCAATTTTTCCACCTCTGGCATCTTCATGATATACTTCAATTCCCTGATCAGCATATTTTTTTAATATGTCAGGGGTTCCATCATCTGATCCATCGGTAACCCATACCTGTTTTACTTTGTCTTTAGGATATTCAAGGCTTAAAGAATTGGCTACCTTATCATCAATATAATCCTTTTCATTATAAGCTGCTACAAATAAAGTGACTTCGGGTTCATAACCTTTTTCGCGTTGCGGTTTTCTACCGAATTTAAATATTCGTTTGAGTTTTACCAATGCAAATAATAAAATACCATATCCTATATAAGCATAGAAAACGATAAAAAGTAAAAACCAAAATAAGATTTTCAGTGTGAGCATAATGGATAATTTAGTTATTCTTTATTGCAAGCATGTTAAATGAATCTATTTTAGAAAATTCAAAGCTGGCATATGTAGTTAGCAATTTTTGTAATGATTCCTTGTCTGTATGTTTTATTTCGATAATTAAAGATAATTCTTTTTCCGAAGCTATTAAACTCTTCATTCCATTTATTACTTCCGTTTCCATTCCTTCAACATCCATTTTAATTAAAATATTATTAGCGCTTTTTATCTCATCCAGAAATAATTCATCAAATTTTTTGATCCGTACATTCCTGAGTTCTGATTTATAATTAATTCGATGAATGCTTGCCGATCCTGTATTAAAATGGTTATAATAAAAATCTACAGTTTTTGTTTGATCTCCTATACCGTATCTGAATGCTTTAATCTGTTTTTTGTAATTATTCAATTCGATGTTTCTTAGCAAAGCATTGTAATTATCCACTACCGGCTCAAATGCCAGAACTTCTTTGGCACCACTATTAATAGCAATCAGGCTATAAATACCGGTATTAGCCCCAATATCTAATACCAGGTCTATATCAGAACACAGAGTTTTGAATTTTCTAATAACTTTTCTTTCATAGGCCTTATTAGCCATTTTAAAATCCATAGTTCCTCTTCGAAGCAGATACTTTCCAAAATGAGTATTTACAATTAGATCCCGTTTATTACTACGGCGTGTGAATATATACTTGATTAAAGTGCCGGTTAGTTTAAGGTCATAATGATTTTTAAAGTCAATAACATAGAGCCAAATGATAAAGACTTTTCTAAGATACCATTTGAGGTGATTCAGTTTCTGTATTATGATCTTTAAACCTTTTCCCACTTTTTAGAATCAGGATTATATTGTTTAATAATCCTGGCCGGATTTCCAGCGACAATAGAGTAGGGAGGAACACTTTTGGTTACAACACTTCCTGCTGCAACGATGGAATGTTTTCCAACCGTAACACCTGCAACTATGACCGCATTTGCTCCGATCCAGGCTTCATCTTCTATAGTTATTTGTGCTGTTGTTACAGGCTGATCATGAATAGACATGCTAATATCTTCATAGCCATGATTTAAGCCCGAAGCTACAATATTCTGAGCAAACATAATATCATTACCAACTTTTATGGGGCCTATCAAAGTATTACCCAATCCTATTCTGGTACCATTTCCAATAATAACGTCGCCAACACCGTTGTTAATGGTCGTAAAATCTTCAATAGTAGAGTAATTACCCAGGTGAAAATTGTTCCATGGCAATACATCAATTCGGGTACGCTTTCTTATTCTTGCTCCTTTTCCCTTTTTATGAATAATAGGGTTCAAAAATAATCTAACCCATAATCTCGGGCGTGGTTGATTTTTAGGCGTAAGCGCCCAAATAGCCAGTTTCTTCAGTTTTGGATTGGATTTTATTTTTTCTTTTAAACTCATAAAATCAAACTTTACAAACTTTGTTTATCGCATTATAAATTTCTTTCACATTATTTTCCCAGGTGTGATTTCCGGCAAATTCTATTCTTCCTTTTTCTAATTCAGGATTATGTTCCTTTAAAGCCTTATCGATCAAGATAATATATTCTTCTTTATTCATTGCCAGATAAACATAATTTTTAAAAACACCCATCGTTTCGGTCTTTGTAGCAACTGTTGGTTTTCCCATAGCCAGATATTCATCAATTTTCCGGGGATAATTCCCTATTGTTAAAGGATTTAATGCTTGAGGGTTTAAAGCTACATCAAAAGCCTTCAAATAATTCGGAAGCATTTCCATAGGTTTAGAACCGAGGAAATATACATTTTTCAGATTATGAAGATTACTGGCTCTAAATCGGTCATCTTCAGGCCCAACCAATACAAGACTCCATTCCGGTTTTGATTGAGCAATATATTCCAATATTTCCATATCCAATCTTGAACTTAACAAAGCACCTATATAACCAATTATAGGTTTTTTAATATCATTGAATTCTTCAGGAAGTTCTTTTATCAAATCATTATCAAATATGGAAATATCACAGCCTTGTCCAACATAGTAGGAGTTTGGGTTCGCTTTTTCTGCAATTTGATTCAGGTAAACGGAATTAGAAACGACCAAATCAGATTTAGCCATCATCTGATCTTCCAGGTATGCACCTTGTTTCTGGAAGAACTTGGTTTCACGCATATTATCCCTTGTATAGTAAACTGATACTTTAGGATTCAAATATTCTTTAAAATAAAAGGCTCTATGAAAATCACTATCGTTAAAAATAATATAATCCTCAAACCCTAATTCCTGAATCGCCCATTTTACCCTTTTGGCATATCGCTTATTATTGATCTTATTCAAAAATTTAAATATAGATTTTGAACCTATCTGGCTAATAGGTTCTAAAACTGTACGGGGGCTTAAGCTCCACATATTTTTTTGGACTTCTTTTAATTCAGGGAGTTCACCGGAAATAACCTGTTTACGGTTAATGACCATAGGGTCCTTCCGGTCTCTCATCAGGGTACTTCTATTCATCGGATAATTGACATACAAGACCCTGTTGTTTTTTGCTATTTCATAAGCAAGGTTTACACAATTACTGCCTATTGGAGTATCCAGGCTTTGTAATCCCAGAATTATAAAGTCTTTATTTTTTATCATTTTGATCAGCCTTCTTTTTTTGAACAACTTCTATTTGATCATAGATCTTACTCACGAAATTCTCCCATGAGTGGGTTTTTGCATAGGCTATTCTGCTTTTCTCTAATTCCGGGGTATTTTCTTTCAATGCTTTATCAATCTCAACGATATACTCTTCCTTAGTCGATGGAAGATAAGTATAGTCTTTAAAATAAGCCATAAAAGTAGTTTTCGTAGCTACTGTCGGCTTCCCCATTGCCAGGTACTCATCTATTTTAAGTGGATAATTAACATCCGTGATCATATTTACTTTCTGAGGATTTAATGCCACATCAAACCCTTTAATATAAGCTGCTAATTCATGCGGATCTTTTCTGCCAAGAAAATAAACATTATCTAATTGATGTAGTTTACTTTTCTTAAAGTCATCATCTTCAGGGCCAACAAGAACCAGGCTATACTCAGGCTTTTGCTCAGCTATATGAATAAGTACATCTATATCGAGCCTGATAGTTGTAAGAAAACCTACATAGCCAATAATTGGTTTTTTAGTGATTTCTTTTAAATCATCAGGGATTTCCAAAGATCCATCTTCATCATTATACATACTTAAATCACATCCCTGTCCAATCATGAATGAATTTGGATTGGTTTTTCTGCAATAGTTAGCAAAATAATCTGAATTTGCAACGGCAAAATCTGCTTTTGCAATGATTTGAGGTTGTAAGCGAGTACCATGACGTTTGTGGTAATCAACCAGAATAACGGCATCTCTTAAGAGATAAATAAAAATATCCGGCTTGAGTAATTCTTTAAAATAAAATCCATTATACATAGAATTATCATTAAAAAGAATTACATCTTTAAAATCTAATTTTGCGGCAGCTAATTTTACTTTTTTAGCAAATCTTTTGTCATTAATTTTATTAAAGAAATTAAAAATAGCAGGGCTTTTAATCCAGTTAATTGATTCAAGCACTGTGCGGGGATATAAAACCCACATAGTATCATTTACCTGAACCAGGTCAGGTTCATTCCCTTTCAGGATATTGATACGTTTTTGTACCTCGGGTTTATGTTTATCTTTTAATAATGAGCTTCTTTGTAAAGGAGGATTAACAAATAAAACTCTATTATTTTTAGAAATTTCAAGAGCAGTATATTTACAGGTACTGGCAATATTTAAATCCCATGGTTGTAGTCCATATACAATAAAATCTCTGTCTTTAATCATAATGGCTTATTTATTTCTTAGTATTCTCATAAACTTCTTCATACAATTTCAATACATTTTCAGCCATAGCTTTCCAGGAGAATTTTTCTGCCTGTTTAAGCCCGTCTTTGATCAATTGATTTCTGTATTCCTCATTCTGAAGTATTTTAAAGATACCCTTTGTAATTTCTTCAGGTAAATAAGGATCTACAATATGTGCCTTTCTTCCTGATATTTCGGGCATAGAAGATGTATTGGATGTAATGACCGGTGTTCCGCATCGCATTGCTTCAAGTATTGGAATTCCAAAGCTTTCTCGTAAAGAAGGATAAAGAAATAATTGGCAAAGATTATAAATAGCCGGTAAATCCGTATTTTTAATATAACCTGTTAGTTGTATATGGTTTATTAAATCTGTATCACCAATATCGCTTAAAAGCTTTTCGAGATATGTTTTCCCAAAATCAAGCATAACCAGTGGAATTTTCTTATTACTCTGTTTTATAAAATCTGAATAAGCTTTCAATACATTAGGAGTATTTTTCTTGGGGTCTGTATTTCCCAAGAAAAAAATAAACTCATCAGGCAAATTATAAAGCTCTTTTACCCTGTCTAATTCCGATTGATCGTCGATAGGTTTAAAATACTCACTCACCCCATTATAAACAGCTACTAATCTTTCATCTTCAGCAGGGTGCTTAAAGAATTTCTTAATACGGTCACGTTCAAAATTTGAGACGGTTATTATTTTTTTGCTTTTCTTTACATTTTTAGGGACAACATATCTACGGTACATATTTCCCATTTTTTGATACCAGGTGCCACCTTTTTTTAAAATGCTAATACTTTCCAGATAAATGATATCATGTAAAGTAATTATCAAAGGGATTTTGGTATTAACAGGAGCTGTATTACTGGTACAGTGTAAGATATCACACTCTTCAGCTTTGGCTGCTTTAGGCAAGGCAAATTGTTCCCAGGTAGGGTATGGGCCTCCGCTTAGTTCTATAATTTTAAAATTTGAGGTAGATTGTAAACACTCTTTATCTTCATCGGGTTTTACAAAAACTACATACTCATTTTTTGTATCAATTTTTTGCAGGTTCTGGATAAGCTCTAAAGCTACCATATCCATTCCATGTTTTTTTGTGCGAAAAAGCCTTTGACCTTCTATACCAATTCTCATTTGTAATAAATTATATCAATAATCATAGAATTTTAACTAATTCTATTTAAATCTAATATATAATAAAAGCAGAAGCAAATAATCTTTTATTCAGCTTCTACTTTATTACTCGTATGTTCCGTATGTATAAATTTCTTATTTGCTCCTTTAAGCTTTAATAATGACAGAAACATTAAAAAGAATGCTTTTGGTAATGTTAATACAGCATTTAAGGTTTTAAGATTATAAAACTTTAATGGTATTGACAAAATAAAAGTCAAAACACATGCTCCCAACACAGCCAACCAGGTATAAATCCATTCAATTGGATTAAAAATCACTGATAAGAAATTAATAATAAATAACAATCCTAATAACATTACCCTTGGAGGTTGGATGAATTGGATCGCTTTATCAAAATAATCTAAATTTCCTTTTAAAATCAAATGTTTTAGGGATGTAAGAAAATCCTTACTGAAATAATGAAATTGTGCCGACAACCATCTTCTTCTCTGATTGGAAAACACTTCGGCTTTTTGTACCTTTTCATCATATACGTAAGCATCTTGTAAAAAATCAATTACCTTACGTTCTTTAAGCATACGTAATTCTATTTCTTTATCAAAACCTCCAATTGCTTTAATCGACTTCATCATGGATTTAAAATATTGATAATCCATGGCCATTCCGGAACCTATTAATGCAGCTGATAATCCAACAACTCTATGGCCTTTCCTGAAAATCCGATTATTAACTTCTTCACTAATGGCATCCAGAATCGCAAAACGGGTATTCATATTTTTGGCTACACGGTGACCCTGTACAGCCATAAAGCCTTTATTAAAAGAATTGTTCAGTTTAGAAATAAAACTGCTTTCCATAATATTATCAGCATCCAGCACCACCGCTACATCATAATCATCAGGAAGTTGTTCCATAGCTTTATTAAGCGCTTTTGATTTGGTACTTAAATCAAATGATACTTCAATCAGTTTTATGGGAAGTTTTCTTAATGTTGCTAAAGTTTCGGGCTTAAAAGAATCAGCAATCACAATAACGTCATAAAGTTCTGAAGGATAATCTTGTTTGAGAGCATCTTCTGCAACTTCAATGATTACCTGATCTTCTTTATACCCGGGTATCATTACTGCATATGTTCTTTGAGTATTTTGAATAATTTTTCTTTTACGAATAGGGAATATACCAGCAAAAGCAAAAATAAATATATATAGGCTGGCAAATCCTAAATAAGCGACTAATACGAGTTGAATGATATCTATGATGGCCATAATTTCTTATTTACGTAAAGATTTGTCTGTTGTAGTTTCTGTATGTGGAGTAGGATTAAAACTTTTTGTTGCTTTTCTAATTCTTAATAAAGAAAGACACATCAGGAAAAATCCCATCGGTAATTTTATAGCTGCTTTTAAGGTATTGATATTATAAAGATCCCTGGGAATAGAAAGTAGTATCCCTAAGGTCACAACAAAAAAGTTGATTAACCAGGCATACCACAATACACCGGTATTAAAAATAGTTGACAATATACTTATTACATAAACCAAACCTATTAGCATAATTCTAGGTGGTAATAACTGCTGAAGTACTTTATCCAGGTAATCGAAATTAGCTTTGGAGATAAATGCCCAAACTGCAGGAAAGAAAAAGCGTTTGGCATAAATTAACTGATATGCAATCCATCTGGACCTTTGATCAACAAATGCATCTGCTTTACTTACTTTTTCGTCATATACATATGCATCATTAAGAAAAGATATCTTTACATTGTGTTGAAAAAGCCTAAACTCCAATTCTTTATCTTCAGCAAATGAATCAATTTCAGCCATGACTTTTTTATAAAGATGAAAGTCAAAAGCCATTCCCGAACCTATCAAGGCAGAAGATAATTTTAAAACCACATGTCCCTTTCTAAACACGCTATTATTAATTTCCTCGCTAACCCCATCCAATATCGCCAGGGATGAATTCTGGTTTTTAGCTATTCTATGCCCTTGAACAGCTTTAAATCCATATTTCATTTCATCATTAATTTTATTCAGAAATGTAGCTTCCATTATATTATCGGCATCCAGAATAACAACCCCTTCATATTCATCATTATATTGTTCCAGAGCCTTGTTTATAGATTTTGCTTTGGTACTTTGGTCAAAACTTACTTCTAAAACATTAACCGGAATGTTTTTCAGTTTTTTAATAGTTTCTTTTTTCAATGAGTCTGCTATAATAAGAACGTCATATTTATCGGAAGGATAATCTTGTTTTAAAGCATCTTCTGCTACATGCAGTATAACAACATCTTCTTTATAAGCCGGAATTAAAACTAAAAATTTTTTCTTTTCATCACTTTTTATATTTCTTGGAGGAGGGTAGAAGAGAGAAGCAGTTCCGAATAACAACACATAAAAAGCTGATAAACCTAAATAAATCAGTAATATCCATTGAACAATTTCAAGCAAAAAGTATATATCCATCCGTTAACTAATTATGGAATTAAATTTAAAACAATTTGAAGTAATATCAAAGCATAGGATTTTCGTATACTTCCTTATTCCATAAGTTTTTAATATTCCATCCAATCGCTCTGTAGTAGGCATGAAATAGCTTAAATTTTCCTTTAATCAAAAATTTAAAAGTATTTTTAGGAATAGCTACGAATAACAGATACAATAAACTTACATAAAATGCTTTTCCATTTATATTTCTTCTCATATATATAATCCTGTTTCTGTTCAGATAGTAAATTTTTACCGGACTGTGCTTACCTGTTGAAATAGATTCTCTATGATATACAAGTGAATTATGCACATAATATATTTTATAGCCGGCAGCTTTTATTCTTGCACACCAATCAGCTTCTTCATAATAAAGAAAGAAAATATATGACATCATTCCAATTTTTTTCACAACTCTCATTGGCAACATCATAGCAGCTCCGTGAGCAAAAGCAGTTTCCCGATCTTTATCATATTGTCCCTTATCTTTTTCATTAAAACCAATCGAAAAATTTCTTATAGTAAGCGGATTCATTTCTGTGAAGCCTGCATATTGTAAGGTATCAGGTGTATGAAAAAATCTTATTTTGGAACTTACAGCTCCGATTCCGGGGTTTCTTTCTAATTTATCTAACAAAGGCTCTATAAAACTCTCTGTTACAACAGTATCATTATTAAGAAGCAATATATATTCACCCTTTGCCCGCATAATACCATAGTTATTTCCTGCAGCAAAGCCATAATTAATCGGGCTTTCAACAAAGACGATATTAGGGTATTTACGTTTGATAATAATGGCATCATCTTCTTCAGAAAAATTATCTACAACAATAATTTCAATGTTTGGATAAGTGATTTTATTTAATGATTCAATAAATTCACATGTAACATGAGCCTGGTTGAAATTAACTGTGACAATAGATATTAAAGGATAATGATCCCGTTTTCTTGAGTAAAGCATAAGTTAATTGTTTTATACTTTATGACTAAATAGTTCAATTACTTATTCTTCAAGCTTTAGCTTTGACTGAGCTATTTCGTCATCCAGTAATGGAGCTATAAACAAGAACCCCCAGGTAAAATAAGTTAAAATACCTGTTGGCATCTGACCGAGCACACCATTCCCGTAACTGGAACCTACGATTCCGGCAAATCCAGCAAGTACTGCACTCAGCTTGCCCCGAAGCTCGGGGTCCCGGACCCTGAACATAATATAGAATGATCCTTTTACAGTAATGTATGATAAAATAAATAAGTGAATTAACAATCCTACGATGCCCTGTTCTGCCCAGATTTGAACAAACCAGCTATCTGTTGCTACATTTGCAAGGAATCCATGAGGAGAAAATCGCTGTCCCCAATCACCTGCACTACCGATACCACCTCCAAATGGCCTACTGGTAAGATATACTTTTAATATTTGACGATTTCTCAAACGAACTTGTAGAGATTCATCTTCATCCGGTTTAAATGCAGTACGCATCCGTCGTATTTGTGCATTTCCCTGTCCGATATAAGTGTATTTAAAGAATACATAAACCATAGCCAATGTTAGTATCCCCAAAAATATAACTCTGATATTTTTCCTGTGAATAAGATAAAACATCGCCCCGATTACCGGTACAATGATCGCACCACGCGTACCTGATATAAACATACCGTAAATACCTGTAATTCCCATTATGAGGAAAAATACTTTTTGCTTTACATCTTTTACATTAAAAAATATTAGCAGGCCTACAATCCCTGCTGCTCCTTGTGCTGCTCCAAATTGACCGGCATCACTATAAAATGAGAATACCCTTAATTCACCAAATAATAAATGTGTAATTGCCCCCACAGTATCCAGCCATCTTTGCTCAGCAAAGTCGGGGGCAATAAAAAGTTGTTGCATTCCTTTTAGAGTCCCAAGTATAGACAATGTTCCCCATATATAAAGAAAGCGGTAAAAATGTTTTACTTTATTAAAAAGAAGGAAAACCAGAGGTATGGATAATAAACTATATAAACTCATACCACGCATGGCATAAAACCAGGCAGTTTTGCTTAAAGCTTCCGGATTAAATAATTGAGCAATAGAATATAAAAACCAGGCAAACATAAATATTGTTAAATCCCTGGTAAATGCCCGCTTATCCAAACCTTCATAAAAGTTTTTGAAGAATACTGCAATAAAAGTTAATACAAGAAGGCCATCAATAGTTAGCCCTAAAGGGATTCCGGGAATATAACGTGTAATACCAATTACAAGAAAGGAAGCAATAAGCGTAGTATATAAACCGATATTAGGTTTTGTAAATATTCTGTTCAAATAAAAAATCGCAACAGGAATTGCTCCGACTAAGAGAGCAGTCCGTAATCCGCCATTTCCAATTATATAACTTGCAATCACAGCAATTACCAGTAAACCAATGATCATAACCGGATCATTCAATTTCATGGAGCCACTATAACGTTTAAACTTTTTAAGCATACTGCGATTTTAGATTCTCTTAATAAAATTACAAAGAATTTACTTTCTGACAAGCCCAAAAATATCTGCCAGAATTTTTTTAAAGAATATCCATCCTTCTATAATGATTAATCGTTTTTTAATTTCAATATCCTTGTTCAAATAATTCAAACCTACCAATATCCCTATTATTGTAAATAAGATGGTTACAAAAGCCACCATTTCCAGTGTAGATATCATGGTATAACTAAAACTTATATTAAACACATCAAATAAACCATAATGTGTCTTTAATACCAATACGGCTATACTCGCAAACAAAACAATCTTTGCCATTAGGAAAATTGCTATTATATCGCCGATAATATTAGCCAATGCCATATAAATTACTTTAAAGAAATTACTTTTAGGCCTGTTTATACTATCCAGGGCTACCCCGGTAAATTTATCTACAGAAATAAATAATCCATAAATACAGAATATTCTAAAAATTGATTTTGTTTCAAGGTATTGGGCACCTCCCAAAAGGTAAACAAATTCTTCTGCAAAAATAAACCCGACCAATACAATCGGAAGAATGATGAATGTTACCCCACCTGCATAAGAATAATAGATACGTTTTACTTCTTCTATATTATTTTCAATACTGGCTTTTGACATTCTGGGAAAAGCTGTAGCGACAAAGCTTCTTAATGGAATTTCCAGGATTTCTGTTAATTTTAATGGGACACTGTAAAAAGCTACGCCTACTGCTCCGAGGAATGGGCTTAAAGAAATAAGGATTGCATCTGAACTTTTCAATAGGTTGGCACCTATTAAAGTCCCGGTAGAATACTTTCCAAATTTAAAGATCGTTTTATTCGACTCTTTTGTGGCTCTAAACAAATATTGAATACCATCCCATCTGTATATTAAACAAATAATGGATGTTAGCGCATTAATGATAAGGTATACATAAACAATATCAATTAATGATAGTTTTAAAAAGAAGAAGTTTACAATCAAAAATAAAACAAAGCCGGCTTTATTAAAGGTTTGAATAAATAACATTCTGTCAAACCTTCTATCAGCATTCATCACTGATATTGCATTATTAAATGGTAAATTCAGAAATGATAAGACAGGATACCAGATAAAGAACAGATAATAATCAGAATTACCAAGTGTTTCCGGGAAAATAAGGTAAATTCCCCAGATTAATAAGGACAGTACAATAGTTGCAATCAATCCGATATACCAATTGGATCCTAACAGGCTTTGTTTTTCTCTGCCTTTAGAGCCCGACAAAAATCGAATAATCGCAGTACGGGTTACTCCAAACCTGAGCATTTCAATAAAATTACCGGCTGTAATAAAAATTACCCAAACACCAAAATTAGTAGGGGATAATGATCGAACTAAAATAAAAAAACTCAAAAAACCAAAAACAGCAATACTAAGATTGCTCGATAAGGACAAAAAGTTATCGTTTTTGAGTGCCTTTGAAAATTTTTCCTTCACAATATCCTATTTAATCAACTCTTACCCTGAGCTTTAACTTGAATGGATAGGTAACTATCTTTTTCACTTTACGTCGTAGGGAGCGATGCTTCTTTTCAGGAATATCATTCACAATATCTTCCAGAGCATACAATTCTGTTTGGTTCAAAACAACCATAGGTTTTTCACGTGATACTTCCTGCATAATTTCCAATGCAGTAATATCTGCTCTTCTCCATTGGCTTTGAGCTTTGGTTACCATAAGTGCAACATCCACAGAATTCATCAATTCAAGAGGATATGAATTATAGATTAAGGCAGGAATTTCAAGGAAAATATAATCATATTTATAATTATCTTCTCTTAGGTAATTACTGGCCAGTAGTTCATTTATATGTTTAATTTCAACAAATCTATGATCGATTTTGTAATGAATAGTATTATCTAATGCATCAGCATCAGTATCTTCTTCCGTATCTTCGGTAGAATAATTTAAGTATAATACTTTTTCTCCCCAGGACCTTAGTTTATTGATAAGTTCGGTAGCGATTAAAGTTTTACCTACACCTATTTGTGTACTGAATACTAATATCAGGTATGGTTTTTCAGATGTATAAACAGAACTATGATTAATATACATTTTAATATTTTGCAGTATTAATTCAATCAATCTGTTTCTAATATAAGAATTATCAATACCTGGTTCTAAAATAGGGTAGGCTCCGGCTAATTTAAGTTTTGTTTGTTTCTCAACTGCATCAGGATTTTTAACGGTCGTATCAAAGAATTCCAACATAAGAATTACAAAGGCAACAATAAGAAAACCAATAGCAGCTGCAGCAATAATTAAAAGCTTGGTTTTTGAAGGATTAGCCTGTAATGGAAATTCCGGTTCATCTACAACTTTTATTTTAGATGACAATAGATTATTTTGTCTTTTAAGTTTTGCCTGTTCAAGCGCATTAAAATTTTGAAGATATTCACGTTCAAGTACACTGATTTCTCTTTCAATTCTTTTTAATTGGGCTCCAAGAGGTGCAAATACCTGATATTTACGCGTAAAGTCTTTTCTCCTTGATCTTAGCACTTTTAAACTTTCACCGGCAACTCTCATTGCAATATTATTATTTAAATATTCCGTTAATAATTCTTTAATCGGAATACCTTCACTTGAATATTGATATAAATATAACTGATCTACCTGGGCTTTCATTTCATCCATCAAGCGGTCAGCTTCCAGTCGCATTTCTGTAAGTCTATTCCCCATATGAGGGTTATTTTCAACATCCAGCTCATTAATAATAATCAACCCTTTCACTCTGGTAAGGTCCTGCATTTTCTTTTCAATGAGGTCACTCTTAACATAAATACTGTCACGGCCCATTAATTTAGTTTCAAGAAGATCGAGAGATCCTCTTGCACTGGCATATTTTACCTGTTCATTTTGGTATAGAAGTTCGAGTTCTTCATATTTTTCCGCAGTATATTTACTTTGTTCGTAATAGTTAATAATATTATTGTCTACATTAAATGCCAATAATTTATCTTCAGCTGCTACTAATCTTGCATAAGCATCATCCACTCTTTTCTGAAGTTCTGCAACTACGTCATCTGTTTGTTTTAGATGAATGGATTGATAATTATGAATAAATTCACGAGTTAATATTTTCAGGGTTTGCTGACAAATGCCCGGATCATCAGCCTGATATCTAACCCGGACGTGGTCCGAATTGTTGATTCTATTTACCTGAAGATTATTACCAATTTGACCGATCCCATAATATTTATTCGGGTAATGTAAATATTGATAGACAAAGTTTGTATCACTGGAATTATATTCCGCCAGGAAATTATCAAAGGTTGCTTCAAAATCAGATTTTTTAATTCCTTCCGGTACAATAGGGTCTTTAGAAAATTCCACAGGAGTTAATTGATCCAGCAAGCTCAATGACGTTTCAGACAGGTAAAGGTCCTTATTCTTTGCTGACATATTATCGCTGATCAAATTCCCTGGATTTCCAGTCAAATCCCTTATAATTAGTGTAAGGCCGGGAGTTACTTTATCAGAATATAATTTATTAATTCGTCTGAGATCAGTAATACTTACATTATAATAATTTGCAATGGCGAATAAAGTTTCATTCTCTTTAACCGTATGATAAACAAATCTGGTTTTTATATCTTTTCTAATAATCAAGGTGTCACCAATACGAATATTTCTGTTATTCAAGTTATTTTTAGATAATAGTTCTCCCTCACTAATATCATACATATTGGCAATGGACTGGAAACTTTCTCCGGGTCTTACAACATGGGATGTAAACTGACTATCATCGAATGGTTTTTGGAAATTGCGATTATTAAATCGGCCCTGTTTTTGGGCAATCTTTTTCTCTAATGCTGCGATTTCCTGCTGATTCTTTAGAATTTCTTCTTCAAGTTCCCTTTCAGCCCCCATCTTTCCATTCTTGTAAACAAGATTGTGAATATGTTTAGGTACTATTCTGTGAATTGCATAATAATTATCACGTGAAATATATTGCTTAACGGGAGCTTCCAAAATTAAATGCTGAACCAACAGCCTTATAGCAGTTCTACTTTTATTACGATTGGAGTTAATGGTTTGGATCAGATCATCAAATTTAACATTGGTAGCTGCATAATCCATCATTCTTCTTTCAGTACTTTCCAGGTTGTATCCACCTGCAATCCCTGTATAAACTTTAGTTTCAGAAGAATAAGCTTTAGGTCTGTTTCGGGTAAACAAAAAAACCAGTACTGCCATAATAAACGGAATGATTATCAGCAGGAATAGATGCCTTTTTATTAACTGAAGAATTTTATATAGATCCATTATTTCACGACGTTTAGTAAATTGAATTTAATACCTGCAACTTCTTCAAGCATTACATAAGCTTTTTGAAAAAGCCTAAGCGTTTCATTATATGATTCGTCTCCTCTGGTTTTATAGTCTAATTGTCTGTTATATTCTTCTGCAGGAATATCTCCACTTAGCCAACGATTTACTGCCATTTGCATCATCATTTCGGAAACTTCCTGATACTTCATTCGGCCTTTCAGCTTAGTCTGGTATCCTACCAGATCATAATAAATTTCTATGACCTTGGTTCTTAATTCTCGTATTTGAATTTCTCTTTCAACCATAGCCATTTCCAATTCCTTTTTCTTTTTATTAATATTATTTCGTCTGTCAACAATTGCAAAAAGAGGTAACTTAATATAGAATTGTCCGTTATAGGTTGATCGGCGAGACTCTGTTAAATAAAATCTGTCCAACTTAGTTAATTCATCTCTATCGTTAAAATACCAGTGTCCGTAATTAATTAATCCTTCAAATCCCAGATGTTCAGTCCATTTACGCCTTTCCGTTTTAATATCGTATCTCACTCTGGTTGCTTTTAATTCTTCCAATCTTATTCTTGGGGAGTTTTTTATTGCTGAATCAATTAAAGTTTCCAGAGGAGGGATTTTATCTCTAATATCATCTTTAACAGGATTATATACCATTGTACTATCATAATACTGAGAAAATCCATCAATAGAAATAAGAAAGATTCCTGAAAACACTAAATATTTGAAAAAGCTTAAAAAATGTTTAGGCATAAATTTTGGATTTTTCTTAAAAAATAACACAAACTACGATAATTTTAGCAATAATGTAAATACTTATAAATATTATTTATTAAATAGTTTTTAACATTAATGTAATTATGAATGTTTAGCATTTTAAACATTTTCTTTCTGGAACAATGCAGGAATTGTTCTTAAAATTAATTTGATGTCACCCCAAAATGAATAATTTTTAGCATATTCATTATCAAGTGATTTTCTTTCATCTTCCGACATCTCACCTTTTTTTCCTCGTAATTCCACCTGCCACAGCCCTGTAATTCCTGAGGGGCCAAGAAAACGCTCACTCCAATCATCCGATGTTAATAGTTCTGCTTCATATAGTGGCAATGGGCGGTTTCCAACAATCGACATGTCACCTTTTAAAACATTAATTAACTGAGGTAGCTCATCTATACTTGTATTTCTAATAAATTTTCCAACTTTGGTAATACGTGGGTCATCTTTTATTTTCATAAAAGTCACTTTATTCTCATTTGCCTTTAATTGGGAATACCAATATTCACAAACTTTAATTCCTTCGGTAAACAGTGTGGGAGAACAGTGTTCTTCATTAGGCAATTTGGTACAGCGGGGACAATTACCTAGCTCTTCTTCCTCATTTTTTTGACTTTCCTCTGTTTTTTGCTGAGCATATTGATTCAAATGATTTAATTCTTTCAGCCTGGCATCTGCACCGGTATACATCGACCTGAATTTGTAAAAGTCAAATATTTTATATCCTGTACCAACTCTTTTCGATTTATAATAAACCTTCCCTTTAGATTCTAATCTGATAGCAAAAGCAGTTAAAATAAAGAAAGGAATCAGGAAAATAAGAGCCGTTCCGGAAACAAGAATGTCAAAAGTTCTTTTGATCAATGGAATTTTATAATCTTTAACATTTATTGTTTTTTCTGTTTGCTTATCTTTCTGAATTTCTTTTTTATAACGATTCAGAAACTCTATTCTGGTATATATTTCTTCAACATCAAGGGGAATCAGGTAGTAATCATCAATTTTTTCCTTCAGGGCTTTTGCCAAAAGTTTTTCCTCAGGTTCATGATTAATTAAGATAAAGGGAGTAAGTTGATGAATCGCTTTGGCCTTAAGCATTCGGAAGATTTCAATTCCATTAATTCCAGGAAGATGTGCTTCACTAATGATGGCATCAAAATCTTCATTTTTCTTCAAAATATTTATGGCTTCTAATCCATTTTCAGAATCAGTTACATCAAAAAGGAGAGAAGAATCCTGGTACTCTTTAGTGACTTTTTTATTTCCACCTATATAAAGAATCTTAAGACGTTTTCTCGAATTTGTAGCTTCATCCATAATGCAGGATCGTTTTGTTGATGTTGATAAAGTACTAAATTACGATTTTCTTGATATAAGCAGTTCAATTCGAATTGCCAATTCTTCCGGATTAAAAGGTTTTACAATATAATCGTCAGCACCTAGCTTTAAACACTTAATTTTTTCAGTACTGCTTTCAATTCCTGAGAGCATAATTAAAGGAATATCTCTAAAATATCCACTCGCACGTACATTTTTGACAAATTCATAGCCATCCAGATTCGGCATTTGGATGTCAGCTACAATAAGATCTGGAATATTCCCTTCTTCCAACCAACTCAAACCCTCCATACCATCATTTTTAGTAACCACATTATAAGTTTTGTTTAGAAAATTTTCCAATAGCATTCTAATACTTAACTCATCATCAATAACCAGGATCTTCTTTTTCATGTATTATTTAAATTAGTTAGATTGACAATTAAATTGTTCCATTTTATTCACAAATACAAAAATAAGATAAAATATAAATTAGCCTTAATCTTAACCAAAATTATTTACAAAATAAAGTTAATAAATCAAATTAGATATAAAAATATTAGATCGAATAATTAAAGACTATTTAACCTCTTCTTTAGATCTGTAATTTCATCTCTGAATCTAGCAGCTTCAATAAAATCCAATTCCTTAACTGCCAATTCCATATTTTTTTGAGCTTTGGTAATTGCTTTTTCCAGGGCAGGCTTCCCCATATATTGAATTACCGGGTCTGCTGCAATAGAGCTTTCTTCCTTCTCTATATACGCTTTTGAATTGGCCACAGCAGTTTGCTCAAGAATGGAACTTGTTGATTTTACAATTGGTGTAGGAGTAATCCCATGTTCTTCATTATAGGCTATTTGTTTGGCTCTTCTACGATTCGTTTCATCGATGGTTAATTGCATGGAATTTGTAATGGTATCGGCATACATTATTACAATGCTGTTTATATTTCTGGCTGCCCTGCCTGCAGTTTGTGTAAGGGATCGTTCGGATCTCAAAAACCCTTCTTTGTCAGCATCTAAAATAGCAACCAATGAAACTTCCGGTAAATCCAAACCTTCCCGTAAAAGATTAACACCAACCAATACATCTATTTCCCCCAGTCTTAGCTTTCTTAATATCTCGACTCTATCCAGTGTATCTACATCAGAGTGGATGTAAGTTGTCCGTATTTTAAGATTCAATAGATATTTCGTGAGTTCTTCAGCCATTCGCTTTGTAAGCGTTGTTACTAAAACTCTTTCTTTCTTTTGAACCACTTTACTGATTTCATCCAAAAGGTCATCTATTTGGTTCAGGCTTGGCCTTACTTCAATAGGAGGGTCCAGTAAGCCTGTAGGCCGTATTAATTGATCAACAATTACCCCTTCCGATTTTTGAAGTTCATAATCAGCCGGAGTCGCACTTACAAATACTGCCTGGTTTATCATAGATTCAAATTCATCAAACTTCAATGGGCGGTTATCCATAGCAGAAGGTAAACGAAAACCATATTCCACCAGGTTTTTCTTACGTGATCTGTCCCCTCCATACATCGCACGTATTTGAGGAATCGTCACATGGCTTTCATCAACCATTAATAAGTAGTCATCAGGAAAATAATCTATCAGACAGAAAGGTCTGGAGCCAGGCTTACGACCGTCAAAATACCTGGAATAATTTTCAATTCCGGAACAGTAGCCTAATTCACGCATCATTTCCAAATCATAAGTTACACGATCTTCGAGGCGTTTAGCTTCCATATGCTTTCCAATTTCCTTAAAATAAGCTATTTGTTTTACTAAATCATCCTGAATACTGTAGATAGAAGAAAGCATTTTATCTTTAGAAGTAACAAAGATATTAGCAGGGAATATCACCATTTCATTCATTTGCTGAATCCCTTTGCCAGTAATTGGATCAAAGCTTTCCAATTCTTCAATTTCATCGCCCCAGAAAATGACACGATAACAGATATCAGCATAAGCAGGATAAATATCAACCGTATCTCCTTTTACCCTGAAATTACCTCTATTCATTTCCAGCTCGGTTCTGGAATATAAACTTCCAACCAAATCGTGCAGAAAAGTATTTCTGCTAATAACTTCTCCTTTACTGATCCTGATAACATTTTTTGTAAAGTCATCCGGATTTCCAATACCATATATACACGAAACAGAAGAAACCACAATTACATCTCTTCTACCTGATAACAAAGCTGAAGATGTACTCAGTCTCAGTTTTTCAATTTCATCATTTATGGAAAGATCCTTTTCAATATAAGTATTCGTAACAGGAATATAGGCTTCCGGCTGATAATAGTCATAATAGGATACAAAATATTCAACTGCATTATTCGGAAAGAACTGTTTAAACTCACCATACAATTGAGCAGCTAAAGTTTTATTATGGCTCAATACAAGTACCGGACAATTAATATCCTTAATAACATTGGCCATTGTAAATGTTTTTCCCGAACCTGTCACACCTAACAATGTTTGGGCCGGATCACCTCTTTTAATACCTTCTACTAGTTGCTTGATGGCTTCCGGTTGATCTCCTGTGGGTTCAAAATCCGATATTAATTCATATTTCATAAATGATCAATCTCAACAACAAAAATAAGATTAATTATATAAGGAATTTCAGATAATAGGATTAATCCTTATTAAAAATAAACTTGCTTTTTACAGGGAAATGATCTGAAAGATTGATTCTCAATTCATCATAGCTTAAAGGAGTAAAAACATCATCATAAAGAATATAATCAATCCTGAATGCCGGAAGTTTTCCTTTTAATGTTTTTCCTAACCCCTTGCCATTTTCTACAAAAGCATCGGATAATCCATTAGCAAGTACTTGATAAGTATAAGAACAAGGGGTATCATTGAAATCTCCGCATACTATAAAAGGAAAAATACAATTGTCCATATGTGCTTTTAAAATATCGACCTGTTTTGCTCTGGTTTTAGAAGATCTTTTTAATTTCCCAATGATTTGTTTTGTATTTCCTTCATACTTTTTATCATTGACATTTATACCTGTTACATAAGAATAATCTGCATAATTCAAACGAATGGATTTCAAGTGAATATTATACAGTCTGACAGTATCATTGTATATTTTCAAATCCGTATAAATTCCAAATTTACGGGTTCCTTTCATCTCAAAAATTCCTTTTCCTACAATGGGGAACTTACTATAAGTGACCATTCCTAAAACTTTATTTTTTTTAGGCTTAAAGTAACTTTCGAAAAAGTAATTTTCTGCTCCAAGTCGGTTTTTCAGTTGTGTATGCGAAGCATATCTATTGTCGCCGCTATAGCAAAACTCTTGTATGCAAACGATATCTGTATTTTGATTTTCTATAAACTGAAAATTTTCTTTTTGGGCTTGCTTATTATAAAGCCCTGAATAATTTCTTGAAAAATTATGAACATTAAAAGACAAAATACTATAGGGGTTCTCAGCATCAATAACCTCTCCTTTTCGCTGATAATATTGTCCTATATGATTATAACCCAAAATGATTACAAGTAGTGATATAAAAAAATGCCTTTTCCCTAGTATCAGCCATCCTATAAAAAAGGCAATATTAAAAACTAAAATGAATGGATAAGCAAGACCAAATAAAGCCAAAAACCAAATTTTTTCAGGGCTTATATGACATGATAAATAACTTAGAATAAGAGCAAATGCAAAGAAGTAATTGATGTATAATGCAAACTTGCTTAGGAATGAATCATTATGCTCCTTAAAAAGCTTTATCACTGCTTATTACTGTTTTTAAATAGGATTTCTTTTTCTTTTTCAGATAAGCTGGAATAGCCTGATTTAGATATTTTATCTAAAATAGCATCAATCTCTTCCTGTCTGATGTTTTTATTCCGATTATATTCATCATCCGAAACAGGTTTTTTATAACCCGGATTACTATAGACTTTTCTTGGTCCTCTTCTAAAAGAAAACTTAGGAACATTTATTTTATTGCCGAACCTAATCCCCTTTTTAAACAACGTTATTGAAATAAAGCCGTACAAAGCACCTCCGATATGCGCAATATGTCCACCCGGATTTGTTCCCTGTATACTCAGTAAATCAATAATAACGAAAGCAATGGCAATATGCTTTAATTTAACTCTGCCAATCAGGATCAGGTTGACATAATAGTTTGGGACATAAGTGGCAATAGCAACCAATATAGCCAGTACGGATGCTGAGGCTCCCAGAGCTACCGAATACTTAGCTTCTTGCTGGAATACAGGAAAATAATTATACGCAAGAACATATAACAGGCCTCCAAATAAACCACCCCAGATATAAGTCGATAAAAGTTTCTTCTGGCTTAAATATTCCATAAAGATTCCACCTCCCAAATACAGTATAATCATATTAAAAAATATGTGGAAGAAATCTTCATGTAGAATCATATATGTAAAAATTGTCCAGGGTTTTTGAATTAACAAGCTGGGATTTGAAGGGACTGAAAGCCAATAAGCAATGGGAGATAAGCCAAACTGGTTTTGAATCCCCGAATCAATCTTAAACAACCACAACAAAAGGCTTATTAAGTTTACAAATAGAAAAATAACCAGATTTAACAATATTAACCTGGATAATATGTTTTTCTGTCTAAGAAAATTTTTAAAGTTTTCCAAAGGATTTTGTTGTGTATACATTCGTAATTTAATTTCGTTTCCAATACCTTATCAAGAAATAGCCGAATACCATACCACCAAGGTGTGCAAAATGTGCTACATTATCATTAGGGTTATTTGCAATACCGGCATATAATTCAATAGCACCGTATATTATTACAAACCATTTGGCTTTTATCGGAATCGCAAAATAAACATAGATCAATGAATTCGGGAACATCATACCAAATGCAAGCAGGATTCCAAATACAGCTCCGGAAGCACCAACCGTAGTGGAATTTATCAATACATTCAATTTTCCCATAGCATTATCCGTATAATTCATTCCTCTATCCAATACTGCATGTCCCTCATTATATACAATCTGGATCATTTCGTCTGTCATACCTTCTTTAGCTGCCTGAATTCTCAAGTAAGTCACAATCATTTGCACCAATGCCGCACCTAATCCGGTTATCATATAATAAGTAAGAAAACGTTTCGGCCCCCATACATTTTCCAGTGTATTGCCAAACATCCATAAAGCAAACATATTGAAAAAAATATGTGCAAAACCTCCATGCATAAACATATAGCTCACAAACTGATAAGGGCTGAAATTGGGGGATTCCCAATAGTGTAATCCTAAAACTTCATTTAAGTTTGTTTTAAAGGCACTTTGAAAAGCAATAGTTGCCAAAAAAAACAGGCCATTAATAATCAACAAATTTTTAACAACCGGGGGTAATATTCTAAAGCCCATAGGGCGAAATGAACCATTCATATTTTAACTAAAAATTAAAACTAAAAACGAAATGGATAAATATTTAAAAATATTTTTCACTTTTCATTCTTCATTTTTCATTAATGAAACATTTTTTCTAATTCTTCCAGTGCAATGATTTTAAAAACCAATTTACCGTTCGGACTCATATCCGGAATATTACAGGCAAATAATTTATCTACCAAAGCACTTTGTTCTTCCTTTTGCAGGCTTTGGCCTTTTTTAATAGAAAGACTGGCAGCCATAGCTTTTGCTAAATTAGCTTTTTTATTTTGATTGATATCCAATAAATTTTTTTGATAGTTTTCAATGATTTTCTCAATAGCTTCACTAATATTTTTATCCTCCAGGTCAGCCGGTCTTCCTGAAAATACTAAGGATGCCTTACCAAGATAATCCATTTGAAATCCCAATTGTTTAAGTTCAGTTTCTATGTCTTTTATAATTTCAATCTCATTAGGCGTAAAGCTGATGGTAACAGGAAACAACTCTTGTTGTGATGCCTGTTGATCATTCTCTAAAGTTTCCAGGAACTGTTCATATAAAATTCTTTCATGAGCTCTGTTTTGGTCAATAATCATTAAACCGGAAGAAAGAAGAGTTATAATATATTTATTCTTAAACTGAAATACTTTTTGGTTTACCAATTTATCACCCAAATCCAATTCCTGATTTTGAGAAGTTTCTGCTTGTCCCCTTTGTTCAACAAATTGGTTTTGATCAACATCTTGTTGAGTTTCTTTGTTTTCAATAAATAATGATTCCCAATTCCTTACATCTTTTTTTTTCGGAGCATGAGCAGTTCCTGAAAATGATTTTGAAGCTTTAGGCTTTATATCAAAAGGGTTATAATCAGGATCGATCGTAATACTGGGTTGTTGGAATTCCTTTCCTTTTGGAGCTTCGGGAAAATTCAATGCCTGATCTACTTCAAAATCCAAAGAAGGCGTCAGGTTATATTTCCCCAATGCCTGCCTGACAGCTGCCCTTAGTACAGCATATATTAATTTTGAATCCTGAAAATTAACTTCGGTTTTAGTCGGGTGAATATTAACATCAATGGTTTTTGGATCAACTTCTATAAATAAGAAATAAGTAGGATAGGTATCGCTGGGCAATAATTCCTGGAAAGCTGCATCAACTGAATGGTGCAAATACGCATGTTTGATGAACCTGTTATTTGCAAAGAAATATTGCTCACCTCTGGTTTTTTTAGCAAACTCAGGTTTGCCAACAAAGCCATATATATTCACATTTTCGGTGGCCTGTTCAACAGGTACAAGCCTTTGCGAATAAGTATTACCAAACAAACCGATTATTCTTTGCTTCAGATTTGAAGAGGATAGCTGGAATAATCTTTTTCCATTATGATGCATTGAAAAGGCAATGCCCGGATTAACCATTGCAATACGAGTAAATTCCTCTATTATATGCCTGGTTTCAACCTGGTCTGATTTTAAGAAATTTCTTCTTGCCGGGACATTAAAAAACAGGTTTTTTACGGAAATAGAACTTCCATTTGGACATTGTATAACATCCTGTGCTTTTACTTCCGACCCTTCAATATTAATTAAGCACCCTAATTCATCCTCAGTTTTTTTTGTTTTTAATTCTACTTGTGCAATGGCAGCTATAGAGGCCAGGGCTTCCCCTCTGAATCCTAATGTGCGTATTGCAAAAAGATCCTCAGCTGAATTAATTTTTGAAGTTGCATGTTTTTCAAAAGCCATTCTGGCATCTGTATCCGACATACCGCAACCATTATCAATAACCTGTATCAGTGTTTTTCCGGCATCCTTTATAATGAGCTTAATACTATTTGCTCCTGCATCAACTGCATTTTCCAACAATTCTTTCACAGCAGATGCAGGCCTTTGAATAACCTCACCCGCAGCTATCTGATTCGCTACTGAATCCGGTAGAAGTTTAATGATATCTGGCATTAATTATTTGTTATTAAAGAGACTAGTTTTTGAATAAAATCAGTAAAGAAAATATAATAGGTCACAAATCCGGCCAGAATTAAATAAATCAGAACCTTCTTTCGCTGGTTTTCCTTTTCTTTCTTATAATTATCGCCACGCCAACGTCTTTGGAGTTCTCCTCTGAATAATTTTCGCTGACCTGCCTCATCATCTGCTAAACCCAGTTCTTTTCTTCTTTGTTCACGTTCATCCTTTTCCTTATCGTAATATATAGGCTTATAATCAAATTGTTTTGGTTTAGGACGTCTTAAAAATACAATCTTCATAATTCACTTTTTTAGGATTCAATTTATTATAAAAATAATCAAATCACATTCCGTTTTTCAAATAAAACGGATAAAAAACAAAATTATTGATTTTTCAGGAACAGAATGATACCTGTAAAAACTAATTATTCACATTTAGGGATTTGAAAAATGATCTCTAAAAAAATCTACATACCTTTTCACTTTTTTACTCTTTAAGCATTTCGCATCTTCTCTTTTTATTAATTTTGAAATGGAAAACCAAATAAAGGATGACAGCCAAAATAAAAAAGAATATTGATAACTTGATTGTAGTTGGAGACAGGTTACTGATTAAGCCTAAATCATTGTCGAACAAAACAAAAAGTGGATTATTCCTACCTCCGGGATATAAAGAAAAAGAAGAAATTCAAACCGGTTACATTATTAAATGTGGTCCGGGATATCCAATTCCATTGCCGTCTGAAGAGCATGATGAACCATGGAAAAATAATGAAGATAAAATAAAATATGTCCCTCTGCAGGCGAAAGAAGGTGACCTTGCGATCTTTATGCAAAAAGGAGCCATAGAGATTGTTTATAATGATGAGAAATATTTTATCGTTCCTCAACATTCAGTTTTATTATTAGAAAGAGACGAAGAATTGTTTAGTTAAAATGGCTTTCAAAATTTTTATCGGTAGTTTAATTGCTTTTTTTGCATTGGTAAACCCAGTACATAAAATTCTTGTAGTAAATACTCTGCAAGGACAATTCACTGATAAAGAACTTCGATTTCTTTCTATAAAGTCCTCTATAACGGCATTTATTATTCTTATATTTTTTCAGGTACTGGGCGAAATTATTTTCGATTATGTATTTCATATTGATCTTTATGCTTTTCAAATAACCTGTGGAATGGTATTGGTCTATACCGGATTAACGGGATTACAAAAAGGTGAATTTTTAAAGATTGACAAAAACATCAAATTAGTTGATGTTGCTAATGTTCCGGTTGCAGTTCCTATGATTGCCGGTCCTGCTACCATTACTGCTGCCGTTACATTTCCTGCAAATTATGGAAGTCTGATTACAAGTCTCTCCATTTTTGTTGCACTGGGAATAAACCTGATTTTAATGCTTTATGCAAAAAAGATCGGAAAGGTTTTGATCAAATATAATTTCATGAGTGCACTTATCCGAATAACCGGATTGATCGTTGCTACTATAGGGCTACAGATGGTTTTAGATGGAATCCGGAATTTTGTTGCCACTTGCTAGACTGATTCCGAATTAAGTCATTATATTGAAAAAGTTTAGTTTTTTAATTATATTTAACTGTGATAAATCCAAATTAAAGTTAAATTACCACCTTGTATTTAGGCTAGAGCCGGAAGCTGACAGAAACGGGATTACTCCAATCGCATGGTACATTTAAATTGTGTTCAATGGACTCTTTTTGAGTACTGCTGAATTTGAATAATCGATCATAAATTTTTCTAAAATAAAAATCCTCTTTTGCCTTTCTGGTTGATTTCTTTTATGTAATATGTATGAATTCCATAAATGATTACAAAGAATACAGGTAGTATAAGTGCTATAAAGCTGATGGTCTCAAAATATCTGAATGCTTCTGCACTTCCCCTGAAACCTTCTGATTGTCCGAAGCTAAAAGACCAGTTCCCTGCCAATCCATAACTGATGCCCCCCCACAAAAGATTAAAAAAAACAATCATTTGCAATATTACATTATATGATTTATGATAATTGGAAATAGGTATATACAGTGGTTTTATCCCATACTTTAAAATCAGAGGAAAAGCAATCAGGCCCATCCATGTACTAAAAGTCCCAAAAGGGAAACTACTGCCTTTAATCAAAGATATGGTCAGAAGTGAAGATTCTGTAACCAGTAAGTAAATACTTCCTATAAATACAAAAAGAAAAAATATCAATAGTAGAATTCGCTTCATAGTGTAAATTTATGAAGTTTGATCTAAAAAAAAAATATTAACGAATGGGAAGCCATCCCATAGCCGTCAATTTAAGGGAATTTTGCTTAGGATCATCATAGGTGTAAGCTTTCCTTTCTTTTTTTCTTTTCTACATTTTGAGATCAATA
>JANQLW010000083.1 GCA_028280405.1 Bacteroidales bacterium
GCTGGTTGCTGGTTGCTGGTTGCTGGTTGCTGGTTGCTGGTTGCTGGTTGCTGGTTGCTGGTTGCTGGTTGCTGGTTGCTGGTTGCTGGTTGCTTTAAAAGTATAACTAGCTAAGTTAAGCCATATATTAAATTGATTTTCTTTTCATCTGTTTTATTTTTTTAAATTTGTTTTGCTTATAATTAGATACCAAAAATTCATATTATGTATTCTTATCTTGAGGGAAAGCTGGTTGAGATAACACCAACCTATGTCACACTTGATATTAATGGAATAGGCTATAACATTAATATCTCCCTGAATACCTATTCACAAATCAATGAACTGAAGGAATGCAAATTGCTATGCCATTTTGTAGTTAGAGAAGATGCGCAAGTTCTATATGGCTTTTATGCAGAAACTGAGCGTATGCTTTTCAGGCACTTGATTTCAGTTTCAGGAATAGGAGCTAATACTGCCCGCTTAATCCTGTCTTCTATGACTTCAGAGGATTTGTACTCTATCATAATAAATGGTGATGCAGTTGCGCTTCAAAAAATTAAAGGAATAGGCGGAAAATCTGCTCAAAGAATTATTATTGACTTGCAGGACAAGTTGGGAAAACAGGAATTATTGTCGGATTTATCCGCAGAAAATATTCCTGTTTTACACAATACTAAAAAGGAAGAAGCGTTATCAGGATTAGTAATATTGGGTTTTAGTAAAAATGTAGCTGGAAAAGCCATTGATAAAGTTCTTGCAGATAAGGGTACGGATATTAGTGTTGAACAACTCATAAAGAGTTCTCTTAAATTGCTGTAAGATTTAGGAATGGAATATAGATCTTGATTAAAACTGAAATTCTACTTGAAATCTTATCTCAAATACTGTTTCTTTGTCTGGTGGATGTTATTCACCTTTTTTTGTCATGGACAAATCGGAACGGCTGAAATAAAAAGTGATACCAGCCGAAAAGATACTACTCAGACAGTAAAACTTCCCTTTTCTATTAAAAGTAAAGACCTGGATAGTTATTTCTTTAAAAGGCCGCAATTACTCTTTTTAAAGGATCCCAAGAATATTCATAATCAATTTGCTTATGACCCTGAAACCAATACTTACACACTCTCTCGTAAAATTGGCGGATTTGATTATCGTATTCCGCAGGTCTTGAGTTTTGATGAATATCAAACTTATTCTGCTCGTAAAACCAGAGAATCTTTTTGGAAAAAAAATAACTTAGGTAATTATGGGAGAGGAAAAGATGGAATCATTCCTCCGTTGTATATCGGAGGTAATGTATTTGACAATGTATTCGGAAGTAATTTTATCGACATTCGTCCGCAAGGTTCTGCTGAAATCACTTTTGGCTTCCTGCAAAATCATCGGAAAGATGAAACCCTGGATGTAAAACGCAGGAAAACAACCAGCTTCGACTTCAATCAAAAAATCCAAATGAGCGTAACAGCCCAAATTGGTGAAAAAATAGAGTTTAAAACTAATTATAATACAGAGTCCACATTTGATTTTGAAAATAATCTTGCACTGAAATATGTTGGAAACGAAGATGAAATTATTCAATTAATAGAAGGAGGAGATGTTAACTTTTCATTACCTACTACTTTGATAAATGGGAGCCAGGGCTTATTTGGTATAAAAACGAAACTTCGTTTTGGTAAAACCACTGTAACAGGAGTATTTTCACAGCAGAAAAGTGAAACGGCATCTATTACGGTTCAGGGGGGTGCTCAAAAAAATGAATTTAATTTAACGGCACTGGACTATGAAGAAAACCGCCATTTCTTTTTAGGCCAATATTTCAGAGAAGAAGTTCCAGGCACTGATGGAAAAGTAAGTAATAGATATAACGAAGCTTTAAAAGGATTACCAATTATCAATTCCAATATTATCATTACCCGAATTGAAGTATGGGTAACCAATATTGGGGCTGCTGTTTCTGATAATAGAAATATAATTGCATTTACTGATCTGGGAGAGAGCAATCCTTTTGAAGAAGCCTTAAATAGCATTGGTTCTTCGTCTTTGCCATCAAATGAAGTAAATGATTTATTACAGCGGCTGGATAATGTAAAAATCAGAAATATCAATGCTGTAAACCAATATTTACAAACTGATCCGCTTGGAATTGGAGGCTCGGGTTATATGGTAGCCGGAGAGGATTTTGAAAAAATTGAAAGTGCCCGTAAACTGGACCTATCCGAATATAGCTTTAACTCAAAGCTTGGGTTTATTTCTTTACATACCGGCTTAAATCCTGACCAGACTTTAGCGGTTGCTTATCAGTACACTGTTTTGGGAGATACTAAGGTATATCAGGTTGGGGAATTTTCCGATCAGGGAATTACATCTCCGCAGAACCTGATCGTAAAGCTTTTAAAAAGCACATCTGTTAATACGAAGAATCCTTTATGGGATTTGATGATGAAGAATGTATATTCCATAAGGGCTTATCAGGTTAATCAGGAGGATTTTATTTTTAATGTATTGTATTCCGGAAATGAGAAAGGTGTCCCTACTGCTTATCTCACAGAGGGCTCTGATGAAGTGAAGGGTATTCCTCTGATCCGGCTTTTGGGGATGGACAATCTGGATCCTAAATTTAACCCTCCGGGAGATGGTATTTTTGATTTTATTGACGGTGCTGCTACAAATGGAGGAACTATTAATGCAGCTAATGGCCGAATATTTTTTCCTGTTTTGGAACCATTTGGAAAAGACTTAAGAAAGCTATTTGCTGATCAGAATCTGGCAGATAAATATGCTTATGATTCACTCTATACCCAAACGAAATCGAATGCCGAACAATATCCTGAAAAAAATAAATTTATTTTAGAAGGATTTTTTAAATCGGCTACAAGTAATGAGATTTCATTAAATGCATTTAATGTTCCACAGGGATCTGTTAAAATCGTTGCCGGCGGTATTCCTTTGACAGAAAATGTAGATTATACGGTTGATTATACTTTAGGGCGGGTTCGGATTATTAATGATGGAATTTTAAATTCAGGTACACCAATTCGAATTTCCAGAGAAAGCAATACCATGTATAATTTGCAAACCAAACGATATATGGGTATGCATATTAGTCATGAACTGAATGATAAAACAAATTTTGGAGCAACCATAATAAATTTAAATGAAAGGCCACTTACACAAAAAACGAATTATGGTGAAGATCCTATTTCAAAT
Source organism: Bacteroidales bacterium (assembly GCA_028280405.1). Taxonomy (GTDB): domain Bacteria; phylum Bacteroidota; class Bacteroidia; order Bacteroidales. The sequence goes on from JANQLW010000083.1 coordinate 3,190, forward strand.
ACTATATGGGGCTTTAATTTTAATTATGAAGAAAACTCCAGGTTGTTAACCAAACTGGTTGATAAACTTCCATTTATTGAAACCAACAAGCCATCAACGATAAATTTGGAAGGAGAGTTTGCTCAATTTATGCCCGGGCACTCATCAGTGGTCGGCGAAACAGGAATCTCTTATATAGATGATTTTGAAGGAAGTAAATCAAAAATTGATCTCAAAAATTTCAGTGGTTGGATGCTGGCCAGTACACCTCAAGGCCAGTTTAATATATTTCCTGAAGCAGCTCCTGGAACCGGCTTGAATTATGGGAAAAATCGTGCTCGTTTAGCCTGGTATATCATTGACCCTTTATTCTATGATCGTAATTCGAGTATCCGCCCTCCCAATATTACTGAAGAAGAACTTTCAAAACATTCTGTTCGTCAGGTATTGGAAACCGAAGTTTTCCCAAATAAAGATATTCCAAATGGAATCCCAACAAATATATCTGTATTAAACCTTGCTTTTTATCCTGAAGAAAAAGGACAGTATAATTATGATGTGAATCCTGTTCAAAATATGACACAGGGGGTGAATAGCGAAGGAAAACTTAATGTCCCCGAATCCAGATGGGGTGGTGTTATGCGTAAAATCGAGTCTACCGATTTTGAGGCTGCAAATGTAGAGTATATTGAATTCTGGATGATGGACCCATTTGTTGATGATAAGAATAATAAAGGAAAGCTATATTTTAATTTGGGTGATATTTCGGAAGATATTTTAAGAGATTCCAGAAAGAGTTTTGAAAATGGATTACCAATTTCTGAAAATGTTGTGGATGTGGATACTACTATTTGGGGACGGGTACCTAAAGTACAATCATTAGTAGAATCCTTTGATAATTCTATCGGTTCACGTGTATATCAGGATGTAGGGTATGATGGTTTATCCACAGCTGATGAAGTAAGTTTTTTTGGAAGCTTTGGAAGCCAGCCGTATTTAACAGAATTAAAAGAAAGGTTTGGCGAAAATTCTGTTGCTTATCGGAATGCATTGAAAGATCCGGCTTCTGATGACTATCATTATTTTCGTGGTACTGATTTTGATGAGGATAATAAGTATTCAAGTATTCTTGAAAGATATAAACTTTATAATAATCCGGAAGGAAACTCTCCAACCAGTGACATAAATCCTGAGGCTTATCCTACATCAGCAACGGCAATGCCTAATATTGAAGATATTAACAGGGATAATACTTTAAGCGAAGCCGAACGCTATTATCAATACGAAATAGACCTTGACCCATCAAAAATGAATGTAGGGCAAAATTATATTGCTGATATTTATGAAGCCCAGACTCATCAACTACCTGATGGAACGGTTAAGAATATTAAATGGTATCAGTTTAAAATTCCTGTAAATAATCCGGATGATGTTATTGGCAATATTGAAGATTTTAAATCCATCAGATTCCTTAGAATGTTTATGAGAGGGTTCAGGAATCCTGCAGTATTAAGATTTGCAACATTGGACTTGGTCAGAGGGGAATGGAGAAGATACAAAAAAACTTTATTGCACGATAGTCAGGAAACTCCAAATCATACGGACGAAACTACTTTTGAAATTTCTGCTGTGAATATTGAAGAAAATGGTAAAAGAATTCCGATCCCTTATGTAATTCCTCCTGGCATTGAAAGAGAAACAAATATTAGAACTACAAATGTTATTAGGTGGAACGAGCAGGCCATGGTGCTTAAAGTTACGAATCTGGTAGATGGAGACTCCCGAGGTGCTTTTAAAACAACTAGTTTTGATTTCCGTCAGTATAAAGAACTGAAAATGTATGTTCATGCCGAAAAAGTATTTGAACATGAGGATATGAAAGATGGGGATTTGACATTATTTGTGAGAATGGGTTCCGATTTCAACGAAAATTATTATGAATATGAAATTCCTTTAAAGCTTACACCTTGGGGTACTTCTAATGTTGAAGCAGATGTAATATGGCCGGAAGAAAATACGATTAACATTAATTTGGAAGAACTGGTTAAAATTAAACAAAACCGGAATGTTGCTATGCGCCAACCAAATAGCGGTGTTACAACTAATTCTCCATATGTAGTGTTACAAGGGGCTCATACAGTTACTATATTAGGTGTTCCGAGTATTAGTGATGTGAAAGCTTTATTGATAGGTATAAGAAACCCCAGGCAAAAAAGTTTTACTGCCGAAGATGATGGCTTGGCAAAAAGTGCTGAGGTTTGGGTGAATGAGCTACGCCTTTCAGATTATAGAAGTAGTGGAGGTTGGGCTGCCAGAGCCAGATTATCCGCAAATCTGGCTGACCTTGGACGCGTGATCGTAAGCGGAAGTTATAGTACTCCTGGTTTTGGTAGTGTGGAACAAAAAGTAAATCAAACCCAAAAAGAAAAAATTACCAATTTCGATTTAAGTACAGATATTGAATTTGGAAAATTCTTTTCTGAAAAATCCGGAATCCGGATACCTGTGCATTTTGATGTATCCCATTCAACGATTACTCCTGAATTTAACCCTCTTGATCCAGATGTAAAATTATCGGATGAATTGAATTCATTTACTACAAAACAGGAAAAAGATTCACTTAGAAAAAAAGTTGAAGATTATGTCTTCAGAAAAAATATAAACTTCATGAATGTTCGCAAAGAGCGAACCAATAATAAAAAAGCCAGATTTTATGATATAGAAAATTTAAATGTTTCTTATGCTTATTCGGAAGTTTTTGCCAGGAATATAGATGTAGAACTGGATAAAAAGAAAACATATAGAGGCGGGCTTACCTATAATTTCAGACATAGCCCAAAGCCAATTAAGCCGTTTGATAAAATCAAAGCTTTAAATAAACCTTATCTCAGAATTATCAAAGATTTTAATTTTTACCTCGCTCCAAAAATCGTATTCTTTAGTACAGATATGTACAGAGAGCATAATAAACGTAAACTGAGAAATAAGAGTAGCGGGGATGTACCCATTGAAACCTTCTTTGCGAAAAAATGGGACTGGAACCGAGACTATAATATTAAGTATGACTTAACCCGTTCTATTAATATAGATTTTAAAGCAAGAGCTACAGCTTATATTGATGAGCCACAAGGAAACCCGGATAAAGGTACTTCTGAATATGAAGCTTATAAAGATGCTGTTTGGGATGAAATTAAAGGATTTGGAACTATCAGTAGATATAACCAATCGATTACCTTAAATTATAATTTGCCGATTAATAAAATTCCAATTTTTAGTTGGATCAATGGACAGTTCAGATATTTGGGAACATATAATTGGAGAGCTTCCTCAAAATCAACACAGCAACGTTTTGGAAATCAAATTGAGAATAGCAGAGAACTACAGCTGAATGGAAGTTTTATTTTTACCCAATTGTATAATAAAATTCCATATCTGAAGAAACTTGCACAGAAAAATAGAAGAAAACGATCGGGTTTCAGGAGTACGCCTTCTAGAAACAATAATAATAGAGTAAACAGTAATAAGCCTGAAAAAAAAGAGAAGAACAATGTTGTCTTGAATACAGCTTTAAATATTGTGACGGCTGTTAAAAGGGCATCTTTTACTTATTCTAAGATTGATGGGACATTTTTGCCGGGATTTTTACCGGAACCAGGCTTTCTAGGTAATACCAGAAATTATACTCCGGATCAAGCTATATTTGGAGATTCTCCTTACTTCGGAACGAATTACCCAACCAGTCTTGCCCCGGGTATTGGTTTTGTTTTTGGGGATCAGAGGGATATTAGGAATGATGCGATCAGATATGGATGGTTGTCACCGGATACATTATTAAATCAGGCATTTGCGACAAAGAGAACAACTAATTTCTCTGCGCGTGTATCTGTTGAACCATTTCCTGATTTTAAAATTGAATTAACCGCTGATCGTGCCTATTCATTAAGGCATAGTGAATATTTCAGAGCAAATGAGAATGGAGAATTCAATTCTTATTCTCCGGTTGACCAGGGAAGCTTTTCGATGTCTTTTATAGCTATGGGTACTGCTTTTGGAAATGAAATAAATGATGCTTCTAAAGCCTTTGAAACGATGAAAGGCAATCGCTTGATAATTGCGAATAGATTAGCTGAAAGTAATCCAAACTGGGATGGAAAATATTTCCCGGTTGATACGATTACGGTTGATGGCCAACAACAAATCATTTCCTATCCGGTAGGATATGGGCCTACTTCACAAGATGTACTCATGTATTCTTTCCTTGCAGCATATACCGGTAAAGATGCTCAGTCTGTAAAACTGAAAATGCTACCCAAAATACCGCTGCCAAACTGGAGGGTTACTTATACCGGACTAAACAGGATAGAGGCCCTAAGAAATATATTTAAGAATATTACTATTTCTCATGCCTATCGTGCATCCTATAATATCGGTAGCTTTGTTTCCAATGTAAACAGACTTATGGTAGATGGTTATCCTGCCGCTTTATTTGCCAATGGGAATAATTATATTCCGGAATATGATGTTGCCATGATCTCAATTGTTGAACAGTTTATACCTTTATTAAGCATTGATGTCTTAATGAAGAATAACTTCAGCTCCAAGATTGAATTCAAAAAATCCAGAAACCTTTCGTTCAGTTTTGCCAATAATCAGTTAACCGAAGTGAAAAGTGATGAAATTGTAGTTGGTTTAGGTTACAGAATCAAAGATGTAAATCTTGGTTTTAAAACCATAAGTGGAAATAATGGGTTTTCATCAAAAGTGAAAAGCGATTTAAACTTGAAAGCCGATTTTTCCTTAAGAAGAAACAAAACTACGCTTCGTCGTATTGATGAATTGATTAATCAAATATCCGCTGGTCAGGAAATCATTTCTATAAACCTTTCTGCTGATTATTTAGTTAGCAGGAAATTTAACTTACGGATGTATTATGATAAGGTGATTAATAATCCGTTTGTGAGCTCTCAATATCCAAATTCAACGACTACGGGAGGCTTCAGTTTGAGGTTTTTCCTTAACTAAGCAGAAGGGGATGTCATCCTGAGATTTCACCTAATTTTATTAGGCATAATGAGAAAATGACAGAAAATGTCCTAAACGGGCAAGGTAGCATAAATGTTATTGCTAATAT
>JANQLW010000015.1 GCA_028280405.1 Bacteroidales bacterium
GTACATCTCGATGGATTAAACTTTAGCCGGGCATGGGTATTATATGGTTTAGCAAAGCAATATCCGGAATATAAACACCTGATAAACATTGCAAATGAACATGTAAAACATTCTTTACCCAATTTGGTTGGTGACAGTTATGAAGGAGGCCATTGGCTGGGATCATTTGCAATATATGCCCTTACTACATTTGATTAGCCGGGTACTTACTTAGAATACTACTATATATTGAAGCTTAGCCCATCAATAATTGGGATGTTTATATCTCTTTAGGGGCACAGGGCATAATGAATAATCATTTTATCTGGCTCCCCCGGCAATACCTATAAAAACTACTTCATTATTCAAAATTCGTTGATCAGCCTGCCTGCCGCAGCTACCGTATACCCACATCTTTTTTATCAAATCAATAGCACCGAGCATTTAGGCCGGTGAACAGGAAATAAAACACAACAACATTTTCAGGACTTTAGTCCTTTTAAACCAACACCTTACAGTTCGATCAGATTAAAATAAAAGGCTAAAGCCTTAGCGGGTTTTCGTTCGCTTCATAACCACCGGCCTAAAGGCGCGGTGCTATTAACCCCTTTCTTATTTCTATAGGATAAATGATAAAATAGGACAAACTGCTAAGATCAGTGCTGTCTGCCTTTGTAAACGATTTATAAAGATGTGGGTACACAATAGCCGCAGGCAGGTGTTTAATATTCAAAATGTTTTATCTTCGCGAAAAAACTAAGACGTGAATAAAGAGATTTTAAGGTTAGCCATACCGAACATTGTCAGTAATATTACAATCCCTCTTTTAGGAATGGTGGATCTGGCAATACTTGGCCATTTAGAATCTCTAACATATATTGGAGCCGTTTCATTGGGAAGTATGATTTTTAATTTCCTCTATTTTGGCTTCGGTTTTTTAAGAATGAGTACTTCAGGCTTTACAGCCCAGGCTTTTGGAGAGAAAAACAATACAGAAATGGCGCTTACACTGGGAAGAGCTTTAGGTGTAGGTTTTTTAGGAGGCTTATTAATTATACTACTGCAATATCCAATTGCATATGTAGGATTTCAGCTTATTGAAGGCAGCCGGGAAGTTGAATTTTTTGCAAAAGAATACTTTCATATTCGGATTTATGCAGCTCCCGCTGCTATCGGGCTTTACGCTTTAACCGGATGGTTTTTGGGTATGCAAAATGCAAAATATCCAATGATCATCGCAATATTTATAACTGTTCTCAATCTATTGTTTAATCTGTTTTTCATTTTTGTTTTAGGAATGAAATCAGATGGTGTTGCTTATGGGACTTTAATTGCTCAATATTCCGGATTAACCTTAGGTACGATTCTTTTCTTAAAGAAATATAAGTCTTACCTGGCTTATTGGTCTTATAAAGCAATGATGAAGATTTCTGCTTTAAAAAGATTCTTTGCAGTAAACAGGGATATCTTTATCAGAAGCTTATTATTATTACTGTCTCTTTCGTTTTTCACGGCCGAATCAGCCAGAATAGGAGACAGTATATTGGCAGTAAATACGATTTTATTGCAATTTTTCTTTATCTATTCCTATTTAATAGATGGTTTTGCTTATGCTGCAGAAGCCCTGGTTGGTAAATATATTGGAGCAAAAGATTCCGATAATTTAAAACTTTCTGTTAAAGGACTTTTTAAATGGGGTTTTGGCATAAGTTTAATTTTTACACTGCTTTATTTCGTTAGTGGGAAATACATACTCTACATTCTTACAAATAATCCTACGATTATTCAGGATGCACAGCCTTATTTAATATGGATCGTTGGGATTCCTTTATTAACTTTTGCAGCATTTATCTGGGATGGGATCTTTATAGGTGCAACTTCATCTACTGCTATGCGAAATGCAATGATCCTTTCAACTGTATTTCTGTTTTTCCCGTTTTATTATCTATTTGGTAAAGATTTGGGAAATCATGGGCTTTGGGCAGCATTTATGTTATTTATGGTTTCAAGGGGAATTGTTTTAACATTCTACTCTAAAAGAATAAGAATAGGTTAATCAGATGTGCAGCCAGCGAGGATTTCGCTTAGAGCAAAACCCTCGCTATCACACACAGCTTAAATGACGGCTATGGGATGTCATCCCTTTTTCATTTTAACAAATTTAATATTTCTCCTAAAATGCCTTAGTACCAATAATTCTATGCATAATCATGTATTATTTTTTGCACATTATTATAATTTTTAAAGTATTATGTATTGCATAGTACTAAAAATTATTATATATTTGTACACATGAATATAGAAAAAACAAAAGCGCAAATGAAAAAAGGGGTACTGGAGCTCTGTATTCTGTCCATCATCTCCGGTAAAGAAGCATATGCTTCCGATATACTAGAGGAGTTAAAATCTTCAAAACTAATAGTCGTTGAAGGTACCCTCTACCCTCTTTTAACACGCCTCAAAAATGAAGGCCTGTTGAGTTACAGGTGGGAAGAATCCAAGTCAGGCCCTCCTCGTAAATACTATGAAATTACCGAAATAGGTATCAAAGTCTTACAAGAATTAAACATCAGCTGGAATGAGCTCACAAAAGCTGTAGGTAAATTAACGAAAGTCAGTAATAAAGAATCCAAAACTCAAAGCAAATAATATGAAAAAGACATTCACTATAAATATAAGCGGAATCATTTTCCACATAGATGATGATGCCTATTCCAAATTAAACGCTTATTTGGACAGTATCAAATCCCATTTCAAAAACCTGGATGGCAGTGATGAGATTATTGGAGATATTGAAGGTCGTATTGCTGAAATTCTTCAATCCAAACTTACAGATACAAAGCAGGTAATCGTAATAGCCGATGTTAATGATGTGATTGAACGGATGGGGCAGCCTAGTGATTTTGTAGAAGATATTGAAGAAGATGAGTCTAATTTTACAACAGGCAAGGGCTATAAAAGGTTATACAGAAATATTGACGATAGAATCATCGGTGGTGTATCCGGTGGTATAGGTGCCTATTTAAATATTGATCCTTTATGGATACGAATTGCATTTATCATATCCATATTCACAACCCTGGGTATACCTATATATTTAATTCTTTGGATAGCGCTACCGGAAGCAAGAACTGCTGCAGAACGCCTGGAAATGAGAGGTAGAAAAGTTACGATTTCAAATATTGAAAAATCAGTAAAAAAAGAATTTGAAGGAATTAAGGAAAGATTCTCAGAATATTCTGATCAGGCAAAAGACAAGTATAAAAAAGAAAGTGTACATACAAAAAACTTTTTTGATAGTCTTTTATCCGGTCTTGGAGATATTCTCCGCTTTATTGGCCGTGGATTTGTAATCCTGCTTGGAATAATATTTCTGATTATTGGCTTCTCATTTGTAATCGGTATTATTGGAGGTTTATTTGGATTTGCCCACTTTGGTGGTCATGAAAATATCATCTCATTTACAGGTATGTACGAATTGTTTTTCTATTCAATTGAAGGAAGAGGGCTATTCTCATTTGGACTATTCCTTTTTATAGGAATTCCGATATTTATGCTGATCTATCATGGGATCAGGTTTTTATTCGGCTTTGAACGGATCAAGAATTTTGGTTCCTATGCATTTATATTTTGGTTAATGGGCTTAGTTTTTACCGCAGTATTTGCTTTTAAAGTAGCAAAAAATTTCTTTCACGATGAAAACATTGACAAAGAAATGGCTATAGAAGCACCCACAACCAACACAATTTATATCAAAGGAAATACTCATGCCAAAGATTTTGTAAATGCAAGGTTTTTAGAAATAGATAATTTTGAAGTTGGAATTACAGAAGACTATTTCTTCGTTAATGAAATAAATTTACATATTCGTCCCAGTAAAACGAATAGCTATGAATTAACCAAGAACTATTATTCAACGGGAAGAACACGTAGAGAAGCTCATTGGAAAGCAGAGCAAATGGAATACAATGTAATTCAAAATGATAGTATATTCACCTTTGATTTATTTTACAAAATAGATAAAGAACTTGGATTTTCAGGACAAAACATTGATGTAGTACTTAGAATACCTATTGGCACCAAAGTAAAATTAGATAGAAATATCAGGGAAAATGTAAGGCCATATTATTGGTATAGATACAGAGATTATATTTATGTGATGACCGAAGATGGTTTAAGGCCCGAAGAATCTGTAGAAGAAAATTAATCAATAATCATCTTATGCTTGAGAACAGAAGCGGTAGAGTTCTTCTACTGCTTCTTTATCTTGTGAGAAAGGACAATAAATCAAGCGTTTATTTTCAAAATACCTTCCACTTAAATTTTTTACTTCATCACTTGTAGCCAACCAATAAGGTGTTTCAGCACCATCTTCAGGAGATTCATGTCCTCCGTAACCCAAATTATTACTTAGTTTGGAATTTACATCTCCGGGGTGACAAGCAAATACTTTAATGCTGAATTTTTCCAGTTTCTTTGCATAATAGGAGCTTAACATCCTGTTAGCCTGTTTACTTTGACGATAAGCAGTATCATTATCATATTTACGTTTCTGAAACATTAAATCGTCTAAATCAAGATTACCTGCCCAATAACTCGCAACATTAATGATCCTGGAATCAGGTGAATCTGTCATATTCGGATGCATATATTCCATCATCCAAAAATAACCTAAAACATTGGTGGCAAACTGAATTTCATACCCTTCAAATGTTTGGATTTTTTCTCTTGGAGCAGTAGCAGCATTATTTATCAACAAATGAAGTTTTCCCTGCCAACGCTCAGCTAATTCCTTTACTGAATGCTTTCGAGATAAATCGACAACTTCATAATAAACTTTAGCATTTGAGTATAAAACCAACAAAGTTGCAACAGCCTCCTCTAACCTTCTTTCGCTTCTTCCAACCAAAATTACTTCATATCCACCTGCTACTAGTTTTTTAGCAATCGCAAATCCAATTGCCCCATATGCACCTGTTACTAATGCTACCCTGTTTTTATTCATAGACTGGGGAATTCGTTTAGTATAATATTAAATATACTGTAATATATTAGGCTAAGTCAATTATTGTTAACAACTCAGGGGGTTATTAACAATTTATGGATCAAGTCCAAAATCAATAAAAATAAATAATGAAAAATAGGAAATGACATATGAATTATTTTTGAGGATATGTCATCCTTTAACTTGCAATTTGCTATCCCCTAATTAGCGTAGAAAACATTTCTAATTTAGAATTAATTTAATTAATTTTGCGTTCAGACAGACTATGAATAATGAAAATATTTGAATCAACCAACATACAGAATTTTAGGGTAAATAAAGAGGAAATCCTCAATGACTTCAGAATAGCAAATATTAGCCGTCAACTCAGCCTGCTGGGGAGAAGGGAAGTATTAACTGGTAAGGCCAAATTCGGAATTTTTGGGGATGGCAAAGAAATTCCTCAATTAGCCATGGCAAAAGTTTTTCAAAAAGGAGACTGGAGATCCGGTTATTACCGAGACCAAACCTTTATGTTTGCCACAGGTATGATGAAGTATGAAGAATTTTTTGCTCAGCTATACGGTGATGTGGATGGAGAGTATAATCCGGCAACCGGAGGCCGTTTAATGAATAATCATTTTGCAACAAAAACCATAGATAAAAATGGGAATTGGCTTGAATTAAGCAAATTGAAGAATTCTGCTGCCGACTCCTCCCCTACAGCCAGCCAAATGCCCCGGTTATTAGGATTAGCTTTAGCTTCAAAAATTTACAAAAGCCTTAAAGGTTTTAAGAATCATTCGAAATTTTCAAATAAAGGCAATGAAGTAGCTTTTGGTACCATCGGTGATGCCAGTACTTCAGAAGGCCATTTTTTTGAAACCTTTAATGCAGCCGGAGTTTTACAGATACCTATGGCAGTATCAGTATGGGACGACGGATGGGGAATATCGGTTCCTAATAACTATCAAACAACTAAGCAAAACATATCTGAGATATTAAAAGGATTTGAAACCAATGAGGAAGGTGAAGGATATTTAATATATAAAGCGAAGGGCTGGGATTATCCTGCCCTGGTAGAAATGTATAAAGAAGGTATTGAAGCCTGCCGTAAAAATCATACACCCGTATTATTCCATATTACAGAACTTACTCAACCCCAAGGTCATTCAACTTCAGGTTCTCATGAACGTTACAAAACCAAAGAACGGCTTCAATGGGAAAAGGAACACGATGGTATTCTTAAAATGAAGGAATGGATACTCAAAGAAAATATTGCAACAACAGAAGAACTCGAATCTTTGGAGGCTGAGTCTGTGAAATATGCTAAAGAAACTAAAAAAACAGCATGGAAACATTTTCAGACTCCCATAAAAAAATTGCAAAAAGAGTTTCTAAAAATGGTTGATATTACTACATGTGAGTGTGCCAAGACAGATAAAATCAATAAAATAAAAGAGGATTTAGCGCTTATCGGAGAACCTATTAGGAAAGATATCATATCTGCCGCAAGAAAAATATTGTGGTTAATTTGTGATTCATGCAGTGAGCCGACAAACTCATTAAAGAAAAATGTAACCAAATGGTTAAATACTCAAATTGAACAGGAGGAAATTCATTATAGTTCACATCTGTTAAGCGAATCAAAATATTCCCCTTCTAATATAGAAGCAATAGATGTTCAATATAATAAAGATATAAAATTAGTTCCGGGAAGGGAGATTTTACAAAACAACTTCGATTACATTTTTACCAATATCCCTGAAACCATTGTTTTTGGTGAAGATGTAGGAAAAATTGGTGGTGTAAATCAAGCTCTTGAAGGTTTGCAGGCAAAATTTGGAGAGCACAGAATTACAGATACCGGAATACGTGAAGCAACTATTATCGGACAGGGGCTTGGCATGGCTATGCGTGGGCTAAGGCCTATTGCTGAAATTCAATATTTTGACTATTTATTATATGGCTTACAAGTAATGAGTGATGATATTGCTACACTCAGATATCGTACAGCCGGCGGGCAAAAGGCTCCTTTAATTATAAGAACCAGAGGTCATCGTCTGGAAGGGATCTGGCATTCCGGTTCACCTCTTAGCATGGTAATTAATTCAATCAGAGGAATGCATGTATTGGTTCCCAGAAATATGACACAAGCAGCAGGGTTTTACAATACAATGCTGGTTTCTGATGATCCGGCTCTAATCATTGAACCTTTAAATGGATACAGATTAAAGGAAAAAATGCCATCTAATATTGGAGAATTTAAAATACCAATCGGACAACCTGAAATTTTGAAAGAAGGAAAAGATATTACCTTAATTACTTATGGATCATGTGTACGAATTGCTGAAGATGCTGTTAAACAACTGAGCGAATTTGATATCGATGTAGAGTTAATTGATGTTCAAAGCTTATTGCCATTCGATAAACCACACCTGATTACAAAATCATTAAAGAAAACCAATAGAGTGTTATTCTTTGATGAAGATGTTCCTGGAGGTGCAACAGCCTATATGATGCAAAAAGTAATAGAAGAACAAAAAGGCTACTACTACCTGGATTCGGAACCTAAAACTTTATCGGCAAAACCACACAGAGCTGCTTACAGTACTGATGGGGATTATTTTTCAAACCCAAATGCCGAAGATGTCTTTGAGGCGGTTTATAATATTATGCACGAATCCGATCCTGCAAGCTATCCAAAGATTTTCTAGCTGGTTGACAGGGATGGAGTCTCATAACCGTCACAAAGAAGGCGTAGAGCATCACAAAGAGGTAATGTTTAAACACTGACAGTCATAAATAAGTAAGCCATGTCATCCCTGTAAACTTCCTTAAAGATTTTGTACATTTGTGACCAGATCAATATTTGTTCACATGGAAAAATATTCTTCATTTCAGTTTACATGGCTTCTTTTATTCATATTCTTGCCTATCATGGGGCTTATATATTATTTATATGAATATCAGCTGGGAAGTAAGCCTATTCCTTTTTTACCGATGATCATTATCGAAGGTGTATTCGTTTTCATTTACCTTTTATTCTATGGAATGAGAATTAAAATAAAGGATCAAACCTTAATCATTAGCTTTGGCATAGGGCTCATCAAAAAGAGAATCGACCTTACAATATTGGAATCTGTAAAAAAAGTTAGAAACCCATGGTATCATTATGCAGTAGGCATTAAGCTGTTGCCTAATGGAATTTTTTATGGAGTTCATGGCCTTACAGCTCTTGAATTGGCATTTAAAAATAAGAAGAGAATTATTCGTATTGGAACGAATGATGAAGATAATTTGAAGTACGCGCTTGATAAATTTTTAAAATGATTTTATTAGACAAACCCTACATTTCTGATTTTTTAATCAACACCTTAATTGAAAATAACATTCCTGTAATTAATACTCCTATTACCAAAAAGCTGATAAATAATGACCAGCTAAATTTTGTTTCTGAGGAAAAAGCGATAAACCTGATCAAGGAAAACCCTGAAACCATTATTTATACGAATTCAGAAAATACGATTAAATGGATAGAAGATCATTTAGCTTTTACCAAGCTACCCGATTACATAAAAATCTTTAAAGATAAGTTTGCATTCAGAGAACTTTTACAGAATATCTATCCCGAATACTATTTTCAAAAAGTAAAATTTGAAGAATTTGACCAGTTTGATATTTCTAAAATCAAGTTTCCTGTTATCATAAAGCCAACAATAGGTTTTTTTAGCTTAGGAGTTTATCGCATAGATAATGAATCTCAATGGATTCCTACCATCTCGAAAATAAAAGCTGAATTTGAAGCCAAGAAAAATATGTACCCCAAAGAAGTAGTGAATACTTCGGATTTTGTTTTGGAAGAAGTAATAGATGGTGATGAATTTGCAATCGATTGTTATTTCGATAAAAATGGGAAACCTGTTATCATGAATATTCTGAAGCATAATTTCTCTTCGGAAGCAGACATGAGTGACAGGGTATATTTCACTTCCAAAGAGTTAATACTTGAGTACAAAGACAGATTCCAGCAATTCATGGATCAGTTAAGTGAGTTGATTGATGTGAAAAGATTTGCTATTCATGTTGAAATCCGAATTCGGGAAAACGGACAAATTATTCCTATCGAAATAAATCCAATGCGTTTTGGAGGTTGGTGTACTACTGCTGATCTTGCTTATCATGCTTACGGTTTAAATCTTTATCAATATTTCTTCGAACAAAAAAAACCGGAGTGGAATGAATTGTTTAGAGGCAAAGATGGATTGATTTATAGCATGGTTATTCTGGATAATAGTACAGGAGTTGATGTTCATGATATTCATAACTTTGATTACAATAAACTTTTAAATCAATTTGAAAACCCACTTGAGCTAAGAAAAGTGGACCACAAAAAATATACAATTTTTGGAATTATGTTTTGTGAAACAAGAAATGAAAATATCAAAGAAATAGATCACATACTTCATTCTGATCTTCGCGAATTCATTTAGAAATCAAAGTTTTTATTTAGAATAATTCTAATCTATATTTCATAAGCAACTCATTATAAAACAACTACATTTTTACTGTTCTAAATTTCACAAAGCAATTAAATATCATATCATAATTTTTTAATTGTAATAATTTAAGTACTACTTTTGCTCCAATCATGAGACAAAAGTATAGAATATACCATTTGATTGTATCAGGACTGATCCTGTTATCTATAGGATTCACCCTCCTTAATCAGGGATTATATTCTCATACACACCACTTATGTGATGGCTCTATTGTGGTACATGCCCATCCTTTTAAAAAGAACCAGGAAGATACAACATCCAGTAATCATACGCATACTGAGAATTCTTTATTCACTATTGATTTATGGAATAAAATATTAAGCAATCTTGTGTTTGTTGTATTATTTTTCACTTTGCTACTTAAAGCAAAAAAGACATTATATCAAGCTTTTAAGTTAACATATTCCTCTGTTGACCTGCATCAACAATTTGCAGGAAGAGCTCCACCTGTTTTTATCAGCATCTAGTTTTAAGCCCTATCATCAGGTAATACATGTAGATTACCTCATATTCTGATAGGTATTTTTCAAGTACAATTTATTAATACTCAGAAAGGCTGATACTTTTCTGGCAAATAATTAAACATGATTAAAAGAATTTTAAGCATTTTAATGGCTATAAGTATATCACTGTCATTAACTGCTGCTAAAAAAAATACAGATGCCAATGTTGTAGGACATGTTGTCTGTAAAGGAGAACATTTACCCTACGTAAGTGTATACATAAAAGGCACAACCATTGGTAGTGCAACAGATGAAACCGGCCATTTTCAATTAATTAACTTACCACAGGGAGAACATACAATTGTTGCCCAAATGGTTGGCTATAAACAAAAGGAAATAAAATTTACTGCTGTAAAAGGCAAAACCAAAGAAATAAAATTTAACCTGGAAGAAGACTTATTAGGTTTGGAAGAAGTTGTAGTTACAGGAGATCGCAACAAAGTAAAAAGAAAAGAATCACTGGTCATTGTGAATTCAATATCTCCAAAACTTTTAAAAACGACACAATCAATAAATATAAGTGAAGGCCTTGCCTTTTGTCCAGGTTTAAGAGTCGAAAATAATTGTCAGAATTGTGGCTTTACCCAGTTAAGAATGAATGGAATGGAAGGGCCCTATTCTCAAATACTCATTAACAGCCGTCCTATTTTTAGCGGATTAGCAGGCGTATACGGATTGGAATTAATTCCTTCCAATATGATTGAAAGAATAGAAGTTATACGTGGAGGAGGCTCAGCTTTATATGGAAGTAATGCCATTGCCGGTACGGTAAACCTTATTTTAAAAGACCCTATTCATAATCATTATGAAATGGGCTATAGTATGAATATTATAGGTAAAGGAAATTCTGCGATAGATCAGAATTTTACAGCTAATGTTTCCGTAGTATCTGCAAACCATAATTCAGGAATGTCATTATATGCTTTTCACCGTAATAAAGATCCTTATGATGCCAATGGAGATGATTTTTCAGAAATTTCAAAAGTGTTAAATACTACTTTTGGAACCAGGGGATTTCACAGGATAAATGACAAAAACAAAATCGTTGCTGATTTCTTTGTAATTGATGAAAATCGTAGAGGTGGCAATAAATTCGATTACCCAAACCATGAGGCTGATATATCAGAGGCATTGCAACATACGATTACTTCAGGAGCAATAAATTATGAAAGCTTTATCAGCGAAAAAAGCATACTGAATATATTTGGTTCTTTCCAAAATGTAAACAGAGATTCTTATTATGGTGCAGAACAGGCATTGGATGCCTACGGTCATACCACAAGCTTTACATATGCTACCGGTGCTACCTATAAATCAAATTTCCAACAATCTAACCTGGTCGTTGGTGTAGAAAATACAGGAGAATGGCTAAAAGATAAAAAGTTGGGATACCTGGATATAGGAGAAGCATACGTGGATGGAAATGATGAAATCGTAATTCCAAGGGTTCCGAATAGTATTATTGCCGACCAGCATTTAAATACTACAGGTGCATATTTTCAGTATGATTATAAATTTGCAAGATTAAAAGTTTCTGCAGGTATGAGATATGACCATTATAAAATTACGGAAAAGGAACATTCCAGCGATATTTCAGGAAATGTATTTAGCCCAAGAGTTAATTTATTATATGACCTAAGCAAGAATATTCAACTGAGAACAAGCTATTCTCAGGGATATAGGGTGCCTCAGATATTTGATGAAGACTTACATATTGAGACTTCCGCATCAAGAAGGGTTATTCATAAAAACGATCCGGACTTGAAGCAAGAAACCAGCCATAGTTTCATGGCTTCCATTAATTTTCACAGAAATACTGATGCCGGAAGTTTTGAGTTATTACTGGAAGGTTTTT
The DNA here is from genome assembly GCA_028280405.1 of Bacteroidales bacterium. Lineage (GTDB taxonomy): Bacteria > Bacteroidota > Bacteroidia > Bacteroidales. The sequence goes on from JANQLW010000015.1 coordinate 11,884, forward strand.
ATACCATACTTGATAATCCTTTTGCCAACGAATATGGCACACCTGATGCTGAAGGAACCGTTATTTATACACGGGTCAATGCTCAGGATGGTGCAAAAGTTCAAGGGATCAATGCAGAATTTACGTTCATTCCTTCTGCCAAGTTTAATTTAAAAGCCGGTTTTACGGTTCAGTCAAGTAAATTTGATACACCTGTAGAGTTTGATGAAAAAAAGTTTTTCAGATCTCCTGATAATTACGGTTTCTTAAATATGTTGTGGTTGCCAAAGAAATCATGGGAATTAAGTGCAACAGCAAATTATACCGGTAAAATGCTGATTCCTTATTTTGGAAATTCTGAAGACGGAGAATTAAGGACTTCTAAAAGCTTTATGGAAATCGGATGTAAAATCAAGAAAGAGATAACTTTTAAGAAAAAGAAAAATAAATTGGGAATTTATGCAGGAGTTAAAAATATTTTCAATTCCTATCAGGATGATTTTGACTTTGGTGACGAAAGAGATCCGGGTTATATATATGGACCCAATACTCCCCGAACTTTTTATTTTGGGGTAACTTTTGGAATCTAACACAAGAATTGATTAATACTTATGAAGGGCCGGTATTTAAATACCGGCTTTTTTTATTTCCACGCAACCTTTCCGATATAGGCATCATCATATATGCAGAACTAAAAACTTCGACAATGAATAAACTTTTTAGCTACGCCATCTTACTGGTATTTTTATCATCAACTAATCTACTGGTAAATGCACAATCGGACTCAGAAATCAATTCAAACTATATTTCAAAAGGATTTTTCAATAATACAGATATTGGTTTATTATTGGGATCATCTCAAAATACACAAAAGTCTCCCCTCTCATTTTTGTCTGTTACAGGCTATCATTTTAATCCTAAATTAGCCGTAGGCTTAGGTGTAGGACTGGATCTACTGAATGAATCATATATCCCGCTTGTTGCTGACATCAGGTATTACTTTAGAAATACAAATTTTTCTCCTTTCATATTCTTTCAGGGAGGATATCATATTCCGGTTGAAGACAGGGTAAGCTATCAAACTTACGATCGGTTCAACGGGCTTTGGATCATCCCTGATTTCAGTATTGAAAAAATTAATTCAAAAGGAGGCCTCATCATTAATCCCGGTTTTGGTTTAAGAAAAATGTTTGGGTCAAACTTCGGATTGACCTTTGCAGTTTCTTATAGATACCATCGCCTAAAATATGAAGCTACAGAAGACAACAAACTCGAAATTGAATACAATCGATTAAATCTCAGAGTGGGAATCATTTTTAAATAAGCATTAACCTAAATTGGACAGATCATGAAAAAACAATATATATTATTCTTGCTAATAGTTTTCAGTTTAAATGCGTGTAAAGATAAATATATTCAGGTATTTAAAGGGAATAGCCCAATCTATATGTCTTATGAAGATTTAGCGCAATCGGTAAAACAGGTTGATGCAAAAACCTTAAAGAATCCGGGTAAAATGTACTTTAAAGATGACTATATTTTCATAGTGGAGGAATTACAAGGAATTCACATTATAAACAATAATGACCCGTCAAATCCGGTAAATCAAAGTTTTATTGAAATTCCGGGAGCTGTCGATATTGCAATAAAAGGGGATAAACTCTATGCTGATAGTTATGTTGATTTAGTTACACTTGATATCAGTGATCTGGATAATATCAATGAACTATATAGAAATGAAAAAGTATTTCCCTATATATTGCCTCCATTCGACAATGATTATCCGGTAGCTGAAATAGATGAAGACAAGGGAGTTGTTATTGGCTGGGAATTAAAAACGGTAAAACAAACGATGGACTATATCCATTATCCTATTATTTTTATGGAAAGGGATGTTGCTTCAAATTTTTCATCAAAAGCAGGTGTAAGTAGCAGTGGTTTTGGAGTTGGAGGCTCTATGGCCAGATTCGGGCTTTACAAGGAAGTATTATATGTAGTAGATAATAACAAACTAAATATTTTCGATATTACTGATGCAGATAAGCCGGAAGAATATGCTGAATTTTATGCAGGATGGGGAATTGAAACGATGTATATCCTGGATGATAAAATGTTTTTAGGAACTCAAAGCGGTATGAGAATATATGATATTTCAAATGAGCTATCTCCGATGTATATCAGTGAATTCTGGCATGTAACAGCCTGTGACCCTGTAGTCGTAAAAGATGATATGGCTTATGTAACTTTGAGAGGGGGAAGTACATGCTGGAACAACGTAAATGAGCTGGATGTAGTCTCAATCAGTGATATTAACAACCCGGAACTAGTGGAAAGATACCCTATGACTAACCCTCATGGGATAGGAATAGATGGCAACACCTTATTCCTTTGTGACGGGGATGCCGGTTTAAAAATATACGACATTTCCGACCCGTTAAAGATTGATGAGAATCAAATAGCTGTATTCTCAAACATCAATGCATTTGATGTAATTCCAATCAATAATGTATTATTGTTAATCGGAGATGACGGTTTGTACCAATATGATTATAGTAATTTGAATGATATTCAGTTTCTAAGTAAAATTGATGTGGAAGATTCAAATTAATACGTTCTTTGAATTAGTATAGGGAGTCCAGAAAGGCAAATTATTATATTTGTGATTCATAACCATTGAATAAAAAGGAGTGAGCTCGGAGGTATTACAGGAAATAATACAAGGTTGCATAGAAAGCAAAAGGGATTCGCAGGAGCAATTATTTAAATTGTTTTCTGCGAAAATGTTTGCTGTTTGCCTGTATTATACAAAAAATCAAACTGAAGCCGAAGACCTGTTGCATAATGGTTTTATAAAAGTATTTCACAGTATTCGACAATTTAAGGGCAAAGGTTCCTTTGAAGGATGGATCAGAAGAATATTTACAAATACAGCACTTGAACAATTTCGGAAAAAGAAATTAATATTAACAGAAGATCATATTGAATATGATCAGGAGAACAAAAATGATGATATTTTAAGCCGCATTAGTGCAAAGGAATTAATCAGTCTGATTCAGGAACTAAGTCCGGCATACAGAATGGTTTTTAATTTATATGCACTGGAAGGATATTCACATAAAGAAATCAGTGAAGAACTAAATATTTCTATTGGAACCTCTAAATCTAATTTATCCAGGGCAAGAAATATTTTGCAGCATAGGATTTCATTACTGACAGAAAATGAAAAAGTATTAAGACGATGAAAAAAGGAGATCAACATATAGATAAGTTGACAAAGCAATTGCTATCTGATATGGAAGTGCAAGCTCCTGAAGGTAGTTGGGATAAAATTGCAACAAGCCTTGATAAAAAGCAAAAGAAAACAATTCCTCTATACAAAAAGCTGGAATTTATTGCTGCAGCAGTTGTATTAATTGGGGCACTCATATCATCTGTATTTATATTTAATGACAAAGAACAAGATCTTATCAGTGATAATACGATAACCAGTGGGGATTCGACAGCTATTATTTCAAATTCGACAAACACTATTTCAACCCAAATAGCAAAAGAACAGAGAGTAACTGAAATAGAAAAACCAATTGGAATATATGCAAAGCCTAAACAGACACATAAAACTAAAAGTGCTGATAGTAAAGAACTAATGATACAAGCAGAAGAAAGAGCTAAAAATTCTATTGCATCAATTCAAATAGTACCTTTTAACAAAAAAATTGACGATCCTTCTTCACTGTTAAAGCTTTATAATATTAAGCTGGAAGAAAATTTAGATTCCTGGCAGGCAAGCTATGCCGATGAGCTTCTTGCTCAAAAAGAAGATAAGATCAAACTCTCATCGAATAGTTGGAAATTAGGAATTGCTTATTCTCCAACTTATGCAAATAGTTCTTCAAATGCTTCACAGGAAAAAGCATTGGCTGCTGATTTTGGAAGTAGAAGCCAGAATTACATAGATGAAAAAACAAAAACAACCTTTACATTTGGAGTCAATGTTTCTTATGCACTATCTAAAAAGGTAAGTATACAATCAGGATTATATTATCAAAAGCACCAAAATCAGATATCGTCAAACAGGCTATTGGTTAACTCTGAAGATTTAAATGCTATTCAATTAACTAAAACCAGCTCGGGGAATATTAATATTATGAATGATATCAATATAAACACCAATGCCGGTTTCGAATATTTAATGGAAAATAATAATGCTGTAGCAGAAATTGATCCTAATGCAGACTTAATTCAAAATTTTGCCTATTTGGAAATTCCAATGATTGTCAGCTATCAATTACTGGATTCCAGGTTTGATGTATATTTACAAAGTGGTTTACATACCGGATTTGTGATAAATAATAGTGTGACTATTTCCGGTTTTAATTCAGAAAGTATAGGCAGCACAGATAATATCAATTCTGTCATATTTAGAAGTATGATTGGTATATCTTTTGAATATCCGTTAAGTAAACAGCTATTCTTTAATTTCACCCCTTCTTATAAATATCAGCTAAATGATTTAAATCGTTCAGTGAATTTTAGATCAAAATTTAACTTTTTCGACTTAAAAACAGGAATTAGCTATAGGTTTTAAAAAAATCTATTATATTAGCTTTCCAAATTTAAAACACAGTAAAACATGAAAAGATTCTTATTATCATTCAGCGCATTAATTATTGTGCTGGCTTTTTCTTCCTGTAATTCTACAAAGCAAGCATCTCTTGAAGGTAGCTGGAAAAAGGCAAATACCGATAAAGACAATTATATTGTAACTTTTAAAGGCGATAAATGGGAATACAAGAAAAATGGAGAAATAACCATGTATGGCACTTTTGAAGTTAAAGGTAGTAAGTTGATTTTAAAAGAAGAGGTTCAGGGACATTCTCACGAAGGAGAACATAGCCATGAGGGTGAAGAAACACATTCGCATGAAGGTGATCACGATCACAGTCATGAAGGAGTGCACACTCATGATCATGAATACACATTTAAAATTACCGGAACAAAACTTGAATTAACAATCGGAGGCAGAACTTCCGTATTTAACAAAGTAAAATAGTACACACACCAAATATTACTAAATATGAAAAGTGGTTCGATTTATCGGGCTGCTTTTTTTTATTAAAATCTTTTTAGATATTTGTTATATAATAACACAACATTTTTCATATGAAAACTTTCAAAAACAAAATTTTAGCAGTCATACTAATTTGTATATTATGTATACCTGCAACAGCTTCAGACAAACTATTCAGAATTGGAGCTAAAATAGGCTTTCCCAATGTCATATCTGTTAATTCGGAATATGTCTTGCCCATATTAAAACACAGGGTAGCGCCTATGATTGATTTCTCGGATTTTTCAATTACTATTGAAGATGTAAAATCGAGTTTTACTTATTTTGAAGCAGGCCTTAATATCTATTTAATGCCAAAAGGAAAAGGCCTGTACGCTAATTTCAGCCATATTAATATGAAAACAGAGCTTGAATACAGTGACCTGACTTCCGAAGGAAGTACACCCGGATTAACAAATGGTACGGCATCTACGGAAGTAAAACTAAAAAGTTTTTCAGCAAAGTTTGGAGGGAAATTTGGAGGAACCTTCTACGTTCGTCCTGAAGTTGGTTTTGTTTTTAGCCCTTTAGATAAAGACATTATAATTAATGCAACATTTGATAATAACGGAACTGTATATCAGGAAACCCAAACTGAGGAAATACCTTCCGTATTAAGAGGTTCTCTGATTTTCAGTCTGGGTTTTGGATTTGCATTTTGATCATTTAATTTGTCCTCATTATAAATTAAGCCTCTTGTTTTCAAGGGGCTTTTTTTTCTCAAATTAATCAATATTTTTGTGTTCAGAATTTAAGGATATGATGGTATGAATGTAAAAACACATTGGGATAAAATCTATAGTAAGCATAGCTTTGATCAGTTAGCATCGTTTCAGCCTTCTCATAAATTAAGTCTGGAACTAATTGAAACCTCAGGTTTAAGCAAAAACATTAAAATCATAGATATAGGTGGTGGAGATGCCATATTTGCTGAGCTGCTTTTGGATAAGGGTTATACTGATATCACTATCTTAGAATTATCGGATGAAGCAATAAAAAAAGCTAAAGCCAGATTAGGAGATAAAGCCAATTCTATTAAATGGATACAAGGAAATGTTTTGGACTTTTCAGCATTTGAAGAATATGATTTCTGGCATGACCGTGCAGCATTTCATTTCCTTACAAAATTTGAGGACATCCAAAAATATAAAAAAGTAGTACAAGATTCATTAAAGCAAAAGGGTAAAATTATGCTCGCAACATTTTCCGAATTAGGGCCGGAGGAATGTTCAGGACTTCCTGTGACGCAATATTCAGAATCTAATTTAATGAAATTATTTGCTCCCGAATTACATATGATCCGTTGGCAATATTACGACCATGTCACTCCCGGAAAAATTAAACAAAATTATATTTACAGTTGTTTTTCCAAGCCTGTTTAGTTTAACTGATTAGATGAAAACATATACCCGAAGCAAACGGGAATTCAGCATAAAAAAATACCAGTCAGATTTTATATAACAAAATTCAGGAAGGCAAAAAAATGACAAATACTGCCTCCTAAAACAAATAAATGAAATACAAGATGGCCGAAAGGCCATTCTTTTTTTATATAAAAAATAATGCCCGAAGAATAAGACAAAACTCCTGCCAGTAAGAAATACAAGGAAGTAGCAGGTACATTTCTTAACAGAGGAACAATTAAAGCTATTACCAACCATCCCATTAAGAAGTACATCCATGCCGATAGTTTCCTATACTTTTGTTGATAGAAAAAAACTTTAAACAATACTCCGGAAATTGCCAATCCCCAGATCAGGCCAAACATTGTCCAGCCCAAAACACCTCTTAATGATACAAGAGCTACAGGAGTGTAAGTTCCGGCAATCAATAAATAAATGGCAGAATGATCAAATCTGTTCAATCTATATTTTGTTCTCGGGTTTTTAGCAGCATGAAATAATGTAGAAGCCACATAAAGGATGATCATACTAACACCAAAAATTGCAAAACTTACGATATGCCAGGCATCTTCATTTATTGCAGAAAATACAACCAACAAAGTAACTCCGGCAATTGCCAGTAATATTCCAATCCCATGAGACAGACTATTAAGAATTTCCTCGATTCGCTTTAGCTTTTTCGGAGTCATGATTAAAGATATTCATTTTAAATGAATTAGGGAAGCAATGAATCAGGGAAGCAATCCTATTATTTCTATGAATACCTAAAATATTAAAGACTTAGAGGCCTTGAATTGAAGAAAGGATTGCTTCCCTAGGGCTGTGGATTCATTCGTTAATCGGTGTTCGTTATTCCATATTCATGGGTACACGGTAGCTGCAGAAAGGAACTTGCGCTAATCTTAATAAACCCGGCTTAGACCGAACTCACCTTAAGGTAGTAAACTTTTAATAATTATTTAATCAGATCGTAAAAAGATCACATAAATATTCACTAGTTTTGCAAAAAATTCAGGCATGAAACTCCTGACTCCGATCTAACTCACTTAACAACATTGTTTAATGCAAAAGAAAACTAAGATCATAGCTACTATTTCCGATTTAAAGTGTGATGTTGAATTTATTCGTTCGCTCTATAAAGCCGGGATGAATGTGGTACGATTAAATACTGCACACCAAACTCCCGAACAATCGGAAAAAGTGATCAAAAATATTCGTGAAGTTTCTGATAAGATCCCTATTTTAATTGACACTAAAGGTCCTGAAGTGAGGACTGCAAATTATACTTCCTCCCTTGAGCTTAAAACCGGAGAAGTCGTTAAGGTTAACGGAAACAATGATTCTAAGCTCAGCAAGGACAATATATCCTTTAATTATTCAGGATATGTAAATGATCTAAGTATTGGAAATACTATTTTAATCGATGACGGAGAAATTGAATTTGAAGTTATTGACAAAAATGAAAAAGAATTAATTTGTGAAGTAAAAAATAACGGAACCTTAAAAAAGAATAAAAGTGTAAATACCCCTTCTGTTCAAATCAAGCTTCCTTCATTGAGTAAGAAAGATCTTCAATTTATAGATTTTGCAATTGATAACAACATAGACTTTATAGCACACTCATTTGTTAGAAGAAAAGAAGATTTACTTGCCATTCAATCCATTCTTGATAAAAAGAGCAGCCGCATTAAGTTGATTGCAAAAATTGAAAACAAGGAAGGTGTTGATAATATAGACGAAATTTTAGACCACGCTTATGGTATCATGGTTGCCCGTGGCGATTTGGCCATTGAAATTCCGCAAAAGAAAATTCCAATCATTCAAAAACAAATTACGGATAAATGTATTCGTAAACGTAAGCCTGTAATTATAGCAACCCAAATGTTGCATACAATGATTGACCATCCTCGTCCAACCCGCGCTGAAGTCAGTGATATTGCAAATGCAGTTTATGATGGAACAGATGCTATGATGCTTAGTGGTGAAACAGCTTACGGGGATTATCCTTTAGAAGCTGTAAAAGTGATGGTTGAAACAGCCATGGAAATTGAAGCCACAAAAATTGAATATAACGATATTCCGGTTGTTGTTATAAACAACGAAATTTCGGCATTTCTGGCTCGTTCTTCCGTGATCGCTTCCAAAGAATTATCATCAAAAGCCATTATTGCTGATTCTACTTCAGGAAGAACAATTAGAAGTTTAGCTGCATACAGAGGTGATAATATTATTTATGCAATGTGCTACGATAAGAGAATTATGCGTGAACTGGCATTATCATATGGTGTTCAGGCAAACTTTATCAAACCGGTTAAAAGTTCCGATGAGTTTATCTGCAATTCGTTAAATCTTTTATCAGGAAAAGAATTGCTCAAGCCATCTGATATGGTTGTTATTCTTGCAGGTAATTTTGGCCCTACAGCCGGAGCCTCATTTATTGAAATTTCATCAGTAGAGAATTTACTAACCAAGTGCTAAAAAATAAATCGTTAAATATTATTAATATTTAGCTACATATTTTTAATTCTTGTATCTTTTAATTTACTTTTGTTTAAAAAATTGATTAAACAGTTCAAGGAATGAAAAGAGGGTGTAGCCTGCGATTGATTTTATTTCTAATCATTTTAAGTATATCTTTTAATCTTTCGGCCCAGTATAAAAATTACTTTCTGGAAGCAGGCCGTAATGCACTTATCAATGATCAGTATGTAAAGGCTATTGAATTGCTCAATATGGAGCTTAAACTGGAGCCAAAATCTCACAGGGCCTATTTTCTAAGAGGAATTGCCAAATATTATCTGGATGACTATTTAGGAGCAGAACAAGATTATACCAAAGTAATCGAGATGGCTCCTTATTTTACAGATGCCTATTTCAACAGAGCAGGAATCAGAAGCCAGTTAAAAAAATATGAAGCATCCTTGGAAGACTTCTCTGAAGCTATTCGTCAGGATTCAAGTAATCCACGTGTATATTTCGGCAGGGCTCAAACTTATCTGAATTTAAAAAAATATAAAGAAGCCATAGCGGATTGCAACAAAACAATCTCATTGAACCTTTCCCTGGAAAATGTTTATATTCTCAGAGGTACAGCTAAAGCAGGAGATGAACAATATGAAGAAGCTTTAAAAGATATAAACAAGGCGATCAACCATAACGATAGAAATATCATTAGTTTGGTTCAACGAGGGAATATCTATTCTGAACTGAAACAATATGATAAAGCGTTAACTGATTTAAATAAGGTGCTAAGCCTTGATTCGTTAAATTCTTATGCTATGTTTAGCAGGGCCTTGATTTATATGAAGCAGAATAAAACGAGTGAAGCTCTTAAAGATTTAAATAAAGTAACCCGTTTATCTCCTTACAATTCATACGCTTATTACAACCGTGCTATTCTTCATCAAAATATCGGAAAAAAGCAAGAAGCTTTACTGGATTTCAATGCAGTTATAAAATTGAACCCTGAAAATATCATGAGTTATTTTTACAGGGGTTTAATTCATGCAGAATTGAAGCAATTCGAAAAGGCTGAGGAAGATTTCACCAAAACGATGGAGCTTTTCCCCCAATACACAGCTGCTTACGTAGAACGTTCGAGAGTAAGGCGTGAAATGAAAAAAGAAAAAGCAGCCTACGACGATTACTTGAAAGCAGAAGAACTTAATAAAAGCGGTGGTGTAAAAGAAATTCCGAGAACCAAAGAAATGGCGGAATATTTACTGAATATTGTCAGCCTCAGCGGTTCTTTTGAAGATAGTGAAAGTTTAAAGCTTGTTCAGAATCAAATTACCAGAATAGAACTCACTCCTCCTTATGAAGTAACAATGAATCCTCAGAATCATGATTTCCCCAGATATTATGATGCCTTCAATAAAAAAGGATATTTTGCAGCTGTGATCTGTTTTACAAATGAAAAATCTGAAACTGATTTTAATGAGGGCATGAGCCAAATTAAAATGTTAAACAGCGAACATAAAAATAAAAAGGATGCTCACTATTATTATAAGCGAGCGCTTATTAATGCTTCAATCGAATATTACAACCAGGCATTCGCTGACTTCGACAGCTGTTTAAGTATTGATAAAAACTATGTTTTAGCATATTACAGCCGTGCCAGGGTAAGGCATGAATTGATTGACTTTCTGGAGTCTATTAATAACTTCGACAACAAAATAACTATTGGAAATAAAAACCAGGTTCAACAAAAAATAGTACATAAAGAACACACACTGGACAAAGTCATCCTTGATTATAATAGAGCCATAAAACTAGATCCGGAATTTACTTATGCCATTTATAACAGGGCATTTGTAAAAGCTTTACAACAAAAACTCAATCAGGCAATCGATGATTTAACAAAAGTTATAGAACAAAAGCCAAACTTTTCGGAGGCTTATTACAACAGGGGACTGATGCTCATTTATCTAAAAGAAAAAGACTTGGGTTGTCAAGATTTAAGTCGGGCCGGGGAATTAGGTTTAAGTGCCTCTTACAGCCTTTTAAAAAGATATTGCTCTAAATAAGTACATTATTTATCTCTACTTCAATTTTATCTTCAAAATCAAGCATTGCATTTACCAGTGCCAGTTTCCTATACTTTTTAAGATCATGCGTAAAGACAGGTTTTTCAATAATGATTTTTTCTTTCAACAAATAATGCCTTTGGATACCTTTTAACAAAGGTCTATCAGGTGTGATCCAATCCTTGCCATCGAAGAATAACAAATTGGCATAAGAAGCATCTGTAAGTTCATTATTCCTTACAATAATAATGTCGTCTGCCTTATCATTTTCAGATTGCAATTGTATTATACTATTCCTGTTTTCCCATTTGTAAGTATAATCAATATCAGCATGGACCAATTGTAAAGTTTGTATTTTTTTTGGATGATAAGGCAATAACTCACATTTTAAAATTCGTTCTTTATAAATGATTTTGCATTTATACCAGCCATCTGCAGGAATATGCATACTTTTTAGGATACTCTTTAAGTCCGGAGCCTTTATATGGAAGTTATCCATACAGGATTTATCCATCCTTTGCTGATGAAGATCCAAATGATAAATATTACCATTTTTAATTTTTATGGTTTCCAGTAAATGGGACATAAACTTTATTACATAATTCTTCGTATTCTTCTTTTACATTGCTCATTGCAGTAATGCCGCCTCCCGCTTTAAAGACTAATCTACCATTTTGGTTTTCTATATAGCGAATCATTACAGCACTTTCCAGGTTTCGTCCATCAAATACACCAAATATTCCGGTATAATATGATCTGTCATACTGTTCAATTTCCAGTATACTATTTACAGTCATTAGTTTGGGAGCTCCACAAATAGAACCCGCCGGTATAAGTTTTGAAATTATCGTCCCGATTCTTGCCGGATAATTCGTTTCAAGTTCACCTTCTATTTCCGAACTAATTTGCAGTAACTCTCCCCTATTTGTACAAACCCGGTCAACATACCGGAATCGCTTTACTCTTACTTTTTTTGCCACTATGCTCAAATCATTCCGGATTAAATCCACAATCGTATTATGTTCTGCAAACTCTTTAGGGCTATCCAGTATTCGTTTTTCAGCATTCTCGACTTTGGCATCAATCGTTCCTTTCATTGGATAGGATGATATTTTTCCGTCTTGTATTCTCACAAATATTTCAGGCGAAAAACATACGAACATATTTTTATATAATAAACGGAACATGGATTTACTATGTGAATAAATCTGCTTTAAGTTCAGATTGGTTTTGATTTCCGCAGGCATCGTTAAGTTTAAAAGATAGGTATCGCCATGATTTAAACAGTTTTGAACTTTTTGAAACCTATTATTATAATCTTCAAATTTGGGGAATTTAGGATTAAACTCTATAGCATCAGGTAGTTCTTCCATATCAGGCTGAACCGTTTTTTTACCCGGAACCTCGAAAAAAACATTTTCAGGCAATTCAGTTAATGGAAATGCAAGTGGCTTCTTTTGTTCAAAATCAATAACAAACAGAAACGGGATACCTTCTTTTCCCCATTGATTTAATTTTTCAAAATATGTTTCGTTACTTTGCAATCCGGATGATAATTAAAGTTTCATCAGCAAAGATATAAAAAGGCTTAGTCTGATTAAAATTATAAAAAGCTTTATAGATTGAAACTACTTATTGTTGATAATAATGATTCATTTACCTATAATCTGGTTCAAATCGTAGAAGAATCGGGCTTATCTACCTATGATGTGATTGCTCATAATCAGATTCAACTGGAAGAAGTAAGGAAGTATGATAAAATCCTTTTTTCTCCGGGCCCTTCATTGCCTGACGACTTTCCAGTTATGAAAAAAATACTGGATCATTATGGAAAAGAAAAAAGTATTTTAGGGATATGTATGGGCTTGCAGGCTATTTCGGAATATTTTGGGGGAAAGTTATTTAACCTTGAAGAAGTGGTACATGGCAGAAAAAGGATAAATCATATTTTGGAAGATGATTTATTATTTGAAGGCTTAGATAAATCTTTCTATGTTGGCCTCTATCATTCCTGGGCTGTTTCCGATGAAAATTTCCCGGATTGCCTGGAGATAACTTCCAGATCAGAGCTTGGAACAATTATGTCGGTAAGACATAAAGAATACAATATCCGGGGAGTTCAATTTCATCCTGAATCTATTATTACAGAAGTTGGGGAAGATATTATTAAGAACTGGTTAAAAAACTAATTATGGAATTCAAACTTGAAAATCAGGAGTATATAGAACTCATGAAGCTTTTAAAGCTTATGGGGCTCGTTGATACTGGTGGTGAGGCTAAGCTTTGCATTGACAATGGAGAAGTAAAAGTAAATGGAAAAGTTGAATTCCGAAGGAGAAATAAGATCAGATCGGGATTTGTGGTTGAGTTTGCCGGCCAGAAGATAAAAGTAAAGTAGAAGCTTATTTGTTTTTAAAGCTGTCGAAAGGCATCTCGACTTCGCTATGCTGCGCTCGATGACCCACAGGTCGCTGAGCTTGCCGAAGCGCATCTTGGCTTCGTTGCGCTGCACTCGATGACCAACTCGGTTGCTGGTTTGTCGAAGTATAACTCTTGACAGGCCGTGTTTTAGTTCGTAACTTAAATAGGAATCTTAATCTCTTAAATTATGGAATCAAATTATCTTTGTCCGCACTGCCGTGGCTATTTGAATATTGGAGACATGATGATCTTCAAAGTGAAGCAACCAAGTGGAAAAATTGGCCTGATTATTTTACATACCGATATCGAGAATTACAATGTTCAGTATAACGGAGCTTACAAACCTACCGAAGGTCAAAAATCTGAATTTTATTGTCCATTATGTGGTAAATCATTAGAGGACAAAGCTCATAAAGACTTAGCCAGAATAGTAATGCGTTCAGCTGATGGAAAAGATTCAGCGATCATTTTTTCTAAAATTTATGGCGAACATGCCACTTACCAGGTAGTAGGAGAAGATATTCTAAGCTTTGGAGAGCAAGCCAAACGGTATTATTTAGATCCGGATTGGTTCAAATCTTAAATGTTAGTAAAGGGTAAATTATCAATCATCCGCAAGTTTTTTTTAACTTGATGGTCTAACTTATATTAATCAATAAAAAAATATCATGAAAAAACTATTAATCGTTTTAATCCTATCTGTATTTTCAATGAGTATATATGCTCAACAACGTGGAGGCTGGGATCCGGAAGCCAGGCTAAAACAACAAACTGATGCTTTAATTAAGGAATTAAGTTTAGACAAAGAAACCGGCAAAAAACTTCTGGAGATCAACAAGAAATATATGGAAAAGCAAATGAAGATGTGGGAAGAAATGCGTGATGGAAGTGGGGATCGGGAAGGAATGAGAGAAAAAATGGAGAAAATGAGGGAGGATCAGGAAAAAGAATATAAAAAGCTTTTTACTGAAGAACAGTTTAAAAAATACAAGAAATACCAGGAAGAGCGAATGAAGCGCTGGAGACAAGGACGTGGCGGACGTGGAAGATAAACAGCACTTATTTCAATTTCATAGTAAAAGGGAGGCTTCTTAAGGCCTCCTTTTTTTGATTATTATTTGAATATTTTCTAATTTCACGCCTCATTTCAAAATTGATTAAAACATGACTAAAAGAATACTTATTATAACTCTGATTACCTTATTTAATGTCACTGTATTCTCACAATCAAAAGGCAAATTGGATAAAAGCACCGTAAAGGAACTCGACCTTGAAAGATTTATGGGGAAATGGTATGAGATTGCACGTTTTGATCATTCCTTCGAACGTGGGCTGGAAGGAGTTACAGCTACCTATACACTTAAAGAAAATGGGAAGATAGATGTATTGAATGAAGGCTATAAAAAGGTTTTAGGTGGTGAACGTTCCAAATCGAGAGGAAAAGCCAAACGCCCTGACCCTAATAAACCTGGAGCATTAAAGGTTTCATTTTTTTGGTTTTTCTATGCTGATTATTTAGTCATGGAATTGGATCGTGATTACCAATGGGCGCTCATTGGAAGCTCTTCATCTAAATATTTGTGGATATTAAGTCGTACACCACAATTAAATCACAATGTATTGCAGCATATTATCAACAAAGCAAAGAAAAGAGGCTATAATACTGACAAGCTTATTTATGTGGATCAGCCTGAGAATTAGGCTCATTAAAGGATTGAAATATTATTTGCACTTCTGCAAAATATAAAGATGGTGAGTGTGGATGGAGATACAGGAGGATATAATTTACAGTTTGCGTTTAGTTCTGCTTTTGTAGTCGCAAAGATTATTTTTAGTTAGTTTTGTTTATCGCCTTTAGGGATAGTCTTTATCAAAAAATAATTATCATCCAAGTATTTTCATTTTTTTGAAAAATATAATAGGGTATAATTTTGGCTTTGCATCATAACAGTAAAACAACGAATTTTAAAATTTTAAATACTTATTGTTATGAAAACTATAAACAACATATTGATGAAAGCAGGCCTTTTTATTCTTATCATATCCTTAGTATCTGTTTCAGATCTAATGGGGGCCAAAAAGAAGAAATCTTATTCCAACAAAGATTATATTGAATTAACAGGTAGGATCATAGATAAAGATACCAGAGAGCCTTTAATGTTTGCAGCTGTTGCCGTTGAGGGGGAAAACACCGCTACCATCACCAATGAAGAAGGTGAATTTTTATTAAAAGTATTAAAAACGAGTAATGCCAAAAATATTTTGGTTTCTTATTTAGGCTATAAATCGCTTACTTATCCGATAACAAACTTTGGGAAAAAGAAACATACAATTAAAATGGAATCTACTTCCATTTCTCTAAAAGAGGTACATATTACACCCAGCACTCCTGATCAGATTGTAAAACTTGCATTAAAGAAAGTTGCTGAGAACTATCCGAATAAAGCTCAGAAAATGACCAGTTTTTATCGTGAGTACATAAAAAAGAAAAGAAAATATGTATCACTTGCTGAAGGGATAATGGACATTTACAAAACAGGATATTTAAATAAATACAGCGATGATCAGGTGAAAATCATCAAAGGTCGGAAAGGCACTGATACGCGCAGGCTAGATACATTAATGTTAAAAATTCAGGGTGGGCCGGCTACAACATTATTATTAGATGTTGCCAAATATTCAGACATTATTTTTTATGAGTCCAGTTGGGAAAACTATAAATTTACAATGCAAACACAGCAAATACTCAATGGTCGTGTGAATTATGTAATTGGCTTTCAGCAAATGTATAGATCAGTAAATCCAATGTATACAGGAGTGTTATACATCGACACTGAAAACCTGGCAATCTCGGGAGCAGACTTTCAACTTAATATGGATGGTTTATATTCACCAAGTTCATTTTTTGTAAAGAAAAAGCCGGCAGGTGTAAAAATAGAGCCTACTTCTGCTGCTTATAAAGTCAGATTCCGAGAACAAAATGACAAATGGTATTTCTACTATGCAAGAGCTGAATTGAAATTCAAAGCAAAATGGAAAAAAAGATTGTTTGCAACCAATTATACAACCTTGTCAGAAATGGTGATTACGGACAGATTAATGGGTGATGCTACAAAAATGAAAAACAAAGAAAGATTTAAGAATAGAAATTTCTTTGCTCAGGAAGTTAAAAACTTTTACGATGAAGAGTACTGGGGAGCATACAATACCATTAAACCTGATGATTCGATTGAAAGTGCAATCAGAAGGCTAAAAAGAATAAATAGATAAAAATGTCGATTCCAGTTCTACATATCATCCCGATCAGAAAGATTGTCACATTTTAGTGATCTTTCTGATCGCTTTTAATTTTGTATATTGTAGAAAAGAATTAAAGAGTGCAAATAAAGAAGTTAAATAATTTTGAATCGATTAAGAAGGGCAGTATAAAATCCTTTGAAATTCTTTTCAGGGCTTATTATAAACCTTTGTTAATATACAGCAAAAAGATCGTAGGAAATAAAGAAGATGCAGATGAAGTGGTTCAGGATATATTTTACAAATTATGGGAGAAAAGGAAAACTTTGGATATTAATACTTCTATAAACTCTTATTTGTACCGGTCGACTTACAATAATAGTTTGCAATTATTAAGAAGGAAAAAATTAGATTTTAAATATCAACAATACAAAACATATCAGGAAGAAAGATCAATCAATCCTAGCGATGAAATGATAGCCACTGAATTGAATCATAAAATCGGGGAACTGTTGGAAGCGCTTCCTGAAAGCTGTAAAAGGATTTTTAAATTAAACCGTTATAAAGGGATGAAATACCAGGAAATAGCAGATCAGTTATCAATTTCCATAAAAACGGTAGAAGCAAATATGACGAGAGCATTAAAACATTTTAGAGAAAACTTAAAAGAATATACTGTAAAATAGAAGAAGATAAACGATGAAAAGAGACATCAATAACATATGGGGAAAGATATGCAGTTATTTTTCTAATGAATTAACTGGCGCAGAAAAGGAAAGTTTAAAGGCTGAGCTCAATCACTCTGTGCATGCAGATTTATTTGCAATGGTAGAAGATGATTCGAATAAGATCAGTAATACCAATTATATGTTTGATTCGGAAACGGATCAGGCATGGAATCATTTCAAAGCAGATGTGAAATCTGATCCAGGAAATAAAGTGATCAGGTTTAGCAATAATCCATTATTAAAGATTGCAGCTAGCATTGTATTTCTTTTTGGTTTAGCATGGTTAACTTATAATGTTTATGATAATTTCTTTGGAATGCAGGAAACTGAAACGTTAGCAGCTCATACGGAAGAAATTTTACCGGACGGAACCAAAGTATTTTTAAATGCAAACAGTAAGA
Organism: Bacteroidales bacterium; assembly: GCA_028280405.1. Lineage (GTDB taxonomy): Bacteria > Bacteroidota > Bacteroidia > Bacteroidales. The sequence goes on from JANQLW010000015.1 coordinate 29,686, forward strand.
TTGAATATCCACCTAAATTTGCTAAAGACAAAAGGGAGGTAAAAATTAGCGGAGAAGTATTTTTTGATGTTGTGAAGAACATTAAACAGCCATTTATTATCAAATCAGAGAATGCTGTCATTAAAGTATTAGGAACATCTTTTAATGTTAATACAAACTCCTCATTAAATATGACTGAAGTTTTGGTTGAAAGTGGTAAAGTAAGTTTATCTGCATTAAACAGTGCTAAAGAAATCATTTTAACCAAAGGGCAATCTGGAATAGTACAAAACGAAGATGTTATAAAAACCACCATTACGGATATCAATTATTTATCCTGGAAAACCCAACTACTCGACTTTAGAGATGATTCACTTGAATACGTTATAGAGGTATTAAATAAAACTTATACAAATAATATTATTTTAGACCTAAAAAGCCCGTCTGATTTAAAATTATATTCTAAATTTGACAGAGTACCTTTAAATACAGTAGTGGAGTCGATATGTTTAACTTTTGGGTTGAAGTACGAATATATTGACAATGATGTAATTATCTCAACCAAATCAGATTAAATTGCAGAAAGCTTTATCAGGCATAGTATTTTTTTTGCTTACAACATTTCAAATCGTTGCACAAAATAATAATATATTGCTTGAGTCTTTAAGTATTCGTTTTAATAAAGTAAGCGTTGATTCTGCATTGAACCTTATTGAAAAGCAAATTCCATATTATTTTTCTTATGATGCTAAGTTCATTAAAGGTCGGGATCAGGTTAGTGAAAAATTTTATAATCAACCGCTAAGCATCATTCTGGATAGTTTATTAAAAGATCCTTATCTGGAATACAGAGTCATTGATAAGCAAATTGTTATTTATAAAGAAGAGGAAACTGAGAATATCCTTTCTGAAAATTCTGAGCATAAAAATATTGAAAAAATTTGTTCAGGAGTTGTAATTGGTGAAGATGAAAATGTAAATCTACCTTACGCTACGATCAGAGTAAATAATACTGCTTATGGCACTGTTACCAATCAGGATGGACAATTCATCATTAAGCTTAGCCAAGAATATTTAAATGATAGTTTGCTGATTTCTTATATGGGGTATAGCCCACAATTAATAGCTGTAAAGGGTCTCAAAGAGTATAACATATTTAAGCTTAAAGCTCAGTCCATTTCTTTACAGGAAGTAATAATAAGATGGCATGATCCCAGAAAACTTTTAGAAAATGCTTTATATAAAATAAAAGATAATTACCCTCAACAAGCCAGTCACCTAAGGTCCTTTTACAGGGAAAGCCTAAAGCGAAATAATCGGTATATGTTATATATTGAAAGTTTACTGGATATTTACAAAAGCAGATACCGGCCAACTTTATTTCATGACAAAGCCAGATTATTAAAACTGAGAAAGTTTACGGATATCAACTCCAGTGACACTTTACTTTTCAAACTACAGGGAGGTATCAATGCATGTATAATGCTTGATATTGTTAAGAATCCTTTTGACTTCCTAAGATATTATGCGCTGGACAAATATGAATTTAAATATGAAGGAATACAACAATTGGAAAACAATAAAGTTTATTGTATCTCTTTTGTGCCCTCAAAAACTCATCCTAATCCCGATTTTGAAGGGACCATATATATTGACACTAAATCTAATGCTATAACCAAGGTACAGTTTGCCTATACTAAAACCAGTATCAGAGGAGCAAAAAAGACATTTGTGATCAGAAAGAAACGTGGGGTTAAAGTATATCCGAAATCCATAAAGTATACAGTATCCTATAAAGAGTATAATGGAAAATATTACATCAATCACGTTTTAGGTGAAATGATATATAAGGCAAAATTGAAACGCAAATTACTTGCTTCAAAGTATAAGATTCATTTTGAAATGATCACCACTGATATTACAACTCAAAATATTAATAGGATTAAAAGAAGTGAACAATTTAAAACCAACCAGATCTTAACGGACTTTAAACCGTCCAGATATCAGAAGATGGATAAATTCTGGGAATATTCAAACAATATCATTCCTGAGTCCGATTTATTAAAAGCCCTTGAAAACTTTAAAGTAGAAGAACTTACAATTAATGAATAATGAAAAGTGAAAAATAATTTTTCATTATTCAAGGCAATCGCATTTAATGCTTTTCTCGTATTGGTGCATTGCCCTCATACTCATACCCATATTAGAAAATCCTCCATCATGGAACAGATTCTGCATAGTAACTTTACGGGTTAAATCCGAGAACAAGGTAATACAATAATCTGCACACTCCAGAGCTGTAGCATTACCTAGTGGGGACATACGTTCTGTAAAGTCCATCAGGCCAACCAGATCACGAATACCACTACCTGCAGTAGTTGGGGTTGGGGATTGAGAAATGGTATTGATTCGAACCTTCTTCTCACGTCCGTAAATATAGCCAAAACTACGTGCTATGGATTCTAATAATGCTTTCGCATCAGCCATATCATTATATCCGAACAAAGTTCTTTGTGCAGCAATATAAGACAGTCCTACAACTGAGCCCCAGTCATTGATAGCATCCAGTTTAAAGGCAGTTTGGAGCATCTTATGAAATGAAACTGCTGAAATGTCTAATGTTTTATTCAGATAATTATAATTGAGGTCGCTATAAACTCTCTTCTTACGAACGTTAAGAGACATTCCGATGGAATGGAGAATAAAATCTACTTTACCGCCGAGATGGTCCATAGATTTTTCCATGAGTTCATGAAGATCTTCTTGATTGGTAGCATCTGCAGGGATCACGATCGTATTAGCTTTCTCAGCTAATTCGTTGATGGTTCCAAAACGAATCGAAGTTGGCGTATTTGTCAAAGTGAATTGAGCACCTTCTTCCAATGCACGTTCAGCAACTTTCCAGGCAATCGATTTATCATCAAGTGCACCGAAGATAATTCCCTTTTTTCCTTTTAGTAAGTTATAAGCCATAGCTCTAGTTTTTATCCCGCAGAAACGGGAGTCGTGTTTAGATACATTGTTGGCGGCAAATTTAAGAAATTATTTATAATGGATAAAAATAATATTTCAAGTCAAATGCTTATTTAAACAAGATTCTATATAAAATCATAATATTGTCTAAATAAGGAATGCTTCGACAAGCTCAGCAACCGCTAAAGGGAAGCAATCCCATGGCTGTCATTTAAGCTGTTTATATCATTGACTTTTATTGTTCTACAGAAATAAAAGCCTTTAATCATCTTAATCACTGCAGCCAGTGAACCCTCCATGTCATCCTGTC
>JANQLW010000053.1 GCA_028280405.1 Bacteroidales bacterium
CCCTTCGGGGCATCACCCCGAAGGGCGTCGCCCCTTCTGACCAGAAAATTCCATTTTGTTTATTTAGAATCATAACAAATAATTAAATTTGTTTTCTAATTCAGAAATATGAAAAAATTAAAAAAGAAATGGGGAGTTACTTCAAATTTTCAGATGATTATCATTTTTATCGCATTTTCAATCACCGGAAGTTTAACACTAATTGTGAAACGATATTTATTTGAACTGATTGGAATTACCACAGATACTTCTCTGTTCATCATAATCCCATTATACTTATTAAGTATCATTCCGATATACTTTTCATTATTGATTATTGTAGGAACATTAATGGGACAGCATAAATTTTTCTGGGCATTTGGAAAAAAATCATTAAGCAAGTTTAAACGAAAAAAGTAAAATTTTGGAATTTCATTATATATCTAAAAAATTAAAAAAATACAGTTTAAAATAATAAAACAGCTTGAACAATCTAGGAAATTTGAATTAACAGAATGGGACCATCCATTCTCCGGTGGGGGCTTAATCGGAGTTTTATCTAATGGAAATCACATTGAAAAGGTTGCTGTAAATTTTTCTGAAGTTAAAGGTGAGCTTTCCGGTACAATGCAAAAACTTTTAAAGGTAGAAGCAGATACGTAGAGTTCAATTTAATCTATGATAAAGGAACACAGTTTGGTTTACAATCAAAAGGCAGAACAGAATCCATATTCGTGAGCATGCCGCCTACAGCAAAATAGGAATACGATTATCAGCCTGAAAAGGGATCTGAAGAAGAGAAAACCCTATCTTTACTAAAACAAAAAGTTGACTGACTTAACTATGAGGAATAAAACTGCTGTACTGCTTATAAATGTTGGAACTCCTGATGATCCATCAGTAAGATCCGTAAGAAGGTTTTTGTTTCAGTTCCTCAATGATAAATACGTCATTGATCTTCCTTATTTATTAAGAAAGTTTCTGGTCAATTGTATTATTGTACCTTTCAGGGCTCCAAAATCTGCAAAATTATATGAGCTTTTATGGGATGAAAAAGGGTCACCTCTATTATACTTGAGTGAATCTTTGAAAGATAAACTTCAATCAAAGCTTCCTGGTCATGATATATTTTTAGGCATGCGCTACGGCAACCCTTCAATCGAATCTGTTATAAAAAAGGTTAAGAAGGATGGGTATTCTAATTTAATATGTATTCCTCTTTATCCTCAATACGCCACTTCAACTACATTAACTTCTATGGTTGAAGTTGAAAAACAGATCGAAAAATACAAATTGAAGATTCCATATAAATTTGTTGATCAATTCTTCCAAAATAAAGACTTTATTGATTCCTTCGTTGCAAGTGCAAACAATTATGATCTATCATCTTATGATCATATCATATTTTCTTATCATGGGCTTCCTGTTAATCAAGTAGAAAACACTCATAAAGGATCTAAATGTGAAGATTTAAATTGCATTAAAGAATATAAAGAAGAAAACAAATTTTGTTATCATGCAGCTTGCTATGCAACAACACGGTTATTGGTTAAAGAGTTAAATCTTAATCCTGACCAATATACGACCTGTTTCCAGTCTCGTTTATCTAAAAACTGGTTAAAACCCTTTTCAGATGATGTAATCATTCAAAAAGCTAAAGAAGGCAAAAAAAGAATCTTGGTATTTTGTCCGGCCTTTGTAACTGACTGTTTGGAAACAACTATTGAGATAGGATATGAATACGCAGAACTTTTTAAAGAAAATGGAGGAGAAAAACTTCAACTCGTTGAAAATTTAAATGATAGTGATGAATGGACAGAATGCTTAAAAGGCATGATTGAAAAAAATTTTTAAAAATGAATTGCTGATTTATATTTATGGCCATTTAATATAAATATATTCTAAGCTAAAGCCTATAGAAGTTTATATAAACTCCTAATTAAAAACATAGGCTAATACAAGATACGATTCTAAAATTTAGTAAGCATATAACACAACTAAATTAACGTTTTATTTACATGATAATAGTTTGATTTTGGCATAGATTTAGGTATTTTTACATAGGTTGGTTATCTTAGTTACTTATATTTACAAAAAATATTTATCTTTGAGCTCATTTTTGAATTATGGCAAAATATCTTTTTCAGGGGGATTTTAAAAACAAAGTTGGTGAAGTGAAGGTTAAACTTTTATTGGTTAATTTTAAAGATGAAAATAATATTCATTTTATATATTCACCTCATTTAGATTTAACTGGGTATGGTCAATCTTTAGATGAAGCAAAAAAATCTTTCGAAATAGTTTTTGAAGATCTTATCGATTATACATTAAAGAAAAAATCTTTAGGTAAGGTTTTATCAAAATTAGGATGGCAATTAAAAGGAACAATTAAGAAGCCCAAAAAAGTTCTTGCTCCTAGTATTACTTCTGTTATAAATAAGAATGATTATGTTTCTGAAATTTTTGATAAATATCCAGTAAGTACATATCATCAAGAAGTTGGAATACCTGCTTTTGCATAAAAAGTTATGGGATGCCTACGAATAAGTTATCAAATATTCCTTTAAAAGATTTTCGTAAATTTTTATCAAATCAAGGATTAAAATATTATAAAAGATACTAAGGGGAGAGGTGGTCATGAAAAATGGTCTAAACAAGGGATGGACAGGGCAATCACTATTCAAGCTCATATTGATCCAGTTCCTGAATTTATCGTAAAGCATATTAAGGCATTTAGGGATGCATAGAAAATCTTTCTTTGATGCCTTGAAGAATCAATAGTTAATTCTGGCAAAAGAAATTAATATCTAATTTATAATCAATCCAACTTTCTCCTTTTGTTCAAAATTAACAAGCCTGCGATTCTTATTTACCAAAGAGTTTAATATATTTGTTTGAAGCCATTTGGCTCAAAGAACCTTTGTTCTAGCCTAATTTAATTGTTCATTTCAAACTTTTTAAAAAATGGGAATTCGTAAGCTTAACAGTATATTCAGACCACAAAGAATCGCCATTATCGGAGTTCCGACCAATCCAAATAGCGTTGGAGGTATTACTTTGCGAAATTTAGTAGGCGGAGGATTTCAGGGAGTCGTTTATCCTGTAAATCCAAAATATGAGGCCGTACTAGGCATCCCTTGTTATCCGAATGTAAAAAGCTTACCTAAAAAACCAGATTTAGCAGTAATATGTACCTCTGCAAAGCTGGTACCTCAACTAGTAGAAGAATGTGGAGAAGCAGATATTAATGGGGTAATTATCATGTCGGCAGGATTTAAAGAAGCCGGAGAAGAAGGGAAAAAACTGGAAGAAAGTCTAAAACAAATTGTAGCTAAATATCCCGGGATGCGGGTTATTGGACCGAATTGCCTTGGATTAATTGTGCCGGGAAGAAATATGAATGTGAGTTTTGCTTCATCAATGCCAAAGAAAGGACATGTAGCTTTCATTTCACAATCCGGAGCACTTGGAAGCTCTGTCTTGGACTGGGCCAAAGATGAAAACCTCGGTTTCTCCTATTTCGTCTCCATTGGAAATGCGATGGATGTTAGCTTTGGAGATTTAATCGACTTCTTCGGACAAGATGCAAATACAAAATCCATTGTTCTATATGTAGAATCAATTGCAAATGCTCGCAAATTTATGACAGCTGCCAGAGCTTTCGCCCGTAAAAAACCAATTATTGTTTATAAAGCAGGAAGATTCCCGGAATCAGCAAAAGCGGCGGCATCTCATACCGGAGCCATGGCTTCTGAGGATGTTGTTTATGATGCTGTATTTAGAAGAGCAGGAATAGCAAGAGTATACAACATCGGAAATATTTTCAACTTTACAGATTTGATCGGGCGAAAACGAATTCCCAAAGGGCCTAATCTGGCAATTATTACAAATGCCGGTGGGCCCGGTGTAATGGCTACAGATACACTTATTGCGAATAAAGGTAATTTGGTTAAGCTTAGTGAAGAAACCATAAACCGCTTAAATGCTTATCTTCCTTCTTATTGGTCGCATGGAAACCCTGTCGATGTTTTAGGAGATGCTAATGCAGAAAGATATTCTGAATCGACACGTATTGTCCTTGACGACCCAAATGTGGATGCCGTATTGGTAATCTTGACACCTCAAGCGATCACACAACCGACAGAAACAGCCAGAGCAATTGTACGTTTAGCCGAAGATAACTCAAAACCTATTATGGCAGCCTGGTTGGGTGGAAGAAGCATGAAAGAAGGAATTTCCATCTTTAATGAAGCGGGAATTGCTGTTTATGAAACTCCCGAACAAGCAATCAATGCATTTATGACACTGGTTAGATATTCCAGAAATCTAGAGGCTCTGTTTGAAACTCCAAAAGATGTTCCCGTTCATTTTAATTATGATCGTCAAAAGCTACGTGAAGATTTTAATGTAAAAATGAAAACAAAGGGAAAAATCCTATGTGAGATAGATTCCAAAAATTTTCTTGAAACCTATGGCATCACAACAACCCAACCGGAATTAGCTAAAAACGAAAGAGAAGCCGTTCAAATAGCTAATCATATGGGTTATCCGGTAGCATTGAAAATTTGTGCCGAAGACATTCCACATAAAACAGATGTGGGTGGAGTAACTTTAAATATTGCCGGAGAAAAAGGGCTTGCCAAAGCATATCGTTCAATGATGCGAAACTTTGAAGAAAAACTCCCGGATACAAAAATTGAAGGAATTAGCATTCAGCCAATGCATGATACAAAAGAAGGCGTGGAACTTATTCTTGGAATTAAAAAGGATCCTATTTTTGGAACAGTTATTCTTGCAGGAATGGGAGGCATTGGAGCTGAACTATTTAACGATACTGCACTGGGCTTCCCTCCTCTTAACGAAAGATTAGCCCGGCTGATGCTGGAATCCTTGAAAATATATCCTATGCTTAAAGGATATAGGGGAAGACCCGCTCTCAATGAAGATAAATTGATAGAAATAATGATCCGTTTATCTTATTTGGCAGCTGATTATCCCGAAATTGAAGAACTGGATATAAATCCGATTCTGGTTACAGAAAATGAAGTTACCGCTTTGGATGCCCGTGTAATCATTGATAAAGAAATTCTGGATAAGCCTGTTCCGCAATTCTCGCACTTGGTACTTCATCCTTATCCTGAAAAATACGTAAGGCCCGAACGATTAAATGATGGAACCCAAATTATTTTAAGGCCAATTAAACCTGAAGATGAACCCCTATGGCTTGAGTTGCTGGGAAGTTGTTCCAAAGAGTCTATTTATTCACGATTCAGGTATAACTTTCATTTTGATTCGCATGAAATAGCTACACAGTTCTGTTTTATTGATTATGCTCGTGAAATAGCAATTGTAGCTGAAATAATGGAAGAAGGCAGGAGGAAATTAATTGGAGTGGGTCGACTTATTGCAGATCCGGATCATGAAATAGCAGAATATGCAGTATTAATTACTGATAAATGGCAACGTAAAGAACTAGGTGTTATGTTCACAGAGTATTGTTTGGAAATTGCAAAACAATGGAACTTAAAAACATTTTATGCACAAACGACCAAAGATAATCACGCTATGATTTCTGTTTTCAAAAAAATGAATTTCAGAATCAAATTTAACTCTGATGGAACGGTTGATGTTTATAAAGACCTTAATTAAATTATAAATGATGAATTATAGATTATGAATTCGGATTATTCATAATCTATAACTCATAATCCATAATTCTTATGACTTCAATAGAAACGATTCATGAGGCAGCTGAGATAATCCGTACCGCCAGGTATGCGGTAGGATTTACAGGTGCAGGTATTTCTGTTGAAAGTGGTATTCAACCTTTTAGAGGAGAATCGGGATTATGGAATGAACATGATCCCATCTTTGTGGAAATAGAATACTTCAGACACAAACCTCTGGCATCCTGGAATAAAATAAAAGAAGTTTTTTACGATAGCTTTGATCAGGCCAGGCCAAATTTGGCACATGAAGTATTGGCAAAAATGGAAGGGCGTGGGTTTGTTGAATCAGTGATTACACAAAACATTGATAACCTCCATCAAAAAGCCGGATCAAAATACGTGTATGAACTCCATGGTACTTCCCGTACCCTTTCCTGTACTGAATGTTCCTCTGAGTATGATTTAAGTTTTGCTGATTTAAACTTTCTCCCTCCTACTTGTTTCGTTTGTAAAGGGATTTTAAAACCAGATATTGTTTTCTTCAATGAACCAATCCCTCACTTTCCATTAAAAAGATCTAAAGAGGAAGCAAAGAAAGCGGATGTATTATTAATTATTGGTACAAATGCAGAAGTTTACCCAGCTAACGAAATACCAGTCATAGCTAAAGAAAATGAAGCAACCATTATTGAAATTAATATTGTAAAATCAGAATTTACAGATACTATCACCGACTACTTTCTGGAAGGTAAGGCCACAGAAATAATGGAAGAAATAGGAAAATACCTTTATCTAATTTAAAAAAAGGGGCGTCGCCCTTTGGGGTGATGCCCCAAAGGGCGACGCCCCTTTTTTATCTAGGAATTCCTATCTACAATTATACTAATCCGCTACAAATTGAATTAAAAATATCGTCAATTGACCCAACTCCCTGAACTTCCAATAATTTTTCCTGCTTTTCATAATATTCCAGCAAAGGAGAAGTTTGATTCTTATACACTTTTAAACGATTACTAATAGTAGCTTCATTGTCATCTTCACGGCCTTCAATTTCAGCCCTCTTTAATAAACGGCTGACAACTTCCTCATCTGGAATATCAAGAGATATAACTTTAGAAATATGATCATTAATCTCAATCATTAATTTATCTAAAGCTTCAGCCTGAACAATCGTTCTGGGAAAGCCGTCTAAAATAAAGCCATTGACATCTTTATTTTTATCAAATAGATCATGAAGGATATCAATTAGAAGATTATCCGGCACAAGTTCACCCTTGTCAATAAAACTTTTTGCCAGAATACCTAACTCTGTTTTATTTTTAATTTCTGAACGCAGGATATCTCCTGTCGATACATGTTTCAACTTAAATTTTTCAGCAATTTTTACTGATTGTGTACCCTTACCTGATCCGGGTGGGCCAAATAGAATTAGATTAAACATAGCTATATTGTTGACAATTATACATTCGGATGATTCCGCGCCCCAAATAAAACCTTGCCCAAATACTAAACAAATATAAGGATAACCTATGGTTCGTTAAACTAAAATTATCATTAATTTTGCATTATACTGAGATAATATTTTACAAAGCAAGACAGCATGCCCACAGACTCAACTTATCTTTCAAACTCAATTACCAATATCACAGATTCTATTGAGGCTTCATATGACACTATAAGTTTGCAGGCAAACCAAATTAAGTCTTTTCTGACTGAAAAAAATATAGGTTCTTTTCAAAATACAGAACTAAAAAAAGACAATACAGACTGGTTAAGTGGCATGATGTTACTGGCGATGCTGTTACTTGCAGCTACAAACTTTTTGTTTCGTAAAAGGTTCAGGCAAATCATAAATGCTTTTCTGGGAAGGAATTATGCAAATCAATTAATGCGTGAAGGCAATCTGTTTAAAGATCAAATCAGTATTTTCTTATCCTTGATTTATGCAATCAGTATTCCGGCATTTTACCTGATTGGAGCTATTACGCTTTTCCCGGAAGCACCCATTCAATTAAATATTCAATTCTTTTTGTATAGCTTAATTATTGTATTAGGCCTATGGTTTGTAAAAGCAATTATTATAAGGTTTACGGCAATTTTATTTAATACAGGTAAAGCTTCTTATGAAATATTAACTCATCTGCTAATCTATAATTTAACTTCAGGTTTTGTTTTGCTTCCGGCAACAATTTTATTTCATTATTCAGAAACGATTTATATCCTTTATATAAATATCGGTTTATGGATAATCATTAATATTCTTCGCTTCATCAGGCTTATTAGCGTTGGCTTCTCTTATTCTATTTTTTCAACTTTGCATTTATTTTTATATCTTTGCACCCTCGAAATTATACCTTCGGTTTTATTAATAAAATTATTAATGATCAAATTGGGATAATTGAGAACAAAATAAATGTTTGATTTAAATAGCTGGAAAATTGAAAATTAAAAACATTCTTGTTTCACAGCCTAAGCCGGCAGATATAGAAAAGTCACCATACGGAGAGATTGCAAAGAAGTTTAAACTTAACATTGACTTTCACAAATTCATAAAAATTGAAGGGATTACTTCAAAAGAATTTAGAAAAGACCGAGTTAATATTTTAGAACATACAGCAGTAATCTTAACCAGTAGAAATGCTGTTGATCACTTCTTCAGACTAGCTAGTGATTTACGGGTAGAAATTCCCGATACCATGAAATACTTCTGCATTTCAGAATCTACAGCTTTCTACTTACAAAAATATGTACAGTATCGTAAACGCAAAATTTTCCACGGCAAACAAAATTTTGCTGACTTGATGGAAATCATCAAAAAGCATAAGGATGAAAAATTCTTACTTCCTTGCTCTGATATTCATAAAGTAAGTATGACCCGTTTGTTAGATACAAATGAGATCAACTATACTAAAGCAATCATGTATAAAACTGTTGCCAGCAACTTAAAAGATGTTAAAATTGACAGTTATGATATGCTTATTTTCTTCAGCCCTTCAGGGGTTGCTTCCTTATTTAAAAACTTCCCTGAATTCAAGCAGGATGCTACTTTAATTGCAGCCTTCGGGCCTACAACACATAAAGCAGTTAAAGATGCAGGGCTAGCATTAAATATTGAAGCTCCTACTAAAACATCTCCATCAATGACCATGGCTATTGAAGAATACATTCAAAAAGAAGCTAAGAAGAAGAAAAAATAAGCAAGGCATTATTTTTTGTAACTTAGTTTGGCTTTAAAACTCTTTTTGAACCTTTTTAAATGCAGACTTTCAAAAAAGAAGAACGGCTCTGTAATAAATCAGCTATTGATCAACTTTTTAAAAAAGGGAAGCATTTCTTTGTTCACCCTTTTAAAGTAATTTGGCTGGAATCTGACCAAGATTCAACATACCCGGCACAAATCATGATAAGTGTTTCAAAAAGAAATTTTAAAAAAGCCGTTGACAGGAACTATATTAAACGAATCATCAGGGAAACATACAGAAAAAACAAACAATTTTTGTATGAGACTCTTGAAACTAAGCATAAAAAACTTACTTTTACTTTAATTTATACGGCGAAGGAAGTAATTGCCTATGATGAACTGGACCGAAGAATGATCCAGCTGCTCAACCAATTAATTTCAGAGCATGAGAAGGATACTAAATAGTTTTTTTATTTTATTGATTCGTTTCTATCAGGGAGCTATTTCTCCCTATCTGGCACCTAGTTGCCGTTATACTCCTTCCTGTTCTGAATATGGAATACAAGCACTAAAGAAACATGGTCCGTTTAAAGGAGGTTGGTTAACTTTAAAGAGATTTTTATCTTGTCATCCGTGGGGAGGAAGCGGTCATGATCCGGTTCCATAGTTTAATTTAAAATGAATATCATGAAGATTATTATTGCACGATTTTTTGTTGGGTTGATATTATGCACTTATACACTAGGTGTTTTCTCACAAAATGAGAATAATTTTAAAATTGGAAAGAACTTAGATATTTACACTCAATTACTCAATGAATTAAACATCTATTATGTCGATACCATTGCTCCTAAAAAAATGGTACGAACCAGTATTGATGCTATGCTAAAGAAACTGGATCCTTATACCATTTTTATTTCTGAGGATGAAGCTGACGATTTTGAAACTTTTACAACCGGAGCTTATGGAGGAATTGGTGTAACCATTCACCGGAAAGATGGAAAAGTAGTTGCCAATGCCGTGTATGAGGAATTTTCAGCACACAGAGCAGGAATGAAAAGCGGGGATGTCTTTATTGAAATCAATGGAGAAAATGTTGCCAAAAAAACCAGTGATCAAGTCAGCAATCTGATTAAAGGGAGGGTTGGGGTTCCCCTAACCATTAAAGTAAAAAGACCCGGAGTAAAAGAGCTGGTTACCTTAAAATTAAAAAGGGAAACCATTAAAATTGATAATGTTCCTTATTATACCCTATTTAGCAAAAACATTGGATACATTTTTCTAAATGGTTTTACCATTGATGCAGCTAAAGAGGTGAAAAATGCATACAACGAATTAAATGCTGTTACCAAATTAAAGGGATTAATTCTGGATTTAAGAAACAATGGTGGTGGAATTATGGATGAAGCTGTGGAAATTGTAAATATGTTTGTAGAAAAAGGTAAAGAGGTTGTAAGTACAAAAGGAAAAGTTAAAGAACGTAATAGAACCTATAAAACAAGCTCAGGCCCATTAAACCTGAACATTCCTCTTGTAGTACTAATAAATGGAAATAGTGCTTCAGCTTCAGAAATTGTGGCCGGAGCCTTTCAGGATATGGACCGTGCCGTGCTCATTGGCCAGCGTTCTTTTGGGAAAGGGCTTGTACAAAATGTGATTCGCTTACCATACAATAACCAAGTCAAGGTAACAGTAGCCAAATATTATATTCCAAGCGGAAGATGTATTCAGGCTATCGATTATTCCCATAAAAACGGGAATGGAGAAGCAGGGAAGGTACCTGATTCTTTAAAAAAAGAATATAAAACTTTAAATGGCAGAAAAGTTTACGATGGAGGTGGCATTGAACCCGATATTAAAACCGAACGAAAAACACTTAGCAATATCAGCAGTAGCCTGTTTACAAAACTAATCATATTTGATTATGCCGTTAATTATTACAGCAAACATAAGAAAGCACCTTCCATTAAATCTTTTAAAATTACAGATAAGATTTTTGAAGACTTTCTGGAATTTATAAAAGACAAGGATTATGATTATACTACTGCCAGTGAACAATCTTTAAAGGAACTAAAAGACAATGCTATCAAGGAAAAATATTTTGATGCCGTAAAAGACCAGTTCGAAGCCCTGGAAAAAAGCATTGGTCATGATAAAGAAGCTGACATTGCAAAACACAGGGATGAAATAGAAAACCTATTGAGGATTGAGATCATTGCAAAATATCATTTTGAAAAAGGCAGAATTGCAGCCACTATGCAAAATGATACAGATATAAAAAAGGCAATTGAAGTAATCAGGTCTACAACTCAATATTCTTCTTTATTAAAATCTTCTAAAAATTTTAACTAAGAATCTTTTGCAATTAAACGCGTCAGAACAAAGTATTTTTATATTATTTTCACAACTGTCATTTTAGTTTTCATGCTGAGTGGAGACACTTTAGGGATGTAAAATAGTGTCGTATTTTTTGTTTTTTTAGTTCGCTTTTTCTTTTCGGACAAAGCTTTCAGTTGAGTGACATCTTAAAGTCTAAACGGTTTTTTGTATCTTAGCTTTACAAGACGCTTAAAATGAAAAAAGTTGAATTAAAAATTATATTTGAAGAATACGATTCTGTTGATGAATTAAAAGAAAAAGACAGACAACTTTTAGAAACTGCAACAGAAGCTTACGAAAAAGCTTATGCCCCTTATTCTCAATATAATGTTGGAGCCGCTTTATTGTTGAATAATGGAGAAATGATCAGTGGCAACAATCAGGAAAATGTAGCTTATCCATCCGGGCTTTGTGCTGAACGGGTAGCATTATTTTATGCTTTCTCAAAATACCCGGATGCGGTTATTGATACGATTGCCGTCGCTGCAAAAGCAGACAATTTTATAATCACTGAACCTGTTGCTCCATGTGGATCATGCCGTCAGGTAATGTCAGAATATGAAACCAAGCAAAAAAGTCCGATGCGGATCATTTTAAAAGCTGAACAAGGCAAGATCCTAATTTTTGATAAGGTAGAAGACATTCTTCCCTTAATATTTCACGCAGAAGAACTCAAAAAATAAGAATGAAGCTAATATCAACCAATATATGTAAAACCAGCGACATTGGTGTTAACAATAATCTGTTCGGAGGCATTATGCTACAATGGCTGGATGAATCTGGAGGCGTATTAGCTTCAGAATTATGTGGAAGTCCTAATATGATTACCTTGAAAATGAACGAAGTTGTATTTAAACATCCGGTTAAAGTAAAAGAACATATCAGGATTTACGGTGCTGTGGTTAATGTTGGCAATACTTCAATTCTTTTATGCCTGGAAGCCCGTAGATTTGATTTTGTATCCAATACCGAAACACCGGTTTGTACAACAAAAATATTATTTGTTCAGATTGATGAGAATGGAAAACCGGTAAGAATAAGTGAGGAATCCAGAAAAAGGATCAAAGCCCTGCAAACTGAATGCAATAACTAATCAAGCTTAATCTGGAAAGTTTTAAATGATTTTTCCCTTACAATACTAATACTAAGGTCCTGGCCTTTTTTAAGCTTTTGGATAAAATGAACATATTCCTTTAGGGATTTTATCTTTACATTATTAATTTTTGTTATAATATCTCCCTTTAGCAAACCTGCTTTATCACTATAGGAATTTTTGACAATATCCCTTATTTGTAATCCTCCTTTAATTTTACTTTTTACATCAGGGATAATTCCCAGATCAACACCAAGTCCGGTTTTACTTTTATAAGTTGTTGGTGTAAAGGTAAATTCTAATGGTTCCGTTGCTGCATTAAAAATCAATTCATAAGCAATATCAGAAACTATTTTTTGCCCTTTGAAATTAATTTTTTCGATGACATCATATGGAGTATGATAATCTGAATGTAATCCGGTGGTAATCATAATTGCAGGAATTTTATTTCGGTAAAAATTAGCATGATCACTAGGACCCAGGCCATACTCCGAAAGAACTAAATCGACATTTGAGCCCTTAGCTCCTTTTTTTAGAACTACATCCCAATCCTTTGAAGTTCCTGTTCCTTTAATTTTCAGTTGTTTCAAACTGTTATTATATCTCCCCACCATATCAAAATTAAACATACTTTTTAAGGATTTTACGGCAATCAGTTTACTCTTAATAAAAGCAAAAGACCCTAGTAATCCCATTTCTTCTCCATCAAAGGCAATAAGCAAAACACTTCTTTTTAACTTGCTTCTGTTCAAATAAAGCTTTTCGCCAATTTCAATAATACTGGCAACTCCTGATGCATTATCATCTGCCCCATTATGTATTGCTTTTTGATCCGACATTCTGGATCCTGAACGATAGCCCCCGAAACCTAGATGATCATAATGAGCTCCAACTACGATATATTCATTTTTTAAAAAAGGATCATTACCCTCAATGACTCCAAGAACATTTTTTCCGGGTATGGTTTCCTGGATGATTTGAGTTCTTATATGAACTTTTTTATTTATTGAAAATGCAGAAGATTTCTTTTTACGAACCATTTTCTGCTCCAGCTTCCGGATTCCGTTCTTTTTTGATAATAATTTATCGGCAGCAGAAATTTTTAAGTGGATTACAGGAATAGAGTCACGTTCCTTATTGCCGGTTGTAAGATTCATTAAACGATCCTCCCATTTAAAAAAAGGACTGTTAACCAATATTACTCCTTTTGCACCTTTACTAATCGCTTTTTTTATTTTCAGCCTGTCAATTGAGTACTGAAGAAATCTTTTATGGTCAACAATATTATCCGGGCCACCTCTAACAATTAACACCCATTTGCCAGATACATCAATATTTTTATAATCATTCCATTCAAGCTCATTTTTTTTAACTTCTAATCCATAACCTGCAAAAACCAGTTCAGCATCTAATTCAGCACTGACTCCATAACCAACAGGTATATAGTCAACAGCAGGAATAAAGCTATAATTACCAAATCTGAAAAAATTATCTCCCCCTATTGAGTAACCGCTTATAATATTGAATTTCTGAAAATATGAATGGCTAATGGGAGTAGAAATCGGTATTAATTGACTCTTTATATAATCAGCAGCCAGGTTTCCTCCTCTGGTACCAGGCTTTCTTCCTTCTAAAGAATCTGAAGCCAAAATTTTAATATGCTGCTTTAATTCATGTATATGGATTTCTTCGTTCACTTCCTGTGTATAAGAAGTTTGGAATATCCCTAAACATAAGATAACAATGAAATATTGAAAAGTTCTATACCACATCGATTTTATTTTTTATTTCCATCCGGTTTAATATCTTTTGTATTCATTGGAATAACAGTAGATCTTTTACTTGCTTTACCATTATCAAACAGCTTTCGATAAGTGATATGACGTTTTGCAAAAAAGCCACCTACAGCTTCATGAATAGCTTTCATTTTAGGATTGAAATCGCCTACCCAGCTTAATTCAATCTCAGTATATTGAGGTTTTCTTTTAAATACTTTATCCATATGCCAGAAAATTCCTGACTCAACACCAAACTTTTGAAATTCCGGGATAACTCCCATGACGGTAATCCGGCTTCGGGTAATTTTCTTCATCTTCTTCAAGTAAATAAATTTCAATTTATTCAATAGATGAAGCTTTCCTTTAAACTCTTTAAATATCATATTAGCATCCGGGAACATTACTAAAAAAGCAATTGGTCTTTCTTTATTGTATACAAACCAGATAAATTCTTCATCAATAATAGCCTTAGCTTTTTGAAATGCTTCCTGCAGGTCTTTCATGTTTACAGGTGTAAAATTTTCATGAAACTGCCAGGCATTATCATAGATTTCCTTCAAATCATCCAGGTATTTTTGAACATTTTTTATTCTCATGTGTTCAAATTTATAATCCGGCTTTTTTCGGATCCAATCAGCAATGTTCCAGAATCTTTCAGGAAACGGAACTGTTAAATCCAGATGATTGGTTACCTGCTCAAAATAGGATGTAAAACCATATTCCTCAAAAAAAGATTTGTAATAAGCTTTATGATAATTCATTCCAAAGCTTGGAGAATATTGATGTCCCTCTACCAATAATCCCCAGAAGTTATCATTCTCCCCAAAATTGACAGGGCCATCCATAGCCTGCATGCCTTGTTTTTTCAACCACTCTACACATTTATCAAATAACATGAATGCAGCTTTTTGATCATCAACACATTCAAAAAAGCCCATTCCACCGGTCGGCTGATCAAAATTATATGCTTTTTTTTCATTGATAAAGGCTGCAGTTCGGCCTATTAAGTTGTTATTATCGTCAACTAATATCCATCTGATTGCTTTTCCATGATTATAAAACGAATTTTTTTCAGGATCAAATATGGCACTTATCATATTATCCAAAGGACAAATCCAGTTTTCATCATCTTCATAAATGATACGTGCTACATCCAGGAATTTTTTATTCAGTTTTTTGGAATTTACCTCAATCAGCTTCATTATAGATAATATTTGATATACAAATGTAGTTTTAAATTACGAATTATGGATTCTAAATAAGACAGAGAGAATAGGCATAAGTAATATAGAATAAAAATAGAAAAAATCCCGATTCATTTGTAACAAATTGGGATTGTTTTAATATTCTTCAGTTCTCAATGACTAAATGAGAAAATGCATAAATGATTAAATATTAGGCAGAATAAATCTGAAGATCACAACAAAAGGCAAAATGATTTATTTAATCATTCACTCATTTATGCATTCAAGCATTATCCTTAATTATAAGGGATGTCATCTCAGATTTCTTACTCTGAGTATATATCTATCTCATCCAGTATCTTATACACCGGATACGGATAATATCTTCTCCCCCACTGGGGTGTAATGTTTCTATCAAAAAAATTCCATTTAAGCAGATTATCATCTGAGTAGGGTTCTAAAAGGTTTACTATTAATGATCCCAATTTTTGAGCAGTCCTGATCACATAAGTTCCTCTTTTAAATTCTTTTTCCACAGTTATATAATCTCCATCTATCTTATTTAGATAATGTATATGAACTGAAAGGCGGATTGAGGTATTGGAAAGAATTAAAATTACCGTTAGTTACAGTGGATGGGAAGCTCTATAAATATAAGGAAGATGATTAATTTTCTTTATAAATCTACAACTTTTATCCATGGAAGTACATGGAAATTATCTGTGCGTTTTTGTTCTTCTTCTCCTGTATAGATAAGATATGACTTATTGGGATCTGTTAGTTTTCTCCAAAATTTTAATCCTTTAAAAAAGTCATCTCTAACTGTCATCCCTGCTTTAATTTCAACTGCATCAACAAACTGCCCCTGATCAATAAGAATATCTATTTCATGCCCACTAACATCACGCCAATAAAATAAATTGGATCGCTGAGCTTTATTAAAACGATTTTTTAATAATTCATTTACAATAAAATTTTCAAATAATGCTCCACGTGATGGGTGGTTTGATAATTCTACACTAGATTTAATTCCTAAAAGGTAATTTACTAAACCTGAATCATAAAAATATAATTTGGGAGCTTTAATTATTCGTTTAGAAAAATTATTATAATATGGCGGTAATAAATGAATTATATAACTAGCTTGTAATATCCCTATCCATGCATGGATTGTCTTATGATCTAAACCACATTCAACTGCCAGATTACTTAAATTCAACTGTTGTCCAACTCTTCCTGCGCAAAGGTATAATAGACGTTGAAATTGTGATAAATTGGTGATATTTCTGATTTGTCTTACATCTCTTTCAATATATGTGCGTATATAAGAAGAAAACCACATTTGAGAATCTATGCCCTCAAAAGTAACTGTGGGGTAACCTCCTAAAAATATTCTTTCATTAACATTCTTCCCAAAACCGGAAATATCATTTACTTCATTAATGGAGAAAGGTAATAACTCCAGATAACCGATACGTCCTGCAAGACTTTGAGAAATCCCCTCAAGCATTAGAAAATTATTTGATCCAGTAAGAATAAACCGCCCTTTTTCCTGACTTTCATCAAGAATTTGTTGTAAATAATTGAATAATTCTGGTGCACGTTGAGCTTCATCAATTATTGCACCTTCTTGATTATCATGCAAAAACCCTCTGGGATCACTTAAAGCATATTCCTTAATATCAGGGTTTTCAAGTGAAATATAGTTTTTATCAGGGAAAGCCATACGAGCTAAAGTTGACTTCCCACTTTGTCGGGGACCTATTAATGCCACAGACTTAAACTGTGTTGCTAATTGTTTTATTGTTGATATTGATCTTCTTAAAATCATGTACGATTGGGATTTAAATTCCCAAATATACAAATCATTCAATAAAAAATCAACGATAGTAATAAAAATAACTCTAAAGAAACACTCCCTTATTTGCTAAAAAAACAAAGTACAAAGACCATATATAATGGTGTATAGTGGCATTGAAAAGAGAAGTCCTGGAACAGCAAAAGCATTGGTAAGAATGGGATTCAATAATGTATATGAATTAAAAGGAGGATTAAGGGTTTGGAAGGAGTTGAAGTTACCGTTGGTGACGGTAAAAGGAGAGTCTTATAAATTATGAGGAGGAATAATAAATAATATTCGCTACTTTATAGAATCTAAAATTAAGGCTGAGATAAATATATCAAAATCTTTGTCGCCATCAATATCTGCAAAAGCCGGTGTATATTTGTATGCACTCAGTATCAGTAATCTGTTTTTTCGATTCCTTTTCTATCTTTCGCCTTTCTTCTATAAGCACAACTTCAAGGAAACCGTCTTTACTACCCTTAAACTATGTAACATCATTTGGATAATACTTTCCTGAAAGAATATCTGTATATCTATCATTATTCAAATCCAGAAACTGTGGAGTAAAGCCGATGCATCAACTGATTTTAACAAAAAGCTCATTCCCATTTGCTCCCTTTCCATAGAACCAATCATCGGTAAATTTAGGTTCAGCATCTGTTCCTACGTTAAGGTAAATACGGAATTTCCCTTTTGCTTCAAATTCTCCGATTATAAGATCTTTCTTCCCATCCTTGTTCCAGTCATAAACTAAAGGATGGGTATAGCCATAAGCTTCTCCCTTTAAGGGGCCGGTTTCTTCCATAATTAGCATTGGTTTGGACACCTGTGCCGACAAACCGAAGCCAAATGCAAGAAACAAATTAATAATACTGTATTTATGTACCTACGATACATCAAAATGTGTAGTGCTTAAAGAGAATAAAAGGAGGCTATCTCATGTTTTGCGACAGCCTCTTTTTTAACATCGCAGACCAAATTATAAAACCACAACTGATCTTAGATCATGTCATTGCGACCATGTATTCTTAGATATAACGGAACCGGAAAAAACCAAATCCGATTTATATAGTAGTCCCTACCAACTGCCAGGCAGTAGAAAGGGCTTCCATATCCATTCCGTAACTTTCAAGCATATATGCTACAACGATATCATATTTTCTCTGAAAGATTGAATTAGTTGCTAATAGGACATCTCTTTCTGCTTTTGGGCGAGAAATAATCCAAACAACATAAGACAACCAATCCTGATGCGGGTTATTTGCATAAGCATATGTACCATATGGATGCACAAAACCGGCAGCTATTGCCTCATCTTCATAGTATTTGTTAGCCCAGACTGAATAATCATACCTTATAATTGTACTACCAATATCTGAAAGATCATCATAATAATTTCCTGCAGACAAGCCTTTAAAATTATCAGGAATAAAGTAGTTATAATTAAATGTACTACTACCCCAAAAAGTATATAACAGACACTCTTTAGTCAATACTAAATCAAATTCCTTTGTGTCATTTACACTTCCTAATACATAAGATCCATTGTACTCAGACCTAAAATCTAAGTTATAACCAAAACTATAATACATGTCAGCAGTAGTAGTTAAACCTAAATCACTTACTAATACATATCTTCTATGCTTAAGGATATCTCTATTATTACTAAACATATCAAACATCTCTCTCATCAACTTCATAAAAATAACAGCTCTATCTTCATCCGCTTTTGTTACATAAGTATTTTTTAATGCATTTGACTGAATTCTTCCATTTGGAGTTGTCATAGCTTCTTCGCCAGACAGTTCATAATAAATATGTATATCATAGTCTTCATAAATATCAAACCTTATTTGGCTAGCTTCAGTTGTACCAGGTTCTATCGCAGGGAATGGTCCTGGAGCTTCAAAATCAGCAATCAATTTATCGTCCTCTTTGCGGCATGCACACATTAAAACCACTAAAAGGAGGAGTGACATTGTATATTTTATATATTTCATATCTCTAATTTTATAGTTAATAAATTATCTGGGAGCCCTTTCAATACTTGGATTTATATCAATTTCCTTTTCAGGGACTTGCAATACATATCGTAAATCATCCTGCATTAAATTAGCCACTGCTCCATTGTAGCCAACTCTTGACATTGCTGGGCGAGTCGTTCTTCTTAAATCAAACCAACGATGCCCTTCAAAACAGAGTTCTCTTCTACGCTCTTCATATATAAATGTCAGAAGAGATTCTTGTGTAAAGCTACCTACTGATAAATCTACATAAAGGGCTGGGTCAAATTTTTTCTCTCTTATTTTATTTAAGTCATTTATTGCAGATTGAAGATCTCCATTTTGAGCATAAGCCTCTGCCCTATTCAATAAAATTTCTTCAATTCTTATAACCCTTGTATAACCATCAAAACGATAACTGGTCATACCAAATGCAAATGGCGTAGCAGATCTATGCTTAAAACATGTAAGTTTCTCCAGATGAACACCAAAAATATCTCTAATAAAGGTTCCCATAAAGTAGAATCTTCTTACATCTCCTTCTTCAAATGTATCAGCAAAATCTGTATTAACAGAAAATGTTGTTGTTGTTGGCCAAAATGCCAATAATGGTATAATCTCATTAATACCATTTACAAAAATCATATTACTGTTATTTTCATCCAGATAGTTTTGACCAGTCCTTAATTTACTAGTACTTGTAGAAGCGTTATTCTCTGCATTTGCAAAAGAAATTGCACTTCTAAGATCAAATATATTTGAGTTTTTATCTAATATCTCTGTAGATAAAGCAATTGTTTTATCCCAATCATTCATATATAGAGCTACTCTTGATGCTAATGCTTTAACTCTAAATGCATCAAATAACCGATTATCAATCTTTTCAATTGGATTGGCTTCCATTAATGTAATTGCCTGCTCAATATCTGAAAGTATTTGATCATATACTTCCTGTACTGTAGCCCTAAGATAAGCTTTGTCTTCTGCTCCTGTTGAAGTAGTAATTGGAATACCAAAATCAGTATCTGCTGTTGCAGGATCATAATATTGTCCATACAAATTAACTAAATAAAAATATGAATAAGCTCTTAAAGCATACGCTTCACCCTTCATATTATTTTTAATATTCAACATATCATCTCCAACAGTTGTAGAGAGTGCATCATCAATTTTATCAATTACTACATTTGTATAGAAAATACTCTCATAGAGACTAGAAAAGGCTTTATCACCTCTAGCAATAGAGAATTCATGACTATCATCCCACATATAGGCACTTAACATTTGATCTCCAGCATCTGGCATTGGATCACCTCCACCATATAAACCAAATACATGATTGGATTCAATCAATTCAACATCATCACTAAGTGCATCAATATATGGCATAACCCTATCCGTAATATAAGCATTATTTAAGAGTTCCCTATAATCATCAATTGTTGATGGTTCTAGTTTATTTTGAGGCATTTCCTCAAGGTAACTTTCGCATGATGTTAACATTATCAACATCACAAATATTATCTGACTTATTTTAAATATTGTTTTCATTGTAACCTAATTTAAAAGTTAAAGTTTAATCCCAGAGTAAATGTTTTAGGTAGTGGAAGTGATCCATAACTACTACTGGAATAGTTTGCAGTTTCCGGATCCATACCATTTAGTCTCTTATTTGCGATTACAAAAAGATTCTCTGCTTGAAACTTAATTGTTGCTCCTTCAATTCCCCATTTATCTGTAATAGATTTAGGAAGCTTATATTGCAATAACACGTTCCTTAATCTTAAATAATCACCACTAATAACTTGCATATTACTCAAATTATACATTTGGGTACCATAAGAAGGTCCAATTTCTGAAGAAAAATAGGTATCACCATTCATTATAGGGATTGTATATATTGCTTCATCACCTGGTTTTCTCCATCGGTTCATAACATCTCTGGAGGCATTTAGCTCTCCTGCAGGAACATTATTAAATGCAGCTTTAGGAAGGCGAATTACAAAATCTAATCCGGCAACAAACATAAACGACAAAGATAAATGCCTGTATTTAAAAGTATTACCAAATCCGATTGTAGTATTTGGTTCTCGTGACCCCTCATACTTTAGCGCATCAATATTATCTAAGACTTTTACAGCAAAATTTTCATCATCACCCTTCATTTCGTTTCCATCCTTATCATAAAATAGTGGGATACCCTCATTATTTAGCCTGGCAAATCTATATGAATACATAGAGTTTATGGTTTTCCCTTCTACAACTTGTCCAATTGTATATGTAGATTTCAGAAGGTTCGATATTTGTGGGTCTATATATGATTTTGTAACCTCACTTTTAAGAAAAGAGGCAGTAACACTAGTACTCCAGGAAAAATCATTTTTATCAAATATTTTAGCATTTAATCCAATATCCACACCTAAATTAGTAACATTGGCATAGTTTACCGCCTTTGTCATAAAACCTGTAACTGCAGAAACTTCCTTATGTGCAATCAAATCACTACCAAGATCCTGATAGAAATCAATTGCACCGGATAATCTTCTATCGAACAATGAAAAATCAAGTCCGATATTAATTGATTTTGTGGTTTCCCATTTTAATTCAGGGTTAGGTGCCTGAACGATCCTCATTTCATTCATCCCTGTGAATTTATTAGGAGGTAAAGCAGCAGCAATAATTTGAGGAGTAGCTTCTTCCACAATATTACCTCTTAATCCATAAGATGCCCTCAGAGATAAAGCAGTAATAAACTCAACTGACTCTAAGAATGACTCTCTTTCCATATGCCATTTCGCAGCAACAGACCATAAAGGAAGGTATCTATAATCAGGATTTGAACCAAATAGATTTGAACCATCAAAACGAATGTTCGCATTAATCACATATTTGTTTTTATACATTGCAGAAAATATCCCAAAATAAGAAACATAAGATCTGTTATAAGTAGTTCTTGTTGCTGTATTCCTATAAATATGCCCAGCTTCCTCTGAAAGTTCAGGGCTATAGAATATTTTCCCTCTATCGTGCATATAACCATAATTTCTTGTTGCTAAACCATCATAATTGACAGTTCGAAACTCTTGTCCGGCCATAATATCCATCGACATATCCTCTATTGGAGAGAACTTAGAACTAATAGAATTTCTAATCAAGTATGTTTTTTGAGCAAAATCAGTTTGATTGTAAATGCCACCATAAGGTAATGGTGATTCTGCAATTTGATCAGCAGTACCAGCACCATATCTATATTTTCGTATTTCTGCAACATATTTACTTCTTTCTGTTGCATATTCCTGTGTTGTTGTATTTGATGCATTATAACTCCAAAGTGATCTAATTGTTATTCCTTTGGTTAATTCATATGAAAGATCTACCATTGCCTTTAAATCTGACTGGCTTGATTTTTTATCTGTTGTCTGTTGCTCGTTGAAGATATTAAAACCATAAGTTCCATAAAAAAACAGGGTTCCATCATCATTATAGGGATAAAGAGACCTGGATGACTTATAAGCATAGTGAAAAGGGTTAATATGAGCCATATACTGTTTTCTATCTCTCCTACTACCATGAAGCGTAAACCTCATATTGAATCCTTTGAAGATCTCAGTATTAATCTTTGCCATACCAGAGTAACTTTTGTAATTGCTTATTCTATCTAAGCCATCCTGACTTGATTGACTTAGAGAGAAGTAATAATCACTTTTTTCATTACCCCCTGATATATTAAGATCATTAGTTATAGAATAAGCATCATGAAACAAAAGTTTAAACCAATCAGTATTCATTGTTTGAACCTTTCTAATTCCTGCCTGATAATCTTCCAGAGACATACCATTAGCGTAGTATTGATCTTGATAGTAAGCAACTCCAACTTCTCCATAAATGTAGTTGTAATTATCCTCAATACTTTCCAATGTCAATTGAGCACGCTCTTTTGAGTTCATAAGATTAAAGTCACCATAAGAAGGCCTCATTGAAAGTTTGGAAGTGTGGTTAAAATTCACTCTTGGCTTCCCTTTCTTTCCCCTCTTAGTAGTTACTACTATTACACCATTTGCAGCTCTTGTTCCATATATAGCAGTAGCAGATGCATCTTTTAATATGGTTATTGTTTCTATATCATTAGCACTAATGCCACCAATTGCACTATTAAATGACTCCATAAATTCAGGATCATTAAGTTCAGCAGGAGTTACAGGAACTGAGTTCTCAAGCATTACGCCATCAATAACCCAAACAGGTTCTGCATTTCCACTAATAGTAGCAGTTCCTCGTACCCTAACTCTAGGAGCTGCACCCGGTGCAGCACTTGTGTTTATTACACTAAGGCCTTCTGCATGTCCTTGTAGCATAGTCTCAATACTACTACTACCAATAGACGGAAGCTTTTCTGTATTGATTGTAACAACAGAACTACTTGTTTCTCTTTTGTCTTTAATTTGATATCCAGTGATAACAACTTCTTTTAAACTTTCAGAAGATTCTTTTAATACGATGTTAATAATGGTTTGGTTTCCAATAATAACTTCCTGACTAGCGAAACCTAAGTAACTGATTATAATTACTGACTTTGTGCCAGAAACAGTAAGAGTATAGTTACCATTGGCATCAGTCGTAACTCCATTTAAAGTTCCCTTTTCAAGAATAGTAGTTCCTGGTAGTGGATTGCCATTTACATCAGTAACTTTCCCTTTAATTTCTATTGCTTCAGCAATTTTCATTTCATTCTTCTCTGCTTCACTAATAAAAATAGTTTTATCAACTATCTGATAAGTAATATTCGTATTAGAAAAAGCTTCATCTAAAATATCTTCTACTGTTTTATTCGCCATGTCGATGTTAACTCTTTCCTGCGAATTCACTAATTCATCATTGAAGAAGAATTGAAATTCAGTTTGCTTCTGAATTTCCTTCAAAAGTTCACTTACAGTAGCATTTTCCATTTTAAGAGAAATCAGGGTCTGTTGAGAATAGACGCTTGCATTGACACTGAAAACGCTTAAAAAAATCAACAAAATAGTTAGCTTCATGATTAGTAATGTTTTTTTCCACCGGCTTAAACACGGCAGAAAATCATAATCTGATTTTTTTTTCATAAATTTGATTATTAAAGTTTGACAAATCCCGACTACGTCGGGAGAAATTTTAATATTGATAAGGAGATGGTGCGAACATTTCCTTATCTTTTTTAGTTTACATATATGGTGTTGTTTTCTTTACTAAATCTTAATTTTGATGTGTATTCTATAAATCCAAGTATCTCAGAAATATTTTCATAGCGTTTTAAAGTACCGGTGAAATGATAATCTCTTTTATTATCATTTTTAAAATCGAAATCAACATCATACCATCTACTTAGCTTTTTTAATACAGCTTCTATATTTGTATTCTCAAAAGTGAATTCTCCTCTGGTCCACGAGGTATAATGATCGGTTTCTACTTTTCGTTTCTTTATTCTTCTATTTACTGAAGTTATTGAAGCTTGTTCTCCCGGCTCCAACATGATTGTTGAATTTTCGTCATAGCGATGTCTTAAGCTAATGCTTCCTTCAACGAGTGTAGTTATATTTTCGACTTCATCTTCATAGGCACTGATATTAAAAGACGTACCGTATACTTTTACTATTGATTTTTCGGATGTAACAATAAAAGGGCGTTCAGCATTATGTGCCACATCAAAATAGGCTTCTCCTTTTTTTAATGTTAATCTTCTTTCTTTACCGGTAAATCTTGAAGGAAATTCCAAAACGGTTTCTGAATTTAGCCAAACCTTAGTACCATCAGGCAAGATCGTATTAAATTCACCTTTTCTGGGAATCGTAATTTCCTGCATAACAGGGGGAGGCAATTCCTTTACATTTTCAGGAACCTTAAAACGAAGTGTTTTTGCATCACTTGAAATTATTGTACCGTCTATTTCTTTTAGGTTTTCAATTTTAGTTCTTTCAAGATTCACTATTTTTCCATTCCCCATTTTTAAAACAGCTTTGGAATAACCTGCCGGAATATTAATATCTGCTCGTTGTGTTTCAATTAGATCATTTGGATAAAAGTACCAAAGTAATGAGCCGGCAATAGCCAACGGAAGCATTATAACAGCAGCATAACGAAAAATTTGTTTGTAGATGCCGACTGTTTTTTTAGTTGTAGAAAAATCTCCATTTTCTTTTAGGGCATTTACCGAATCATATGATAAATAAGAATTAATTTTTTTTGATAATTTTTTCCTATTCAGGATTTTATTGTAAAGCTCTCTGTGTTCAGTTTTCTCCTGAAGCCAATTATTTAAAAGTTCTTCATCATCTGCAGAGGCTATTTTTAGATGATGCTTTGCAATGAGTTCAGAAATTTTGTAATTGTCGATTGAGTTTTTCATAAATATTAGTGCTATTCATTAGTAAGACAACACTAATGGAAAAATGTATGAAATGAATAAGGGAATTTATTTGTGAGAGTTATTATAGATGATGTTGTGTGTGTTTAGGCTTTTATGTTTTTACGTGTTTATGATTTGGATAGGGAAAGATGTGTAATTAATAAAATAATTGTTTTATTAAGTTGATGAAATTTTTCTTTAATAATTTTTAGTGCTCTGTATTTTTGAGTCTTTACGGTATTCACACTCACATTCATCCTTACAGCTATTTCCTTAATTTTAAGTCCTTCAAAATAACTTAATTTAAAAACATTAAGGCATTGCTCCGGCAGAGAATTATAACATTCAAAAAGAATAGCATGGGTTTCTTCTTCAATCAGTTTATCATTAAAGAAAGCTTCTGATTCTGAAAATTTAGCTTCAATTTGGTATTTCTCTTTTACTTTTGCATGTTTTATAATATTTAAAGCTTTATTCTTTACAGAAGAAAACAGGTAGGTTTTAAAAGAATTCAAATTTTTAAATGTTTTCCTTTTCTGCCAAACAGCAATTAATACTTCCTGAACAATATCTTCACACACATCTCTATTCATTAAATAATTTTGAGCAAATGAACACAAGGGGGCATAATACTTATGAAAAATCTTCTCATAGGCATTTTCATTCCCTTTTCGGAATTGCTCGAAATTTCTACTATCAGAAAGCAACATATTTATAGATTGTTATGCAAGAATACAAAAAAAAACTTTCTAAAAACAAATCACTATGTTCGTGAAAATCAAAACTCAATTTCCAATCCAATTATTTTCAATAATTTATACAAGCAAAATAATATTGCACAATTCTTGCTTAATTAATTATCACATGTTGATTTATATATTTTAGCTTTCAATATTATTCTATTTATATTTGCATTATAACTACTTGCTTATCGTGAAAAAGATATTTGTACTGGTCATAAAATCTTACCTGGGTCCTTTAGTAATGACCTTTTTCATATCTCTTTTCATTTTAGTGATGCAGTTTTTATGGAAGTATATTGATGATCTGGTTGGAAAAGGTCTGGAATTTCATTTAATTGCAGAACTGATATTTTATGCTTCTGCAACTTTTGTCCCTTTGGCATTGCCACTGGCGATCCTGCTCTCATCTCTTATGACTTTCGGAGCATTAGGTGAACATTATGAATTGGTTGCCATGAAAGCTGCAGGTATCTCTATTCAGAAAATAATGCGCCCTTTAATCATATTATCTATAATAATTAGTCTGAGTGCATTTTATTTTTCCAATAATATTCTTCCCGTTGCCAATGTAAAGTTTCATTCACTTTATTGGTCAATTCGAAATAAAAAACTAGCCTTTAATATTAAAGAAGGAATTTTTTATACTGATATGAGTAATTATGTAATTCGAGTTGGGAAAAAAGAAAAGGATGATGTTACCATTCATGATGTGATGATTTATGACCATACTGATCGACTTGGAAACACACACGTTACCGTTGCTAAATCTGGCCGTATGGAAACCTCTGAAGATGGTTTGTCTGTCATTTTCAGTTTATTTGATGGATATTCGTATAAAGAAAGAAGTGATGTAAGCGGATACCGTAAAACAAGGCCATTTGAAAAATCAAAGTTTAAAGAACAATATAAAATTTTGGATATCTCAGATTTTGAACTGGATCGCAAGGATGAAAAATTATTTGCAACCCATGAGCTTATGCTGAACATTGAACAATTAAACCTTGCAATTGATTCATTAAATAAAGAATATAGTGAACTTACTTCTAAATTTCCTACTCAATATGGTAGCAGGAATATTATGGATGAAATCCGAAAAGATACGATGCCGATTATAAGCCATCCTGAATTTAAAGACCACATAGCTGATGCAACTTATATGTCGTTTAATGAGGGTACTCCGCAAAAAATAATTGATATGGCCAGTCGGAAAGTTCAGCAAAAAATTTCTACACTCAACAGTGCACAACTTGAAAGAGAGAAAAAAGCTGAAAAGATAAGAAAGCATAAAATCGTATGGCATGAGAAATTCACCTTATCTTTTGCCTGCTTAATATTGTTTTTCATTGGGGCGCCTCTGGGAGCAATAATCAGAAAAGGCGGACTTGGATTACCTGTAGTTTTTTCAGTCATCTTTTTCATTATCTACCATATAATTTCTATCACAGGTAAGAAATATGCAGGAGCCGGGCATATGACTCCTTTTATCGGAATGTGGATTTCTTCTGCAATTTTATTACCCGTTGGTATTTTCTTAACATATAAAGCAACTACCGATGCTCCTTTACTGGATAAAGATGCCTGGATCAAAGGATTTTTACGTATAAAGAATTTTCCTAAACGGATTTTTAAACGTTCCTAAATACAAATTTTAATAAGAAACCAAAATTTGAAATGGAAATTGACCGGAAAGGTCATACTTTTGTATAATAAAAATTCAGCCATAAGAAAGCTGCATTAAACTTTGAATAACTTATAAATCATACATTTAAGCAAGCATGTCGGACGATAAAAAGATCATTTTTTCAATGGTGGGCGTAAGTAAAATCTATCCTCCATCAAAACAAATTCTTAAAGATATTTACCTTTCATTTTATTATGGAGCCAAAATTGGAATTATTGGATTAAACGGCTCCGGTAAATCAAGCCTGTTAAAAATTATAGCCGGAGTTGATAAATCTTATCATGGAGAAGTGGTATTTTCTCCGGGCTATAATGTAGGATATTTGGAACAGGAACCTCAGCTCGACGATAATAAAACAGTAAAAGAAATTGTTCAGGAAGGTGTTCAGGAAATTGTAGATATTCTTAAACAATATGAAGAAATTAATAATAAGTTCATGGAACCAATGAATGATGATGAAATGAACAAATTGATTGAAGAGCAAGGCCGTTTGACTGAATTAATTGAACAAAAAGATGCCTGGGAATTGGATTCCAAACTGGACAGGGCCATGGACGCTCTGAGATGCCCGGAAGCTGATACTCCAATTAAAAACCTGTCGGGAGGAGAAAGAAGAAGAGTTGCCTTGTGTCGTTTGCTATTATCTGAGCCTGAAATTTTATTACTGGATGAGCCTACCAACCATCTGGATGCAGAATCTGTAGAATGGCTTGAAGTTCATCTAAAAAATTATAAAGGAACAGTGATTGCTGTAACTCACGACCGCTACTTTTTGGATAATGTAGCAGGATGGATCTTAGAACTGGATCGTGGAGAAGGGATTCCATGGAAAGGGAATTATTCTTCATGGCTGGAACAAAAAAGCAAACGTCTGGAAATGGAGCAAAAAACAGAAAGCCGTCGACAGAAAACATTGGAGCGAGAACTGGAATGGGTACGTATGGCACCTAAAGCCCGACATGCTAAATCCAAAGCCCGTTTATCTTCTTATGAAAAAATGCTGAATGAAGATGTAAAGCAGAAAGAAGAAAAGTTAGAAATTTTCATACCTAACGGTCCACGTTTAGGGAATGCTGTAATTGAAGTTCAAAATGTAAAAAAAGCATTTGGAGATAAATTATTATTTGATGATTTAAACTTCATGCTTCCTCCTGCAGGAATAGTTGGCGTTATAGGCCCTAATGGTGCAGGAAAGACAACTTTATTCCGTTTAATTATGGGAATGGACACACCGGATACAGGATCATTCAAAATTGGAGAAACCGTAAAAGTTGGTTATGTTGACCAGGCACATGAAGAAATAGATCCGGAAAAGAATGTCTGGGAAATTATTTCCGGAGGAAATGAACTTATCCCACTTGGTAACAGAACGATGAACTCCCGGGCTTATGTTTCCAGGTTTAATTTCAGCGGACCGGATCAAGCGAAAAAAGCAGGAGTGCTTTCAGGTGGAGAGAGAAACCGTATGCACCTGGCTATGACCTTAAAACAGGAAGCAAATGTATTACTACTGGATGAGCCTACCAACGATATTGACGTAAACACTCTCAGGGCACTGGAGGAAGGCCTGGAAAATTTTGCAGGTTGTGCGGTAATTATTTCTCACGACAGATGGTTTCTGGATAGAGTAGCTACACATATTCTTGCTTTTGAAGGGAATTCACAGGTTTATTTCTTTGAAGGCAGTTATTCTGAGTATGAAGAAAACCGGAAAAAACGTATGGGTGATGAAGGCCCGAAACGAATCAAATATAAAAAATTAAAAAGCGACTAATGGAAACTACAGTATGTAAGGCATATTATAAATCTCCAATTGGGATTATTGAAATATCTGCAACTCCAAATGGTATTTGTGGATTGTATTTTGTAAAAAAAGAATTACCTCACGGGAAAATTCCTGATATACTGCAAACAGCCGTTAATCAATTAGATGAATATTTTAAGGGAAACCGAAAAGAATTTGATTTAAAACTGGATATTCAGGGGACAGACTTTCAAAAATTAGTCTGGAATGAATTACTGAAAATTCCTTTTGGTTCTACCAAATCCTATCTGGATATTGCAAAAGTTCTAGGAAATACAAAATCACTAAGAGCAGTAGGCAATGCAAACGGAAAAAATAAGATTTCAATTATTATTCCCTGCCACCGTGTAATTGGTTCAAATGGCAACCTGACTGGCTTTGCAGGAGGGCTGGATAAGAAATCATGGTTATTAAAACATGAATCTGAATTTATTCAAACAAAACTATTTGATTAATTATGATAAAAATAAATAAAGGACTTATCGATCCAATCGTAAAGCAAGGGAAAGAATCAGATAGAAAACGGAAAAATTTTAACTTCCATCCTGAAGCATCAGACCCTATGCATCGGATGATACATGCATCAAATATAGGAACCTATGTACAGCCACATAAGCATGAAAACCCTGACAAGACAGAAGCATTTATTATTCTGCAGGGTAAAATTCTTTTAGTTGAATTTGATGATGAAGGTAATATAACAGATCATTTTATTATGGATGCAGCAAAAGGGAATTACGGGGTTGAAGTGCCTCCAAGGCATTGGCATATGTTAATCACATTGGAAAACGATACTGTATTTTATGAAGTAAAAAACGGACCATGGGATCCTTCTGATGACAAATTTTTTGCTCCCTGGGCCCCATCGGAAGGAGACAAAGAATGTCAGGCATATATTCAGCAAGTTCTGGATAAGCTGGATCTTTCCATTCCAAAGAATTAATCCTATTTTTGCAAAACAATTATTCATTATTAAACTTTAAATTCTCAATGGCTCAAAAACCAAGTATCCCAAAAGGAACAAGAGATTTTTCTCCTGTTGAAATGACCCGAAGAAATTACATCTTTGACACCATAAAAGATGTTTTCAGATTGTTCGGTTATCAACCCATTGAAACTCCGGCTATGGAGAATCTATCAACTTTACTGGGGAAATATGGAGAGGAAGGAGATAAACTTCTATTCAAAGTTTTAAACTCGGGAGATTTTCTTAAAAAAGTAAATGCACAGGATTTTCAGGAGAAAAACTTAAATAAACTTGCCATACAGCTTTCTGAAAAGGGTTTAAAATATGATTTAACGGTTCCTTTTGCCCGCTTTGTTGTTCAGCATAGAAATGAAATCAGTTTTCCATTCAAAAGATATCAGATACAACCTGTGTGGAGAGCTGACCGGCCACAAAAGGGCAGATATCGTGAATTTTATCAATGTGATGTAGATGTAATTGGTAGTAACTCCCTTTTAAATGAAGTAGAACTTATCCAAATCATTGATGAAGTATTTGGATGTTTAAAAGTGAATACCGAAGTAAAAATCAATAACCGAAAAATATTAGCCGGAATTGTCGAAGTTATCGGGGAACAGGAAAGAATTATTGATATCACTGTTGCTATTGACAAGCTGGACAAAATAGGCTTGGAAAAAGTAAATGAAGAACTTCGTTCCAAAGGAGTTTCCGAAGAAGCAATAAATAAGCTACAACCGATTATTTTATTGGAAGGAAGCATGAAAGAAAAGTTTGAAAGTCTTACGGAACTTCTGGCTAATTCTGAAATAGGGATGAACGGGGTTGAGGAATTAAAAATTGTTTTTGATCACCTGGAAAACCTTAAGCTTAAAACCAGATGCGAATTAGACCTGACTTTAGCCAGAGGGTTGAATTATTATACAGGAGCCATCATAGAAGTTAAAGCTTTAGATGTAAAAATAGGCAGTATTTGCGGGGGCGGACGATATGATAACCTAACCGGAATATTTGGGTTACCGGATGTATCAGGCGTTGGAATTTCTTTTGGAGCCGATCGTATTTATGATGTATTAAATGAATTAAATCTATATCCGGATGGTGAACAGTTCAATACAAAATTGATGTTTGTAAACTTCGGTGAGAAAGAAGCCGCACATTGCTTACAATTAATTACTGAAATCCGCAAACATAATATTAGTGCCGAACTATTTCCTGATAATGCTAAAATGAAAAAACAAATGAACTATGCCAATTCAAAAGGGATTTCTTATGTGGCATTAATTGGAGAATCCGAAATTGAACAAAATGTAATCACTTTGAAGAATATGCAAAGTGGAGAACAGAAAACAGTTACCATTGAAGAACTGATAAAAGAGTTAAGCTAAAGACAAAATTTACTTCCTTCCAATTTCTAAATAAAAAACTTATTTTTGTTATATGGATAAGTTTGGCAATGTAGAAATAAGAGTTCTAGGGAAAAAAGGAAATCTTAAATTATCTCCTGATAATTATGATATTAAGGAGATTATTTCTATGCTATATAATATAGAAGATCTACTTTACCCTATTAACAAAAAAGAAAGACCACTAATAACGTATGACATCCAAGAGGGTTCTGTGAAACATGTCTTTAAAACAAGCCTTCAGGCAATTATTGGATTTAGTGCCATTTTAGCTCAAATCCAAAAATCAAATTCAATTGATTTTTTGGAGTTAAAAACAGCGCAAGCAATTGAAAACATTCAAAATTTCTCCTACCAAAAAGATTATGAATTTGAAATTAAAACATCTTTAGAAAAAGATACAGTATTAACTATTTCTCCCCAATCAAATTATTTAAGAACAGAAAATTTATGGGCTGATGCTGAACTTTACTTCTATGGTTTATTAACAAATGCAGGAGGGAAAAGTAGAATAAATATCGATTTAGATACTGAGGAGTTTGGATCTTTAACTATTGATACGGAAAAAGATTTTTTAAAAGACCAAGAAGATAATTTATTATATAAAAAATATGGAGTAAGGGTTATTGGTAAACAAAATGTTGAGACAGGAGAAATAAACAAGAGAACACTTAAACTTTTACAACTCATTGACTTTTCTCCAAAATACGATGATTCATATTTAAATTCATTAATTGAAAAAGCTAAAAATAAATGGAAAGGAGTTGATGCAGATGATTGGCTTTCAAATTTAAGAGGTAGTTATGACGCATAGTGTTTTATTAGATACAAGTTTTTTTATAAGACTACTTAATGACAATGATAGTCTTCATAAAAATGCCAGAGATTACTTCAAATATTTTCTTGAAAATGATATTACCTTAAAAATTTCTACAATTTCCATAGCAGAATAAAACCTAGTTTTAATATTATTGATATAAATATTCCATATCATCAAACTTTCGGGATATTAGACTTATAACAACTCCCTTCTCAATTCAAGAATTTGCTCATAGGTAAGCAACTTGAGCTTACCTATTTTTTTCCCATACAACAATACTTTCAAGCTAAATACCAATACTTCAATCCTATCATACAAATTGAATAATGATTCTCCAATAACCACAATATTACCATCTTTAAACAATTGAATTGGAGAGTTTGTATTTAATGCATTTAAATATTCCGGAATTTTATCATGATTAAAAGCCTCTTCAATAAACACCGGATTTCTTAAAAGAAGAAAACATTCCGGAATCAAAGAAGCATAATACTTATCATTTGAATTGGCAAGATCACAATATAAATTATGTTTAAAGACGGCATAATATTCTCCTGAATTAATTTGTTCAATCTTTAATTTTTCTTCTTTAATACTTAAGAAGAAAACAATCCGTTTTTGATAGTATTCAAGGGTTTCCGCCTTTTCAACAGTAAATTTATGGTCAAGATTCGTTATTGAGTATATCCCTAATAAAATCTGCAATTGTTTTTCCAGCTTTTCAATTTTTTTTGCTGCTTCAAAAATTTCACTTCCATAAGCAATGATACCATGGTTTTGCATCAATACACATTCTGTCCCGGATTGAAATGCCCTGATGATGTTTTCTCCCAATTTTTCACTCCCGGGAATGGCATATTCAGCATATCCCAAATCCAGCTCATCCATAATACTTTTTAAATGCTTATCATCAGGATGAATACAACTTAAAGCCACTAGGGCAGGCGGATGTAAATGGCATACTGCCTTTACTTCAGGATCGTTTTCATAAATAGCTAAATGAAAAGGGAATTCCATGGAAGGCTTGTACTCTCCTATCCATTCATTGTTTTTTAAACAAGCAAACTGATTTGGTTTCAGGAAACCTTTGTCTATTTGTGATGGGCTGATCCAGATATTATCATCCTCATCTTTTTGTGAGATGTTACCACCCGATGCAGTAGTAAAGCCATTCATGTATAAATCACGAATACAATTGCTAAGTATTTCTGGAGTTTTATTCATTAATCAAACTCTTATTCAAATACAAAATAAATTATTTTTTATTTAGCATTGAATTTAAATTATTTATACTTTTACACTCGAGAAATTTACCACGATGAATTGGGTACTAAAATTTAAAATAAAAGTTAATCGTACCGCACTTTGTTAAAAAGTGTTTTCTGACTTATCCTTCCGGGTATTTTCTTAATCCTCATTTCATTTATTATTACGCCTGCTTTACTGCCCGGAAAGTATAAACTTACTGTACTTATTTATTTTTATTTAACAAGAAATTACCATGAAAACACATTTTATTAGCCCTGAAAAACTAACCTACAAATCAATTTATAACATTTTAAAAGGAAATTACAAATTAGAATTATCCGAAGAATCAACTAAAAGGATCAATCACTGCCGCGAATATCTTGACAACAAAATGCAATCGTCTGACGATCCGATTTATGGTATTAATACAGGATTCGGTTCTTTATGCAATATTAAGATCTCCAAAGATGAATTAAGCACATTACAGTCAAACCTTGTAAAATCACATGCCTGTGGTGTTGGAGAAGAAGTTCCTCAGGAAATTGTAAAACTGATGTTGCTATTAAAAATACAATCTCTTTCTTACGGACATTCAGGAGTACAGCTTATTACAGTACAACGCTTAATTCAGTTCTTCAACAATGACATTATTCCGGTTGTTTACCAATTAGGTTCACTGGGAGCCTCAGGAGATTTATCTCCATTGGCACATATGTCACTTCCCCTTTTAGGATTAGGGAATGTTTATTATAAAGGGGAAAAAATTACTACTGAAGAGGTCTATAAGGAATTAGGATGGGAACCTATAACTCTTCGTTCTAAAGAAGGCTTGGCTTTACTTAACGGAACTCAATTTATGAGTGCTTATGGAGTGTATAGCTTGATCAAAACATTCAGATTATCCCAATTAGCAGATATCATCAGTGCTGTTTCTTTTGAAGCATTTGACGGGAGAATTGAACCTTTTAATGATTTGGTTCACCAGATTCGTTTCCATCAGGGACAAATAAATACGGCTAAACGTTTTCGCATGTTATTGGAAGGAAGTGAAATTACAAACCAGGAAAAAGAACATGTTCAGGATCCTTATTCTTTCCGTTGTATTCCTCAGGTACATGGAGCTTCAAAAGATTCCATCAACTATGTTTCTTATGTATTCTCTTGTGAGATCAATGCAGTAACCGACAATCCAACTATTTTTCCTGATGAAGATATCATCATATCGGGTGGTAATTTCCACGGACAACCTTTGGCTTTGGCACTTGACAATTTGGCCATTGCATTATCTGAGCTGGGAAATATCTCAGAAAGAAGAACCTATCAATTATTAGCAGGAAAAAGAAACCTTCCTCCTTTCCTTGTTGCTAAACCAGGATTAAATTCAGGATTTATGATTCCGCAATATACTGCAGCATCTATTGTAAATCAAAATAAACAATTATGTATGCCTTGTTCCGTAGATTCAATTGAATCATCACAAGGACAGGAAGACCATGTTAGTATGGGTGCAAATTCGGCGACCAAAGCATACAGAGTGGTACAAAATTTAGAAAGAATTTTAGCCATTGAATTATTTAATGCAGCACAGGCATTGGAATTCAGAAGGCCAAAAAAATCTTCTCCATTTATTGAAGAATTCGTAGAAGGATATCGTAACAATGTATCATTCATCAAAAATGATAAAGTAATGAACGATGAGATTAACAAATCTGTCGAATACATTAAAAGTGTTCCTTTAAATATACCTTCAGCATTAAGAGAAGATGTATAAAGCAAAAATGAAATTTAATTAGCTATAAATCGTGTTCAGGTGTTTATGTATTTACGTGTTTGATTAGATGCTCTAACTACAACAGGCAAAACACAAACGCTAAAACACACAAAAACAAAAACTTATGACTTATATTGTAACGGGAACAGGCTTAACTATAGAAGATGTAGTAGCCGTTGCACGCCATGGGAAAAAAGTGGAATTATGTCCGGAAGCCATTGAACGCATTGATAAATGCCGTGCAATGCTTGAGAAAAAAATTGAAGCCAATGAAATCATGTACGGAGTCAATACAGGTATTGGTGAATTTTCTGAAGTTGTTTTAGATGATGATCAGGTTAAAGAATTTCAAAAATACCTGATCTATAATCATGCGGCCGGAATAGGTGAAGCGATGCCATTGGAAGATGTTCGTGGAGCAATGTTAGGTCGTATCAATGTCCATGCACATGGCAATTCCGGAGTACGCAAGGAAATTACTTTAACCTTGGTTGATATGTTAAATAAGGGAGTTACTCCTTATGTATGTAAAAAAGGTTCTGTGGGTGCTTCGGGAGATTTGGCCCCTATGTCGCAAATTGCCTTATTAATGATGGGTGAAGGGAAAGCCTTTTATGAAGGGGAACTTCTGGAAGGTAAAGAAGCATTGGACAGAGCTGGAATTCCTGTTCCGGGATTGAAAGCACGTGATGGTTTGGCAACTATTAATGGTTCCAATGTATTAACTGCAATGAGTGCCATTTTACTATATGATGCTAATCGCTGGTTAAAGCAGGCAGAAATTGGTGCAGCGATGTCGTTGGAAGCTTTAAAAGCAAATATGAAACCTTATACTTCGAAATTACATGAAGTCAGAGGTTTCGCCGGAGCTATTCGTTCGGCTAATGCCATCAATAAAATGGTTGATGGAGGTGATCTAAAAGAACAACGCATTAAATGTAAAGTTCAGGATGCCTATTCTATGCGTTCTACTCCACAGGTTATTGGCGCAGCACATGATGCATTAGCTTATGCCCGCTTGCAAGTAGAAATTGAATTGAATGGTGTAGGAGATAACCCAATCTTCTTCCCTGAAGAAAACCTTCAGCTTTCAGGAGCCAACTTCCAGGGAACACCGGTCGCAGTTCCAATGGATATGGTAGGTGCTGCGATTACGATGGTTTCTGTGATGTCGGAGAGAAGAATGAACAGATTGAATAATCCGGCTTTAAGTGTAGGCTTACCTGCATTCTTAACCAAAGGTGCCGGAATGTTCTCAGGTTTAATGTTATCACAATATACTGCAGATATGCAAATTGTGGAACAAAGGATCTTATCAACTCCCGCAAGTATTCAAAGTATACCTGCCGCAGCTGACCAGGAAGATTTTGTATCTATGGGAATGAACACAGCATTAAAGAATATTCAAATTCTGGATAATGCCTATGGAGTTTTAGGTATTGAGATTATGGCAGCAGCTCAGGCTCTTGATTTCAGGGATTACAGATTTGGTGACGGTGTAACCAAAGCCAAAGAAGTTGTTCGCCAGTATGTAGAGTTCCTGGACATTGATCGTCCATTATATAACGATCATAATACAATGAAAGAATTGATAAAATCCTGTGAAATACTTGAAGAAGTACAAAAAGTAGTAGGAAGCTTAGAATAAACAATAAGATAAGCATGAAAAGGAGATTATTTCAAAAGTATTAATAATTTGAATTTTAGTCAGGGCGTGAATCGTTAATTAATTAAGTATATAACATTTATCTTTTGTTGAATTTTGCAAGTACATTCACATCCTGACTTTTGAGAAATCTCTTTTTTTATTCCCTAATTCTGTACTTTTGAAAACATAACGGAATTAAAGGAAAAGCAAATTGAACAGTCTAAAAAAAGGCCTGAATTACGACGAACTATATTCAGATCATATAAGAATCAAATTCAAACCATTTTCTTCATATATAGTATCTATTTTATAGGTAATTTTCAATTTTATCTGCCAATTATCATTTTTTTCATATAAAATTTTTATTATTTGCTTTTTTTTATACATTTGTGAGTAACTAATTTGCTTTGGGGTTTATTTTATAATAAATTTAAATAAGCAATTAAGAAAGTGCATGAATATTATAGGTTAAACTTCTTAAAAATTTAAACGATTGCATGAATGCAGATCTGGCAGTCTGTATTTAGGCAAATGCATTGTTATTTTCTTTTGATAGTTCTATAATATTATTCTATGAAATAAACTGTTATTCATGTTGACCCTGATTCGGTTGACTGCTCTAATAGTAACAGATTTATATATGAATCAATTTTTTTATTAACCAAATTTTTTAATTATGAGAAAATTTACAATTTGGCTAACGTGCTTATTGTTCTTCTTAAGTATTGGAATGGCCAATGCGCAAACTAAAGTAATTACAGGTACCGTTACAGGTGCCGATGATGGTTTGCCGATTCCTGGTGTTACCGTAATGGTGCCAGGTACTACTACAGGTGTTATCACTGACTTTAACGGTAAGTATGAGTTAAAAGTCGGAAATGATGTAAACTTCCTTAGATTCTCTTACGTTGGTATGGTTACCCAAGATATTGCTATTGAGGGTAGAACTGTTATCAATGTAGTGATGAAGTTATCTACTACTGCTCTTAGTGAAGTTGTTGTTACCGCAATTGGAATCAAACGAGAGACCAAAGCCTTAGGGTATTCTGTACAAAACGTAAGTGGAGAAGCAATGACCAAAGGCAACAATGCAAATGTTGTTAACGCAATTGGAGGTAGAATTGCCGGAGTACAGGTAAACAATTCTTCAGGTGCAGCCGGAGGTTCTTCATACATTACAGTGAGGGGGGCAGCTTCACTTACAGGAGAGAACCAACCTCTTTTTGTCGTTGATGGAATTCCTATAGATAACTCTCAAAGTTATACAGGAAATCCTGATGACGGAAGAAACAACCTAACTGATGGAGTGGCATATGCAAATCGTGCAATTGACTTAAATCCGGAGGATATCGAATCAATCACCGTACTTAA
This sequence comes from Bacteroidales bacterium, assembly GCA_028280405.1. Lineage (GTDB taxonomy): Bacteria > Bacteroidota > Bacteroidia > Bacteroidales. Next base: position 38,948 of record JANQLW010000053.1, read on the forward strand.
AGGTGGAGCTGCAACAGCATTATACGGTTTACGTGCTGCAAATGGTGTTGTACAAATTACGACCAAAAAAGGCTCAAATTCAACGAGAATGAGTATTAATGTTCATTCATCAGTGACCATTGATAAGATATCTCAAGTTCCGGGCCTTCAAAAAGAATATGCAGCAGGTTTAAGTGGAACCTGGGCTGGGCCAGACGGTCCATGGTATAAAATGCTTTCCTGGGGACCCAAAATTTCTGATATGGAGTATGACGGTTCTGATTATAAATGGGACCCTCATGGTAAACTCGTTTCTAAAGGGTCAGGGAATGGAAACCCGGCACAAGCTTATGATCATTATGACTTTTTTGAAACAGGTTCAACCTTCAACAATTCGCTTAGTATGTCGGGAGGTAATGAACTCTCAACCTTTTACACTTCTGTATCACATATGAGAAGTAATGGAATTATTCCTAAGAATACATATAATAAAACAACTTTCAGGATATCAGGAGATACTAAATTAACCGATAATTTTAAGATTTTTGCAAGTGCAAATTATATTCATTCTCATGGTGTTAGAATACAGCAAGGATCTAATGTATCAGGAGTTATGCTTGGATTACTAAGAACCCCTCCTTCATTCAATAATAAAATATATGAGTTTGAAGAGGATGGATCTCAAAGAAATTTTAGAGGTGGTGGTGGCTACGATAACCCCTATTGGACTGTAAATAAAAATCCTCTAACAGATCGGGTAAACAGAATGATCGGAAATATGGGTTTCAACTACAAACCCTACGAATGGATGACTATTGACTACCGTATTGGTATTGATTGGTATAGAGATGCCAGAAAACAAATATTTGCAATTGGCTCCAGAGCTAATCCTGCAGGCCGATTCATAGACAATACTCATTTTAACAGGGATGTTAACTCCGACTTAGTAGTTACTGTTAATCGAGATCTAAAAGAAGATTTAAAATTAAATGTTATAGCCGGGCATAATATGTACCAAAGTTATTATCAACGAATTTATGTACAGGGCGATGATATAAACATTCCTGGGTTTTATCACATCTCAACGACAAGTTCAAATTTAGTAAGAGAAAATGTAGATAGAAAGCGTACTGCAGCATTCTATGCTGATTTAGGTTTGGAATGGAAGGACATGTTATTTTTAAATGCTACAGGCCGTTATGAATGGTCCACAACTTTACCGGAAAGTAAAAATAGCTTTTTCTATCCTTCTATTAATGCCGGTTTTATTTTTACAGAATTACCTGCATTTAAAAATAGTAAAATATTATCTTTTGGTAAATTAAGAGCTTCCTATGCAAGAATAGCAAATGATGCTGCAATATATAGCACTTTAAATTACTATACACTCTCAGCATTTAAGGATCCTTCAACCGATGGAATCTCATTCCCGTTTAATAAAGTTCCTGGTTTTACAAAAAGTAACATTCTTGCTGATGAAACAAATTTAAAACCAGAAAGTACCAAAACATGGGAAATTGGATTTGACCTGAAGTTTTTCAATAATAGACTTTCTCTTGATATATCTTATTATAGTTCTGTTCACTCTGATTTACTACTTCCAGTTACTATTTCAGGAGCTTCAGGTTATACTGACAAATATATGAATGCCGGTGAAATGACTAATAAAGGAGTTGAAATTTTGCTTCAGGCAACACCTGTACAAACAAAAGACTTGCGATGGGATATTTTGGTAAATTTTGCGAAAAATAAGAATAGAGTCACCAAATTAGCCCAAGGAGTTGATAATATCTCTCTTGGAGGGTTTGTAGGTTCAACTATGCGCGCTGTTGTTGGCTATTCATACGGTTCTATTTTTGGGTACGACTGGAAACGTGATGAGCAAGGTAATAGTATTGTTGACGATAGTGACCCAACAGCTATCACTTATGGTTACCCGATTTATGATCCTACAGAGATTGCTTTAGGCGATAATTTACCTGATTGGACTGCCGGTATTACAAATACATTTACTTATAAAAACCTAACCCTTTCATTTTTAATTGACATCAAAGAAGGCGGGAAAATGTGGAATGGAACCAAAGGTGTATTAATGTGGTTTGGAACACATGAACAAACATTAGATAGAGAAACATCAATAGTTTGGGAAGGTGTAAAAAGTGATGGAACCCCTAATGATATTGTAATTAACAAAGATGAAAATTTTTATACGGAAGTCTATAATGGTTGGTACGGCCCTTCTTCTCCATTTATTGAAGATGCAGACTGGGTAAGATTAAAAGAACTCTCAATTAATTATGACCTGCCTTCAAAATGGTTCAAAAACTCACTATTTAAAAGCGCGAGTATCTATTTTACTGGCAAAAACTTATGGGTAAGCACTCCTTACACTGGTGTTGACCCTGAAACAAGTTTATTTGGTGCTCACAATGCCCAAGGCTTAGATTACTTTAATATGCCAGGTACTAAAAGCTATATTTTGGGTGTAAGGTTTTCTTTATAAAAAATAATAAAAAATGAAAAATATTATGAACAATATAAATATTAAAAAATTAGGAGTGCTATTTATTGTATTCCTTGTTTTTACATCTTGTGAAAAGTGGATTGATCCGGATTACAATGTAGATCCAAACAATCCTATAGATGTATCAATGGATCTATTGCTTGCTTCTTCAGAAGTAGCATTAGCTTACGATGCCGGAGCTCAAATGTCCAGAACGCCCTCTATGTGGATGCAGCAGATTACAGGTGTAACATCGCATGCTGCCGGTTATGAAAAATATGTATGGCTGGAAGGTGATGTAAACGGATTTTGGAAATGGAATATTTATGCCGGTTACTTGCATGATCTAAAAATTCTTATGGATAAGGCTAAAGAATCAAATTCTCCTCATTACGAAGGTGTGGCAAAAGTTCTTTCTGCATATGTTTTAGGAACAACAACTGACCTTTGGGGAGACATTCCTTATTCTGATGCTTTTCAAGGCAATGCAAACCTAAAGGCAGCTTATGATACCCAAGAAGAAATATATAATACTATATTTACATTCCTAGATGAGGCAATAACAACTGATTTAACTGCTACTACAAGCTTATATAGCCCGGGAAGCGAAGATTTCTTTTATGGAGGGGATCTGGATAAATGGAAAAAATTAGCTTATGCTTTAAAAGCACGTTATAAGTTACATTTATCTAAAAAGAATTCTACTGTATATACTGAAGTTTTAACTGCACTGGCAAATGGATTTGAATCAAGTGATGATGACTTTGAATTTACAGATTTCTCAACAAAATCATCAGAACAAAATCCTTATTACCAGTATCATGAACAACGTGAAGGGTATATAGGAGGTTTAGGCGAACGATTGATGAACATGCTTAACAATAACACACCTGCAGATTTAACTGATGACGATCCAAGAATATCTATCTATGCAGAAAAAGCTAAAGATGGATCATATATTGGATCTCCTGCCGGAAACCCCTTAGCCGACCAATCCTATATTGGCAGTTATTTTATTGCAAAAGATGCACCGGTCTCAATTATGTCATACGCTGAACTAAAATTTATTGAAGCTGAAGCAAAACTTCCAACTGATGCTGCAGGAGCTGCTACAGCATATAATATGGCAGTAAAAGCTTCTCTTGCAAAATACGGAGTAAGCAATACCACATGGGAAGCTGCAAATGCAAGTGAAACTGAAACAAGTATTACTCTTGAGAAAATTATTACGGGTAAATACATTGCGCTATTTATGAATATGGAAGTATATAACGACTGGAGAAGAACAGGTTTCCCCGTACTTACAAAAGCTCATTTAGCTGCTGTTGGTGAAATTCCGAGAAGATGGCCTTATCCAACTTCCGAAAGAAGTTTCAATAGTGAAAACTATGATGCTGCGGTTAGTCGTCAGGGATTCAGTGCTGGTACAAGTATAGTAGATAGAGTATGGTGGGATGCAAATTAAACTGATGTTTTCATAAATAAGTCGACTTTGTGTCAACTTATTTTAAGACGAGACATATAACGAGAAAAAGGCCTGGACAAATTGTTCAGGTCTTTTTTTTTATCATCTAAATCTGTACTTTTGAAAACATAATGGAATTACAGGAAAAGCAAATTGAACAGCCTAAAAAAAGGCCTGAATTACTAACAATTCTTTGCATATTAACATTCATAGGAAGTGGGCTTCAAGGCATCTCCAATATTTTTGTTTTTAGCAATCAGGAATTGATTATCGAACAATTTATAGACAGCCCTTTTTACAATGAAGATATGCACAAGTATTTTGAAACCGATTCAAAATTCTTCCTGCTTAACTCAATGGTATATTTTACTTCTTTATTGGGAGCTATATATATGTGGAGGCTAAAAAAAATAGGATTTCATCTCTACACCATGTCTCAAATAGCTGTTCTTTTTATATTTTCTATATATAAACCTATGCCTGGCATACCTACACTTGAAATAATTGTTACCGGTTTATTTATATTTTTATATTATAGAAATCTCAAATTCATGAGTTAATGAGTGTAGAAAAAAAAGAAAAAATAAACATTAGTCAAGGTCCTATATGGTATAAGATGCTCTGTTTAGCGGCAGCAACCTATTCTATTTTATATATTCTTATTTTTGTTACCGGTATCATTAATCTTTCGCTACTCAATAAAGTATTTAGTATTTATACGGATACTCCACCTGATCCCAATTATATACTTTTATTTGTTACATTGAATTTAATCTTAAGCTTATTTATGTTTTATGGAGTTATAAAATTGTTTAAGTCCAGAAAAGTAGGTTATTTTTTCTTCGAGTTCTCTGCACTTTTAATGATTGCAACAAAACTACTGTTTAACAATAGAAACTTTTTTGAAATAGGGCTAATAACACTATTTATATTATTGTTTACTATAAGAGTGAAGAAGTATAACTAATCATAGCATCCTTCAGGCAATATTTCATTTTTTAAGCAGAATATTTCCCAATCCAATTTTAGTACTTTAAAAATTAAACTATCATTTTGTTATTTCTGCCAAACTAGTAAAGAAATTAAAATATAGAATAGAAAGTTTTTTATATCAAAATTTTTCCTGATTTTAAAATAACAGATTATCAAAAGAATTGTATGGGAAGGGGGAATAAAAGAGCTTCTTTTTTTGATGGTTATTAATTATTCACCTACCCAAAACCCTCAATTTATCAGCAAAATCAACAATAATTCATCTAAAGTATTAATTATTTCGTCTATTTTTTAGCAAACTTTGTATTTAAAAAAAATTATTTTTTTATTCAGGATTCAATTTTTTATGCTTCGTATACACCTGATTATCAAAACAAAAGGATTTAAAAACTTTAAACATATTTAGTCCGGATTTGCTAAAAGTACTATTTAATAAAGAAAAACAGAATATCTAACCCATTTGAAAATAAAGAAAATATAATTACATTTGTTATACAACATTGTAATCAACCAAACAATGTCTTAATTCTTTATGAAAAACTTATTGTGATCCTCTTGTATGGGATGACGATGCAAAGCTGGAGTTTGAGCATTGATAATCAATATATACTCATAATTAAACTATACTTACCAAAGTATCTTTTTTTAATCTGATTATCGATCGAGATTTTTGTTGGTAGATACACTATAGATAAACCTAAAAGTATCTTATCCAATTATGAGGTTACCCTCAAGCCATTCACTCCTAATTTTATTTAACAATCATAGGGAAAAAAGAAGGATATGAATCTATACTTAGTATGAATCTTATATATTATTAATCAATTTTTTTAACTATGAAAAAATTTACTATTTGGCTAACATGCTTACTATTTTTTGCAAGCATGGGTTTAGCTCATTCACAAACCAAAACAATTACAGGTACGGTTACCGGTGCCGATGATGGTTTACCTATTCCAGGTGTAACTGTAATGGTACCCGGTACTTCCACAGGGACTACAACAGACCTTAATGGGATATACACGCTCAAGGTAGGTTTGAATGTAAATGCTCTACGTTTCTCTTATGTTGGTATGGAAACTCAAGATATTGAGATAGGAACCCAAACCATAATAAATGTTGTAATGCGAACAAGTGCTACTGCACTTGATGAAGTTATTGTTGTTGCCTTTGGTACAGCAAAAAAATCTTCATTCACCGGATCTGCAGCTGTAATTAAAAATGAAGAAATTGTAAACACTTCTGGTAGCCTTGTTAAAGCTATCCAGGGAACAGTTGCTGGTGTAACGGTAATTGGCGAAGAAATAAGAATACGTGGTACTGCTTCATTTAATGCATCAGGAACTCCATTATATGTAGTAGATGGAGTTGTTGGAGCACCAAGACCAAGAGATGAAGACATTGAGAATATGACTATTCTTAAAGACGCTGCTTCGACTGCATTATATGGTTCCAGAGCTGCGAATGGTGTGATTATCATCACCTTAAAAAAAGGTAAAAAAGGAGTAAAACCTACATTTACTGTAAAGTATCAAAAAACTTTTTTCAAAAGGATTGAAGAAAAATATGACTTTATGAATTCTGAACAACACTTTAGAACAGTATGGGAAGGGATGAGAAACTCACAACTACGAAATAACCAAACATTATCTGATGCTATTATGTTTGCTAACGAAAATATTGTTGGTGAATATAATGGGCATAACCCTTATAATATGGATCAGCCATTTGATGCAAACGGAGATCTGAAGTCAAATGCCAAATTACTTTATTCTACAGACTGGGAAAATGAAATTCTTAGAAATGCAGTTAGGGATGAAGTTTATTTAGCATCAGAAGGTGGTAGTGAGAACATAAACTACCATTTTTCAATTAATTGGGATAAATTTAAAGGCCAAGTTTCCAATAGTCAGTCAGAAAAAATTGGTGTTGATTTAAGTATTAATGCTAAAGCAAACAGCTTTATTGATTTAGGAGCGAGAGCCAGAATTGAGTATGTAAATGATAATAATACTTATCAGGCAAGTTCGGTTGAATCAAATTTATATAATATGGCTAAAGTCTTAAATCCTGTTTCTCCACTTTATGTGTTAACTAAAGTTAATAATAGTGATGGGACATGGACTTATGATTATGAACTGGATGCACTTGGTGAGAAACAATTCGAATATAGAAACTCTCAATACAATGGATATAACCCACTGGGATTAATAAATTTAGATTATGACAAATCATACAGATATAATTCTTTTTTCTCTCCATTTATTAGAGTAAAAGCCCTTGAAGGTCTTGAATTCTATGCATATGGATCAGCAAGGCTAAATACCCTTAGATCCGACTATTGGCAAACAAACTTATATGGTTCTGGTGCCACTATCGGAGGTTTTTCTGAAAAATCATCCTGGCATCAGAAACGTTTAACCGGCCATGCTCAGTTAACCTATCAATTCAATGTTAAAGAAGACCACCATTTTGATTTATTGATTGCAACTTCTAGAGACCACACATATTATAGTGAATTTGACGCTTCCATCATTGGATTTGAATTAGGTGAGACTTCTCATGAATTTGGTGCAGGTACCAAACCTCAAAAGCCTAGCTCAGACATAGTTGAGGATGCAAAAATTGCTTATTTCTCTAATTTTAAATATGATTATAAAAATAAATACTATTTATCAGCATCAATACGTCATGACGGATCTGCAAAATTTGGTGCTAATAACAAATGGGGAACATTCTGGTCAGTTGGTGCATCCTGGAAAATGTCGGATGAAGATTTCTTGAAAAACGCTGATTGGGTTGACCTTTTAAAATTCAGAGCTTCTTATGGTGTAACGGGAACAGATGCTATTGATTCGTATATGTTTGGCAACTATTTCACTTTGGGTGCAAACTATGATCACAAAATTGGCCTGGTTCATTCAAACCTTCCTAATGATAATTTAGGGTGGGAAACAAATTATCAGTTTTCTGCTGCTTTTGAATTTGAGCTGTTTGGTAAATTATCAGGTATCCTTGAATTCTATAACAAGGACAGTAAAGACCTATTACTTGAAGTTCCAATCCCACTTACAACCGGATTTCAAACCGTATTTAAAAATATTGGTGAGATGAACAATAGAGGTATAGAGCTTACTCTTAACCATGTTAATATCAGGAAACAAGATTTCACCTGGAAATCATTATTTACTCTTTCTTATAACAAAAATAAGATCACAAAACTTCCTGATGGAAATCCGATTCAACAAGGTTCAAAAAGATGGGAAGAAGGAAAATCAAGATATGAATTCTATATTAGAGAATGGGCAGGTGTAAATCCTGATAACGGTGCAGGACAATGGTATATAGATGTTCTTGATAATGACGGTAATGTTACTGGACGTGAACTTACTGAGGATTATCAAGCTGCAACTAAATATTATGTTGGAAGATCATTACCTGATGTATTTGGATCACTGAAAAATGATTTTAGTTATAAAGGATTTGATCTATCGATTAATTTGTATTATTCTATAGGAGGAAAAGTTTATGACGGATCCTATGCAGCAGCAATGCACGATGGTGCCGATGGTGTTGCCCAGTTAAGCACAGATGCACTTAATGCCTGGAAAGAACCAGGACAACAAACTGATGTCCCGATTTATATTCATAATAATACTGAACAATCTAATTATATGTCAACAAGATGGTTAGTAGACGGAACATTTCTTAAAATTAAAAACATCAGTTTAAGCTATAACCTGCCTGAAAGTATCTGTAACAAACTAAAAATGTCTGAATTTAAATTATTTGCTACAGTAGACAACTTACACACCTTTACAAAATACAAATCAGGAGATCCTGAACAAAGGTTATCAGGTAGATCGTTTGGTTATTTATTGCCTAACCAAAAAACTTTCAGATTTGGTATTCAGGCTAAATTCTAATTTGCAAATAGGATAACAGATAGTTTAAAAATTTAAAAATGTTTAAAATGAAAAAATTTAAAATAATAAATATTATTGCAATTATGGCAATATTACTTGCTTCATGTAGCGATGATATACTTGAAGTAAGTCCTTCGGATAGAATTGAAGCAGATAAGGTTTTTAAAACTCAAGAATCAATTGAAGCTCTTCGTATAGGAATGTACAATCTATTAGGTGGAACCCCTACTGTTTACGAGCCTACTCTTTACCAATTATTACTTCCGGTTATGGGAGACATCCTTGGTAATGATATGGTTTATGGTTCAACCTGGTATGTTGCTTACAACCCAGAACATCAACTAAAAGCTAATGCAGATGGGAGTGGAGTATATGATGTATGGGAAAAGTGTTACTATTTAACAGAGATAGCTAATACGATTGCCGTTAATGAAGAAAAAATTGCAGCTACGATTGGTACTGCTGCAGCTACGAAATATGTAATTGAAGCTAAAGCTATCAGAGCTATGGTTTATTATGACTGCTCTAAATTTTATGGTAAAGCATATCATTTAGATGATGGTGCTTCAAAATCAATGCCCTATGTTGATTATATAGATTATGAAGCACTTCCAACAGCAAGTACAATGAATGAAATCTACACGAAAGCAATTGCTGATATTGAAGCAGCAATTCCTCATCTTCCAAGTATTACTGATATTGAAAGTAGAAAATGGATGAACAAAAATGCCGCATATGCCATACTTTCCAGAATATACTTAGATATGCATAATTATGAGAAAGCTAGAGATTATGCAGTACTTGCCATTGATGGTGTTGGATTCTTAACTACCGAACAATATAAATTAGGTTTATCCCACATCAATGAAGAAACTATTTTAGGGTTTGTTTTACACGAAGATAATTACTACAAATGGCGTTCTTTCACTACTTTCCACGATCCTTATGATGGAATGGGTGATGACTTTTTAGCGAACTACACTTTATATGACTTAATTGGGGATGATGATATCAGAAAAAAATTCTTCTGGCATGAATGGTTCTACCATGAGTATTATCAAGATTATGAATGGAGTGATATAGAGGCAGCCTATAGTGGTGCAAACTGGTGGTTCCTTGCAAATATTAAGCAGCCTAAGGGGTATTATACTTATGGCAAATTTCCAAGAATGGATGTTCAATACGGAGCCTCAGGAAAATCAGGAACATTAGGACTTGGTCATTACAGTTGTATACGTTCGTCAGAAATGTATTTAACCATTGCTGAATGTGAGGCAAGATTAGGTAATGATGCAGAAGCACAAAACAACTTATTCATGACTGTAAGCAGAAGTATTCCTGATGCTGAAAAATCAATCAATACCGGACAAGATCTTATTGATGAAATATTACTTGAAAGAAGAAAAGAGTTGTTTGGTGAAGGCCATGGATACAGAGATGTCCTAAGGTTAGGAAAAGGTTTAACCAGAGATGGTTCTCAACCGCTACACGAATTTATACCTGCTGGTGATCCAAGATTCGAATGGCCATTTCCTCAAAGAGAAGTTAATGCCAACCCAAATCTTCAGAAGTAGATTCTCATAATTAAGCTGGCAAAGAGGCTATCCAAAAAGTAAAATGGATAGCCTCTTTTTCATTTTTATATACAATTATATATTATAGTATTTGGTGTTATAGTGGTCAACTATTGAATGACATTCTTTACTTCATTCTTTAAAATAAACAAGCTTCCTACTTAATGTTCATTCATATATAATATGTATAAAATCAATGATAAAAAATTAAAGTAATACGAATTGAAAAAATTTATTCTTTCAAAAAAATACTTACAAATTTTCTACTTAATCTTTTGATTTATAAAAATAATCCCTGCAGATAAGTCCGAAAAGTTCAATTAAAGTAAACCTTTTTCAAAAAAGATTTTTTCATTTTAACATTATTTTGTTTTATTTTTTTCTATATTTGACCAAATTCCTTTTGTTTTATTATTATTTGTAATAATTTTAATACGGAGTTTTTTTATTGATAGTGCAGATTAGCTGGCAATCTAAAAAAGTTTGGTTACTTAAATTTAGCTGGCAATAATTATGAAACCACTTTTTTAGAATAATCTGAATTATGAGAAACTGTTATTTATTGTAAAATGTGATTCGGTCATAAACTTCAATATTGACAGAACTAACATATGAGTCATATATTTTATTAACCAAATTTTTTAATTATGAGAAAATTTACTATTTGGCTAACATGCTTATTGTTTTTTGCAAGCATGGGACTAGCTAATGCGCAAACTAAGGTAATCACAGGAAAGGTTACCGGTGCTGACGACGGTTTGCCAATTCCAGGAGTAACCATTGCAATTCCAGGTACATCTACAGGTACGGTCACCGATATTAACGGTAATTACCAAATAACTTTGGATGCAAATGTTACAACTTTGCGCTTTTCTTATGTTGGGATGACCACTCAAGATGTAGAGATTGGAAACCGAACAGTTATTAATGTTGTAATGAAGTTTTCCGTAACCGCTTTAGATGAAGTGATTGTCGTTGCTTACGGTACAACTACAAAAAAATCGTTTACAGGATCTGCAACTTCAGTAAAAACTGAAAAGCTTGAAAAATTATCAGTTACGAATGTTTCTTCTGCTCTTCAAGGTAATGCTACTGGTGTGCAAGTTATATCATCTTCTGGTCAGCCAGGTACAGATGCTACAATTCGTATCCGTGGTATTGGTTCTATCAATGCTTCAAGTAATCCTTTATATGTAGTAGATGGTGTACCTTTCGGTGGTAGTATTAACTCCATTCAACCTTCAGATATTGAAAGCATGACTGTTCTTAAAGATGCTGCAGCAACTGCTCTTTATGGATCAAGGGGTGCTAATGGTGTAATTATGATTACAACTAAAAAAGGTAAAAAAGGTAAAGCAAAAGTTAATATTAAAGTAAGCCATGGTATCAGCTCTAAAGCTGTTGAAGACTATGAAACTGTAGGTGCTGCTGATTATTATAAACTTATCTGGACCGCACTTAAGAATAAAAAAGCCGGCGAAGGTGATCCAAATCCAGCTCAATGGGCTACTGATAATGTAGTTACAACTTTAGGTTATAATCCTTTTAGTGTTGCAAAACCAATTGATACTAATGGAGAAGTTGCTTCTGGAGCAGAACTATTATGGGATACTGACTGGATGGATGCTATTTTAGATAACGGGCAAAGAAGTGAATACATATTTGATGTAAGTGGTGGAACGGAAAACACAAACTACTACATGTCATTAGGATACCTTAAAAATGAAGGTATTGTTCCTGTTTCTGATTTTGAAAGATTTAATGCAAGGGTTAACTTAGATATGAAAGTTAACGAATGGTTTAAAACCGGTATTAACATTGCAGGATCAACTTCTAATCAGAACTATCCAAATACTGCGGGTAGTAGTTACTCTAACATGATTCAGTTTGGTAGAAATGTAGCTCCTATTTATCCAATTTATTTAAGAAATACAGATGGTACTTTTATCCTGAACGATGATGAATCTAAAATCTTTGACTATGGTCAGGATGGAGACCAAGATGGTAGAGGTGCAAGACCAACAGATGGTTACCCAAATACCAATGTTTTAGGGGGTGCAATGTTAGATAAGAGATTATATGAAAGAGATAATGTTTCGTTACGTACTTATATGGAAGCACAAATCATTGAAGGCTTAACGTTCAGATCTAACTTCAGCTATGATTATTATGTTTATAATCGTCACGAATATGCCAACCCTGATTTCGGGTATGCTAAATCTTATGGAGGGTTCTCTTATAAAGCAAGAACAAAAGCCACTACTTATACCTTCAACAATCTATTAACTTATGATAAAAATTTTGGAGATCACAATATTAATTTATTAGGTGGACATGAAGCTTATAAATACACTTACTATTATTTATTTGCTTCGGGATCAGCTTTCCCGTTTGCCGGACTAGAAGAGTTAGATGCTGCTGCTGCAACTCAGGATATTAGTTCTTATAGAAATGATCACAGAATTCAGAGTTTCTTAGGCCGTGCCGAATATAACTATGCAGGAAAATACTATTTATCTGCCAGCTATCGTCGTGATGGTTCTTCAAGATTCCACGAAGATTACAGATGGGGTGACTTCTGGTCTTTAGCAGGCTCCTGGAGAATGAGTGAAGAAAATTTCATGAAATCTATTAACTGGATTGACAACATGAAAGTTAGGGCAAGTTATGGTACATTAGGAAACGATGCTCTAAATTCAGGTTTTTATGCATATCAGGGATTATACTCTACCGGTTATAACAACTTAAGTGATGCTGGTCTTTTAATTAACAAATTGGAAAACCAAAGTATTACTTGGGAGGTAAGTAAAACCATGAACATAGGTTTAGAAGTTGGAATTTTAAATAAATTCAATTTTGAATTTGAATTTTTCAATAGAAAAGTTGAGGATATGTTATTTGCACGTCCATTACCAAATTCTACTGGTATCACATCTATCGATGAAAACGTTGCAGATATGAAAAACGTTGGTTTCGAAGGTAGTATTTTTGCACAACTAATAACAAATAAAGATTTCAAATGGTCAATTGATTTGAACTTCACTCACTACAAAAATACAATCACTAAACTTCCTGAAGACTCTAAAGAAATCATTTCTGGTTCTAAAAAATTAATGGAAGGACATTCTTATAATGAATTCTTCATTCAGGAATATGCCGGTGTAGATCCCGATAATGGAGATGCTTTATGGTATAAAGATGTTTATGAATTAGATAGTGAAAACAACCCAGTACTTGATGATAATGGAGATAAGATTGTAATTGGCAGAGAAACTACAAATGAATACTCAGAAGCAGATAAATATTATGTTGGTAAATCATTACCAGATCTATATGGTGGTATCACTAATAACTTATCTTATAAAGGTTTTGACTTATCAGTATTCGTTTATTACAGTTTAGGTGGTAAAATTTTAGATGGTGACTACCAACAGCTTACTCATTCAGGTTTAAGGTATGGTGGATCTATGTCAGTTGATATGTTAAACGCATGGGCCCCAGATAACACAACATCTGATATTCCTAGAATAGATGCTGGTACTACTGATGCGAACTCAAGATCAAGTAGATACCTTGTGGATGCTTCTTATTTAAGATTAAGAAATGTTACCTTAGGTTATACACTACCTAAATCAATTACACAAAAAATTCATTTCGATAAAGTTCGTCTTTACGTAAGTGCTGATAATTTATTTACTATTTTCGGAACTGATGGACTGGATCCCGAAGTTAACGTTAGTGGTACAACAAATAACAGATACCCACAATTAAAAACTGTAACTTTTGGTATTAATGTATCTTTCTAAATTGTAAGAATTATGAATAAAATAAAAAAATATTTAAATATAACACTAGTTGCCTTAATCATTTGGGGCATGAGTGCATGTAGTAAGGATTTTCTTGAAACAACTCCTACTACTGATATTTCAGATCAAGATGTATTTAAAACTACATCTGGAACTCAAACCGTTTTAAACGGATTATACAGATGGCTCAGAGAATATAACTCTGGGGGAACATCACGCCATGAAGATATGGGACAAAAGTCTGTTGATATTACTCTGGACGTTCTTGACGGAAGAGATGTTGTTATCCCTTATCCAGCCTGGTATTATTTTGACCATGATATGGGCTTTGACTATACAAAAGGTACCTACTCTAAACCAAGAGGTATTTGGAATTTCTATTATAAAATAATCAATAATGCAAATAGTATCATTGTAAACATTGCAAATGCTGAAGGTAGTGATTCGGAAAAAAATAGAATTAAAGGAGAGGCTTTAGCATTAAGAGCCTATGCTTATTTCTATTTGATTAATATATTCCAACATGCATATATTGAGGGTGCTGATAAACCGGGTGTACCTATTTATACTGAACCTGCAACAGCTGAATCAGAAGGAAACCCAAGAGGTACGGTACAAGATGTTTATGATCAAATCATTAGTGATTTAACTGAAGCTAAATCATTGCTTCCGGCCAGCGGAGCAAGAGGTAATAAATCTCATGTTAATGTAAATGTTGTTGATGGAATTTTTGCCAGAGTACACTTATTTATGGGCAGCTGGTCTGCAGCAGCAACTTCAGCTGCAGCAGCTCGTACAGGATACCCATTAGGAAGCCAGGCTGATTTTGTAGCAGGATTTAATGATTACGGTTCTGGTGAATGGATTTGGGGACTTCCTTTCCAACAAGATCAACAGCACTATTACTATTCTTTTTTCTCTATGTATGATATGGAAAGAGCAGCTGGATATTTCAATATGAGAATGAACGACGACATGTACGATTCTTATTCTGATGAAGATATCAGAGCTAAAAAAGCAATAGGAGAATATCCTCTTGTTGTTATGAAAAACGCTCCACCTATTAATTCAACTATTTATACAGTTAGTGATAAATATGTTATTAGAAAATTCAGAGATACTCCGGAGCAAACCGGACATTATATATTAATGCGTTCTGCAGAAATGATTCTTATCGAAGCTGAAGCTAAAGCTGAACAAGGTATGGATACTGAAGCTCAGGATTTATTATTCTTAATTCAGTCAAGAGCTGATGCAACTGCTGTAAAATCAACCAACACAGGGCAAGATCTTATTGATGAAATTCTTTATGAAAGAAGAAAAGAATTATTAGGTGAAGGTTTAGCTTCTACTTTAGATATAAAACGCAGAAGCCTTCCATTAGTCAGAACAGGTTCTCATTACTTCCCAGGTTCATTGCCAGCTGGAAGTAACAGATTGGTATGGCAAATTCCTCAAGCCGAAATTGATGCAAACAAAAACATCAGTGAGTCAGATCAAAATCCGCTTTAATAGAAAATAATAGCTTAATTAAAAAAGGCTGCCCATTGCTTTTTGGGCAGCCTTTTATTTTTATCAATCCTTCAATTAAATTTTAACTATCAATTTAGGAAACTACCAAGGATAGAATTATAAATTTTAATAACTGAATCGTACTCTGCTCTGTACATTTCTTTTACTGGTTTAACTGAAGGAGATTTTACTTTTAAAGGATCCACAGCTTTTCCGTTTTTATAAAATCTAAAATCCAAATGCGGACCGGTAACCAAACCTGTTTTACCTACATAACCAATAATATCACCTTGTTTTACTTTTTTTCCTGTACGAATGCCTTTGCCATATCCTGATAAATGTAGATAGGCTGTAGTATAAGTTCCATTATGTTTAATCTTTATGGATTTACCTCCTTGCTTAGTTCTGTAAATTCTTTGAACAACACCATCTCCTACACTTAAAACAGGAGTTCCAACAGCTGCTGCATAATCCACTCCCAGATGAGGCCTTCTGTATTTTAATACCGGATGCATTCTGCTATAAGAAAATTTTGAACTAACCCTTTTATATGTTAAGGGAGCCTTCAAAAAAGCTCTTCTTAAGCTCTTTCCTTCTTCATCAAAGTAATCGCCCATACTGTCCTGTACAAAATAATAGGCAAAATGATCTTTATTATAATGATTAAAATTTGATGCCAATATTTTTCCTAAGCCAATTCTTTGCCCTTCAACATAACGTTCTTCAAAATATACTTTAAAATGATCTCCTTTTTGCAATCCAAAGAAATCAATCGTCCAGGCATAAATTTCTGAAAGATCATTTGCCAGGTTAGGATCAGCATTTGCATCCACCATACTTTCCCATAAGCTGGATTTAATTACCCCAGATATTTTACTAAACTTAACTTCAACAGCTTTCTTACCTCTATGAATATGGATAGAGTCCCTAAAGTCAAAAACAACAAATGAGACTGGAGATTCTTCATAAATAAAATACTGAACCTTTCTGGTAGAATCATTCTTACATAAAACAGAATAATTGTTTCCTCTTCTGATCCTTCTAACATCAAAAACCTTTTTCGATCTTTTAGCTGCCAGGTCAATATCAGCATAACTAACTCCATGTTTTAGTAATATATCAGCTAAGAATTGGTTTCTTTTTATCTTACCTTTAAAAATATAGAGAGAATCAACGACGATTCCATACTCCATTTCAGGTTCATAAGCAGGCAATTCTATTAAATCGCTTTTATCCTCTACATGCTGATTACGATATCTTAACTCACTAATAAATGCTATTATAACTGCAATAAATACTAAAATTGTAAGCTCAACAATCCTTCTTCTCATCCCTACTTAAGTGTATTTTTCTTTTTGTTATTATAATTATTTACCATTTTGGGGCTTCATAACAAATATAGTAAAACCTATGATCGCCAAGTTCTAATAAATGTTAATACCACAAAAATACTAGCATATATATTCACACCCTGACTTTTGAGATAAAAAAAGGAACCTGTTATGGTTCCCCTTCATTGGTATATATCAATAATTATTGATTTTTCTGAGCATGCTTTAAACCAGCACGGAATGCTTCGATATTGGCATTCACTACATCTTCACCTTTGCTTCCAAAAATTTTACGTAATGCATTTTCAAATGCCTCAGTATCCATTTCAAGGAATGGAGAAGCAGCTCCTAAAATTACAATATTTGCTGATTTTGGAGAACCAAGATCTTTAGCAATTTTATCAGCATCTATAGCAATATGTTTAGGTAAAGCTTTTACTTTATCCATTACCTCTTCTACCTCAGGATAATTAGGAATGTTTACAAAAGGTTGCGTATTCGTAACTAACCAGCCATCTTTAGAAAGCCATGGTAAGTAGCGAAGAGACTCCATTGGTTCCACAGAAATAATGATATCTACTTTTCCAGCAGGAATAAGGTCAGAAGCAATTTCTTTAGATGAAATACGAAGATGAGATTGTACATCCCCTCCTCTTTGGCTCATGCCGTGAACCTCTGCTTGTTTTAAATGTAAGCCATTATCCAAAGCAGCAGTTCCAATAGTAGCTGCAATTGAAAGAATACCCTGTCCGCCTACACCGGCTAATATAATATCTCTTTTCATGATTTTCTTAGATTATTTTTGTTCCAATTTTTTTGCTTTATGTTTCGCACGCATTCTTTTATTCAAAGTTTGAATACATTCTCTACGTGGAATAATTACTGAAACACCATTGTATTCAAATTCTTCCTCCATAATTTTTACATTTTCTTCATGATTTTTAGCAAGAGGCTTTAAAATACGAATATGTTCTTCTTCAACGCCTAAGCCAATACAAATTGATTCAATACGTCCTAAAGCAGAAGATTTCTGACCACCAGTCATACCGGTAGTCGCATTATCTAAAATAAGCACAGTAATCGGAGAGTTATTATTAACCGCATCCAATAAACCGGTCATGCCGGAATGAGTAAATGTTGAATCTCCAATAGCAGCAACAGCCGGAACAAGTCCTGCATCAGCAGCACCCATAGCCATAGTAATAGAAGCTCCCATATCAACACAGGTATTGATTGATTCTAAAGGTTTCAATGCACTTAAGGTATAACATCCGATATCCGAAAATACACGGCCAGGAGAATACTTGCCTAATGCTTCATTAAGAGCCTGGAATGAATCAGTATGAGAACATCCTTTACACAATGAAGGCGGACGTCCAACCACGAATGGAGGTACTGGTTCTCCAACTTCATCGGTTAAGCCTAAAGCTCTGGCAACAATATTAGGATTAAGTTCTCCATCTCTTGGTATTGATCCATCTAAACGACCCTTAATCACTTTACCTTTATTTAAGAACCCACGAACTAATTCTTCAAGAATTGGATACCCATCTTCCATGATAATCAATTCGTCACATTCATCATAAATTTTCTCTACCATATCCTTAGGAATTGGATATTGGCCAACTTTTAATAATGGATAATTTAACTTTTCATCAGAATAATTTTCCATTAAATAATTATATGCCAAACCACAAGTAATGATACCTAATGATTTATCATTTCCTTCAAAGTATTTATTGAAACCTGATTCTCTTGATTCGTTTTCAAGAGTTTCCTGATTTTCTAATAATACTTTATATTGCTTACGGGCAATTGAAGGTAATAAAACAAACTGAGTTAAATTATCAGGTAATTTAACTTCATTTTGATCGTTAAGCTCTTTACGAGCAACACCGGCACGAGAGTGTGCCAAACGGGTTGTTATCCTTAACAACACAGGGATTTTATTTCTTTCAGACATTTCAAATCCGTAATGAACCATATCATAAGCTTCTTGCTGGTTAGTTGGTTCCAGAATTGGCATGAAAGAAAATTTTCCATAAAAACGAGAATCTTGTTCGTTTTGTGAAGAATGCATACTTGGATCATCAGCTGAAACGATGATCAATCCTCCATTAGCACCGGTAATTGTTGAATTCACAAATGCATCGGCAGCTACATTTAATCCAACATGTTTCATACATACCATGGCACGTTTTCCTGCATATGACATTCCTAATGCAGACTCCATGGCTGTTTTTTCATTTGCAGACCAGTCTGATCTGATTTTTCTTTCTTTTGCTTCTTTTGAACGCTGAACGTATTCCGTAATTTCTGTAGAAGGCGTTCCAGGGTAAGCATAAATACCTGACAGCCCGGCATCAATAGCCCCTTGAGCTATAGCTTCATCACCTAATAATAATAATTTTTGCATTACTATATGTATTTGGGTGTCTAACGCCACTATGGCGCAGATTCTTGCGTGCAAAATTACTTATTTTTTTATTGCAAAAACCAGTACGTATATTAATAATAAATCTAAATAGTTGATTAATTGCTGCTTGAAATAACTGTTATCTTTTATGGATTAATGCCACAGGCTACAAGCTACAGGTTTTAAAATTTTAGATATTAAAATAATTTCACAAACGCTTGTAGCTTCTGGCCTGTAGCTTATAGCTAAATAAAAATATTGACTACCTTTGATATACCAAACGCAAATTATGAACTTCCTTGCCCATTTATATCTATCTCCGAAAAACGATGAAATTATTTTTGGAAATTTCATTGCAGATTCTGTTAAAGGCAAAGAAGTATTTGAAGAATACTCACCTCTGATTCAGCAAGGAATTTTATTACATAGGGAAATTGATCAGTATACAGACAATCATCCTGTTTTTAAAAAAAGTAAAAAACGCCTTCAGGCCAAATACAGAATGTATTCCGGAGTGATCGTAGATATTTATTATGATCATTTTTTAGCTAAATACTGGGATGAATACTCTGAAAAAAATATTCATCAATTTGTATCCTTAACCTATCAGATGCTGATCAAAAATTTTGGTTTACTTCCTAAACGATCAAAAAGAATACTCCCTTTTATGATTGCACAAAACTGGTTAGTAAATTATTCCAAACTAAAAGATCTAAGAAGGGTTTTCCGAGGGATGTCACGTAGAACTTCAAACTCCTCCCCTATGATTACTTCTGTAGATGACCTTGAACAACATTATGAACTATTTGAGAACGAATTCAGACAGTTTTTCCCGGATATTATTCATTATATTCAGGAATCAGAATACTACAAAATTGCTCCAACTCATAACTCCTAATTCATAACTTCATTAACATTAATTTAGAAACAAAGTTTGGATGTTTTAAGAATGCCTAGTATTTTTGGCAATCAAATAGCACCCAAAATGACGAAGCGTAAAAAAGACCTCATTATTGATGAAAGAATAAAAATCCTTTCCAAGACAAAGATCTTTGCAAAATCGGATAAATTAATTTTATTTGACATTGCTAATGTTCTGAGAGAAAAGAATGTTAAAAAGGAAAAAGTCATTCTCAAAAAAGGCGATATTGGGAATGCAATGTATATTATCGTGAAAGGAAGTGTACGTGTTCACGATGGGAATCATGTATTAAGTAAACTTAGCCAGGGGTCTGTTTTTGGAGAATATTCACTTATTGATGAAGAAACACGTTCTGCTTCTGTGACTGCGGAAGAAGAGTCAACATTGCTTAAGCTTTCCCAGGAGGATTTTTACGCACTTGTTTCCAAAAATCAGGAAATACTTAATAGTGTTCTAAAAGTTTTGATAGGAAGAATGCGTAATATGAATGCACTGGAAGAAAAGCTTGCAAAAAGCTACATCAAAATTCAGGAACAAAAACAAGAAATTGAAGAACAACATCATAATATTTTAGAACAGAAAAAATTACTGGAAGAACAAAATTACGATCTGTTAAGTTTAAATGAAGAAAAGAACCAGCTCATGACTGTAATGGTTCACAACCTAAAGGATCCTTTAACCAGTAGCTTATGTATGACCGAAATTCTAAAAGATGAAATTTCAGACGAGGAGCATCCGCATTTTGAGCATACCCGTGTTATTTATAATGCCTTGGAACGAATGAACAAAATGATCAATGAAGTGTTGAACCTGAACAAAATTGAATCTAAATTCTTCGCTTTACAAACTGAAAAATTATATTTGAATAAAATAGTTAAGGATGTAATCAGTCATTTTAAATTCCCTATTGAACAAAAAAAACTTAATATTAAACTTTTTTTGGAAGAATCTTATTCAAGACTAAATAGTGTTTATACATACCAGATCATTGAAAATCTTTTTTCAAACGCCATTAAATTTTCTCCGACTGGAAGAAACATCACTCTTAGTTTGGTAAATAAAGAGGACAAAATACAGTTTATCATCAAAGATGAAGGAAAAGGCATCAAAGAAGAATTAAAGAAAAACCTTTTCAATCTGTACGAAAGACAAGCTGACTGGAAAAAAGAAAATCCGAATGAAGGCTTAGGTTTGACTATTGTAAAAAAATATGTGGACGCTATGCATGGGAAGGTTTGGTTTGAAAGCGAAAAGGGGGAAGGAACTTCATTCTTTGTAGAATTTAACAGATTGGAACTTTAATTAACATATCAGAAAAGGATTGTGGCAACTATTTTTCTGTTTCCTCCATAATTTCTGAATTCACATAAATAAATTCCCTGCCAGGTTCCCATATTTAACCTGCCATTAGTAATAGGTATAGCAATGGTATTACCCACTAAAGAAGTTTTAATATGCGCAGGCATGTCATCATTTCCTTCTATCGTATGTATATAATCGGGGTCGCCTTCAGGCACTAATTTGTTGAATATCGTTTCAAAATCAACCCTGACACTTGGATCTGCATTTTCATTAATAGTCAACCCTGCAGATGTATGCTTTATAAAAAGATACAACATCCCAAAATCAGGAAGGTCATCCAATTCATTTAAAATTAGATGTGTTACTAAATGATAGCCCCTTTTATAGGGAGGTAATGAAAATTCAAGTTGTTTGATCATAAAATAAAAAAGGGGCGACGCCCTTAAGGGCGTCGCCCCTAAACCAAAAATTAAACTTTATAATTTATTTCCTTTCGAATCAATTCCTGCAATAGTTTCCAGCATATCTGTTGTAAGCGATTTTGGACGCTCAAGTGGATAAAACAATGCACGATCCCAGATAATATTTGCACAAATACCTATTGCCCGGCCAATACCAAATAAAACAGTATAGAAATCATATTCATGAATACCGTAATGCCATTGAATAACCCCTGATTGGGCATCCACATTTGGCCATGGATTTTTTGCTTTTCCATGCTCTCTTAATACATCCGGAACAACTTTATAAAGCATATCTACATATTTGAAAATCGGATCATCAGCAATATGTTTTAAACTAAATTCTCTTTGCAAAAGATAACGTGGATCTGTTTTTCGTAAAACGGCATGTCCAAAACCAGGAATAACCTGTCCGGCATTCAAGGTTTCCCAGACAAATTGTCTGATTTCCTCTTCTGTTGGAACAACACCTCCCATTTTATCCATTAAGTCATGTAACCATTGTAATACACCCTGGCTTGCTAATCCATGCAATGGCCCGGCTAATCCATTAATCATGGCAGAAATCGATAAATAAACATCGGAAAGAGAGCTTGCAACCAAATGTCCGGTATGTGCACTCACATTTCCAGCTTCATGATCACTGTGAACAATAAAGTGCATTCTCATCACATCATCATAAGGCTTTTCTTTTCCCATCATAAAGGCAAAATTTCCTCCATAATCAAGATTAGGATTAGACTGAATTCTGTTACCGTCTCTATAAAGCTTAGCATAAATATAAGTAGCAATTTCCGGAAGCTTAGCAAGCATATTCAAAGAATCTTCATAGGTTGGGTCCCAATAATCTTCTTTATGGATACCTGCATTATACTTCTTGGTAAAGAATGATTCTCTATGCATCGATAAAATTGCCGTAGAAAAGATTGTCATAGGGTGGCTACAACAAGGAAAAGCATCAATTAATTCATAAATATAACGAGGTAAAATTCTTCTTTTACTAAATTCATCAACCATATCGGCAACTTCACTTTCAGTAGGAATATCCCCGGTTAACAGAAGAAAGAACAAACCCTCAACATAAGGCATTTCTGCTCCTTTTGGTTTTGGAAGTTTTTCAAATACATCTTTAAGCTTATATCCTCTAAACCGAATCCCTTCTTCCGGATCTAAATATGATATATCCGTTACAAGGCTTTTCAACCCACGCATACCTCCAAGTATCTGTGCAATAGTTACCTGATCAACAACCACATCTCCATATTTCTTATTCAGACGCTGCGTTCTGGGTCTCCATTCCTGGATTTTATCATATAATTTCTCTTTTAAACTTCCCATATTTATTATCTGATTTGATTAATTAAATTTACAAAAAATCTTACATGTTTTCAATAATGACATTGGCAAACTCAGAGCACTTAAGCAATTCAGCATTATCCATCATACGGTGATAATCGTATGTTACCCGTTTTTGTTCAATAGTTTTAACCAGGGCATCCCATATTAAATCATGCACCTCATTCCAACCGAGGTATTTAAACATCATACTTCCTGATAAAATAACTGAGCCCGGATTAACTTTATCCAATCCGGCATATTTAGGTGCAGTACCATGTGTGGCTTCAAAAATAGCATGACCGGTAACATAATTGATATTGGCTCCCGGAGCAATGCCAATTCCTCCTACCTGAGCCGCAAGAGCATCTGATAAGTAGTCTCCGTTTAGGTTCATCGTTGCAATAACATCAAATTCATTTGCACGTGTCAATACCTGTTGCAGGGTAATATCTGCAATAGCATCTTTTATCATTAACTTTGATTTCCATTGTCCATTACCATGACTGGGCATCAGCTCTAATGCAATTTCAACCTCTGTCCTTTTTTCAGCTTGTTGAGCAGCAGTCATCATATGATAACCTGGTTCTATCATTTTTGCATTTTCTTCAACACTTAAATCAGGGTTTGCATCCTTATTTGATATAATCCAGCTTTCTCGTTCAGTAACCACTTTCTGTCTAAAATCACTAACCGCAAGTTCGTAACCCCAATTTTTAAAAGCCCCTTCGGTGAATTTCATAATATTTCCCTTATGAACCAACGTTACTGATTTTCTATTTTCTTTCAAAGCATATTCAATGGCTGCTTTAATCAGCCGATAAGCTCCTTCCTTAGAAACAGGCTTCACTCCTAGCCCACTAGTTTCAGGAAAGCGAATTTTATGCACACCCATTTCCTTATCTAAAAATGAGATTACTTTCTTTACCTCCTCAGTTCCTTCAGCCCACTCAATACCGGCATAAATATCTTCTGTATTTTCCCTGAATATAACCATATCGACATCTTCAGGCTTTCGAACCGGAGAAGGGACTCCTGTGATATATTTAACAGGTCTCAGGCAAACATAAAGGTCAAGTTTTTGCCTTAAAGCAACATTTAGTGAAGTAATACCTCCTCCAACAGGAGTAGTTAAAGGCCCCTTAATTCCCACCAGATATTCCTGAAATGTATCCAAAGTTTCCTGAGGCAACCATTCACCAGTTTTATTAAAAGCGTTTTCTCCGGCCAATACTTCCTTCCAGAAAACTTTTCTTTTTCCTCCATAGGCTTTTTCTACAGCAGCATTAAATACACTAACAGAGGCAGCCCAAATATCAGGGCCTGTTCCATCACCTTCAATAAAAGGAATTGTTACTTCATCTGGGACCATTAACTGCCCGTTTTCAATTCTAATTTTTTCTCCACTCATTTTAGTAATTTTATATCGAAATTTATCAGGTTATATTAATTTTCAAAGCGGATTCGCTTGGTTCTAAATTTACAAAGAAATTTGGTAATAAAAAATTATTGGAAACAATTTAAACGGTTTTATAAATAGAGAATAAAATTCAAACTATAAGAATGTCTATCAGTAAGTTAAACAACAGTAAATCCTTATTAATCTATGACGGCTATTGTTATTTATGTAGCAATACGGTTAGGCATATTTTACGCTTGGATAAGGATAAAAAAATTAAATTTATCAGTCTGGAAAATGCTTTAGCTGATCCAAAAATAAATAAGCTGATATCGGTATATAATTCTGTTGATACGGTATTACTATTTCATAATCAAAAATTATTTATTAAGTCAGATGCTATTATAGAAATATCTAAAATTACAGGAGGATGGTTAAAAATTTTCAGAATCATGCTTCTTTTACCAAAAAGGTACAGAAACTTATTATATGATTTAGTTGCCCGATACAGGTACCGGATATTTGGGAAAAGGAAGAAATGTTACTTACCTCCGGAGGAATTCACCGACAGATATCTGTAGTCACCGATTTTTTTGACAGATTACCGAATAAGAATTTTTTCCATGATTGCTATTTGTATCTTTGTTTTAAAGAGAAAGGAGAAATTATGAACCCACATCATCATCGAGGATTATACAGGAGCTCGAATCAGGCAATTATTGGCGGAGTTGCAGCAGGAATTGCAGAACACTTAAATACAGACCCCACCATCATCAGAATCATTTTTGCTATTGTAGCCTTGTTTGGTGGAGGAATAATTATTTATATCATTTTATGGATTGCATTACCCGCTTATGAAACTAACTTATATGAAGCTTCAAGATTTTATTCTGGAAGTGGCCAAAGCAATTACAATAAGACTTCTGGCTCAGAAAATGAATCCAAAGAAAATTCGGATCAAGGATTTACACCTCCGTTTCAAGATCGACCCCGGAAGAAACATACAGAGAATGGCGGTTTTATTGCAGGAGTATTCATGATCGTAATCGGGTTAATTTTTCTGGCCGATCGATTCTTTTATATAGGCTTTAGACATTTATGGCCTTTATTACTATTAGTGGTCGGTATCTTGTTAATCAAATCAGCTTATAACAGACCTGATCAAAATGATCCTGATAACAATGAAAGGAATAATGATCATTCAAATAATCAAATTTTAAAATAGAAGGTTATGAAACAGAGTAATTTATTTTGGGGAGGAATTCTGGTTACCCTTGGTACACTTTTCATCCTTAAAAACACAGATGTTATTGATTTCAACTGGTATTATATATTTAAACTTTGGCCATTATTATTAATTTTATTGGGAATCACTTTATTACCCATTAAAAATTTTATTAAAACAACACTTACTATATTTTTACTGGCTCTAACTGTAATTTTACTTCTGGTAAATTCAAATCCTTATTATCGTCCGTTTAATATCCATTGGGATCATAACTATAGCAGACATGGATGGAACCATAAATGGGATTTTCATTCCAATGATAACCGAAAAGAAATATCTGATCAGCATTTTTATGAACCATATGATGAAGATATAGAAGAAGCCACGCTGAATATAAATGCTGCAGCAGGAGAATTCAGGATACTAAATAAAACCATACACTTATTAGATTTTACAAGAGATGGAAATATCGGGCCTTATTACTATAGTACCAGAAAAAATAATAAACATCAGGATATAAAAATATCCACCAAGAAAAAAAGGATTTCTACGAAGAACATTATTAATGACGTATACATTAAGCTCAATGCAAGGCCTGTTTGGAGTTTTAATATAGATGCAGGTGCTGCTGAAGTAGAACTTGATCTCAGGGAATTTAAAACCAAACATATTGATCTGGACGGAGGAGCTTCAGACATACAAATCAGACTAGGAGAAAAATATGAAAAAACAAAACTTACAATTGACTCGGGCGTTTCATCGATTCAAATATTTGTACCGGAAAATTCAGGGTGTGAGATTGACACTGACACTTTCTTATCATCCAAAACCTTTGACGGTTTTACAAGAATCAAGAGAGGTTTATACCAAACCGACAATTTTGAAGATGCAAAAAACAAAGTCTATATAAATATAGATGCTGCTATTACGAACTTAAGCGTTATTCGCTATTAAACCCAAACAACTCGAACAAAAAGGCTCCCAATATTCAGGAGCCTTTTCTTTATTCTTCAATTTCCAGTTTAAATCCGGTACCGTGAACATTGGTAATTCGAATAGCGGGATCGCCTTTTAAGTATTTCCTTAATTTGGTAATAAAAACATCCATACTTCTTCCAATAAAATAATCATTTTCACCCCAAATAGTTTTTAAAGCAGTTTCCCGGGTAAGTAATCGGTTCTTATGTAAACAAAGAAGCTTTAACAAGCCTGCTTCTTTACGAGTTAAACTCTGTTCAGAATCTTTTGATTTTAATAACATATTTTCAAAGTCAAAAGTATACTTCCCTATTTCAAAAATATCCTCCTTACCATTTTCTTCCATTGCATTTCCGTGCTGGCAACGTTTTAAAATCGCCTTGATTCTCAAACTTAATTCTTCTGTACTGAAAGGTTTTGTAATATAATCATCGCATCCAATCTGGAAGCCCTTAATACGATCCTCCTTTAACGATTTAGCAGTTAAGAATATAATTGGTATTTGCTGATCTATTAATCTGATTTCTTCTGCTAAGGTAAAGCCATCTTTTTTAGGCATCATTACATCAAAGATGCAAAGGTCAAATTTCTTCTTTTTAAAGGCTTCTATTCCTTTTTCTCCATCAGGACAAAGTACAATTTTATAATCAAGCATTTCAAGATAATCCTGTAATACTAAACTTAAATTCGGATCATCTTCAACTAATAATATGCGTATTTGTGGATTATCCTTCTTCATTATTTTTTGATTTAAACGGAAGATATAATTTAAATGTACTGCCTTTACCTAATTCTGATTTCACCTCTATTTTTCCACCATGAGCTTCAGCCATAGTTTTAATATAATACAATCCTATTCCAAAGCCTTTCACATCATGAATATTCCCAGTGGGTACCCGGTACAGTTTTTTAAAGATTTGCTTCTGGTATTCCGAACTAATTCCAACTCCTTTATCCTCAACTGTAATCACAATACCATTACAATCATTAAAAGTATTTAATTTTATTTGTGGAGCACCTTGAGAATATTTTCGGGCGTTATCGAGCAAATTAGATATCATATTCACTACATGGACCCTGTCAGCATTGATAATCGTTTTTTCCGCATCAAGATTAATATCCAACTTTCCTTTCGAATCCTGTAACCTAAGTTTAAAGTTCACTATCAATTTCCGGATTACCTTATGCATATCAAGTTCTTTAGGTTTTATTTTCATATCCCCTCTATCGAGAATAGAAATCTGCAATACCCTTTCAACCTGATTTTGCAGCCGAATATTTTCATCATAAATAATTTTACCATATTTCTTTGTTTTATCAGCCGATTCATTCACATTAGGACGTAAAAGCATTTCACTGGCCAAAGAAATCGTCGAAATGGGTGTTTTAAATTCATGTGTCATATTGTTTACAAAGTCTGATTTCATTTCAGAAAGCTTCTTCTGACGCATTAATGTTGAGATCGTATAATAAAAACTAAAAACGACAGCAAGTATAAATATGGCAGACAATATCAGCCATCCGATCATTTGCAATAGCAGCTTACTTCTCTGGTTGGGAAAAAACACAGTCAGGTAATAATCATTTGTTTTGCACAAGCAACTCAAAGACACCTGATGGTCTGAATCTAAAAGGCAGTCTTTATAATTTTCATAAACTCCCATTGCAAACTGCCCGGTTTCCTTACAATAAACAGCATATTCATAATCTCTTTTTACTTTCATGCATTTAATTTCCTTCTGCAATAACTCTTTAAGTTCCTCTTTATCAATAACATCATAAATACTTGTACGCTTCATTTTGCATCCCGGTTGGGACTCCATAAGTTTTATGGTAGAATCATTATTACTTTGAACCAATTGAGCCATCACACTTTTCATAGCAATACGAATCTGATTATTGAATTGCTCTTCTCTAAAGGTAACTGCTTTTTTTACCCAATATACCTGAGTAATAGCAACTCCTATTAAAGCAACACTGGCAAGAATTATAAAAAATCGAAAGTAAGATTTCTTCATTTATATGACTTTATTATCTAAATTTACGAAAAATGAGATTATCATAAGAATACACACATTGCAAATTTAGGGTATTCAAGACGGCTCATTTTTTAAATTAACAAATCATTAACAGTTTTTAACAAGCATTTAACAGGAATTGGATTTAACTGATAGTAGATTTGTTCAAAGCAAATAAGATTATTAATTTTTTAAACTTTTATAATTATGAAAAAAATCGTTTTAGGATTAGCAGTAACAGCATTTATCCTTGTTGGATCAGTAAACTTAGAAGCAGCAAATCAGCTACCTCAAGATAAAAAAACTGAAGTAAAGAAATCATGTTGTTCAGACAAGAAAACTTGTTCTACTGATAAAAAAACTTGTTCTACTGACAAAAAAGCTTGTTGTTCAGACAAGAAAGCTTGTAGTACAAAAAAGTGCAGTACATGTTCATCTAAAAAAGCTTCAACCTGTTCATCGAAAAAAGCAGCAACTTGCTCATCTAAAAAAGCAGCAACCTGTTCTTCAGAAAAAGATTGCAACACATGTAGTAGCAAGAAAAAGAAAAAATAATATCACATACATTTAATGTATAGCAGTAGAAAGGCTTCATCTTGGATGAGGCCTTTTTTATTTGTGTTCATAAATTAATTTTCAGGATAGGTGTAATTTTTTAACTTTGAATCAAAATTTATTAGATGGAAACAGCAAGAATAAAATACTTAGGCGACTTAAGAACTGAAGCCATGCATCTTCAGTCTGGAAATAAAATAATCACTGATGCACCCGTCGATAATCAGGGAAAAGGAGAAGCATTTTCGCCTACCGATATGGTAGCAACTGCTTTAGGAGCTTGTATGCTAACGATTATTGGGATTAATGCTCAAACGCAAACCTATGATATTACAGGAACAGAAGTAGCGATTACGAAAATCATGCAATCTGATCCCAGAAGAATTAATGAAATCAAAGTTGATTTTTTCTTTCCAAAAAATAATTATACTGATAAAGAAAAGAAGCTGATTGAGGCTGCTGCTTATAGTTGTCCGGTAGCTAAGAGTTTGCACTCAGGCTTAAAACAAAGCATTACTTTTAACTATTAAATTTATATTATGACAGAAGATTTAAAAGTTGGCATTAAGCATAAAACTGAAATTACTGTAAAAGAAGAACATTCTGCTAAGAAATATGGATCCGGCAATGTGGATGTATTTGCTACACCATGTATGATTGCTTTCATGGAAAATACTGCCATGAATCTGGTAAAAGAATATTTACCGAAAGGGTCCACAACCGTTGGAATTCATATTGATGTGAGTCATATAAAAGCTACACCTATAGGAATGAAAGTATTTCTTAAAGCTAAATTATTGGAAATCGATGGCAGGAAACTTGTATTTGAAGTAATTGCAAGTGATGAAGAAGGAGGCATCGGATCAGGAACACATACACGCTTTATTATTGATAAAAAAGAGTTTATAAAAAGACTGGGTTAAT
Source organism: Bacteroidales bacterium (assembly GCA_028280405.1). Classification (GTDB taxonomy): domain Bacteria; phylum Bacteroidota; class Bacteroidia; order Bacteroidales. The sequence goes on from JANQLW010000053.1 coordinate 69,575, forward strand.
CACCCGGTCTTTTTATTTTAAAAGATTTATCATCTATGGCTCGTTGTGTAGCAAGGATTCCATCCAGGTGATCGTACTCATGTTGAATGAGTTCAGATAAATCACCATCCAATTCCCATACATATCGCTCCCAATTCATATCATGAAACTTCAGCTTTACCCTTTTTGAGCGCTCCACTTTTACCAATAAGCCTGGGAAACATAAACAATCGTCCCAAACCTCCATCCTCTCATCACTGAAATCATAAAGTTCAGGATTAATCAATACAATAGGCTTATTAATATTCAGATAGATGAATCTTTTCAAAACACCAATTTGGGGAGCAGCAATAGCACGTCCTGCTTTATAAATTTCTCGGAACTCCATCAGGGCATTGTGTAATATCTTAATACTGGGCTTCAAAGAATCTAATTCTCCTTTGCTAACTTCCGAAGAAACTTCATAAAGTCTAGGGTCACCCAATCGAAGTACTTTGTCCAGACTCATTATTCCTTATTTTTAGTATCGATTAGTATTGTTACAGGGCCATCATTAATCAGCTGAACATCCATCATGGCCCCAAATTCGCCACTTTGCACTTCTTTGCCCACATCCTGACAGATTCTCCTTTTAAAAGATTCGTATAATGGAATTGCAATATCAGGTTTAGCAGCATATATATAAGAGGGGCGGTTCCCTTTCTTTGTACTTGCATGTAAGGTAAACTGGCTAACTACGATAATCTCACCATTTACATCCATAATGCTTTTATTCATCACCCCATTTTCATCATTAAAAATTCTTAGCTTGGAAATTTTAGCACTAAGCCAATCTATATCTTCATTTGTATCTTCATTTTCAATTCCCAACAGAATCAATAAACCTTGGCCGATTCTGGCCTTTACTTCATTACTAATTTTAACAGAAGCCTCTGAAACCCTTTGTATAACTGCACGCATTTTAAATGAATTATTATCTAAATTAAAAATAAGAATTAAATTAATTAGTAATTTTGTTTAATTGAAATTATTACAGGCTACAGGCTACAGGCTACAGGCTACAGGCTACAGGCTACAGGCTACAGGCTTGAAGCATGAAGCCATTTAACTCAAAAATTATGACTAAATTAAGCGTAAACATAAACAAGATTGCTACAATCAGAAATGCCCGGGGTGGTAATCTTCCAAACGTATTAAAAGCAGCTCAGGATTGTGTAAGATTCGGAGCTGAAGGAATCACAGTCCACCCTCGTCCGGATGAAAGACATATTACATATCAGGATGCACGTGACATAAAACCTGCAATTGATCTTGAATTTAATATTGAAGGAAATCCAACTTCTAAATTTATTGACCTTGTGTTGGAGGTAAAGCCTGCACAGGTAACATTAGTTCCGGATGCTCCTGATGCAATTACATCCAATGCCGGTTGGGACACTATTAAAAATGAAGGTTTTCTGACAGAAGTAATTTCTGAATTTAAAAATAATGGCATCAGGACATCTATTTTTATTGAAACCGATGAAAAGATGATCCGTAATGCTGTTAAAACCGGAACCGACAGAGTTGAGCTTTATACAGAAAGCTATGCAGTCGATTATCCAGCAAACCGGGAAGCTGCAATAAAACCTTTTGTAGATGCTGCAAAAGTAGCTAATGAAGTAGGCTTAGGATTAAATGCGGGTCATGATTTAAATCTGGAAAACTTAAAATATTTTGCTCAAAATATTCCAGAATTACTGGAAGTATCGATCGGCCATGCATTGATCAGTGATGCGCTTTATTATGGATTGGAAAACACCATTCAGCTTTATTTGAGAGAGCTTAAATACTAATATCCTGTTTATTTTCTTAACTTTATAGTTTAATTAATCATCATTATAATCAAATTATATGGCTGTTAATAATCTATTAGATACAAGTACCGTTAGTCTTAGTGATGTATTAGGTAATGGCAAATCATATGTAGTACCTCCTTATCAAAGAGATTATTCGTGGAAAAAGGATCATTGGGAAGATTTATGGAATGACTTGATTTCTATTCATGAAACTGAAGGTATTCATTATATGGGATCTATTGTATTACAAAACAAAGGCGATAAAAAGTATCATATTATTGATGGACAACAAAGATTTTCTACATTGACATTGATTGTTTTAGCAATAATAAAACAACTATCAATCTTAATTGAGAAAGGTATAGATGAAAAAGAAAATAAAGAAAGAATTTCACTTCTTCAACAAAAATTTATAGGCGATAAAGATCCGGGATCATTAACATATTCCTCCAAGTTAAAATTAAATGAAAATAATAATAGTTTTTTTCAATCAAACCTATTGGTATTTAGACCTCCAATCAATATTAACACCCTCTTAGATTCTGACAAACTTATTTATCAGGGCTATAATTATTTTGTAGAAAAAGTAAATCATTTTTTTGAAAAAGAACAAAGTGGAGAAATAATTGCAAATTTTCTCAATAAAATCGTTGCCGAAAAGTTAATGTTCATTCAAATTGTAGTTGAAGATGAACTTAGTGCTTATACTGTTTTTGAAACATTAAATTCAAGAGGAGTAGGATTAACGGTTACTGATTTACTTAAGAATTACTTATTCTCAATATCAACAGAAGTTGATTTACCGCATGTTAAAAACAAATGGAAAAAAATTGTAGATATAATTGGATTAGACAACTTCCCAACTTTTTTAAGACATTATTGGATATCCAAAAACAAACTAATAAGACAAGAATATTTATTTCGAGCAATTAAAGAATCTATAACAGAATCTCCTGAAGTAATCTCATTATTAGATTCACTAGAAGATAATGCTCAACTTTATAATGCATTATCGAATTATGCAGATAGTTTTTGGGAAGGTAATAGAGAAATAAAGAAAAGAATAAATGAAATAACATTATTTAAGGAAAAGCAAGCATATCCTCTACTTATTGCTTCTTATAACAATTTAAGTATCGAAGACTTTGAAAAAGTTTTAAGATTTGTAAGTATAATAACATTTCGATATACAATTATTGCAAAGCTTCATACTAATTTAAAGGAAGATGTCTATAATAAAGCAGCTGTTAATATTAGTAAAAATAAAATCCAATCAATTCAAGAAATAGCTAATTCCTTAAAACAACTATATCCTTCTGACGCAGACTTTAAAAATGACTTTGCAACCAAATCAATTAGTACAAAAAGAGGCAAGAGATTAGTTCGCTATATTTTATTCTGCCTTGAAAATCACATTAGTCAAACCGATTTTGATTTTGAAGATAACCCTGGTACAATTGAGCATATATTACCAGAAAATGGAAATGAAAACTATTTAAATGAATTCCCGCAATCAATTCATGAATCATTAGTATATAGATTAGGTAATTACACAATTCTAGAGGAAGATAAAAACAGGGAATGTTCTTCAATTGGATTCGTTGAAAAGAAAACTATTTACCATACCAGCCAATACAATTTAACAAAACAGATAAATTCAAATGAATGGACTCCCAGAAGTATAGATTTAAGACAAGATAGGTTAGCCAGCCAGGCAACATCTATCTGGAGGATTTCTCAATTAGATTTGCCATAAATCTATTATTATGATTTCTACAAAAAAAAATGAGGCCGAGAATATATATTTGATATTGGCAGGATTGTTCATTGCCTCCCTGGTAACTAGCAATTTGATTTTTCAGAAGTTTTTCACTTTTGATTTTCTTGGGATACATACCTTTGAGTTATCTGTTGGGATTTTACCCTATCCTATTACTTTTCTGGTTACAGATATTATTTCAGAAATGTATGGAAAGAAAAGAGCTAACAAAGTGGTTTTAGCTGGTTTATTTGCCAGTATTTTTATGCTTCTGATTATTATTGTCAGTTCATATGCCAAAGCGACACCATGGTCACCGGTAGATGATGATGAGTTTAACAAAGTATTTGGATTCACTTTTATTGCTGTTGCAGCTTCAATGGCTGCTTATTTATTGGCTCAGTTAATAGATGTTCAGCTATTTCATTTCTGGAAAAAGTTAACCAAAGGAAGATACTTGTGGTTAAGGAATAATGCTTCCACTTTTAGCTCTCAATTTGTAGATACATTTACAGTACTATTTCTTCTTTGCAGCTTTGGAGTTATAGAATGGAAATTATTTGGGATATTGCTTCTGAACGGATATATTTTTAAAGTTTTAATAGCCTTGATTGATACTCCTATTATATATGTGATCGTATATTTCTTTAAACGCAGGTTTAAGCTAAAAGAAACAGGGGAAGAATTAAATTTTTAATGCCATTATCGAATGAAGTTATTTTACAGGGAATTTGGAGAAAACGAACAACCATTAATTATACTTCACGGATTATTTGGTTTATCAGATAATTGGGTAACCTATGGAAAACGATTAGCTGATCTGGGGTTTAAAGTTTATATACCTGATCAAAGAAATCATGGGCAATCCCCGCATAACAGCACCTTTAATTATTTGGCCATGACAGATGATCTTTACGATTTTTTCGAGGAGCATCAGATTGAAAATGCAATATTACTTGGTCATAGTATGGGAGGAAAGGTTAGTATTCGATTCGCACTTGAAAACCCTGAACTGGTTAAAAAAGCCATTATTGTTGATATCAGTTTAAGAGATTACCCTAAACGTACATCTCATATGCAAATCATTGATGCTATGCGCCGAATTAATTTCGATATGGCCAAGTCACGCAAAGAAGTAGAAATGCTTCTGAGGGAACGAATGCCGGATGACAGGCTACGTCAATTCATCATGAAGAACCTTTACTGGAAAGATAAAGAGACTCTCGGATGGCGAATTAATTTTGAAGGAATCTGTGAAAACCTGGAAGATTTATTTGATGGAGTAGATACCATTGATATTTTCAATAAAGAGACCTTGTTTATTCGTGGAGGACAATCAGATTATATATTGGAAGAAGATTATCCTGTAATTAAGTATAACTTCCCAAAATCAGAAATTATCACCATTGAGAATGCCGGGCATTGGGTTCATGCGGATGCTCCGGATGAATTTTGGAATATCGTTTCTGGATTTCTTAGTGGTTCTTAGTTTTTGATTCTATATTCTTTGTTAATAAATTAAGAACAGAGAACAAGGAACTAAGAATTAAGAATGATATTAGTAGTATAAAAACTCATCCTTATAAAAAGCTAAAGCCAAGCTGTACTAAGGCTTGGCTTCTGTTGTTAGCTTTTAATCCCGGATTAGCACCATATTCGAAAAAAGTGTTACCCAAACAATCGAATTATCCAGATTCCGGGAAATCCGGACGTTATTTTTACTACTGTCATCAAAATATCGGAAAAATGAACGATAACCGATGCTCTTATAATAAGAATACCGTGCCAAACTTCACAACCTTCTTTTTTACAACCAATTAAAACTTTTTCCAAAAATGTCCGGACACAAAAAAAAGCGTACAATCGAACACATCCGTTCACATGCGTACATGTTTTTTAACAAAACTTTAATAATTAATCAATATCGAAATCAAGCTCACGTTTTTTATAGATTCGATTTGAGATACCAATACTTAATTCGTAAAGGCCGATCAAGGGGATCACAACCAAAACCTGGCTAAATACATCCGGAGGGGTTATAATAGCTGAAATTACTAAAAGAATTACAACCATATATTTTCGATTACGCTTCATAAATGAAGGAGTCAATAATCCGATCTTGGTTAAGAAGTATACCAATATGGGTAATTCAAATGCAATACCGACAGCAAATGTTACTGAAACAACAGTGCTAATATATGAACTCAAAGAAATCTGATTTGTAACAAAATCACTTACCTGATAAGTCCCGAGGAAATGAAGTGTAAGGGGAACAATTAAAAAATAACTGAACAATACACCAGCAATGAATAATAACGAACTAACCAGTACCGCCCCACCAGAATGTTTTTTCTCATTATTTTTTAATGCCGGGCTCACAAATCGCCATATTTCAAACATTACATAAGGGAAAGCTACGATAAAACCTGCAACTAAAGAAATCATCATATGAGTCATAAACTGACCGGACATTTTAATATTGATGATTTCAATAGACATCTCTTTCATGCTTAATCCAGATATGCCTAATAGTTGGCCTAATTGAGTCAGCAAACGATTGGTAATAAAATCAGATTCTTTAGGGGCAAGGATAATCAAATCAAAAATGATATTTCTATTTAAAAAGGCTACTACAGCCAGAATAATAATAGCTAATACAGAACGAACAATATTTCCCCGAAGCTCTTCCAAATGCTCCCAGAATGACATTTCCTTTTCAGTTTTAACTTTTTTCTTGGTAGTATTTACTTCTGGCATTTTCTTTTCAATTAATGAAATACAAAGATGCAAAAAATTAGAATACGGGGTGACGCCCTTAGGGGCGTCACCCCATAAATAAAAAAGCTTCTCCTTTAATTAAGAAGAAGCTTTTCTTAATATAATATCATCTAAGTTTCTATGTAAAGATAATCTGAGTATTCTCTCCACCACACATACCGTAGAAATCTCCAACAGTCAATACGTCTTTTACATGTTCGCTTAAATCTTCTTTTTCTAGTTTAAACATATCCATCGCTAGTTTACAAGCATAAATTTCACCCCCACCTGCAGTAATCATATCTAAAAACTCATCTACAGGAGGAATATCCAGTTTATCCATTTCCTTTTTCATCATAGCAGATACGCCTGCTTCAACTCCAGGAAGCATTCCCATAATTGAAGGGAAAGGAAGTCCACCAGGCATACGCATAGCCGGGTTACCTACAGTCGCTGTATGAAGTTTATTCATTTGTTTTTTAGTAATTGCATCCAGTCCAAAAAAAGTGAAAAACAATTTAGCTTCTATGCCTTCCATAACTGCACCATTCCCTAATACCAGTGTTGCATAAACATCCTCTATTGTCCCTTTGGCACAAATGATACATACTTTTTTTAATGGAGTTTCTTGTTTATTTTCCATAGTAAAGATTTTTAATGATTTATACTAGATACAGCTGGCTGGTTTAGGCACGCCTGAAATTTTAGTTGCTTTTTTCAATGGAGCACCTGGGAATAATTGGTAGAATCCTTTGATATCAACAATACCCGATTTCCCAATACCTCTAATGGTAAGGGTTTCTCCATTATTTACTTTATTTCTTATAAAATCAATCAATTCAAAGTGTTTGTCTGTAAGTTCAATTCCCTCTTCTTTAGCAATCTCTGTACCTATTTCTTTTGTCCATTGTGATGCATCCATCATATAACCTTCAGCTGATACTTCGATGCTAACACCTGCAAATGTTTTAGTTGCCATAATTATATTTTTTATTGATTATTGTTTATTGATTATTTCTTTAGTTGAGGATTTTCATTGGCTATATTTTTCAGGAAAGTGATCATAAAGCCAAGTCCCTTTTTCATTTCTGGAGAATTCATTTCCTTAAAGACTTTCCATAATGAATACTCAGGTATATTTTCATTATCCAAATTTTTATAAACATCGATCCCATTATTCAATGCTTTCAATATATCCGGTTGTGTCAAGCTTTTCACAGTTTCCAGGATGGTCACTATATTATCTGCCAATAATCTAACATCCTCTTTACTGAAATGTGTAATTACATTATCTGCAACATTAGCTAATTCACGAATAAAATCAAAATAGCCTTTTTGTTCCAGTTCATTCATTTTATGAATACCGTCCAGTCCGATTTGCCGTACAATAGGAGAAACGTCTTTCATCAAATCATTCGCACTTTCAAGCATTTCAAACATTTCATTAATTGTATTAATATTTCGTACGAATTTGAACAATAATTGCTTCACAGCTTCTCCATCAAGTTCAATTCCGGCATTGTCCAATTCAACAACACTCGATTTAAATACATCTTTTCCTATTAACGAAACATCCTCCATTAAATCTTCCACCGACTGACGGGTTTGCTTTTGGGCATAAACTTCTTCCAAAACAAGATCCAATTTGCGGTTTATTTCATCAATTTGAGTTTGTATATTTTGATCTGCCATTTTTATTCTCTATTACAGATTATAATTTTTTACCGGCCATTTGCATTTCAGAATCAATCGGCATTTCCTTTCCTTTTAATAAGATATGCCAGTATATCCATCTGAATATCAACTTCCCGTAATGGTTCATTCTACTAACCTTTAACAAACCAAAAGGACCTAATCCAGGGAATGGGAATGAACCCGGAAGGGGCTCAGTATCATAATTAAAATCAATCAAAGTTCCTTTACCATATCCTGTTTCAATATAGCAATTAGCATGTCCATCAAAATGACCGGTAAACGGACGGTTTTCAATAGCACATAATAAGTTTTCTTCCAGAATGTCAGCTTCAAAATGAACTACCGAACCGGCTTTAGATGTTGGAACATCAGCAGCATCTCCGATCACAAAGATATTTTCTGCTCTTTTGGACTGAAGCGTATGTTTATCTGTTGGCACAAATCCCAAATCGTCGCCCATACCACTACGCTCAATCATCGGATCACCCATATTTGTTGGAATACTTACCAAGCAATCAAACTCTACTTCAGTTCCACCATAATCTACAATTTTCTTATTTTCATTATCAACCTCCATTATATTAAAATCCGGAATGATAGTGATATTCTTCTGAACCAATAATTCTCCAAGCATTTTCGTAGCCCGAGGCTTCGTAAATGCTCCTGGCAATGGGGTAACATAAGTAATATCTACTTTATCACGCATTCCTCTTTCCGTAAAAAACGCATCCGCAAAGAAAGCAAATTCAAGAGGTGCTACAGGGCATTTAAATGGAAGTTCAGCTATGTTTATAACCAGTTTTCCACCTTTCCATGTTTTAAAATAATCGGCTAATGCCAAAGCTCCTTCGATGGTATAGAAGTCAAATATATTTTTATACCATAAGTCTCCCTTTAATCCATCTACCTCTTCCGGAGCAGTTCGCGTACCTGTGGCAATAATTAAATAATCATAGTTAAGAACGACTCCGCCCTCCAATAAAACAGAATTATCATCAGGTTCAATTTTATCTATTTTAGAATAAATCACATTAACCCCTACCGGAAAGAAATCGCTTTTGGGTTTGATCACATCCTTTTTCCCATACATCCCAAATGGAATAAACAGAAAGCCCGGCTGATAATAGTGTGTTTTATGCTGATCAACGATGGTAATATCCCAATCCTCTCTAGCAAGAGCTTTTCGCATCTTATTTGCCATGATTGTACCACCTGTTCCAGCTCCAAGAATCAATAATCTTTTCATGTATTTAAAATTTATATTTTTAGTTGTCACATGAAACATCCATGTTATATTCTCCCCTTGTTTGAGAATTCATTCTCATGCATATTTCATATATAGATTGTTTAAATTTAATTCGTATGTTTGTATCTAAATATCTGATTAACCTACTATTTTTATAAGTGTTACAAACATAACAAGCACCTAAAACATATGCAACTTTTTAGATATGATATATATCATGACATTTATATTTGTATATATGTTTGAGTTTAACATCTAATTTTATGAGAGAATTGCCTAGCCTTAATCATTGCAGTACCTGTGTGTATAAAAATTTGCTTTTTGGAAATTTAAATACGGAAGATTTAAATTTTTTAAATGAGAGTAAGAAGGAGATTGAATTTAAGAAAGGGGAAATTATCAGTGAAGAAGGTACAGAAATCACATCTTTTCTATATTTAAAACAGGGCCTTGTTAAGCTATACAAAAAAAATCCACTGCATAAAGATCAGATTATCAGTATAGCCAAGCCTCGTGATTTTGTTAGTCTATTAAGTATATTTTCAGAATCTACCTATAAATATTCCATTAGTGCTTTAGAAGATACTATCGTGTGTTCGGTTGACATTAAAGCGATGAAAGATGTCATTAGTAGAGACGGGAAATTTGCCATAGAGATTTTAAATAAGATGAGTAAAATGTACGATGACATTTTAGAAACCCGTTTTGAAATAAACAAAAAACATTTAAGAGGTAGAATTGCTTATATCCTATTATATTTTTCAAATCACATTTATCAATCAGACGAATTCGACATTCCAATTTCCAGAAGAGAAATTGCCGAATTAATTGAAATGACCACTGAAAATGTAATCCGCATACTTTCCGAATTTCGCAAGGATAGCATCATTAAGATTGATGGAAAGAAGATTTATTTATTAGAACCGGAAAGACTGGAAAGTATTTGTAAATTGGGATAAAAACCTTGATTTCAACTCACTAATCCAAGAAACCTGCAACCTGCAACTTGTAACAATTATAATTAACATAAAAAAGGCTATCGAAAAAATATCGATAGCCAATCTTTAATAGTCAATAGTCAACAATTAACAACCGCCTTCTATAACGGTTTCCTTTTTTTTCCTTGTAGGAATGATAGATTCATACTCTACCTTTTCATCTTCAATAATACTACCACTTGTTAGCTTATCCATAATTTCAACAAAGCTATATTTCGGTTCTTCTACAAAGTATTGAGGGATCTCGGATTCACTGAACATATCAAATGTTTCGCCTGAATAATACCCATACCCACCTTGTAAAACTTTTACATTCGAATAACCTAATTGTTGCAACAACATCCAACTGCCGTTTGCTTCAAGCTGGTCATAGCCACAAAGAACAACTGTAACAGAATCCTTTTTCATTTGATCAAAAAATTCAATATTTTCTTTGGCAAATAGATTCTGATAGGGAATATTTTTAGACCCCTGAATATTTCCTTTTACAAATTCATAAGGATTTCGGATATCAACCACTTTATAGCCTTTGGTCTCACTATCGATGATTTCCATCAATTCATCCGGATTCATTTCATCCTCTAAAGATAATATTTGCTCAAGGGATTGTTCCAATGTAAGTTTATACTCAAATTCAGGTTTCGACATGGTAATAAAACCTATTACCAAAAGAGAAACAAAAATGAGTACTGCTATTGATAAACGATTTGTTTTTAGATTGGTGTCCTTCATAATTAAAATCTTTTAAAATTAGCAACCTCCTTCAATTACAGTTTCTTTTTTCTTTCTGGTAAAAGTAAGTGATTCTGCTTCTACATCTTCTATATTTAAACTACCTCCACTAAAATACTGACGGGCCCCTTTACGAAATTCATAAAGATCGAATTCAGTACTGGATGCAGTAGCAGCCGGCCTTTTAGGTTGGATAATTGTTTCGAACCAATGATTCAAACCACCTTTCATTACATATAGGTTTTTATAACCCATACGTTTTGCCAGCATCCATGCCTGTTCAGCATATATGTCGCCATTGGAATAAAAAACCAGATCTACACCATCCTGTTCCAGATAATCTACCCAATCAGGATTTAGAATTTCTTCCAAGGGAATATTTGCAGCTCCGGGTAAAGAGAATTCTTCATAATAATCAACCATGCGAACATCAATAAGGAATAAGCTTGGGTCCTGATTAATAATTCTTTCTGCCACTTCATCAGTAGATACAAAGCGCGTTTGATCTTTTAATTCCGACAAAATGTTTTCTGCTTGCGTTTCATAGTCGGCTTTTGGATCCGGAAGAAAAAATAATCCCGCACCCAGTGCCAGTAATAAAATTGCAAAAAAGATATATCTTATATTCATCATATAATATTTTAATATTCTACTTTTTTCACTCTTTTTTGGATAATGCCTGTCATATAGAACATTCCCAATGCAATAATGATCAATCCGAATACAAACCAATCCCTTGGTATGCCAAGCGATTCATAAACTTTTACCGGCCCCAGATTTTCACTATTATAAATTCCTTCGAATAGAGGAAATGCTTCAGAAAATATAAATATTCCTAAAAACAGTCCACCCGTAAAAACCCAGGCATCAATTTTACCTATTGCAGCACCTACTAAACTGGTACCCGGACAAAATCCACCCATAATAAATCCTAATCCCATAATAACACCTCCTACAATCAGGGCTGTTACATAAAATTGGTTTACAAAAACCAGACTTAGATCTATCCATCCCATATATTCAAAATAGATTAATCCTACAGCTACAGTAATAGCTGCACTAAAGAAAAATTTCAATACAATGAAATCATATCCGTAAAATACACCGGCTAATTTTCTGGATGAGGAAAATCCTGATGATTCAAGGAAAAATCCAAAAACCATCCCGATTAAGAGTGCAATTACATGATTCCATTCTGACGCAATAATATCCTGACTAATTAATGGTCCCATATCTTTATATCATTTAACGATTAAATCCAGTTTTTTCTAAAAAAGTATGCTGCAATAAATGCCGTACCAAAAATGCTTATCATGGAAATGAATCCGGCAGTTGACAAAACAGCCATTCCACTTAAAGCACCTCCACTGGTACATCCTCTACCGAGCTGGCTTCCTATTCCAAATAGCAAACCACCTAATGCAGCAAAAATTAATCTTCTTCTGGAAGAAATTTTAGGAGAATGTTCTACTTTCCATTTTAGTCTTCCGGCTAATGATCCTGATAATAAACCACCGGCTAATATGCCCAATACTTCAAATACCAGCCAGGTATTCATAGGATGTTTATCATCACTGATAAATTTGCTCATATATTCTGAGTCTTTAGCATGATCAGGAGCAATTGAATGTACCGTAGTAACTACAGTATTTTTAACAGCTCCACTGGCACCCAATCCCCGGCCTGTAATATAAAAGGTTGCAAGTAACAGTAGACCAACCATTACACCGCCAAAGTATGGGTTAAAATAATTTTTACTTCTATCCATTTTATTCTGTTTTCAATATTAGTATAGATATCTTGTGATCTGTCCGGCTTCAACCATAATGAAACGAAACATTAAACCACCAAATAAAATTAAAAATGCAGGTATCGCTACCGGAATTTTATATCCTCTCAACTTCATAATTTCAAGAACTGCAGGAAATACAAGCCCAAGAATTACAACAAACACCCAAAATGATACGGTAAATTGTCCTCCGAGAAATAAACCTACAGCCTGAATTTGAACAGCAGAACTTGCCAGGAACCCCATAAACAGATGTGTAATAAAGAATAGTTCAATCATGATTAACATCAAATCAATTTTACTCATTAAAGTTCTTTCAAAATGATCTTTTGACATCCACATAATTGCAGCGGCACCAGTTGATAATCCGGATACCAGGAATAAAGGGCCCAAGATTGAAGTATTCCAAAGAGGCCGTGCATTGAAAGCCGATAGCAGGATCCCTGTATAAATACCTAAAATTACAGACAATATCAATAATGCCCAGGCCATAGGTTTTCTGTTAGCAATTGCAAACTTTTCAAACTTATTCAGAAATTCAAATTTCCAATCCCACTTAGGAATTAGCTCTTTAATATAAGTTGCACACCAAATCATCGATAAGGGAGTAATGATCATCAATACCCAGGCTCCCCAGGACATTGGAGATTCAAAACGAACAGTGGTATATAATTGCCAGAAATACAATTTATGTTTCAAATCAAGAAACAGGGCAAATAAACCCAGAACCAATGCAACAGGAACTAAAAATGTTGCCCACTTAACTGTAGTTGGCATTTGTTTTTCTTTTCCAAGAATTGTATAAAGTGCTGCAAAGAATAAAATACCTGCAGCCAGGCCTCCTAAGAATAAATAAACCGGAATTTGCCAGTGCCAGATATTCAGATGAGGATCTATATTAGGGATATTTCTTCCGCTTATAAAAATTTCTTCTCTCATAACTTCAAAATTTAGATCAAATAAAATATTTGAGGTTTAGTACCGGCTTCCGGAGCCAGGGCTTTGTATTTTCTATTTCTCAAAGCTTTAGAAACATCACTTGCAGGATCATCCAAATCACCAAAATACATGCAGTTAGTCGGACAAACTGATACACAAGACGGATCTTCACCTTTATCCACACGATGCTTACAAAAAGTACATTTATCTACATATCCATCGGGATGTGAATAGCGGGCATCATAAGGGCAAGATTGGATACATGCACCACAGCCAATACATTTATGAGGCTTCACTTTTATAATACCTCCATCGGCATAGTGGCTTGCTCCGGTTGGACAACAACGTACACAAGGTGAATTATCGCAATGGTTACATCGTTCCGAGCGTATTTCCATTTCCAAATTCGGATAAGTACCATCCATTACCTCAACTACCCAATCGCGGCAATATCCATGAGGCACATTATTTTCTGTTTGACAAGCAACTACACAGTCGCTACATCCGACACATTTTTTAGTGTCAATCGCCATTGCATATCTCATGATTCAATCTCCTTCCCGGGATCTTCAGTTAAGAAAGTAACAAAATTACCTCTCATACCGGTTCCTCCCATAATTGGATCAACCATTACTGTAGTTATTAATTCGGAATCATTTACTCCTTTTCCAAAAGCATTTGATAATTTCCTATTACTATGACCAAATCCGTGAACCATATAAATGGAATCCCAACGGATCCTTTCAGTAATTCTGACTTTAATAGGAAATTTAGAAACAGCGCCATCCTGATTTTCCAACCATACCTCCTGACCGTTTGTAAGTTCCCAGATATTAGCAACTTTTGGGTTTACCCAAAGATTATTTTCACCCATTAAGTCTACTAAGTTTTGATTATTTGCAGTACGGCTAAAAGTATGCATAGGAGCACGGCCATAGATCAAACGATAGTATCCTGAAGGTGGTTCAGGGTGTTCCGTATATTTAGGCATCGGATCGAAACCTAAAGCTGCAAGTTCAGTTGAGAACAGTTCAATTTTTCCGGTATTCGTATTGAATTCGAAATCTTCACCGTCTCCCATATAAAGCCCGCCATATTCACGATCAAACTTTTTGACTCCAATTACCTTCATTTCATCCAATGAAGTACCAAGTTCTTCAAGCTGGTAAGAGATCACTTCTTCAAAATCATTCCATGGAAAATATTTTTCGAGCCCAAGCTTATTGCCAAGTTCTTTAGCCATCCACCATGCAGGTTTTGAATCATATTTTGGTTTAACAGCCGGCGACCTTAAAGCAATATTAGGCTCACGATGTGGAGCTGAACGGATATCATCATATCTTTCCAGATAAGTACATTCAGGAAGCACAACATCCGCATAACCTGTAATCTCCATTGGCATGGTATCAACCACTACCATAAAATCAAGCGCATTCATTGCTTCGTTTAAAGTATCTTTATCAGGCATGGTTAATGGCAGGTTTGTTCCCGAAACGATCCATGCATGTAATTGATATTTATTTTCTTCAGACGGTATTGTAGCATCTATAAATCCATTAGCAACTGATAAGCCTGCTAAAGGATACTTTCCGTCTAATGCATCTTTCCAACTCCACTTTGGTTTTGGATATTTGGGAGTAGGATATTTAGGAATTTTAATAGACTCTTTTAGATAGAAACCTCCCCGACGGCCCCATGAACCTAACAAGCCATTTAAAATAGCAATCGCACGCGAACGTTGTGTATCATCACCATACCAGGTCACATGACGGCCAGGATGAACGATTACTGCCGGAGAAGCATCTCCCATCTCACGGGCAGTTTTACGAATTATATCGGGTTTAATGGTTGTAATCCCATAAGCCCATTCCGGAGTCATATTTTTTACATGTTTTTTAAGCTTGTCAAATCCGTAAGTATATTTCTTTACGTATTCTTTGTCATATAATTCTTCATAAATAATTACATGAATCCAGGCTAATAATAGAGCTAAATCCGTTGATGGTTTAATTGGTAACCAGAATTTTGACTTGCTCGCAGCAGTAGAATACCTGGGATCAACAGTGATTATTGTAGCTCCTTTATCAATGGCTTCCGACATTTCCTGTACCTGGCCATTATGCATATTTTCTCCGAGATGAGATCCTATTAATACCATACATTCGGTATCCCTGATATCCGTAGGTTCCGGAGAACCAACACCTGCCCCGTACGTAGCAACAAATCCAACCTCACGTGGCCCACGGCATTGAGCATAAGAAGGTGCTGTAATATTTGATGAACCAAATGCTTTTAAGAGATGACCAAAGTGCTTCCCTGAAGAACCATGGTTAAACAGTGCAATACTTTCAGGACCATGTTTGCCGGCAATCTCCTTAAATTTTTTGGCAATCAAATCCAAAGCTTCATCCCAACTGGCATCTCTAAATACTGATTTCCCGTCTTCTTTACGTACACGGATAAGAGGGTTTCTCAACCTGTCTTTGTCAGTGAACATTCCGACTCCACCTGTTCCTCTTGGGCATAAGCGACCATTACAATGCGGGTCATCTTCATTCCCTAGAATTTTGACAATATCACCTTTTGAAGTAGAATAGGTCCAACCGGCACACTTCCAGAAGCATACTTCACAATATGTTGCAGTTCTTATAAACTCACTATCATCCAAAGGAGTTTTTTCTCCCCAATCAAATAATGATCCTGCTTTTACTGTTGAAAATGCACTGGTAGCCACGGCGGCACCTGCAGTACCCAGAGCTGATATTTTGATAAAATCTCTTCTGGTTTTCATGTGTATATAGTTAAATATTATTGTTATTTACAATAAAAAGACATATATTTAAATACATCTATATCTTTACAAAACAAAAATAAAACACCTTGTTATATAATTCACAAAAAGGAATTCTAACAACTCAACAAAAAACACGATTTAAATCAAGTTTTATTTGATCTGACATAAGAAAATTCATGAATAAACCCTAATTTTGTAATCCGATTCATTTCTAATGTATTATCAATGGCTATTCCTAAGAAAACAAATAGTTGTAAAGCTTGCACCAATAAATCATCCTGCTTTCGAAAGTTAACGGAAGAGCAATTAGAACTTATTGATAAGAATCGGCTGGAGGTGTCATACAAAAAAGGAGAAACGATCTTAAAACAGGGATCTTTTGCATCCAGTATTCTTTACCTTAAAAAAGGACTTTTAAAACTTTATATCGAAGGGAAAAATGATAAAAACCTGATCATTTCGATTATTCCTGAAGGAAATTTAATCGGACTGCCATCTCTTTATGGAGATCCTATTTATCACTATTCTGCAATGGCTTATGAAGACAGTACCATTTGTTTAATAGACATTGATATGTTCAGGCAACTTTCACAAGATAATGCACAATTTTCATCAGAAGTGATAAAGATCTTAAATGAATTAACGATACATTCATTCGATCGTTTTTTTGCCATATCTCAAAAAAATATTCCAGGGAGATTTGCTGACTTAATGATATGTTTATCTAAAAGTATTTTCAAGTCTGAAAAATTCAATCTTCCCCTTTCCAGAAAAGAATTAGCAGAATTAACATCCATGTCTATTGAAAGCCTTTCACGAGTTATCAAGGATTTCAATGACGAGAAACTGATTCGTATTGAGGGAAAAGAATTTGAAATTCTGGATTTAAAAAAATTACAACAAATCAGTGAAAACGGATAAAAATTTGAATCATCACAAGCTTATTATAATTTTAGAACATGAAAGATATTAAAACAACGAATACTCTTCTTTTAATTATTGTTATCCCATTGATATTTTATTTACTGAAAATATTATCATTTATTTTCATTCCTTTAATTCTATCTATGTTTATCGCCATCTTATTTTTACCATTAATAAGATGGATGGACAAGGTTCGAATGCCAAGGGTGATGAGTATTGTAGTTGTCATTCTAATCATATTTGGGATCCTAAAATTGGGAGGATTCCTAATTAAGCTTTCGAGCAATGAAATTCTTTCAGCAAAAGATGTTTTTATAGAAAAAGCGGAATCAAAACTATTAGGCATCATTGTAACAATTGAAAATTTCTTTGGCATTGAAAGAGTTGAGGGAGAAAATGTATTGATCCATTATTTTCAGAAAAGCAATGTTATGAAGAATTTCGGAAAGTCTTTGGACTTTATAGGAGATGCTCTTTCGATGACTCTTATGACTGTTTTCTTTGTAATTCTTCTACTTTCTGAATCTATTAATTTCGAGAAAATTTTAAATAGTACATTATTAAAATCAAATTATTCTTCTGTAAAAACCTTTATGAAAATTGAAAGGGACCTCATCAAATTCATTAAGGTAAAATTCATTATCAGTTTATTAACAGGCATAGGCTTTAGTATTGCCTGCATTGCATTTGGTATCAGTTTCCCGATATTCTGGGGATTATTCGCTTTTCTTATTAATTTCGTTCAGCTGGTTGGTTCTATAATATCAGTCGTATTGTGTGCACTATTTGCTTTAGTAGAATTAGATCCGTCCGGTACTCTATTATTGTTTGTATTATCCATTACTATGGTTCAGGTTTTAATGGGCGGCGTATTAGAACCAATTTTTATGGGAAAAACATTTTCTGTTAATGTAATGACTGTTTTAATAATGCTTATGCTTTGGGGATTTATTTGGGGTGTGCCCGGTTTAATCATGTCGATCCCTATTACTGTATTCATGAAAATCATATTCGAACAGTTTCCTGAAACAAAGAAAATTGCAGCGCTCATGTCGGGATCTGAACAGGCTGTCAAAATTCCATGGAAGAAAAAAACATAGATTATCGTAAAGGAAAACCATCTTCAGGAATCCTAGGAAGGGAACGCATCCCATAACGAAAATCCCCTTGGTTCTCTTAAAAAAAGGGAGAATTCGGGAGTATTTAATACCCAACATTATTAGAGAAAAAGCAACGAAGTGACTTAGTGATCCATAAGAATATCTATTGTATAAATTTTTTGTTCTTCGTCTCTCAGTCTCTCCTTCTTACTATTAGAAAAGTAAGTTATGCAATATTAAATCTGAAAGGGAAACCATTCCAATATATTCGCCATTTTCCTCAACCGGGGCCATCTTTAGTCCTACTTTCTTCAGTAATCTGGCGACATAGCGTACATCCATATCAGCCGGTACGCTGATGGCAGGCTTAGTCATAATCTCAAAGACATTGACCTCCTCTGAAGACTTATCAGGAATAATCACTCCATTGATAAGATCATGCACCATAACAATTCCATAAGCATCTTGTGGATAGCGTTTTTTAACAATAAAGGCTTCAACCTTTTCACTTCGCATGATATTAACAGCCTCTTTGGCCGTAGCCATACCATCAACGAAAATAACCTTTTTCGTCATGACATCCTTAGCACTTTGAAAACTTCTTTTTGCATTCATGTTTACTCTTTTTTAATGATTACCGATTTGAGTTTCATTTAAAACAGACTATATATTAGCATATTTTCTGCAAATATGAGAAAACCTCTTGTCGAATTGATTTAAAAATACTGGTCACGTGCCTGATCCTTGAATTTTTTCATTTGACTTTGTAAGCCGGCTATATGTTCTACGGGTAAAACAAAAGCAATACCTGTGCCAGGCTCATCAAATTTCCCGGCCGACTCTATGACTTTCATGAGCTTCTCCACAACATGTTCTTCTACAAGAAAGGCTATGATATCCGTTTGGTCCTCAATACTTAGCCCGAAAAAGGATTTTGCTTCATGTATCCCGGTACCTCTGGCAGGAATAATGGTAGCTCCGGTAGCTCCCGCTTCCTTCATTGCATCAACTACAGCATCCGTAATGCTGGGTTTGACAAAGGCCATAATTAATTTAAATTGCATTTTTACTGGTTTTTATTTTTAACAATCGTATTTTCAATTCCATAAATTGAGCATATCCCAATACTGTAATAATAGGGAATAAACTGGCAAATGCGATGAGCCCGAATCCATCAACGGCAGGATTTCTGCCCGGCACTGCGCTGGATAAGCCCAAACCGAGAGCCGCTACCAGTGGTACAGTGACCGTAGAAGTGGTAACTCCTCCTGAATCGTAGGCTAAAGCAATGAGCTTCCTCGGTGCAAAAATAGTCTGAATGATTACAATAAGATATCCTGCCATAATGTAAATAAATAGTGGTGTCCCGGTAATAATCCTGAATGTTCCGAGCGCCAGGGCAAAAGCTACTCCGAGCGCTACGGTGATCCGGAATCCAAGTTGATTGATCGTACCCGCCGAAACTTCACCTGCTTTCAACGCTACAGCAATAAGCGAAGGTTCGGCTATGGTAGTGGCAAATCCGATCAAAGCGGCAAAAATATAGATCCAGTAATACGACCACCAATTTGCCTCTCCATTTTCTAAATTACCAATAAAAGCAGGATCGGATAATTGAGTAGCCATAATTTTTCCCACAGGGAAAAGTGCTTTTTCTAATCCAATAAGGAAAAAAGCCAGTCCGAACACCACATAAAACCAACCTACGATCACTTTCTTTAGATGAGGTATGGGCTGTTTTAACACTACCATCTGAAAAAAAATGATCAATACTATGATAGGTAATACGTCTTTCAGTGTATAAAGCAGTACCAACAAAAAATCTATTATAAAATCCATCATAATATCTATCATTATTTACTCAAAACCACAATAAGCCATAGGCCATCACAAAAATCATAGGTAAAAGTGAAGCAAAAGCAATCAACCCAAAGCCATCTACCAAAGGACTTCTGCCCTTAATCACATTGGCAAGCCCTACTCCTAAAGCTGCCACAAGTGGAACGGTGATGGTGGAAGTGGTAACTCCTCCCGCATCATAAGCCAGACCAATGATTTCATTGGGGGCAAAAATCGTCATTAACATAACCAGTATATACCCACCAATGATTAAATAAAACAAAGGCCAGCCTTTGAGAATACGTAATACCCCGATAACAATGGCCAGCCCGACAGAAATCGCCACCGTCAGTCGTAAGCCCATCGCATATAGATTCATAGCATTTTGATTATTTTCAATTAATCCTGCACCCGAAGATATGACCGAAGCTTCCTTTGCCACGGCGATTAAAGCCGGTTCGGCAACGGTGGTTGAAAATCCAAGTGCGAATGCAAAAATCATTAACCACAGAAGGCTTCCCTTCTTTGCCAAGGCATATGCCAGTGACTCTCCAATGGGAAATAAACCAATCTCTAATCCTTCTATAAACATCATCAAGCCCGCTACTACAAGCAGGAAACCGAATATGACTTCTCCGATTTGTGGAAATGGTTGCCGGATAACAACAGTCTGAAAAAAAACAACGACCGCTATAATCGGAAGCAGATCCATAAGTGCAAGTCTGAATTTCCTGAGTATAGTCCGGATGTAATGTTTATTGATCACTAATCTTTATTTTCTTTAGTAAAATACGAATATACAATAGACCATACAACCTTTGAATATATTTTACCATATTTTTTAAGCAACTGCCGGAAATAGTGTGATATGGGAAGCCATCCTTTCACTTACAAACAATTGCTATAGTTTGAATCCAGGAATTACTTAAAAATAATTAGGATGGCTTCCCCGTTCGGCTCAATTCGGGGCTCGACTCTAAGTCGCACCCCGAATAACAGTAGACTATAAATTCTAAATAACAACTCCACCTTAATTAAAATTGATTCCAGCACGGCCGTCAGAAGGACAATGAATCTAATTAAAATACATCGAAACAACTGAATATGTTTACATAAACATTAAATTTGCACTGATCAACTATTAAGGATGAAAGGCAAACTAACTCGGAAAGATTTTTTAAAGGGAATTTTATACCTATTATTCCTACCCTTGCTATTTTTGTTAAACAAAATGATAAAAGATCATAAAAGGTTTGGAATAGCTAACCGGGAGCTTCGTCATATTAATGATATCCCAAATGGTTTAAGTATTCAGGATGAAGTTATTTTTTTCAAGAAAGAGAATGCATTGAAAATATACTCTTCAAGATGCACCCATTTAGGATGCAAAATTAATGCTATTGAAGAAAATGAACTGGTCTGCCCATGTCATGGTTCACGATACAATTCGAAGGGCGAACCTGTAAAAGGGCCTTCGGTTAAGAATCTGAAACAACTGAGCTTCGAAATTGACAAATCCACTAATGAACTAGTGATTCAATTATGATAAATACGTATCAGAAAATAAAGAAATTCATTTTTTTCGATACCTATGGTATGATTAGCCTGGCTAATTTTTTGATTTGTGCTGTTAGTGGAATTTTTCTGGCTTTGGTTTACGATGTGAATAATGCCTATGATTCTGTAAGCCTGATAATGATTTCAAACCCAATGGGATCATTTATGCGCAATATTCATTATTGGAGTGCTCAATTCTTTCTGATATTTTCTTTATTGCATTTATGGGAATATTTCAGAACTGATAAACCATTTCGATTAAAAAGAGGAGTTTGGTTAAGGGTGGTTATTTCTATTGTTTTCATCTTTTATGTGATGATTTCAGGTTTTATTCTTAAAGCTGATGCAGACAGTGAACAGGCAAGGAGGATCATAGAATCTTTAATCATTTCAATTCCTTTTACCGGAGAATTATTGAATTTCTTGTTTTTAGGAAATGAGGGGGATTATCAATTAATCTATGTGCACCATATTGCAACGGCAACCATTTTTATTGCGGTTATCATTTTTGAGCATGCCCGCACTATCTGGACCAAGCTACCTACCATTCTGGCTGCAATATTCATTGTTGCAATATTTAGCTGGCTATTTACGGCACCCTTGCATGACGGATTGAATCCAATTATGAAAGGCCCATGGTATTTTGTGGGATTACAGGAAATATTGCATTGGTTGAGCAGGCCGGGATATAGTCTGCTTTTCATAATGCTTTTGCTAATAGCCATTTATTATTTTCCACTTATAAAAAAGCCAAAAGTAAAGCTTATTAGAAAGAGTATTTACATACTTTTCATTCTTTATTTCATACTCACCATTATTGGGTACTTTTTCAGAGGAGAAAACTGGAAATGGAGATGGGAATTCTGGGAAGCCAGTACTCCCTTCTCTTTAAACATAATCTCATCAGACGACATTCTGAAAACCACAGTAACAATCCCACAGGCATTGAATAAGAGAGAAAGTTGCCTGGTATGCCATGACGGCATGAAAGGTTTTTCAGAAGCACATAATCCAGAGGCTATCGGCTGTGTATCCTGTCATCAGGGAAATGCATTCAGTATAGATAAAGATCAGGCACATAAAGGCATGATTCTTATACCCGGGAATTTAGCGGATGCAAACAGAAGTTGCGGGACTGCACAGTGTCACCCTGATATTAGTAATCGAATTCATAAGAGCATACTAACGACTATGAGTGGTGTGATCAGTGTTGATAAGTATGTTTTTAATGAATTGGAAAAACCGGAAGGATTATTCCATGTTCAGGATTTAAAACAAACTGCGGCTGATAATCATTTAAGAGACTTATGTGCTAATTGCCATATTGGAAATCCAAAAACCGAATTAGGGCCTATTACGCAACTATCCAGAGGTGGCGGTTGTAATGCTTGTCATTTAAATTATTCAGAAGAAGCAAAAGCTGAACTGGAATCATTACAAAAATACAAACCGGATTCGATAAAATACCGGTTTCATCCTTCTTTGTCGCTGAACATAACGAATGAACATTGCTTTGGTTGTCATAGCCGTTCAGGCAGGGTAGCTACCAGTTATCAAGGATTACATGAAACTAAATTCAGGGCAAAAGATATAGAAGATTGGAGCAATTATACCGAATTAGAAGACAAAAGGGTTTTTGAAAAAATGCCTGAAGATATACATCATAAAGCCGGAATGCTTTGTATAGATTGCCATACTTCCTATGAAACTATGGGAGATGGAAGTTTGCATGAGCATAAGGAAAGTCAGATGCAGGTCAATTGTAAGGATTGTCATTTTAATGGCCCTGCAAGAACAATCCTGAAATCCGAACTGGATTTTGAAAATCAAAAAATTATTGAAATCCGGGAATATGCTCAAAATGAATTTCTGACTATTCAAAAAACAGGAAAAGCACTACCCAATACTTTTATCAATACAGATGGAGTTGCTCAACTTATTTCTAAAAACAGCGGAAAAATTTTGGAATTAAAATCTCCACATTCAGAATGTACCAGAAATGCTCATAAAAACCTAAGCTGTGAAAGTTGCCATACTGCATGGGTACCTCAATGTATTGGTTGTCATAATTCATTTGAAAAAGAAACCGAAACTTATGATCTTTTAGATAATAAATTAATTAAAGGAGCCTGGATAGAATATGCCGGAGAATATTTTGCGGATCTTCCAACTTTAGGAATTGAAGAAACCAATAAGATGCAAAATTACATCAGAACTTTTGCTCCGGGTATGGTTTTAAGTATTGATAAATCTGAATATACCAATAAAAAAGAAAAAGAGAGTTTTCATCGTTTGTATGCACCTACTTCAGGACATACAACCATGGCTAAAGCAAGAGAATGCAAATCCTGCCATAATCATCCACTAGCTATAGGATATGGAAGAGGGAAACTGGAATATATAATTCAGGATGGAAAAGGCAAATGGAAATTCAAAGCCAGATTTGCCAAAAACAAATATGATGGGTTACCGGAAGATGCCTGGATAGGATTTTTAGAAGAGTGTAATGATTTAAGAGCAACACGAACCAATATGCGCCCCTTTAATCTGGAAGAGCAAAAAAATATTCTTACCGTAGGTGCATGCTTACATTGTCATAATGATAAATCAACGATTATGCAAAAAAGTTTGATTGATTTTGATAGTTTATTAAAGCAACTTTCTGAAAAATGCATCTTACCCGAATGGTAATATGTTTTTTATATCATCTTACATTTTCCATATACCATCTTTAAAATAAAGCTCTTTCAAGTCAAAATCAAACTCCGGATTTTTAAACTTAATGATCCGGTCAGCTTTAGATAAAAGTGCTTGAGCTCTTTCTTTTATAATATTGCCGTCAATACTATCACAAATAAAAAATAAAGATGGTTTAATATAATTCCTTAGGCCACCTGATTCACAAACAATAGGAGTATCTCTATCTAAATGTTTACTCAAAACTTTAAAAGCCTCTCCTATCCGGGTTTCTTCAGATTGTATATAAAATACTTTTCTGGCTCCTGCTTTTAACATACGGGAGCTATCCTTATCCGTATCTAAATCATATTCCTGATAAACACTATACTCCTTAGTTTCACAAATTAAATTTGCAGATTTACTTTGGGTATGCATATGTGGAGATATCTTTATTCCAACCACATTTCCTTTATCAGAAATATGCTTTATGATTTTACAAGCCAATGATGTTTTCCCAACATTTCTTCCGGTTCCGGCGATTAACAATAAATTATTCCATACTTCCAATTCCTCAAAATCTGAAACCACTGATTCCAATTCCTTTTTAGAATTGAGATTATAAAACAATTTAGGATGGTAAAACTTTAAAGAATCATTCATTAAAGCTTTATAAGTATTCATTTCTTTATATGCATCAGGAATTTTAAAATTTTCTTTACTTATATATTTTTCAAATGTTTTTAATGAAGATTTGTGATAGAGCCCACACATTGGCTCAAATTTCTCTTCCCCATGCCAGGGAACTACCACATCATGATTATTATGCAAAGAAACCAGATATCTTATTAGTTCTTTTGGGATATATGGCATATCACAAGACAAAACAATATTCAGATCAGTTGTAGAAGACATGAGACCGGAGTAAATTCCTCCCATAGGCCCGCTATTTGGGGAAATATCTTTAATAACTTTTAAGCCAAGAAAATCATAAGCATCGGAATTAGAACTTATGATCACTTCATCACAGCATTCGCTTAGCACATCAATAGCATATTGGATCATATGCTTATGGCCTAGTTTAAGCAAACCTTTTTCCGTACCCATACGGCTACTTTTCCCACCTGCTAGAATTATGCCGGTAATCTTACTATTAATCATAAATGCAAAAATAAAATAATAGAATACAGATAACACGGATGCTACTAATTTCCACTGTAATATTCGCGATAATCTGTTGCATCCGTGTTACTATATTCTATTTATGATTAAAAGGCTTTCGTTTTCACTATACCTGCTTCTCTTTCCACTTTCCTTTTTTGAAAAGATAAAAAGCGATCAGAGCTAATATGGTTTCTGCTACAACAACAGACCAGAACACCCCCCTTTCCTGCATTCCCAAAGTAATTGCCAAAAAGTAAGCCAATGGGATTTCAACAATCCAGAATGAAATAAAGTTAATCAAGGTAGGAGTTTTGGTATCTCCGGCTCCGTTGAAAGAATTTATCAATACCATTCCCATGGCATAGGCAATAAAGCCATATCCCATAATTCTCAAACAAACACTACCCACTTCAATAACTCTTGTTTCGGCAATAAATAGTTTAATAAAAGTATCAGGAGTTACAATAAAGAAGATACTGATAATCCCCATAAATACCATATTAAACCTACCTGTAAGCCATACCGAACGAGAAGCCCGCTCCGGTTGTTTTGCTCCGAGATTTTGACCAACAAGTGTAGCAGCTGCATTACTGATGCCCCATGAAGGAAGTAATGTAAATATCATAATACGTATTGCAATGGTATATCCTGCCAAAACTTCACTTCCATAGATGGATACAATACGCATCAAGCCAATCCATGAGGAAGTTGCAATGATGTTTTGTCCTATTCCTCCTAATGAAATTTTAATTAATCTGTAAATGATATCAAACTGCACCTTGATGTCTGACCATGCTAATTTAATCCTTCTTTTTCCTCTAAACAGAATATAAAACTGATAAATCACAGCTGTACCTCTACCTATAGTAGTAGCAATGGCAGCACCTTTTATTCCAAGTTCAGGGAAAGGTCCATAACCAAAGATCAAACAAGGGTCCAATATGATGTTCAGAATGTTTGCTACCCATAATACCCTCATAGAAATAGCTGCATCTCCCGCACTTCTAAAAACGGCATTAATGATAAAAAGCAACATAATTACAATATTGGAACCCAGAATTATTTTTGTATAGGAGGACATTTCTGTTATCATATGGGTGGTAGCTCCCATTAATCTTAGAATATCTTCTGCAAATATAAATCCTGGAATAGCAATAGCAACAGAAATTGTAATTCCGGTTATTATCGCTTGAAACGCTGTAGTTGCAGCCTCTTTAGGTTTTTTTTCTCCTATCCTGCGGGAAACCATAGCAGTTGTGGCCATAGCCAATCCAAATCCAACGGCATAAATTAATGTCATAACAGATTCTGTAAGCCCAACTGTTGCCACAGCATCGGCACCTAACTTTGATACGAAAAAAATATCAACTACTGCAAAAATTGATTCCATTACCATTTCCAAAACCATGGGAACGGATAATAGGAAAATGGCTTTAGGCAAGCTACCTTTGGTAAAATCCTGATCGGTACCCGCGATAGCTTCTTTAATATTTTTCCAAATACTTTTAATCTTTATACTTTTTAAATTCATTTTCGTTTACGTAATAATAGGTCATTAATTATTTTATTCTTCATTTTCTTTTTTACAGTTCTTTTATCAGAACAAAAACCGACCGTATCCGGTGAATATACAAAAAGTGTGTTCATAAATCTTTTTCTCCAAATTTTAATGTTAATAAATAATATGAAAATCGGTGCATAGGTATTATGCACACTATCCTGAAATTAGAAAATTAGTTCAGGACTTATAACCAGGGGTAAAAGGCAATTGTTTTCATGAACTCGCAAATGTAAACAGAAAACTTAACAAAAAAAAGGAATGTTTAAAAATCGATTCATTTTTTAAAAAACAAACAGGAGTCTCCATAGCTTAGAAACCTAAAATTATTTTCTAACGCATATTCATAAACATCCTTCCACTGCTCTCCGATAAAAGCCGAGACTAATAATAAGAGTGTGCTTTGAGGTTGATGGAAATTAGTGATCAGTATATCTACAACTTTAAATTCATAGCCCGGAGCTATGATGAGTTGAGTTTCGCCATGCAAGACATCCAGACCATTCGAATTCATATGCCGGATAAGTATTTCAAGCATTTCATCTATTGGTTTATCAAACCGGAGTTCTTCATTATAAGGATCCCATTGTTCTATATAAAAATTTGTATCAGGATTATGAATAAGCTTAGCTGCAAACCAATACAAACTTTCAAGGGTTCTTACAGTTGTGGTTCCAACGGCAACCACATTTTTTTTCGATAACGATAATAATTGTTCAATCGTGGATTTTTTAACAATTATTTTTTCGACATGCATTTCATGTCCACCAATAGTATCAGATGACACGGGTTTAAATGTACCGGCTCCTACGTGTAAAGTAACTTCTTCAACAGGCATACCTTTTTCAGAAAACCGGTTTAATATCTCAGGAGTAAAATGTAAACCAGCCGTAGGAGCAGCAACAGACCCATCATGTTTAGCATAAACAGTTTGATAACGGTCTTTATCATCTTTAACAGCCTCCCTGTTTAGATAAGGTGGTAATGGAACCAAACCGACAGATTCCAGAATTTGAGAGAATGTAAGTTCTTCGTTTCCCCAACTAAATTCAATTAAATGTGACTCACTATCTCTGCCAACTCTCTGAATATTTAATACGACATCCCGGCCATTAATTGAAATTATTTTTTTCAGAAAACCTTCTTTCCACTTTTTTGAATTTCCTACAAAACATTTCCAGACTACTCCGCTTTTCTGCTGAAAGGCTAGTTGAATTTCCCTGGTAGGAGAAACAGGTTCAAGACAAAAGACTTCGATTTTTGCTCCGCTTTCTTTAAAAAATGGTAACCGTGCCTGAATAACTTTAGTTTCATTAAATAATAAAATACTATCATCCGGCAGAATTTTATCTATATTTTTAAATACATCCTGGTAAATATTTTCCTGATTATAAATCAAAAGCTTAGATTGATCTCTTTCTGCTAAAGGGAATTTTGCAATTCGTTCACTAGGTAAATCATAACTATAATTTTCAATTTGGATATTTTTTGGATGCATCATTTACTGTTTCAATTCAGCTGCAAATTTAGGCAATATCTAAAAAAGAAAAAGAGGTTGTCCAAAAAGCTACTTTAGCCGTCATTCTGAAACAAATTCAGAATGACGTACTATTACACTTTTGGGACAACCCCTTAAAACCTATTAACAAACCCTGATTATTTTTTTAAAGGATTATTTTTTGCAACCCATTCTTTATAAGAACCGTCGTATACTTTCACATTTTTATATCCTAAATGGTTTTTAAGAGTGAAATATGTAATAGCAGCAAAAATTCCGGTATTGCAATAAAGAATCACTTCTTTATCTTTTGTCACACCATGTTTTTGCATTAATGCTTCAACACCAGCTTTCGCTTTAAAAAATCCCATTTTAGATTTCAGAACATCCGTATAAACAATATTAATTGCACCGGGGAAATGCCCTTTACTTTTTTCACTTGTACCAGTAAATTCTTCAACCGGCCTGGTATCAATTACAACAGCATTTGGATTTTTCAGTGCAGCTTTAACATCATCTGTAGTAGCAAAAATTGCTTTATTCACTTCAGGAGTAAAAACAACTTTCTTAACTGGAGAAGCAGATCTGGTTAAAGGAATACGAGCCATTTTCCATTGGGTCATATTTTTATGAAGGATCTTAACCTCAGTAGCACCTAAATATTTCAGGATCCAATATACTCTTGTAGAATATTTTGATGATCCATCATCATAAATAACAACTTTAGTATCTTTCCCAATTCCTTTTTTCCCGAAAATAGAAGCTAGCTCTGCAGCAGGTTTTAACATTCCATCCAATTGGGGCTCTAGATAAAGAGACATATGATGGATATTTACAGCTTTCATCACATGCATTTTAGCATAATCTTTAGCACTCCTTACATCAAGGATCACATGCTTTTTGTTTGCTTTTTTATAAGCTGCATATTCTTTACCGCTTAGGCAATCTCCATGTGCAAATACACTTGCAGGAAATACAACCAATACTAAAGCAAAAACAAATAAAAATTTCAACGTTTTCATATCTGTCTATTTCAAATTATTAAAATTTAACCTGGAACTGAACCAACAACATATCGTTAGGATATTCAAAGTAGTTATTAATATCTGTTGAGGAGCTTTCTTCAACATTATATAAATAATTCACTTGAATTCTTGTCCATTCATTAATAAAATAGTTGAATCCCATGGTTATTGTACTTCTTTGGTCAAAGTCAACTTCTTTATTAGGGTCATACATTTCATATTTCACAACCGGTTGGAAATTCCATGGAGTTTTGTATAAAGCTTGTACAAAATAACCTCTACTTTTTGCAGAACCTTCTGCATATGTAACGCCGTCTCAACCACCATCAATTGGGATCCGGCCTTCATCAGTTCCCTGAATATATTCAGCTTGTAACAAGAAGTTTTTGTACTCCATAGAAAGATCCAAACCAAAACGAGTGTGCTTGTCCGGAGTAGCAACATTAGGGTCTACATTAGCAGCTTTACCTGTACGATAAGAAGTACCTATACTAAATAAGTCGCTTGGAGAAAATACAAATCTGGCAGCGATGTCTTTATATTTATCTTTATCCATTTCGTTTAATCCGGTACCATTCAATACAGCAAAGCTATATTTAATGATATCTTTTCTTTCGATTCCGAATAAGTTTAAAGAATCTGAGCTACCCGTTACCATAACACCTATATCTCTGAATGGCTGAGCTAAAGTATTCACAACTCTTGAACGGTTTATAGTATGTAACGATTGACAAGGAGTACTTAATTCCAATCCGAAAGGAGATTTAAATTGCCCCATAGTAATATTAGCCCATTGGCCTAAACCTTTATAAGTGATGAATGCATCCAATAAATATGGTCCATCTTTAAACGAACTGAATTCAGCCATCACATAATAACTAATATCATAAGGAACATTACCAACAACACCTAAACGTGCACGGTTAAAGTAAAAACTATTTGTATTTAATGAATTTCCGTCATCATCTTTACCATTGAATTCATATTTCCATTGTGTTTGGATATAACCAACCACATTCACACCTTCGTCAGAAGATGCTTCCATACATCCCTGAGCATTGATTATGCCAGGAGCAACCATTATAACTAATAGTACGGCTATAAATATTTTTTTCATCATTTTTAGTTTTTTAAAGAGGGAGGATTTTACTCCTCCGCTCCAGTTAACATTCAATCAGGTTATAATCAATTAAAAGTAAAACCTTATATTTTTAGTTCGTTACGTATGTATAATCTTCAGCACCGTGGTAAGTAGGTTTGCTATCAGCTGATAAGCCGTCATAATTCAGACGGTTAACTCCAAACAATATGCTTTTCGCATCATATCCTAAAACATTTAACCAGAAAGTTGCCATAGAGGAAGTTTGTCCTGTATAACAGTAAACCAATGATTCTGTATCTGGGTCAAATGAATTTACATTTGAAAAGTCAATTGGTTTAATTTGGAAAGCACCGGTAAAGTGTCCATACTTAATATAATCTTCATTCGACCAGAAATTCATGATTTGGTAGTTAGAAGGAGTAGCCAGCACATCGTCGGAACCGATTTTTTTGAAACCTTCGCTTAAAATCAGCTCAACTCTTTCGGCAAGAATCCCTGCTCCATCATTGGCTGTAGTTGTCCATGTTGGGTTATCAAATGTTGGCAATGCAGCAGAAGCTGTAGTTACCCAATTAGAATGGCCAGCTGCTTTATTTCCATTAGTATGACCGGAATTAGCTTCCCATTTTGCTGCGAAATCACTATGCCATCCACACATACCCCATTTAAGAACTTTAGCATCGGCATATCCTGATAAGCGCAATGCCATTACAGCGTGTCCTGCAGTTTGGCCTGTATAACATACTACTAAAATTGGTTTGTCTTTATAGCTTTCAGCAGTAGTAAGCACATTGCCTAAGGTAACGTTAATTGCACCAGCAATATGACCGGTATTAAAGTCAGTTTCAGAACGAATATCAAATACGTGATAATTAGGAACCGTATTATCAGTAGCAGAAGATACAACACTAGAAGCAGGAGTTACCCATGAACTTAACAGATCAGGAAGGTCAAAATCATTTTCTTCCATATAAGTTTTAAGAATACCGTAATGATCAATCACTGTATTACCAGTACCTGTTTCGTATCCATAGTTTTCAGCACCATGATAAGTAGGTTTGCTGTCGGCATATAAACCATCATAGTTAAGGCGGTTAACACCGTAAGCAATACTTTTAACATCATATCCCAATACATTTAACCAGAAAGTAGCCATTGAAGAGGTTTGTCCCGTATAACAGTAAACCAATGACTCCATAGCCGGATTAAAATTGGTTACATTACTTAAATTAATAGGGGTCATTTGAACAGCACCTTCAAAATGTCCGTATTTTAAATAATCAGTTTCTGACCAGAAGTTGATGATCTGGTAGGCAGAAGGATCAGCTAAAACAGGATCTGATCCGGTTACTTTAAATCCTTCTGCTAAAACTGCAGCTACTCTTTCAGCAAGAATCCCTGCTCCGTCTCCAGCAGTAGTTTCCCAATTAGGAGCATCATAAGTAGTAGGAGCCGGAGAAGCAGTAGTTACCCAGTTTGGATTTCCGTTAGCTACATTCCCATTTGTATGTCCTGAATTATCATCCCATTTTTTTGTGAAAGCCGGGTTCCATCCACACATACCCCATTTTAAAACTTTCGCATCAGAGAAACCGGATAAACGTAATGCCATTACAGCATGGCCTGCTGTTTGGCCTGTATAACAAACCACCAAAATAGGTTTGTCTTTATACGATTGAGCAGCATTTAAAACATTTCCTAATGATACATTAATTGCACCTTTAATATGCCCTGCTTCGTAATCAGTTTGCTGGCGGATATCAAAAATATGATAACCCGGCACACTAAAATCATTAGCAACATCAACAACATTAGCTGCAGGAATTACCCATCCACTTAATAAATCTGGTAAATCCATATTGTTTGTTTGCAAGTAATTAGTTAGCACTTGGTAATGATTCACAGGCTCTACATGAGGCCTGTCTTTCTTACAACTTGTAATAAATAAAGCCGGTAACAGGACTAATATTATTACAAACTTTCTCAGTTCTTTCATTTTATTTTAGTTTAGTTTGTGTTTATTATATTTAAATTCAACAGAGACCATTGTTAATTTATTCACAAATATATTTCCTAAAAAAACACCATTTCAATGTGTTGTGATGAGATGCACTTGTAAAAAAAGAGGAATAAATCAGATAAAAACTGATTCAGATCATAAAAATTATTATTTGTTTTGTACTTTTGAAAAAACTAACTCAGAATTATGAAGATAAATAACTACGAAAACACTTGTGCAAATTTTATACATACTACACCATGCTTTGACCAACTGACAGAAGAAGAGAAGGAGTTAGTCGAAAAGAACCAGGTAAAAGTTGTTTATAAAAAAGGGGAAAACATTTGTAAACAGGGAAGCTTTGCCTCACACATTATGTTTCTTGAAGAAGGATTAGTAAAGGTTTACCTGGAAGGAAATCCCAGAAATCTAATTCTGACCATTACACCTTCAAGCCACCTTGTCGGTTTGCCTGCTATTTATGAGGGCAACAATACATTTTTATACTCAGTATCTACTTATGTTGATTCTACCGTAAAGATGATTGACATTAATATTTTTAAACAATTAATTCGTCAAAATGCAGCCTTTGCATCAAAAATCATTAATATTTTGAATGAAAGTACAGCTCAGGCTTATGGAAGGTTTTTTTGTCTAACCAGAAAACAATTGCATGGCAGATTGGCTGACATTTTACTTTGTTTATCTGAGCGAATTTTTAAAAGCGAGCAATTTAATCTGCCATTATCCAGAAATGATCTGGGAGAATTAACAAGCATGTCTACTGAGAGTGTGATCCGCATCATGAAAGAATTTAAAGATGATAATCTTATTAAAGTAAGTGGAAAAACCATCAAAATTCTTAATTTTGAAAAAATGTACAAAATCAGTGAGGTCGGATAATTTTTAATGAAGAAGCAAATACCTAATTTCTTAACCACTCTTAACCTCTTATCAGGGTGTTTAGCTATTGTAGCAGCTTTTGAAAATCGATTAGACTGGACAGCCTATTTTATTGCGATTGCTGCAATATTTGATTTTCTGGACGGATCTATAGCCCGTATTTTAAATGTAAAAAGTGAAATGGGCAAACAGCTGGATTCACTGGCAGATATGATTTCATTTGGCTTGGTTCCTGGTGTAATAATGTATTTTTTGCTAGAACAAAGTGAACCTCTACCGAGTTTATCTGTACAAGGAATGCAAGTTATTCCGTTTATCGGTTTCTTTATTCCGGTTTTTTCAGCTTTAAGATTGGCAAAGTTCAATATTGATCCCCGACAAACCGATAAATTTTTCGGATTTCCAACACCTGCTAATACTTTACTAATTGCATCAATTGCATTAATTAACTTAAAAGTATTCAGCAAATTTGATTTTTTAACTACTTTAACAAATCACACCTGGTTTTTAATCATATTAACAATAACATCTTGTTACTTATTGATATCAGAGATTCAACTAGTATCTTATAAGTTCAAATCACTAAAATGGGATGAAAACAGAGTTCAGTATATATTAATTATA
Organism: Bacteroidales bacterium; assembly: GCA_028280405.1. Taxonomy (GTDB): domain Bacteria; phylum Bacteroidota; class Bacteroidia; order Bacteroidales. Next base: position 104,070 of record JANQLW010000053.1, read on the forward strand.
TTAACAGCAATTTTACTTCCAATCATAAGGTTTGCAGCAATTCCAATTATTTTGCTTGCTTATATTTTACTTTCCATACTATTTAAGGAAAAAGAATTATCTTCTTAATTCAAAATTCTGGCCTAAATATACTTTACGAACATGTTCATCTTCGGCAAGTTCCTGAGAAGTTCCCGATTTCAATATTGATCCTTCAAAAAGCAAGTAAGACCGATCTGTAATGCTTAAGGTTTCATGAACATTATGGTCGGTAATCAATACCCCGATATTTTTATCCTTCAATTTGGAAACAATAGATTGAATATCTTCCACAGCAATAGGATCAACACCTGCAAATGGTTCATCCAGTAAAATAAATTTAGGATCTGTTGCCAATGCCCTGGCAATTTCGGTTCTTCTGCGCTCGCCTCCAGACAAAGTAATGCCTTTGCTTTTACGAATATGTTGTAACCCAAATTCATCTAAAAGATCTTCCAGGCGTTGCTGCTGTTGCTCTTTTGAAAATCTGCTAAACTCAAGTGTAGACTTTAAATTATCTTCAACACTCAAATGCCTGAACACAGATGCTTCCTGCGCCAAATATCCAATTCCAAGCTGGGAACGCTTATACATAGGCTGGTTAGTAATTTCTACATCTTCCAGATGTATGCTACCTCTCAAAGGTTTAATTAATCCAACGATCATATAAAAGGTAGTCGTTTTACCAGCTCCATTTGGCCCTAAGAGTCCGACAATTTCACCTTGTTCAACATGAATGGATACATCATTTACAACTTTACGCTGCTTGTACTTTTTAATTAATCCTTCAGTTTTTAGAATCATAATTTATTGACGTATTTAAGCGAAAATACTAATTCTTTATCTAGTTTCAATTTTAATTATCATTTTTTAACTGATTTCGAACCATATTGGCACACTTAACAAATTCCAGCTCAATTACCGGCTTTAATAGCTGTAAAGAAGTTATTTCATTTTCAATAGCATTAAGTGCGATTTGGGTGATATCCTTAGCTGTTTTCAAGACTTTAAATTTTGTTTTCACTTTGCAATAATAAAGTCTTTTTTGTATTATATTTGTATTAAGGGAGATACTTTTTCAAAAAATTATTGGTGATTTAATCTAATATTCCTAACTGCACAATAGGTCAGAAATTAGTTAAACATTTATTTTTTTATTATATTTAATAATGTAAAAATCTCATAGCTGGAAGATTATGGTACAAATTGATGACATTAAGCTACACGATGTACTGAAAAAGTTTTTTGGGTTTGAAAGTTTCAAAGGGAATCAAAAAGACATTATAAAAAGTATATTGGGTAGTAACGATACTTTTGTGATCATGCCGACTGGCGGTGGTAAATCTATGTGCTACCAGCTTCCTGCTTTAATTAATGAAGGAACAGCCATTATTATTTCACCATTGATTGCATTAATGAAGAACCAGGTTGATTCTATCAGAAATTTTGGGACTGAAAAAGGCATTGCACATTTTTTAAATTCATCTTTAACCAAAGCAGAGATTTTAACTGTAAAAACAGATTTAATTCAAGGCAGGACAAAGTTATTGTATGTAGCACCGGAATCCCTGACCAAACAAGATAATATTGATTTTCTTCGAACCATAAAAATATCTTTTTATGCCATTGATGAAGCACACTGTATTTCAGAATGGGGGCATGATTTCAGACCGGAATACAGAAGAATACGCCCAATCATAGAAGAAATAGGAAAGAATGTTCCTATTATCGCCCTCACCGCAACTGCTACTCCAAAAGTTCAACAAGACATTCAGAAGAACCTCCAAATGATGAAGGCTAATATTTTCAAATCATCATTTAACCGTCCAAATCTGTATTATGAAGTTCGGCCAAAAGATAAAAGTGTAAATAAAGAAATTATAAAATATATCAAGAAGAACCCGGGCAAATCAGGTATTGTTTATTGTCTGAGCAGAAAAATGGTTGAGGAGATCGCGCAAACCTTACAGGTAAATGGAATTAAGGCTCTTCCTTATCATGCAGGATTGGACTCAGTTACCCGAAGAAAGAACCAGGATATGTTCCTTATGGAAGAAGTGGATGTAATTGTTGCTACCATAGCTTTCGGCATGGGTATCGACAAACCTGATGTTCGCTTTGTGATCCATCATGACATTCCGAAAAGCCTGGAAGGCTATTATCAGGAAACGGGTCGTTCGGGAAGGGATGATGGAGAAGGGAATTGCATTACATTCTACAGTTATGACGATATTCAGAAACTGGAGAAATTCATGAAAGATAAACCGGTTGCTGAACAGGAGATTGCAAAACAACTTCTTCATGAAACTGTAGCTTATGCAGAATCTGCAGTCTGCCGCAGAAAACAATTGTTACATTATTTTGGAGAGATATATAAACAAGAAAATTGTGGAAATTGTGATAATTGTCTGCATCCAAAAGATTTTTTTGAAGGAAAAGAGTTTGTTGAACTTATTTTAAAAACTGTTGTCGCAGTTAAACAGCAATTTAAAGCGAATCATATCATAAATATTCTGATTGGGAAAGCAAATACCACTATCAAACAATACAAGCATAACAGCCTTGAGTATTTTGGCAGAGGGTTTGAAAAATCCGATCGTTTCTGGAATGCGGTTATACGTCAGAGTCTTATAGCCAGGTTATTGGTTAAAGACATTGATAATTATGGTTTATTAAAAGTAAGTGAATTAGGCCGGAAATTTTTGGAAGAACCTTACTCTATTATGTTAACCATGGACCATAATTATGCAGATCCTGATGAAGATGATGTAGTAGCCGGAGGAGGTGCTCACAAAACCAGCACAACAGATCAAACCCTATTCTCATTACTCAAAGACCTACGTAAGAAAATTTCCAAACAAGAAAGCTTACCTCCTTTTGTAATTTTCCAGGATCCATCTTTAGAAGATATGTCTATACAATATCCGATCAAAATGGAAGAATTAACGCAGATAACAGGTGTAGGTGCAGGTAAAGCTCAGAAATACGGCAAACCTTTTATTGAGCTCATTTCAAATTATGTTGAAGAAAACGAGATCATACGACCAAACGATATGGTTGTAAAATCGGTGGTCAACAAATCAGGATTAAAAGTTTATATCATTCAAAATATTGACCGTAAAATTCCTCTTGAAGATATTGCAATGGCCAAAAACCTTACCGTGCCTGAATTGTTAACTGAAATTGAACATATTGTTTCATCGGGAACCAAGGTAAATATCAATTATTATATTGACGAATTTGTAGATGAATATCATCAGGAAGAAATTTTTGATTATTTTAAAGAAGATGCTACTTCCGACTCAGTAGATGAAGCATTGGATGAACTGGGAGAAGATGAATATACGGAAGAAGAAGTAAGGATGATGAGAATTAAGTTTCTTTCTGAAATTGGAAATTAAAAATGAGATTTAAACTATTACCTTTATTATTTATACTGATTGTTTCTTGTTCACAAAAAAAACAAAATGCAGTTTCAATAGAAGTCGACAAAAATAGAATGATTGCCATTCAAACAGATATACATTTATTGGAGTCATTATGCTCAAATTTTCGAGATCTAAATGAAAGAGAAATCAAAAAATATCTATTTAATGAGGTCTTGAAAAAACATCAAATTTCCAGAACTGAATATGATAAATCCCTGACATATTACAAGCAAAACCTGCCGGCTTATAAAATAATTTTAGATAGTGTATTAAAACGACTCGAAAATAGAAAAGAATTAAACCTTCCAGGAATCCCCAAAATTGACAGTACTTTTCTGCGCGAAAGAGATTCTTTAAGAATAAATAAAGAATTTCATATGAAGATCCAAGAAAACAGGCGCAAAAAAATAGCTAATCAAAGGAAGTAATTTTCTGAATAAGTTTATTGGCTAATTTACTGGCACCAATTCTAAATAATTCAGGAGCGAGCCATTCTTCGCCAAGAACTTCTTCCAATAAAATATAATACCTCAAAGCAACTTCCGGTTCCGAAATTCCACCTGCCGGCTTGATTCCAATTTTCTTTCCGGTTTTATTGTAATAATCTTTAATAGCATCCATCATAACCATAAATGCCTCTTCAGTTGCAGCCGGCTGAATTTTTCCAGTAGATGTTTTTATGAAGTCACCCCCTGCATAAATAGCTATATCACTTGCTTTCCGAATATTATCCAGGCTCCCTATTTCTCCCGTTTCAAGAATAACTTTTAAATGTGTTTTTACACAGATACTTTTAATTGCCTTTATTTCATCAAAAACCGTTTGATAGTCTTCTTCTAAAAATTTACCTCTGGATATAACCATATCAATATCATCTGCCCCTTCATTAATTGCATATTTAATTTCAGCCAGTTTTATTTCTATCGGTGACTGTCCACTTGGGAAAGCCCCTGCTACAGAAGCTACATGGATATTTGTATCTGACAACATAGATTTGGCTTTTTTCACAAAAGGAGGGTAAACACAAACTGCAGCAACATCAGGAATTTTTTTGCTGGCATCTTTAAAAGATCTTGCCTGATTGCATAACTGCTCAATACGTGCTGCATTATCCGAACCTTCCAATGTAGTTAAATCAATAAAACTTAGAATTTTCTTATAAGCCTCCGGCTCATCAATTAATTTTAACTTTTGGGAAAGAATTCTTTCTATCTTAACTTTCAGTTCTTCTGAATTATACGACCAGGTTTTTGCAAATATATCCATATAAAAGCTATTTGATCCAAATTTAAGATTTAATCAAATACAATATCTACAATAAATTTCAGGAAGCATATTTTTTTATATTTGTGAAACAACAAAACGAATACTGAATGAGTAGTAACGAACATCGCCCACTGGTTTCCATCATTGCTATCAATTTTAATCAATTAAAAGTAACCGAAGATTTTCTAAAATCACTTGAAAAAATTACATATCCAAATTATGAGGTCATTATCATTGACAATGCCTCCAAAGAAGATCCAAGCACTTATCTCAAAAAATATTACCCTTGGATTAAGTGTATTAGAAGTGAAGAAAACTTAGGTTTTGCCGGCGGAAACAATTTAGGGATCCGGGAGGCTAAAGGCGATTATTTCATGCTGTTGAATAATGATACGGAAGTTACTCCCGATTTTTTGGAGCATCTTGTGGATGCAATGTCAGAAAATCCTAAAATAGGGATGGTAGGTTCAAAAGTAAGGTTTTGGGACAATAAAAAAATTATTCAATATGCCGGAGCCACTCCTATGACCCGATTTACAGCAACCAGCCATTTTATAGGTTTTAATCAAAAAGATGTTGGACAATTTGAAGAACAAAAGGTTATGCCTTTTGCTTCCGGTGCCGCAATGATGACTTCCCGAAAAATTTGCAAAGAAGTAGGACTCATGGCCTCATTCTTCTTTCTTTATTATGAGGAACTGGACTGGCAGGAAAGAATCCGAAAAGCAGGCTATGAAATTCATTATATACCAGCCAGTCTGGTTTACCACAAAGAAAGTGTATCGGTTGGCAGAAACAGCCATTTACAGGCTTACTGGAAAACCAGAAACAGACTACTCCTCATTCGCAGAAATTTTAGTAATTTCAATGTGTTTGTGAGTTATGTTTATATGACTGTATTTTCAACTCCCTGGAATATCCTCAAATATTTAACCCGTTTTCATTGGAGATCTCTTAAAGTTCATGGAATAGCATTAGGTTGGCATTATATTAATCTTTTTAATAAAAAAAGAGTTCATCAAAACGAATATTTATAATTATCCGTTTACGTAAAAAAACTATACACTAACGGATAATTTGATACCTCTATTATATGAAGGTAAAGCGTCATTATTTTTTTTTGTAAAAAAACTTCAATCCCGAAACCCTGTAAACAAAGGCATTTCCCATTTTTAGCTTTTTCTCGATAACTATCGGGATTAATTTTTAGTTGCTTTTGGTATGTAGGTTGCATAATAGGAATCAATTAATAATCATAATTCTATTAACAATGAGATTCGCATTAAAGTTAAACAACCCGAACAAGAATCAGAAGTATTACAAATATTTTAAGTGTGATCGTTGCGGATATATTTCAATGGTAAAAAATACTTATTGCCCAATTTGCGAAAAAGACGGTTATAAGTTAAAACTGAAATAAAATCCGACAGCTAATCTATTAAAGGGTTTGATGATAAGCTCCTGAATAAACTATAAATAAAAACGCAGCAGATGCTGGGTAAAAGGAAGAATTTTGGGTTATAAATTTAGAAATAAAAAATTGGGAAGCTTAGGCTTCACAGTATTATCAATAAAATCATTTTATATGTAGCTTCTTATCGGAAGAGACAACTTTTTAGTGGCTTAAACAGAAAAGGCCTTCCTTGGCAGGAAGGCTTTTTCATTTTTACATGTTTATCTTTCCCTGATTTAGGTTAACCGAATTTAATTTTACAATTGTAAATTAATAGCTGGGCCAATCCATATCAGTAAAAACAGTTCAATTTAGCATGTTGCCCATAGCTTGCAGCTTGAAGCTTTTATAACTACTTTTGCAAAGCATGGCACAAAACTCCTCATACAAAATTACTGATTGGCTTCCAACAACTCTGGATGAAGTAAAAAAAAGAGGCTGGGACCAATTGGATGTAATTTTATTCTCGGGAGATGCCTATATTGATCATCCTTCTTTTGGGCATGCAGTAATAGGAAGGATCATTGAAGCCGAAGGCTATAAAATTGCAATTGTACCTCAACCGAACTGGCGAGATGATTTAAGGGATTTCAAAAAACTTGGAAAACCAAGGTTGTGCTTTGGAGTTACTGCCGGGTGTATGGACTCAATGGTAAATCATTATACAGCAAATAAAAGATTACGTTCCAATGATGCTTATACACCGGATGGAAAAGCTGGTTTCAGGCCTGACTATACAACCACTGTTTATTCAAATATCCTCAAAAAGATTTATCCGGATATACCAATTATTATAGGAGGAGTTGAAGCTTCATTGAGAAGATTGACACATTATGATTATTGGTCTGATCAACTTAAACCTTCAATTTTAATTGACAGTAAAGCTGACTTATTGGTATATGGCATGGGCGAGCAGTCTTTAAAACAAATTTTACACCAATTGAACAATGGGAAGGATTTAGAAAACTTGAAAGATATTTCACAAATTGCTTATACAAGTGAATCTAAAAGCTATAATAAAAATGCAATAGAACTAAATGATCATCAAAAATGCTTAAAAGACAAAAAAGCATTTGCAGCGAACTTTAAAATTATTGAACAGGAATCCAACAAAGTTCAGGCAAAGCATCTAATCCAAAAGGTTGGAGACAAATATGTAATTGTAAACCCTCCGCATCCTGTAATGTCGGAACCGGAAATCGATGCATTATTTGATTTACCCTATACACGCTTACCCCATCCCAAGTATAAAAAGCGGGGGCCTATCCCTGCTTACGAAATGATTCGACACTCTGTGAATATGCATAGAGGCTGTTTTGGAGGATGTAGTTTTTGCACCATCTCTGCACATCAGGGCAAATTTGTAAGTAGCCGTTCTGAAAAGTCCATTTTAAAAGAAGTGAATGCTATCACAAAAATGCCCGACTTTAAAGGATATATCAGTGACCTGGGAGGGCCATCTGCAAATATGTACAAGATGAAAGGAATTGATCAGTCAATCTGTGATAAATGTGTAAGACCTAGTTGTATCCATCCTAATATTTGTAAAAATCTAAATTCGGATCATAGTTCGTTATTAGACATTTATCAAAAAGTATATCGACACCCGGATATTAAAAAAGCTTTTGTAGGGAGCGGAATTCGCTATGATATGATTATTGACCGACCAAAACAAGAAAGTAAAAAATATAAATACCAGGAATATACCGAACAACTGATCAGGCATCATGTAAGCGGCCGTTTAAAAGTGGCACCTGAACATACTTCCGATACCGTCTTAAAACAAATGCGAAAATCCAGTTTTAAGCAATTTCGTTCTTTCAAAAAAGTTTTCGATCAAATCAATAGAAAATTCAATTTAAGACAACAACTAATCCCTTATTTTATCAGCAGCCATCCTGCAAGCAGGATGGAAGACATGGCTCAGCTTGCAGCAGATACCAAAGATTTAGGATTTCAATTGGAACAGGTTCAGGACTTCACACCTACTCCAATGACTTTAGCCACCGTAATCTATTATTCAGGCTATAATCCTTATACCCTTAAAAAAGTATATACCGCAAAATCAAAGAATGACAAATTAAATCAAAGAAAATTCTTCTTCTGGTACAAAAGAGAAAATCACCAATGGATCCGGAATACGCTGAATAAAATCAATAGGCAGGATTTAATTTCGAAATTACTTAAGAGATAAACTCTTTTTATTATTTCCTTAATTCACTTTTCTTTTTTTCTTTCGATTCAAAAATGGAATGATAATCAGAAAAATCATTATTAATGATGTTGATATTCTGGATTTCATGTCTGAGCCCCAGAATATATTATATAAGATCACAATAATTGCTATACTTATGATGATGATCCTTATATTTTTCATAAAATTTATTTTTTATATAAATATACAAGAAAAAGATTATCCCTTAAGAAGTTCACCCCAATGCTTACTAAGTAATTTCAGAATAGAGAGTCCTTACAAATGCGATAATTTGTTTCTGCCCATCAAAATTATTAATTTCTTCTTCTCCTAATAATGTTTGTCATTCTTGAGGTAAAGATTCAATAAAAAGTCACCCTATTTTTTCAAGAAAATTTAGAAACATTAGCTTACATCCATAATTTCAAAGTTTGTCTAGTATATATTGCATCACATCTAATTTTAAACGACCATGTTTTAATATTTAATAAATTTATAAGCTAAATCGTTACCAGGTGAAAATTGCAATTATAGGATTCGGCGCTGCTGCCATCGGTTTTATTGAGCGTATCAAAAATGAAAATGTAGAACTTCACATTTTCGAGAAAAGTAAAGACATTTATTCTTCCAGTATTTCAGGGATCAGGGCAGATGGGAAATTATTTGTATCCACAGAAATGGGTGGTGATCTGGAAGTAAATCCGGTTCTTCAAAAAGAACTGGTTGATTTCTGGATTAGTAAAACAAACAATAAAACTTTTGAAACAGGCCATTCATTCCTCAATACTGAATATTACAAACAGTTTTACAGTAAAGGCTTTCAGCCTGTTTTAGCTGATTTCTATCATCTGGGAACCGATCAATTAAAAGAGGTTTTATTCAACATTTTTGAAGAATACAGTAATCGTTCAAATATTCATTTTCACTTTAACCAAAATATTCAATCTATAGAATACAATGGAAGTGAAGAGCAAAAGGTAAACGATCAGCATTTTGATAAGATTGTAATTGCTGTTGGCCGAAGCGGACACAAATTAGTAAAAGCTATTATTTCCAAACATCCAAAACTTATTCTGGATAGTACGAAAGTAGACTTGGGAATTCGCTATGAGCTTCCGAACCATATCGTCGAAGATTTGAATAAAGAGATGTATGAATTCAAAATTAAGTTTAAAAGCCGTACAGGATATATGGTTCGTACTTTCTGTAATAATCCTTCCGGTTATGTTGTTACAGAAAACTATGGTGATTTTAAAACAGTGAACGGGCATTCAAAACTAAAAGATAAAAGTAAGAACACCAATTTTGCCATATTAACAACAGTTCAACTCACTGAGCCATTTAATGATCCAATCGGTTATGGTTCTCATATAGCCAAACTGTCTAATCTATTAGCAGGTAATAAAGTTATTCTTCAAACATACAGCCACTTTAAAAATTCTAAAAGAACAAAAAATCTATACAGGGTGCATCCAACAATGCCTGAAGATCAATTCATCTTAGGAGATATTAACCTTGCCTTTCCCCGAAGAGTCATTGAAAGCATTATCGATTTTATCGAAAACCTGGATGAAGTAATCCCGGGAGTTGCAAATCCTGATAATTTGGTATACGCACCTGAAATAAAATTCTATTCAAACTTTATAAACAACGATTTCTTTGAAGGCTTAAAATTCATAGGTGATTGTTCAGGCCATACCAGATCTATTATTTATGCCACTGCCCATGGTTATTTGGAAGCTGAAAAACTAATTAAAAAATAATCCATCAAAAAACCAAACTCAAAGGTCTTTCGTCTTAGCTCTTGGTTCTTGATACTTGATACTAATTTATGAATATAAATACTATAAACTATGAAACAAACTGTTCGATACATTTCAATAACCTTATTGGTGATTGGAATATTATGTTCTTTTTCGGCAGAAGCGAAAAAGAAGAAAAAAGACAAATCAAAATCAACGGAATTTACTATTAAGTCAAGTGATATTGGAGGATTAAGCTGGCGAAGTATTGGACCTGCATTTTCTTCCGGTCGTATTTCGGATTTTGCAGTAAACCCTGATAAACCAAGCGAATATTATGTTGCTGTTGCCAGTGGACACGTTTGGAAAACAGTAAATAATGGCACAACTTTCACTCCTATTTTTGAAAAATACGGAGCTTATGCGATGGGATGCATCACCATGGATCCGGGCAACCATAATGTAATTTGGTTGGGAACCGGAGAAAATAACCATCAAAGAGTAATCGGATATGGTAATGGTGTTTACAAATCAGTGGATGGAGGAAAAAGCTGGAAGAATATGGGCTTAAAAGAATCCCGTCAGATAGGAGGTATTGTAGTTCATCCTACAAATTCGAATATTGTTTATGTTGCTGCAGAAGGTTCTATCTGGGGAGAAGGCGGTGATCGTGGACTTTATAAAACAATTGACGGGGGTAAAAGCTGGGACAAAGTTCTGGAAATTTCTGAACACACCGGAGTAAATAATATTATTATGGATCCCAGAAATCCGGATGTTCTTTATGCAACTTCAGAACAAAGGCGTCGGCATGTACATACTAAAATTGGTGGTGGTCCCGAATCAGCTGTTTATAAATCAGAAGATGGCGGGAAAAACTGGAGAAAGATCATGAAAGGGCTTCCCGGTGTTGATAAAGGAGGAATGGGAATTGCAATCTCTCCTGTTAATCCGGATATACTTTACTTAATCGTCGAAGCTGCTGAAGATAAAGGAGGCTTTTATCGTTCAACGAACAGAGGTGAAACCTGGGAAAGAAGAAGCAATTATTCTTCAAGCGGACAATATTATAACGAAATTTTTTGTGATCCTGTAGATGTAGATAAAGTTTATTCAGTAGAAACCAGAACGCAGTTTACCCTCGATGGAGGAAAAACCTGGAAAAGGTTAGGATTAAAAGATCGCCATGTAGATGACCATGCGCTATGGATTGACCCAAGAGATACCGATCATATTCTGATTGGCGGCGATGGAGGTATTTATGAGTCCTATGACGGAGGTGAAAATTATATTTTCAAGACCAATTTACCAGTTATACAATATTACAGGGTATTCGTAGACGACAGTAAACCATTTTATTGGGTATATGGCGGAACTCAGGACAATAACAGCCAGGGGGGCCCAAATCAAAATACTTCTGCAAGTGGGGTCCCTGAATCAGAATGGATCGTTACTCTAGGAGGCGATGGATTCTGGCAAGCTGTAGAACCGGGAAATCCAAATATAGTTTATTCCGAGTATCAATATGGAAATATCTATAGATATGATAAACAAAGTGGAGAGTTAGTAGGTGTAAAACCTCAGCCACGTAAAGGAGAAAAAACTTATAAATGGAACTGGAACACCCCATTCATTATCAGCCATCACAACCCAACCCGCTTATATATGGCTGCCAATAAAGTATTCCGCAGTGATGACCGTGGCAATAGCTGGGATGTAATCAGTGAAGATATTACAGCTCAAATTGACCGTAATACCTGGCCTGTAATGGGAAGATACTGGAGCAATGAAGCAGTAGTAAAAGATGTATCAACTTCATTATACGGAATGGCTGTTTCATTAGCCGAATCAAAAGTAAAAGAAGGCTTATTATATGTAGGTACTGATGATGGAGTCATCCAGTCAACAGAAGATAATGGCGAAACCTGGACAAAAACAGATAAATTCCCGGGTGTTCCGGCCAATACGTATGTAAGTGATCTTCTTCCTTCAAAATTCGATGAAAATACTGTATACGCTTCATTCAATAATCTGAAGAGAGATGACTTCAAGCCTTATATCTTAAAGAGTTCAGACAAAGGTAAAAGCTGGACTTCAATAGTTTCCAATTTACCTAATAATGAAAGCGTTCATACCCTTGAACAAGACTTTGTGAACCCTGACTTATTATTTGCAGGAACTGAGTTTGGAGTATACTTTACTATTAACGGCGGTAAAAGCTGGACTCGCTTATCTGCCGGTATTCCTGATATCCAAATTGCTGATATTACAATTCAGGAAAGAGAAACAGATCTTGTAGTAGCAACATTCGGCAGAGGATTTTATATTTTAGATAATTATGCTCCGCTCAGAGATCTTAAAGAAGACTTCTTTAAAAAGGATGCTCATTTATTTGAAGTACAGGATGCATTAGCTTATATTCAAAAGTCAAAAAAATACGCACAAGGTTCTATGCCATTCTTTGGGAAAAACCCTCCTTTTGGGGCAACCTTTACTTATTACATCAAAGAAACTCCAAAAACATTAAAGCAAATTCGTAAGAAAAAAGAAAAAGCTTTAATTAAAAATAAAGCGAAAATTCCAATGCCTACAATAGATGAGCTCAGGGCAGAAGCAAATGAAGTAGCTCCTCACTTAATCTTTACGATCAAAGATGAAGATGGAAATGTCGTCAGAAAAATCAAGAAGCGCCCTTCAAAAGGAATTAATCGTTTAACATGGAACTTAACTTATGCTAATCCTGCGCCATTCCGTAGAAGTAATACAACTAAATTTGACCCATTTAATAATTCTTCAGATGGATTTCTTGTCATGCCTGGAAAATATTCTGTTAGTGTTTCCCAATATATTCGTGGAGAAATTACTGACTTGGCCGGGCCAGTTGAATTTAATGTTGTGCCTCTTAATAATGTAACATTACCAGCTGATGACAGGGCAGCTGTAGTTGCTTTCCAACAGAAAACTGCCGAATTGGGAAGAATTGTTATGGGAACCAGAAATGTTGCTTCCGAAATAATTGGCAAATTGGCAGCTATCAAACAGGTTGTTAGTAATACTCCAGCAATTCCAAATACTTTATTAGCTAAAGTTGCAAAACTTCAAAAAGAAATGGATGATGTTATGTGGGCATTTACAGGACAACGTCCTAAGGCAAGCCCGGAAGAAGTTCCACCTGCAATACCATCTATTAACGACAGGTTGCAAAAGCTGATTTATTACCAAAGCAGGTCTACTCAAAATACAACTCAAAATATGAAAGATAATTATGATCGTATTGTTGAAAAGTTCAGGCCGGTTTACAAGAAAGTGAAAGCTATTTTAGAAAATGATTTAAAAGCTCTGGAAAAAGAAGTTGAAAAATACGGAGCTCCATATACACCAGGTCGATTGCCGGTTTGGAAATAATGAAATAAAAAGGGATTCTTCATTGAATCCCTTTTTTGTTATATATATGTTAAATTATTAATCACTAAATTTGAAGTCGATTAAAACTCATACTTTTGAGTTGAATAGTATGAATCAATTAACTTAACTTTATTAAAACACACTTAAGCTTTTTAAATTTTAACTTACCGTATTTATATAGCAATTCACCGATTTTTATTTTGTGAACCTAATCAGTAAAATTACATTTGTTAAGATTTAAGCGCAAAATTTTTATTTATTATGGTATCCCGAAAAATACAAATCATCATCTCCATTGTTGTAATTTTAGCAGCTTCTTACGGACTGATGACACTGTTTGCAGGAATGAAGAAAGATCCTGAAAAAAAACCACCGGTTGAAGCAAAGCTACATGTACATACAAAACCTGTAATTTATAGTACAATCACACCATTAGTAATGGAAGGCGGCCGTTTAGGTTCTCAAAAAAAAGTTGATATTATATCAGAAGTACAAGGCCAGATTTTAAAAGAAGATATTGTTCTTAAAAAAGGGCAAAGGTTTCAGAAAGGAGATTTACTGGCAAAAATTAATGATGAAGAAGCCAGTAACAACCTCATGGCCTCTAAAAGCCGGTTCCTAAATACATTGGCTAATGCCTTACCGGACTTAAAAATAGATTATCCATCTTCATATAAAAATTGGTTAGTTTTTTATAATGATGTGAGTATATATAAAGACTTACCTGAGATTCCTCACTTTAAATCCGATAAGGAAAAAACATTTCTGGCAAGCAGGAACATATTAAATGAGTATTATACAATTAAAAGTGCTGAAATCAGATTGAAAAAATATCAAATTCGAGCTCCTTTTAATGGATCCTTTGTAAGTGTAAACTTCGAAATTGGATCTACAATTAATCCGGGTGGAAGATTAGGAACCATTATTCAAACCAATCATTTGGAGTTGGAAGTTCCTGTAAAAGCCAGTGATATCCAATGGATCAGTATGGGTGATGAAGTTTTGGTTTCCGAAAAAAATTCGAATGAACAAGTAAAAGGAAAAATAGTTAGAATTTCTGATTTTGTATTAGAGTCAACACAAAGCGTTAGTGTATTTATTAATATTTACCCTCAGAACAGAATTAAATTACTGGAAGGAATGTATTTAAATGCTGTATTCAGCGGCAAACCAATTTCTGATGTAATGGAAATTCCTCGTAATGCAGTATTTGACGACAATAAAGTATTTATTGTAAGTAAAGGCAAACTTCAGAAAAAAGAAATTAAGGTTCATAAATCGGATGAAAAAACACTGATTTTTTCAGGATTGAAGGAAGGTGAGCAAATCGTTGTTGAGCCGCTTATTAAAGCAAGTTCAGGTATGAGTGCAGAAATAATCAAATAAGGAAAAAGGAAATGAAAAAACTACTTAGTTTATTTATAAAATTCCCCTTCTATTCCAATGTGATCATTGCTGTAATTTTGATTGCTGGTGTTACCAGCATGCTCAGCCTGAAAAAATCTTTCTTCCCGGAAATAGCATCTCGAGACATCACTATTTCGGTTGCCTATCCGGGTGCATCTCCTAAAGAGATGGAAGAAGGTATTACTGTTAGAATAGAAGAGGCTTTAAGAGGAATTGTTGGAATTAAAGAAGTAAATTCCACATCCTCCGAAAACTTCGCAAATGTAAGAGTTACCACCACAGGTGAATACGACATAGATGAAACCCTGACCGAGGTCAAAAATGCAGTCGATGGAATTAGTTCCATGCCTGTTGGTGCAGAACGTCCGATTATTCGGAAACAACGTTCTGTAACCATGGCTATGTTTCTGGGATTATCAGGAGACGTAGATCTTTTAACTTTAAAGAAATACGCTGATGAAATAGAGAATGACCTCTATGCTTCCGGAGTGATGTCACAGATCAGTGTAACCGGTTATCCTCGTCTGGAATTATCAGTAGAAGTTTCAGAAGAGAATCTAAATAGATATAATCTCAGTTTTGATGAAATACAACGGGCAGTATCCAATAACAACCGTGATGTATCAGGTGGGCAGATAAAATCCAAAGAAGAGGAAATGCTGATTCGTATTCGTTCCAGAAGTACGAAACCCAGCGACATTGAACAAATCATCCTAAGAGCAAATAAGGATGGTAGTAACTTAAGAATCATGGATGTTGCAAAAGTACATTTGCAATTTGAAGATGTATCTACCAGTTCCAGAATGAATGGAAAGACATCCATATCATTCAACGTTCAGAAATTGCCTGAAGAGGATCTTCAAAAAATATCTGAATTCTGTAACAATTATGTTGAAGAGTTCAATCAAAAGCATAAGGATGTTACCCTTTATATAACCTACGACTTTCTTGAAATGTTAGGAGCGCGTTTAAGCCTTTTATATAAAAACGGAGGAGTTGGTTTACTTTTGATTTTAATTTCATTAGGATTGTTTTTAAGCTTTAGGTTATCTCTATGGGTAGCATGGGGAATCCCGGCATCTTTCTTCTCGATGTTTGTGATTGCCGCTCAATTTGGAGTGACGATTAATATGATTTCCTTATTCGGGATGATACTTGTCGTTGGTATACTTGTAGACGATGGAATTGTAATTGCCGAAAACATTTATGCTCATTTTGAAAAAGGTAAAAGTGCAAAACGTGCTGCTCTGGATGGAACCATGGAAGTATTGCCGGCTGTATTTACCTCAGTATCTACAACCATTGTAGCTTTTATTCCGCTCATGATGATCACAAATGGGCGTATGCAATTTCTTTATGAAATGGCCTTTGTGGTAATATTCAGTTTGTTATTCTCACTTCTTGAAGCTTTCTTTGTATTACCGGCTCACTTAGGCAGTAAACATATCTTAAGGGCTAAACAAAGAGAAAACGTTGGCAAAAAAATCCGTAATACCATGGATAAGGTTTTGATGCTAATGCGTGACCGCTTCTATGGTAAGCTATTGAGATTTGTTATAAAATGGAAATATGTTTTTGCTACATTGCCAATCGCTTTTATCCTTATAACAGTAGGACTAATTAAAGGAGAAGTCATTAAGGTCACATATTTTCCTCAAATACCATTTGACCAGTTCAATGTAAACCTGGCATTTAAACCAGGCATTGGTGAACAAAAAACACTTGAATACCTTGAACGATTCGACAAAGCAATCTGGGACGTCAATGATGATCTCAAAAAGCAAAAGAAAGATACGGCAGACTTCGTAAATTTCACCTTTGTAAATACAGGTAGTGCTTTCAATGGACAAGAGAATGGTTCTCATGCCGGTAGCATTATGGTATTGCTCAGGGATCTTGAAGACACGGATGTTAGCAGTTTTGAAATTGTACAAAGAGTACGTAATAAAATTGGGGAAATACCAGAAGCTGAAAAGTTTACCGTTGCCGGAAGGAATACATTCGGAACTCCTGTTTCTGTAAGTTTATTAGGGAAAAACCTTGAAGAGCTGAATAAAGCTAAAGATGAATTAATGGATAGAATGAATAAGATTTCCGCCATTAATAATATCACTGAGAATAATGCCGTAGGAAAACAGGAGGTTCTTTTAAAATTGAAACCTAAAGCATACTTTCTTGGCTTGAACCAGGCAAGCTTAACCAATCAGGTTCGTCAGGGATTTTTTGGAGGACAAGCTCAAAGGTTACAACAAGGTAAAGATGAACTGAGAATTTGGGTACGTTATCCAAAATCAGATCGATTAACTCTGGGTCAGTTAGAGAATATGAAAATCCGAACAGCTGCCGGAGAATTCCCACTTTCCGAATTAGCAGATTATAATATTGAGCGTGGTCCGGTTAGTATTAAGCGATTCAATGGTTCAAGGGAAATTCGTATCAGTGCAGATATGGTAAATCCATTAGATGCCGTTCCTCCCATTATGGAAGAGATTAATACGAAAATTCTCCCAGCTATACTTGCAAAATATCCATCTGTAAGAACAGAAGCTCAAGGACAGGCTCGTGATAGTCAGGAATCGATGGCTGAATTACAGAAGAATTTTATGATCTCATTCCTGATCATCATCTTCATGATTATGATCCACTTTAAATCTGTAACCCAAGGAAGTATTGTTTTAATGATGATCCCATTGGCATGGTTAGGATCTATTTGGGGACATGGTATTGAAGGACTGCAAAACTCAACCTTAAGTTTATGGGGTATGGTAGCTTTATCAGGCGTTATTATCAATGATGCAGTAGTATTTTTATCGAAATATAATTCGCTCCTTCTGGAAGGATTTAAAGTTAAGGAAGCTGTATACAGAGCAGGCCTTGCGAGGTTCAGGGCTATTGTTCTAACGACGATCACAACTACAGTTGGACTTTATCCTATCATTTTGGAGACAAGCTTCCAGGCACAGTTTTTAAGGCCAATGGCAGTTGCGCTGGCATATGGCGTATTTGTCGGAACAGCCTTTATTCTGATACTATTCCCGGTTCTCATTCTGGTTCTAAATGATTTTAAACGTTGGATTCAGTGGATTTTCTTTGGTGGAGAAATGAAAGAACCAGAAGAAGTAGAAAAGGCTATTATAAACAGTAAAAGAATAATTGAATAATCGTGTTGCAAATGAAAGATATTATGAAAAAAACTTTAATCATTATCGGCTTATTGATCGGATTCACCGGTTTTCAAATGCAGGCACAACAAAAGTTGAGTTTGAAAGATGCAATTCAACTAGGTTTGGAAAATAATTTCCAGATCAAAATTTCTGATCAAAATGTGGAGAAAGCCCGTACAAATAATGATTGGGGTACGGTTGGCAAATATCCTTCGATTTCATTGGGAATCAATCTTAATAATAGATATACAAATGCTAAGAACATGACCACTCCCGGAACAAGAGATAAAAACTTCATAACATCTCTGGTCCCAAATGTGAATGTAAGATGGACTTTATTTGATGGGTTCGGAATTAATATTACCAAGAATAAATTGGAACTTCTTGAAAAATTTTCGGAAGGGAATGCCAGTATTGTAGTTGAGAATACAATACAGGCAATCATCCTGGCTTATTATAAGGTTCAGCTTGAGCAGGAGAAACTGAATGTCTTGGAATCTTTAAAAGGTATTTCCAAAGACAGATTTAGTTATGTTGAACAAAAGAAAGAATTTGGAAGTTCTGTTACTTATGATGTGCTTCAGGCCAAAAATGCTTATCTGAGTGATTCTGCAAGTTATTTATTGCAACAATTGAACTTGAAAAATGCCCGTTTAAACCTGAATCTTCTTTTGGGAGAAAAAGAGACTGTACAATACCAGTTAACAGAATCTTTACAAGTGATTAATACGAAATATGAACTTGCTGATTTAATGGATAAATTGATGGCGAACAATAAGAGTTTGAAAAATCAATACATTAATCAAACTATTTTAAAGAAGGAAATTGATTTTCAGAAAAGTAATCTGTACCCATCTGTTTCATTAAATTCGGGATTTAATTATTATAATTCCAGAACAAAAGTTCCTAATGTTGATGCAGTGTTTTCAAATTCCTATGATTTCTATGCAAACGTTTCTTTAAGTTTCAATTTATTTGATGGTGGCAGAACCAAAAGAGCGATTCAGCTTGCTAAAATCGATGAACGTATTGGTGAGCTTGGAATTGAAGAGATGCAACTACAGCTAAAAAATGTTTTATACAATATGTATGACCTATATAACATCCGCAAACAATTATTTGAAGTGGCTCAAGCGAATTTAGAAAGTGCAAAGCTTAATCTGGAAATTTCAAAAGAGAAGTTCAAGGCCGGTGCTATCAACTCATTTAATTACAGAGATATTCAATTGCTTTATTTGAATACTGCAATATCACAATACGAATCCATGTATAACTTATTAGATACCCATACGGAATTAACGAGACTTACAGGCGGAATTATTGCACCTCAATAATCCGAACCTAAAGAATCCCTTTTCAATAACATCCTATGTTACTTCAGTTCTCTTCGCCTTAGGGCGGGAGGCTGAAGTTTTTTGCATGAATGCAAAGAAATAGCAGATAGAAGATATCAGATACTCAATATGCGATATATTTTTTGATTGATGAATTTATGATTTTCGATATCAAAATGGATAAAGCCTCAATGAAAGGCATGTCATCTTGAGCGTAGCGAAGGATCTCAATCTATAAAGGTAGGCCGTATATTTAGGAGATCCTGAAACAAGTTGCCAATGACAGATTTATGCAATAAGCTTATTATTAAAGGATTGCATTTTGTATCCAGATG
>JANQLW010000085.1 GCA_028280405.1 Bacteroidales bacterium
TATTAGCAATAACATTTATGCTACCTTGCCCGTTTAGGACATTTTCTGTCATTTTCTCATTATGCCTAATAAAATTAGGTGAAATCTCAGGATGACATGGAAGGTTCACTGGCTGCAGTGATTAGGATGATTAAAAGCTTTTATTTCTGTAAAACAATAAAAATCAATGATATAAACAGCTTAAATGAAGGCTATGGGATGGCTTCCCTTTTGTTAGAAAGGGAGGTCAAGCCCAATAAAAAAAAGCCCCGATAAAAATTACCGAGGCTTTTCTTTTAATATCGTTAAGATTATTTTTTGCTTTCGTAATGCTTTGCATACTTGGTTTTAAATTTATCAACACGACCAGCAGTATCAACAAGTTGCATTTTACCAGTATAGAAAGGATGTGATTTATGAGAAATCTCTAATTTCACTAATGGGTATTCATTCCCATCTTCCCATTTTATTGTGTCCTTAGTTTTAACAGTTGATTTTGTTAAAAATGCATAGTCATTCGACATATCTTTAAACACAACAAATCTATAATCTTTTGGATGAATGTCTTTTTTCATTTTGAAATATCTTTATTTTTTTCGGCTTGCAAAATTACTTTATTAAATTATAAAAACAAAAACTTTTATTCAATATTTTGTGTTTTTTTGCTACAAATTTAACAAAAAGTCTACAGTATCTATCCCATCAGCATAATCCCATAATAATGGATGCTGGCTTTCTCCTAAATTAAAGGCATTTTGAACATCCTCTATATTTGAAACCACACATTGAATACTATTCTTATTAGCATTAATTTTTTGATTTACTTCATCAATATCATTATAAAATTCAAAAAATACCACAGAAATGGGAGAAACAAATGAAACATCTTCTTTTAACAATAAGAAGCCATTATCAAAATGATCTTCTTTATTTACGAGGTAAATTGACTTATTGTAATCGTAATTATTCAAATACTTATGATTTACCGCAACATCCGAATATGCCTCAAAGGATTTAAACATTTTATCGAAATCAAATTGAGATGGTACAAATAGTTTTGAAACATTACGACATCCAAGTCCGAAGTAAGTAAATATATCCTTGCCCAGTTGTGCATATTCACCCGGGCTTTCACTCCCACTTAAGACTCCCACTCCATTCCTGTTTTTTCGAATAATATTAGGATACTTCCCAAAGTAATATTCAAAATACCTGGCAGTATTATTACTTCCTGTAGCGATCACAGCGTTAAAACCTTTTAATTGTTCATAGCTGAATTGAATATTTTTTTTGATACCAGGATTTATTTTAGACATGATTTCAGTCAGTGCCGGAATTAATATTTTGTCATCAGATGAAAGCTTACCCAAAAATTTATTTCCCGAAAGTAAAACACAGATCAAATCATGAAAACCTACCATTGGAATATTGCCAGCCATCACAACTCCAATTGTTTTTTGATTTCTGGAGTTTTCTAACTGTGGTTTATATATTTCCACCCATTTATTTATATTCTCTTCTAACAATGCTTCTTTCCATGAATACAATGCAAATTCAACATTAGAATCTGTAAACCAGGAATTCAGGCTAACGGCCAGATTTATCCGACTTTCGAACCATTCAAAATCTGCTTGATTAAGCCCAGAATTCTTACTGTATTCTCCATTTAAATAGTCAGTCAAAAACCTGCCGGTTTCAATAAATAATTTTCCAGTTTCAGTATATTTCATTCCTCAAAACGAATTAGGTAATTCGGGGCTAAATTAATCATATTATTTATATCTAAGTTTGTTAATTATTTATCAATATATTTATATATATTTGCCGAAAATATATTAATCTAATATCTAAAAACTTAAACATTAAATCATCAGAAGTATGAAGAAACATAATTTTTATGCAGGACCTTCTATCCTTCCTCAATACACAATTGAGAATACGGCAAAAGCAATTCATAATTTTGCTGATATGGGTCTATCCTTGATGGAAATCTCTCACAGAAGCAAACAATTTGTAGCAGTTGTTGATGAAGCAACAGCTTTGTTTAAAGAATTATTAAATATTCCTGAAGGATATTCTGTATTATTCTTAGGTGGTGGTGCAAGTACACAATTCGCGATGGTTCCTTTCAACATTTTACAAAAAAAAGCAGCTTACTTAAACACTGGTGCATGGGCAAAGAAAGCAATCAAAGAGGCTAAAAGATTTGGAGAAGTTGAAGTAGTTGCATCTTCAGAAGATACTACTTTTAACTACATCCCTAAAGATTACACAATTCCGGCTGATGCTGATTATTTCCACATAACTACCAACAACACCATTTATGGTACTGAAATCAGAGAAGATTTTGGCATAGACATTCCTCTTGTAGCTGATATGTCTTCCGATATTTTCAGTCGCCCAATTGATATTTCCAAATATGCAATCATTTATGGTGGAGCTCAAAAGAACCTTGCTCCTGCCGGTGTAACTTTTGTTATTGTTAGAAATGATATTTTAGGAAAAGTAGAAAGAGATATTCCTTCTATGCTTGATTACAGAATCCATATTGATAAAGAATCGATGTTCAATACTCCTCCATGTGTACCTATTTATGCTGCACTTCAAACATTAAAATGGCTAAAAGCACAAGGTGGTGTTGAAGCAATGGAAAAGATCAATATTGAAAAAGCAGGTTTATTGTATGACGAAATTGACAGAAATCCATTATTCAAAGGAACTGTCCTGAATAAAGAAGATCGTTCATTAATGAATATCTGCTTCGTAATGGCTGAAGGTTATGAGCAATATGAAAAAGAATTCTTTGAATTTGCTTCCGAAAGAGGTATGATAGGAATTAAAGGGCACCGTTCAGTTGGTGGGTTCCGTGCTTCTACTTATAACGCACTTCCAAAAGAAAGCGTTGAAGCTTTAGTTGCATGTATGCAAGAATTTGAAAAAAAAGTATCTTAATTTAATTAGACTATTATGAGCAGGTTAGTTATTTAGCTAGCCTGCTTTTGTTTATAAAAATATTAGCAAACCATTAAATTTTAAAACGATGAAAAAAGTATTGGTTGCAACTGAAAAGCCTTTCGCAAAGGCAGCAGTTAATCAAATTAAAGAAGTATTTGACAATGCAGGATACGAAACTGTAATGTTGGAAAAGTATACAGATAAAAACGATTTTATTAATGCTGTAGCTGACGTTGACGGTGTAATCATCCGTAGTGATAAAGCCACAAAAGAAGTTTTGGATGCAGCAAAAAACCTTAAAGTTATTGTACGTGCCGGTGCAGGTTATGACAACATCGACCTTGAAGCAGCTACTGCTAATAATATTTGTGCAATGAACACTCCAGGACAAAATTCTAACGCAGTTGCAGAATTAGCGATTGGAATGATGGTGTATCAGGCACGTAAACATTTCACTCCAACTGCAGGAACTGAGTTAAAAGGAAAGAAAATCGGTATTCACGCATATGGTAATGTTGGAAAATATGTAGCTGCTATAGCTAAAGGATTTGGCATGGAAGTATATGCATTCGATCCATTCGTTGAAAAAGCTGTAATTGAAGCTGATGGAGTAAAAGTTGTTGACAGTGCCGAAGAACTTTACAGTATATGTAACTATATATCATTACATATTCCTGCAAATGAAAAAACCAAAGGTTCTATTAATTATGATTTATTAATGAAAATGCCTGCCGGTGCTACTTTAGTTAATACTGCAAGAAAAGAAGTTATTTGCGAAGAAGGATTAAAGAAAGTTTTTGCTGAAAGAGAAGATTTCTTCTATACTTCAGACATTGCTCCTATTTGCGCAGACGAACTTATTGAAAACTACGAAGCAAGATGTTACTTCACTCCTAAAAAAATGGGAGCTCAAACTGCAGAAGCTAATATCAATGCCGGTATAGCCGCTGCAACACAAATTGTAAACTTCTTAGAAAAAGGAGATAGTACTTTTCAGGTAAATTAAAAGCATTGTTTTTCCTCATCTCATCACAATCTTCACATAAAAAACTTAGGCAACATGGAAAACAATCCAGACAAAAGCTACCCTTTCTTCAGATTTGAAGATTTGAGAGTATATCACAAAGCGTTAGACTATATCGCATGGGTAAACAAAGTGACAATCAATAATGCTGATAAAAATTATGAATTAGTTAGACGCATAAATTATTCGGCACAAAATATTGCACTCAATATTGCTGAAGGTTCAGCCAGAAGTAAAACTCAATTTATTTACCATCTAAAGATTGCAAAAAGTGCGGTTAGAGAATGTTTGGTTTTTACTTCAACCTTGTTAAATGTTGGGCTTATTGATGAAGAAGCCAATGTAACATCCAGGAATCATTTAATGGAAATGACTAAGATGATCGGCGCATTAATATCTTCGCTTCAACGAACAATGACAAAGGAAGATGAGGAAGACGATTACACTGAAAAATTTGAAAAGAATTCATATAAAACTTAATCTATAAAAATATCTAAAATAAAATGGCAATATTAAAAGCATTTAAAGGGATTCGTCCTGTAGCAGATAAAGCTCATTTAATTGCTTCACGTCCATACGATGTGTTGAATAAGGCAGAAGCAAGAGTTGAGGCTGGAGATAATGATTTATCTTATTTACATGTAATTAAACCGGAAATGGACCTTCCGGATGACACTGATCAATATGGTCCTGAAGTTTATGCAAAAGGTAAAGAGAACTTCTTCAAATTAATTAATGAAAAAGTTTTAGTACAAGATGATGAGGATTATTTATATATCTATGCTCAAACAATGAACGGAAAGACTCAATACGGTATCGTTGGCTGTGCAGGTGTTAAAGATTATATGAATAATGTAATAAAAAAGCATGAGTTAACCCGTCCGGATAAAGAGGAAGACAGAATGAACCATGTTCGTACTTCAAGAATGAACTACGAGCCTGTATTCTTTTCTTATCCAGCTGTTCAGGAAATCGATGATATTGTTGCAGAAGTAGTTAAAGCTGATCCTGAATATGACTTTACTGCAGAAGATGGTTTCGGTCATCATTTTTGGGTAATTCGTGATAAAGCAAAAATTGACAGAATTATTGAATTATTTGCTGAAATGCCTTCTACTTACGTAGCTGATGGTCACCATAGAACTGCTGCTGCAGCTTTAGTTGGGAACGAGTGCAAGAAAAATAACCCGGACCATAAAGGTGATGAAGAATATAATTATTTCTTAGCAGTACATTTCCCGGACAACCAACTAACCATTATTGATTACAATCGTGTAGTAAAAGACCTTAACGGACATTCTAAAGAGGAATTCCTTGCTAAATTAGACAATGGATTTGTAGTTGAAGAAAAAGGAACTGAAATTTATAAACCGGCTTCATTACATGAATTCTCAATGTATCTTGATGGAAAATGGTATAAATTAACTGCTAAAGAAGGTACTTATGACGACAATGATCCAATTGGCGTTTTAGATGTTACGATCTTAACGAATCAAATTCTTGAACCGATTCTTGACATTCAGGATTTAAGAAGATCCAAGCGCATCGACTTTGTAGGTGGTATCAGAGGCTTAGGAGAATTAAGCAAGCGTGTTGACAGCGGTGAAATGGAAGTTGCATTTGCACTTTACCCGGTTTCAATGAAACAACTTATTGATATTGCGGATTCAGGAAATATCATGCCTCCAAAAACGACCTGGTTTGAACCTAAATTAAGAAGTGGTTTAGTTGTGCATGCTTTAGACTAGAATACATTATAACTCAAAGGCTCTAAAATATGAATATCCGTCATCCTGAACTTGTTTCAGGATCTAATAGCCATTGATTTAGATCCTGAAACAAGTTCAGGATGACGGATAAAGTAGCTTTTTGGACAACCCCTTTTTGTTTTGCAGTTAAATAATAATGCAGGCAACTTTATTGTTATTCTTCAAACTTAATTGAAGATTTATCAACTTTAGCATTTAACTCATATTTATCAGCCAGTATTTTATAGGTATATTCATTTATAATATAGGTTGATTTAAAAGCTAGTTTTACCCCATCAATATCCTTGTAATCACTATAATAACCATACATTATTGCATCAAATGAGCCACGGATGTATTCCAATTCTACTGCAACAATCATGTAAGTTTCCTTGCTTATATATATAATGATGATATCATCTACCATCTCCCCATGCTTTGGCTTTTTACCACGGTTTATTTCCAGAACATAACATTCTTCACCCTGAATATTATCTTCTTCAAGCAACTCTATTTTATATCCTTTTTCTTTATAATTAATCAGGTAAGATTTAAAGTCCTGATTACTTTTCTTAGCCCTGGCAGCTCTTTCTTTATTAGATTTTTTTAGTTTCCCTTCGGAACTTCTCTTCCAGTAATTTGTTCCGTCAAAACCAAACTCAATCTCATGTTTTCCTGCTATTTCCCTGGTTCCATATGAAAAATCTTTTGTTGTGAATGTTTCTATATTAGTCAGTCCATCCGTATTACTAAGTTTTCCATACATTTTTATAGATTCAACTTTATTCCAATTTTCAATTCCTCCTATTTTCTCAATGTGTTTTTGAATTATTTCCTCCGGTGTTTGAGCACTTAGTATCCCTGTAATAAGGCTTAACAATAATATGATTGTAATTTTTTTCATCTTTCTGTTTTTTCAAAAAATTAGTTGATATATTTTCAATTAATTACTATTCTAGCTGGTAATGCCGGCTTCTTTCTTACGGGCCTCTTTTATTAGTTTCTCCAAGGAGTGCTTGTCATTGACTACATCTTCCAGTAAACTCATAAACTCTTCTGAAGCACTCCCGATATAAACAATACGGCCCGACTTGTCAACCAAAAATAGTTTCGGCAATCCTCTCTCTCCGGATGCATTTTGCCATGCCTTTTTTATCGTTTGCTTTGCATTATCAACTGCTATAGCATATTTCATGCGGTTGGACCTTTCAGATACATATTTTTCAACACTCTTAAAATGATTTTTTTCTTGTTCATCTATAGACGGACCTCTTGTAAATCCCATCACAAATACACTGATCACATTCACTTTTCCACGGTATTTCCTGGATAGGTTTGTTAAGAATGGAACCATTCTATGACAGCCACCGCACCAAGTAGCACCGAACTCAACTAAATGAACCTTGCCTTTTTCCAGTTCTGTCATTGGCTTACTCTTCAGCCATTTAGCCGCCTTGATCGGTGGAGCCGGATCACCCACCCCTAAGGTAATCTCTTGGGCATTGCTATTAATTGAGCCTAATAAAATAACCAGAACTATTAATAGCCCACTTAATTTCATTTGATTAATCTTTGTTTTATTTTTCATCTTATTTTATACTTTTATTTTTTCCTTGTTTTCCGACTTTATAATATCAAGGATCTTCTCATTCTTGATTATGATCATTCCATGACGGTCATCCGTAATTCCATCCTCCAGTTTGTAAGGATACGTAGGAACCGTTCCTTTCATCACTGTCGGAAGGTATTTAAAGAATAACCTCTCATTCGACTTTCTTAAAGTCTGACCCGCTTCCATGATATGCGTCGAGATAATAAACGATCCGTTCCTTTTCGAAAAAGCATCTACGATGGATACCGTTCCATCATAAGCATCCTTTACATTAGTGCCTTTAAACAGCTCATCAAAAATGATCACTAGTTGCTTGTTTGAGGCAACCTCTTCTGCGACATGTTTTACCCTTAATACCTCCGCATAAAAATGACTATAACCCATTGCCAGGTTATCAGGCACATTAATCGAAGTATAAATACCATCATGTAAAGAAAACTTCATTTCTTTAGCTGCTACCGGAAAACCCATATGGGCAAGGTAGATGGCTATCGAAAAACTCTTCATAAAGGTCGATTTTCCGGCCATATTGGCTCCTGTTAAGAAAAATACATTCTTTTGCTTGCTATCTATCTTGATATCATTTGCTATCGCCCTAGGAATACAGGGATGGTAAACACCTTGCATATCTATTAGTTTCTCTTGTTGTGGAAGTGCTTTAGCATAGCTAAAACTTCTTTCCCTTGAAACGTCAGATACCGCTATGTAAACATCCAACTCGTAAATCGATTTTAGAAGTTCCTCCAGCTTATCATTTAACAGCCCCCTTAATATATAATCCAGCTTAAAAACATTTCGGAACAAAAAAGGAAACTCTCCATTACATTCATAAGCCAAATCAAAACGCTTATCATTTAAAATATCATACATTCTTTTCGCCTTCTCATGATAAGCATTACCTTCAGATTCTTTTACGATCTTTTGTAGTAGATCCTTTAAATTGTCCATCAAATTGATCGTCGTTAATAATCCTTCCTTTAATACCAAATACTCCTTCTCATTAGCAATGAAGTTCATCATCTTAGCCCTGCAGATATTAAATCCTGCTGCGATGCGGTTCTTGGATTCAGGGTTACGGATATAGTTCTCTACTATATCAAACTGCTTTTCATCAAAAGGAAGTTTGATCTGTATGCGCTCAAAAAAAGATAATACCTCGGTTCGTTTGTTGATTGTTTCTATATCATCCAAAGGCTCATGGAACATTTTTTCAAGTAATCTTCCCCCGCCTCCTGTTATGGTATGGTTAAATAAACTGAATATAGAGTTGTTCTTATATCTTCCCAGTATGTTCAGATCATCCAGTGTTTGTTTATCTGTTACAAATCCCATCTCTTTAGTTTTTTAAAATGTCCAGTATCTTTTCATTATTTATAATGATCATCCCGTGACGATCTTCCGTGATTCCTTCCTCCAGCTGGTAGGTATATTCAGGTATTTTACCATTCATGACCGTAGGAAGGTAAACAAACATAATGTTGTCTCTTAGCTTTTTTAACTCCTCGCCTGCTTCTATGATATGGGTGGAGATCACAAAGGTACATTTGCGTTTACCCGCAAAAGCATCCATCACTGCTATCGTAGCATCATAGGCATCCTTTACATTAGTTCCTCTGAAGAGTTCATCAAAAACCACGATCATTCGATCATTATTTTTTAAACTCTCGGCTACTTTTTTTACCCGGGAGACTTCTGCATAAAAATGACTGAAGCCAAGGTTCAAATTATCTGCAAGATTGATGGTTGTAAACATACCGTTTTGAATACTGAACCGTATCTTTTCTGCAGGAACTGGAAAACCCATATGACACAAATAGATCGCTATGCTAAAAGTTTTCATAAAAGTCGATTTTCCCGCCATGTTTGCCCCGGTTAGAAATACCATATTATTCTGCTCTGTAATGGTAATATCATTCGCAATTGCATTGGGAACCAACGGATGATAAACCCCTTTCATTTCCAATAGGTTTGATTCATCCTCTACAATCTCGGCAAAGGTGAAGTTATATATATTAGCCACTTCCGCTACAGCGATGTATACATCAATATCGTAAACATAGTACAATAGCTTCAGGATATCCTTTCGGGATTCTGTAAAACGGAATAATTGATCGTACTCGGCTGTTTTTGCAAAACCCGGTTTGCCTGCTTTTGTTAATCCGTCCAAAAATGAAAATGCTGGTTTTGATAAGGTCTCATCTATGGACTCTACGGTCTTATTAAACTCTTTGGTGGTACTTTCAGTATCCAGCTTCAACATGAAGCCTTTCAGGTCAATAAAAAACTGTAGCGTATTGACAACCCCTTTATGCACCTGTTTATAATCAGTATCTGAGCCTATCACTGAATCAAACTTTCGCTTTAAATTATCCTGGTGAACCGATAAGCGGGTACGCTCATCCGTATTGCCCAGGTATTCTTCTACCACATCAAATACACTGCTTTGAAAGGGGAACTCTATTTGTTTTTCCTTAAAAAACTTAATAATATTCACCCTGCCGGTGATCTCTTCTTTTCTGGAACGGGGATAAAGGAATACATCCTTGAGTAGTTTGGCTCCGCCACGGGTCTTGGTACGGTTGTAAAGGCTGAATACATCGTTGCCTTTACTGCCTCCGATCATCTTCAGATCGTTTATCGTCTGGTTATCTGCTTTAAATGCCATAATCTTCTTTTTATCTGCTGCCCTAAATCTTTTAGGCTTGTCATCCTGAGCGAAGGGCATTTCGACTCCGCTGCGCTTCGCTCAATGACCGGGTCCCTGAGCTTGCCGAAGGGCCACTTCGCTA
>JANQLW010000010.1 GCA_028280405.1 Bacteroidales bacterium
CTACACAGATTTTCACAGACGATTCTTGTTTTTGTCTATGTTTCTGTAATTCTCTGCTTCTCTGAGAGAATTTCCGCTAAGGTTTTATTACTTTTTTGACACGCTCTAAACTATTATGGGGAAAGTCTTTTGGGGGATAAAATATGTTTGTATAGTCTCTTAACTTGACGGCTATGGTTAATTATCCCTTTAGTTAATTTAATAATAAGATATTAAGTCGGGGATTTGGCTAATTGAAATATTCGGTTTGAATCCTGCCCTTCAGCCTGCTCAATCCATTTTCAAATTAACTAATTTCCAAATTTTCAAATTCCTTGTACTCCGCCCCCCTCTCCTCAATTGTCTATAAAGAAAACAAACGATCTTGTATCCATGTCACACGAAAAAGAACATTTTATAAAACTACTTGAGAAGTATATGCATGACGAGGCTTCGGTCGAAGAAGAAGAATTGTTGTTTTCTATGATCCGGAAAGGCCACTATACACAATTTATGGATCAGCATATATTAAACAGTTTACAGAAAAAAACTGTTGAAGGTGCCGGCCTTCCCGCTGAAAAAGCACAAGATATCATTCGCAGTATATTAGCTGATGCACCCAAAACAAAAACACTTCCCCGTAAGCGGATTTCATATCGAAACTGGGCTGCTGCCGCAGCTGTTTTATTGTTATTCGCTACCGGTTTATATTTCTTTTTAGATTCCTTTTCCAAAATAGAGTTCAACCAGTCTGCACAACTTAATCCCGATAGCGATCGGGATCGGAAGGAAAGATATAAATACGATGTTCCCCCCGGAGGCAATAAAGCCATTCTTACCCTCGCTGATGGCTCCAGCATTGTATTGGATAGTGTTCAAAGAGGGAACATTGCTCAACAAGGTAGTACAAAAATTATAAAATTGGATAATGGGAAATTGGTATATAGGGATTCTGTTTCTATGTTGGGAAGTCAGCAAATTCAGACAAATCTCCCTAACCTCCTTTACAAGGAGGAACCCCTGCATCAAATCAATACGCTGACAACGCCTCGTGGAGGCCAACATCAATTAACCCTGCCCGATGGCACAAAGGTCTGGCTCAATGCGGCCTCATCCATCACCTTTCCCACTGCTTTTATGAAAAAGGAACGTAGGGTGGAAATAAAGGGGGAAGCTTATTTCGAAGTCGCGAAAAATACTGAGATGCCCTTTATCGTAAAAATCAACAACAAGGCTGAGGTTAAAGTATTAGGAACCCACTTTAACATCAATGCATATGATGACGAAAGCTCCATAAAAACAACTTTACTCGAAGGCAGTGTCCGGATGTCGTCACTGATCACCGGCCAGGGATCATTGCTCACTCCGGGAGAACAGGCTTCTTTGGACGAAAAGAACAAACTAAAGGTAGAAAAGGTGGAAATGAATGAAACAATTGCCTGGAAAAACGGCTTGATCTCCTGCAAAGATGCCGACATTCAAAGTATTATGCGGCAGATTGCCCGTTGGTATGATGTAGAGGTAGTATATGAAAAAAATATTCGTGAAAGGATCTTTACCGGTGAAATATCCCGGAACACCAACTTATCGGAAGTATTGAAAATACTGGAGCTGAGTGATATCAGATTTAGAATTGAAAATAAGTCTGCCCAAGGGCAAGAAGAATCTACTGACAAGGTAGGAAAGAAAATTATTGTAATGAAATAGAACTGTTGCTGGTTACTGGTTGCTAGTTCCAAACCAGTAACCACCAACTAGCAATCATCATGAACTTTTAAAGAAAGGAGGAAACTAAAAAAACACCAAAAGATAAAAAGGATCAACCCACAAAAAAACCGGAAGCGCTCGTAACACTTCCGGCCTATAAATTCAGGTTATCCAATAAATCGATTATACAATATGTAACAACGACAATCTAACTTAATGTTTAACCCAAACACAACAAAAGTATGAAAAAACAAAATACGCGAAAACGTAACGTACTTACTAAAATAATATGTGTGATGAAACTGACCGCTATATTGTTATTAGGTACCTGCCTGCAGGTGAGCGCCACAGTGTACTCACAAAAAATCACGCTGAGTGAAAAAAACGTGCTGCTGGAAAAAGTATTTAAGGAAATAAAAAAACAGAGCGATTATCTTTTCTGGTACGAAAATAAAGTGCTCCGGCAAGCCGGTAAGGTAAGTATTGAAGTAAGCAATGCCACATTGGAGGAGGTACTTGCCCAATGTTTTGCCAACCAGCCGCTTACCTATTCCATCGTTGACAAAACCGTTGTGGTAAAATTGCTGGAAGAACTTACCATTACAGGTAAAGTCACCGACTCAGAAGGTAAGCCCTTACCGAGTGCTACCGTAATGATCAAGGGAACATTTAAGGGGATAACCACCAATGCTGATGGAGAATACTCTATTACAGTTCCTGATTCAAAAACAATATTGGTATTTTCTTATGTCGGTTTTGCCAAACAGGAAGTTTTAGTAGGCAATAAAACTTCCATCAATGTTACACTTAAACAGGCTGCTACCGAACTGGGTGAAGTAACTATTAATGCTGGTTACTATAAAATGAAGAAAAAAACGGCTACCAGTAATATTGCACAACTAAAAGCGGAAGCCATAGAACAGCAACCGGTATCCAACCCTTTATTAGCCATGCAGGGAAGAATGACCGGGGTTGATATTATCTCCTCCTCAGGAGTAATCGGAAGTCCATTCAGGATTCAAATACGCGGGCTAAATAGCCTTCGTAGTGATGGGAATGACCCTTTAATCCTAATAGATGGAGTACCTTATCCCACCGAATCACTGGCATACGGAGGATTAATTGCCGGATATACACATCCGCTGAATTATATTAATCCCAATGACATCGAAGGCATTGAGGTTCTGAAAGATGCCGATGCTACGGCCATTTATGGTTCCCGGGGAGCCAATGGAGTGATATTAATTAGGACTAAAAAAGCAAGGGCCGGAAAAACAAAAGTAGCTGTAAATGCTCATACCGGTTTTGGCAGCTTAACAAATAAACTTGAGATGTTAAACCTAGAGCAATACCTGGCCATGCGTGAGGAAGCCTTTGAAAATGATGGCAGGGAGCCCAGTACCAGCGACTATGATGTAAACGGTACCTGGGATCAAACAAGGGAAACAGACTGGCAGGATGAGTTTCTTTCAGGTTCAAAAAAAATGTACAACTT
Source organism: Bacteroidales bacterium (assembly GCA_028280405.1). Taxonomy (GTDB): domain Bacteria; phylum Bacteroidota; class Bacteroidia; order Bacteroidales. The sequence continues at coordinate 3,182 of JANQLW010000010.1, forward strand.
ACATGCTACGGTTTCAGGGGGGACCGGAAAGACTAATTTTTTAGTCAGTACCAATTATCGCAAAGAGACTACCCTTTTTTCTAAGGATTTTTATGATCAGAAGTTTTCAACAAATTTCAAAATCAATCATCGTTCTGAAAATGAAAAATTTAACATTTATTTGTCGGGGGTGTATACCTTAAATAAGCTTAAACTAAACTCGTTCCAGCTTTCGAGGTATACACTCACCCTGGCTCCCAATGCTCCGGCATTATACAATGAAGATGGTAGCCTGAATTGGGAAGAAGGAACCTGGACTAATCCGCTTTCTGGAATTTTTAGGCCTTCGGACAGCAAGGCCCGTAATTTGGTAGCCAACCTGGGGGTCAGTTACGAATTGTTTAAAGGTCTGACCCTTAAAACAACTGTTGGGGTTACCGATGTTAGAACAGATAGGATTGCTAAAACACTTTATGCCGCTTTTAATCCTTTTTCATCTTGGGTTGCTAAACCTATAGCTAATTTTGAAGATCAGTTTAGTACAACCTGGAACATCGAACCGCAGGCCGAATATATCCGTCAATTAGGGAAAGGCGTTTTTACGGCTTTGGTAGGTTTTACCTTCCAGGAAAGCAAAACCGAAAGCCAGGGCATCTATGCAACCGAATATACCAGTGATGAACTGCTGAATAATCCCGAAGCTGCCGGCGCCACTGATATTTCTTTCGGCAATTCGCAATACCGTTTCAGTTCTGTTTTCGGAAGACTGAATTATAACCTGAAGGATACTTATATCCTGAATTTTACAGGAAGAAGGGATGGATCCAGCCGTTTTGGGCCGGGTAAAAAGTTTGCCAATTTTATGGCTATTGGGGGAGCCTGGATTTTTTCTAAAGAAAACTTTATTAAAGATAACTTTTCTTTCCTGAACTATGGGAAGTTACGCGTAAGTTATGGAAGCACGGGCAGTGATGCCATCGGAGATTATGAATACGTGGAGTTATGGAGACCTGTACGTTATCTTTACGATAATACACTGGGTGTAAGCCCCAACAATCTTTTTAATGAAGACTTTGCCTGGGAAGAAACCAAAAAATTTGAAGTTGGCATGGATTTTGGCCTTTTCAATGACCGTGTGAACCCGTCCATCAGTTATTACCGGCACGAATCTTCTAACCAATTGGTAGGAGATCCTTTACCCTGGATTACAGGTTTCAACAGAATCCAATCCAATTTACCCGCCCTGGTACGCAATACAGGCCTGGAGATAGAATGCTCAACTGTAAATATTAAAACGAAGGATTTTGAATGGAGCACAAACTTTAACATTACTGTTCCGGATAATAAGTTGGTTACTTTTGATGGTATTGAAAAAACCAATTATGCCAATCGTTATGTGGTGGGCAAATCCCTTTTTGTTAGAAAACTATATCTATTTGACGGCGTAGATCCTGAAACCGGAATTGCAACCTTTAAAGATCTCAATGAGGATGGAAGGATTAACTCCACTAATGACAGGGAAGCTTTTGATTATCAAAAAAAGTTCTATGGCGGACTCACAAACACCATTCATTATAAAGGCTTTACTCTGGATTTTACCTTCCATTTCGTAAAACAGACCGGGCTTAATCATACGAACTATTTTGGTGCTCCTGGAACTTTTGCTAATCAACCGGTGATTGTACTGGAAAATCGCTGGCAACAGCCCGGTGATATTACGGATGTGCCTCGTTTTACACAAACGGGGGCGGCATACAGTGCGTATAGAAGCTTCTACCGCTATAGTGATCAGACACTAACGGATGCTTCTTTTATTCGCTTGCAAAATCTGTCTCTAGCTTACCAGTTTCCTTCTTCTGTGTTGGAAAAATTTAAGTTAAAAAGTTTAAGACTGTATATGCAGGCTCAAAACCTCTTTGTCATTACCGGCTATAAAGGCTGGGACCCTGAAACAGGATATAACCTGCCCCCTTTACGGACCATTACGTTTGGCATGAATATAACCTTATAAATATTAAAATGATATATGATGAAAAAATATAGAAACCATATAGTTAAAACCATTTGTTTAAAAAAACAGATGCAGGCATTCTCTTCTCAAAAGCCATTGAAAAAGTTGTTGAATACAGGCTTTATTGTGTGCGCGCTCTTGTTCATGTCTTCCTGCGAAGATTTTGTAAAGATCGATCCACCGGATACTTCCCTGGTAGGTGAAACCGTTTTTGTAAGCGATGCCAATGCTCAGGCGGCTGTAGTCGGTATGTATTCAAAAATGAACGACTCTTTCACATGGCTTAGTGGGTCTTCAAGTATGACTGTAATAAGTGGAATGGGAGCCGATGAATTTTTAAATTATAGTTCTAGTGATAGTTATATAGACTTCTTTGACAATAATATTAGTGAAGAAAATTCTTATAGTAATAGAGTTTGGTATGGATTATACAGGCTTATTTATTCAACCAACAGGGTCATTGAAGGGCTAGAAGCTTCGGAAAGTGTGACAAAAGAGTTGTCACTACAGCTAGAAGGTGAAGCCCGTTTTTTAAGGGCCTTTGCCTATTTTCTGTTAGTGAATTTATGGGGGGATGTACCCCTGGTATTGGAAACTGATTACCAGGTCAATAGACTCCTCCCCCGTACACCGGTATCCGAAATATATACACAAATTATTGCGGACTTCAAAGAGGCCCAAAACCTACTTCCCGAAGCCTATGTGACGGATCCGTTTAGGACCAGAGTCAATAAGGGTGCGGCAACAGCTCATCTGGCAAAAGTATATCTATATATGGAAGACTGGAGCAATGCCGAAGCAGAAGCGACAGCCCTGATCAATGATGACTCCTATGAACTGGAGGAAGACTTAAATGATGTATTCGGAGTTTATAGCAAGGAACCTATTTGGCAACTGGAGAATGGCTATAAAGGCTATGCAAGTTATGAGGGACCTACCTTTATTTTAACCCGTGCACCAAGAACCATGTCATTACGGGAAGAACTGGTAGATGCCTTTGAGAATGATGACAAACGATCCGTTGACTGGGTTGGTTCTGTAAACTCAGGAGGACAAACTTATTACTTCCCTTATAAGTACAAAATAGGCAGAACTCTCTCAGGCCCTCCCCCTGAATTCCTTACACTTCTCAGGATGGGAGAGCAATACCTGATCCGGGCTGAAGCCCGTGCACAACAGGGCGAAATCGATGGTGCCAAAGCCGACCTGAATATGATACGGGACAGGGCCGGCCTGGCGAATACCACCGCCGATGACCAGGCTTCGATATTGATGGCTATTGAAGAAGAACGCCGTTTTGAATTTTTCGCAGAAGTGGGTCATCGTTGGTTCGACCTCAAACGCACCGGAAGGATAAGTACGGTCTTAGGCGGAGGCCCGGACCCTCTAAAACCCGGCTGGGAAGATACGGATGCCTTATGGCCAATTCCACTTGGAGAAATTTTAAATAATAAAAACATGACCCAGAACCCCGGGTATTAATAGAAAAATAAATTTTCCATTCCTATCCTCTCTGTCATGTCATTTGCATGACAGAGGGGGTAACACTTAAGGGAAGCCATCCTCTGACTAGTAAATCCTTACTAAACTTGAATTCATTGTCTTAGATTATAAGTTTGAGGATGGCTTCCCTTTTCGCAAAATTAAATACAAATGACAACAAACACTTTACAAATAAAACTTAGCAAAGCGATCACGCTGTTTATTATGGGAATCACCCTAATATGTTGCCCGGCTTTGCATGCACAATCAACTAGAGATACCTTGAAAACAGCAGCCGATGCAGACTGGATAGCCCTTCAACAAGCACTGCCCATGTTCAAATCGCAAGCGGAACGTCACAAGTATAATTCCAAAGAAACCTCCAATTTGGCCCGTAAGCAGTTTGAGTACAATTACCAGAAGAAAAAAATTAAACTGGCCAAAGCTTTTTGGGATAACTACCCACAGGATGCCCGTCGCCATCATGCCCGTGCGATCTTTATCTATGCCAATCCTTATTTTATTGGAGAAATCCCGAGTGAGCAACAACAATTCTTAGACAGCCTTCCTTCGGGTGAGTTTTATCAAATGATGCGTAAACTTCCCATAGACCATAAGGCCAGGCAACAATGGCTTGAAAAAGGAAATGAAATGGTAGCCGAAGTACTAAATTCACAGGCTGCTGTCGAACAAAAGGAAGATGCTGCATTTTCACTTTTATACCGTGACTTTCAACAAGCCACTATCTACCATGGGTTCTTACCCAAAAAAAGAAAGCAGAAAAGTGATTATTGGCAAATGGTAAGTACTTATTACTGGCAAGGCCTTCAACTACGTTTTGATGAGCACATTAAAAAATATGCATCACTGCCCATACTGGCTGAGCGGGCCAAAACAATCTTGTCAAGGCTAAAATCCTATGCCCCGGAATATACAGAAAGCTTTTGGAAACATCTGTATAAAGGGCAGATTGATGATCATGGAAATTTGGCCAATGAAGCCGGGATGAAAGCATTGCGTAAAACAGCGAGTGATCAAATGAGAGTATTGGAAGCTGTTGCCGGAAACAAAGCATTGGAAATGGAATTCACAGCCATGGACGGGCGTAAGATAAGCCTGACCGAACTGCGTGGTAAAGTAGTACTGGTTGATTTTTGGGCTAGCTGGTGCAAGCCTTGCTTGGCAGAAATCCGCTACTTGAAAGAGGCCTATGAAAAATACCATGAACAGGGCTTTGAGATCGTTGGAATTTGTTTTGATGATGAACGATCACGTATGCATGTTAAAGAACTTCTTCGGAGAAATAAAATGAGCTGGCCACAACGTTTTGAAGGCAGCGGTTTTACATCCGATAGTTACAGGCATCTGTATGGCATTACTTCCTTACCCACGGTATGGTTACTGGATAGAAACGGCAAGATCGTAAATAAGCAAGCGCGTGGCCGCAAGCTTGAACCGTTGATCCGTCAATATCTGGGGTTGGACAAGAAAGAATGAGAAACAATAGCCAGTACGTCATGCTGAACTTGTTTCAGCATCTAAGCCAACTGATGAGATGCTGAAACGAGTTCAGCATGACAGCCAATATAATGGACGACAAGATGACGTGATAGCTATCATTTTCAGAAAACCTAGACGGCAGGCAAGCAATCAAACAATAGAACAATAGAACAATAGAACAATGGAACAAACAAAAGTAAAAGTAGAAAACCTTTCTCATCGTTATACCTCCCAATGGGCGGTAAAAGATGTGAGTCTGGAGATAAAAGAAAACGGAGTGATCGGACTGTTAGGCTCCAATGGCGCCGGAAAATCAACACTGATGAACAATATGTGCGGAACCTTGGATCAAACCAAAGGGGATATCTATATCAATGGGATTGATCTTCGTAAAGAGCCTTTGGAGGCCAAAAAGCATATCGGGTTTTTACCGCAAAAAGCCCCTTTGCATCCCGATCTGACCGTAGATGAATACCTGGTACACTGCGCCCGTTTACGTTTAATGGAAAAGGATCATATTCCGGCAGCCATTGAAAAAGCTAAGATCAAATGTGGGATCATGCATTTTAGTGAAAGGCTTTTAAGGAACTTAAGTGGTGGGTACCAGCAACGGGTAGGCATTGCACAGGCCATTGTACACGATCCCCAATTCGTGGTACTCGATGAGCCGACAAACGGGCTTGACCCGAATCAGATCGTAGAAGTGAGGAACCTGATCAAAAATATTGCAAAGAACCGTGCAGTTTTGGTATCTACCCATATCCTCTCGGAAGTAGAAGCCATTTGTGATTACATTAAAATGATTGAGAACGGGATCATGGTCTTTGAAGGAACCACCAAAGAATTTCACAACATCATTGAAACTAAAGCGATTTGGGCTTCCATGAAAAACCCTCCGGCTATCGCAGAACTGGAAAAAATAGAAGGGGTGGTTTCGGTTGAACCACTGGCTTCCGACGAAGAGTTCCGTTTCCGTTTTAATGAGGTTAAAAATGTCACTGAAAATATCATTGAAACCAGTGTGAAAAATAAGTGGCGCCTGAGTGAGATCAATACGGAAAAAGTTCCACTGGACAAGGTCTTTGCCGAATTATCCAAGAAAGAATTTATAAACTAAATAACGTAAATGAGCATGAAAACAATTATAAATATCGCCCGGACCGAACTCAAGACTTTATTCTATTCGCCCATTGCCTGGCTGATTCTGGCCATTTTTACCATACAGTCCAATATGATGTTCATCGAATTATTGGAAAGATGCCTCCGCCTACAGTTGATGAATTATCCTATAAATAGTTTTACATCCTTCTTATATACGGATCCTTCACGGAGGGCACTTTTCCCCGAGGTACAAGAGTACCTTTACCTATATATTCCCTTATTGACCATGGGCTTATTGAGCAGAGAGATTAGTAGCGGTTCGATCAAATTGCTATTCTCTTCCCCGGTATCTTCCCGTCAGATCGTCTTTGGGAAATACCTATCCATGATGCTTTACGGTTTGTTCCTGATTGGTATCCTTATACTTACTATTGTTTTTAGCCGGTTTGGGGTCAAAGACCTAGATGTTCCTTATTTATTATCCGGGCTGCTGGGCATGTACCTTTTACTATGTGCTTATTCGGCCATTGGTTTGTTTATGTCCTCACTGACCTCTTACCAGGTGGTGGCGGCCCTGGGCACACTGGCTTCACTCGCCGTATTGAACTATGTCGGTGACGTCGGTCAGGGCATTAATTTTGTCCGGGAAATTACCTATTGGCTCTCCATTTCAGGGCGAGCCGATGAAATGGTAGGTGGCCTGATCTCCACTGAGGATGTATTGTATTTTTTGATCGTGATAGCCATGTTTTTAGGATTTACCATTGTAAAACTACAATCCGGTAAGATCAAAAACAAGGGTGTGATTGCAGGAAGATATGCTCTGGTAGTGCTGATCGGCTTGATCGTGGGTTATCTTTCTTCAAGGCCCGTTTTAAAAATGTATGCCGATGCTACGGCGACCAAACACCGTACCCTAACCCTCAATAGCCAGAAGATTATTAAACAACTTGAGGGAGGTTTAACAATTACCACCTATGTGAACCTGCTTGACCATTCTTTTTATATGGGCATGCCCACGAGGATCAGTTACGATATGAGTCGTTATGAACAATATACCCGTTTTAAGCCTGAAATAAAGCTAAACTATGTATATTATTGGGACAAGTCCAATAATGAGCACCTCTATAGGAAAAACCCTAATCTGAACGATGAGGAACTGGCCAAAAAACAAGCCGATGCATACAATGTAAATTTTGATAAATTCTTACGGCCTGAACAAATTAGAAAGATCATTGACCTTTCGGGTGAGGACAATCGTTTTGTGAGCCTTATTGAACGGGAAAGTGGGGAAAAGACTTTTCTCAGGATTTTTAACGATCTGATGAGATACCCTTCTGAGACGGAAATCTCAGCGGCTCTAAAACGCTTGATTGTTAAATGTCCCAAGGTTGGCTTTTTAACAGGGCATGGGGAACGCAGCATTCTTAAAGCAGGGGACCGGGATTATAGCTCGTCGGCTTACTTAAAAACATTCAGGAATGCATTGATCAACCAAGGTTTTGATTTGGAGGTAGTGGATTTGAGCAAAGGAGAGATTGCTAAAGATATTAATATATTGGTTATCTCGGATATAAAAGTGTCATTGTCTGAAATCGAAGAAAAAAGCTTAAAAAATTATATCAACAATGGCGGAAATTTATTGATTGCCGCGGAACCCAAACGAAGAGAAATAATGAGCTCATTGGTTGAACGCTTTGGAGTGCGTTTTGTGGATGGGATTATGGTTGAGCAAAGTGAGAACTTTATCCCGACACTGATTCTTAATGACCTGGCACCGGAGGTCCCCGAAAAAACCTCCTATGTGTTTGGCGAAATCCGCAGAAGAGGTCATAAAGTGACTATGCCCGAAGGACTTGCGCTTGATTATTCCGGAGCAAACTCAAAAGGTTTTAAGGCAGTCCCATTGTTGCAGACCAAATGGAAAGGCTGCTGGAATGAAATGGAAACAACCGACTTTGTTGATGAAAAAGTGGAGTTAAACACCAGGATCGGGGAAATTGAAAAATCCTATGAAATGGCTGTTGCACTGAGCCGGAAAATGTCAGGCAAAGAACAACGGATCGTGATCCTCGGGGATGCCGACTGTTTTAGCAATGGGGAGATTTCTAAAAGGCGTGTAGGATTCCGGGCTGCGAATTTCACATTTTTTACGGGTGTGTTTGAGTGGTTGTCACACGGGCAATCTCCTGTAGATACCCGCAGGCCGGACTCAACGGATACTCAGCTTTATATTACTAAAGCGTCTTTAAAATTCTGGAATGTCGTTTTTGTATGGCTCATTCCATTGGGGATTGTGGTTACTTATTTAATGATCTGGTTGAAAAGGCGAAAAAAATAAAATGGCGAATCCTGAGGGTTCCAAAGTCAGGGTGTGAATTTACTTGCAAAATTCTTCAAAAGATAAAATGTATGAATTTAATCAATTAACAATTCACGCCCTGACTAAAAATCAAATAAAAAAATTAAACAGATGAAAAAAATTACATTATTATTTACATGTATACTAATGATTTTTTTTGCCAATGCGCAAACGGCAGAAGAGATTGTTCAGAAACATATTGAAAAAACAGGTGGTGAAAAAGCCTGGAATAAGATCGAATCCATTAAAATGAAAGCCAAACTTAATTTTCCCGGAGGGCTTGTAGAGATTGTAAGCATCAACAAAAAAAACAAATTCGTGGGGCTTCGAAAGATGGATGGAGAGTTTGTGGTAGATTTTGCCTTTGACGGAAAGATTCGATGGGAAACCAATTTTAAAACCATGAAACCCGAAAAAAGGAGTCAGGAGGCAACACTAAGGGCTAAAAAAGGAGCTAAAGATTTTCCTTCTGATTTTATTGTTGCAAAAAAGTATGGCTATAAAATTGAATTAATGGGTGAAGAAAATATTCAGGGAGAGGATTGTTACCATTTACAGCTTACCAAAGGAAAAATTACGAAGAATGGTAAACTGATAGATGATGTTTCCATTTCCTATATCAGCAAAAAAACATTTTTGCAGGTATTGGTAGAAAGCGACTACAAACGAGGTGCACATGAATCTACCCTTTATACCTACTATAATGATTATAAGGAAGTTGACGGCATACTGCTTCCTTTTTCCATCAATCAAATTATTGATGAATCAAATATGGCTATCCGGGTTGTCTCTTATGAAATTAACGGAAAAATTGATGATTCTATTTTTGAGTTTAAAGAATAGAAATAAATCAAAGTGCAAAAGCAGTTCAATAGCAACGGCCCTAAAAAGCCGTTGCTATTGAGCCATAATTAATAGTTTTATTATCTAACCGTATTGATTTTCATTAGTGGCCAATGCTGCTCAGGAATTAAACGGGTATTCTTCTCCATATGCTCTTCTCCACACTTTAGTTGAATGGTATACTTTCCTTCTTCCAAATCTTTGGTATCCCAAATATTTTTTTGCAAACCATTTTTTCTTTGTAACTTAATTGTGTGGAGTACACGTTTATCTTGATCAAGGATATGAATTAAAGGCACTTGTTCCGGTACATGCTTAAAATAAGAATAAATGACCAAACCATTCGGCTCATTCGGGGTATACAACTGGTTATCTCCCATAAATTTGTGATTTCCCCAATAAGCCCTTTCGGAATAATTGCGTACCGGTTTTTGTTCGATATCAAACAAGTGCATTTCTTTATCCAAAATTTCAGTACTAAGCTGGTGCAAAAAGGAAATATCACAAACATACACCCCCCTTCCGTAAGTTCCTACGATCAAATCCAGCTCTTTGGGATGTATCTTTAAATCTTTAACCGGAACGATGGGCATGTTCAATCGCAATATTCTCCAGGATTTTCCCTGATTAAAAGAAACAAAAACGCCTTCGTCATTACCCGCATAAAGCAGCTTAGGATTGATCGGATCTTCACATACAACATTCACGGGAGCTTCAGATATTCCTTGGGATATTTTTTTCCAATGCTCGCCAAAATCGGTTGTTTTAAAAAGCAGGGGGTCAAAATCATCATTCCGATAACCACTCTTACAAACATATGCCGTTCCTTCATCGTGCATTGAGGCAATTACTCGGCTAACCCAATAATCGCTTTTACCTCCTATTTGGTCAATTTTATGCGTAATATCCGTCCAGGTCTTTCCCTGATCTTTTGTTAAGTGTACTTTTCCATCGTCGGTTCCAACCCAAATCACATCCGCATTAAGGGGCGACTCTGCAATACTTGTTATGGTACAATACATCATATGCCCTCTGCCGGCAATTTTTTGAGAATCATTGCTTGTAAGATCATCACTGATTTTCAGCCAATGCTCACCCTGATCCTCGGATCTCAGTAAATACTGACTCCCTGTGTATAATACATTGGAATTATGCGCGGATACTTGTATGCAGGGAGTCCATGGGAAGCGATAAGGAGTTTCATTGGGAGCTGCTTTGGGTTCAATACTGTAACGTTTTCCGGTTAACTGATCTACCCGTCGGTGACCTCCGAATTGGGTCGTGATATAAACCCATCGATTGTTTTGATGATCAATACTGGTATACATGCCATCCCACATTCCATAAAGGCTCCAATCTTCCGGTCCGACTTTTCCCGACCAATTATTAACCGGAGATTTCCAGGCTTCATGATCCTGCAAGCCCATATAAATGTTATAGGGGTATTGGTTATCGTATTCAACCATATATATCTCTCCCAAAGGAAGGTGATAATGATGGAACATCGTTCGGCCTCCATCCCAACTTATGTACAATCCGCCATCGCTACCAATCATCATATGATCTCCATCCTCTGGATTTACCCACATGGTGCGGATATCACCAAACATATTAATAAAGTATTGTCTGTCTGTTTTTCCGTGTCCAAGCCAGGTTTTCCCACCGTCAAGAGAAGTCTTCATATAATCACTACTAACACTGATACGGTCTGGATTAAAGGGATGAACCATTATTTTATTGAATGAATAGGCGGCTTTTGCACTAACATTGTAACCGTCGGTATTTGTTTTGTACCAGCTATGGCCTGAATTATCGGAACGATATACCTCACCACCGATTAATTGATCATAATAAGGGTCGCGTAAATGATTCATTTGAACATTTTCGTCCAGTTCAACACCCGGCTTTACATTTAAATTTTCAATGACCGCATATAGAATCTCCGGATGATGGTAGCAAAGAGCCAGGCCGATACGCCCCAATTTTCCGGCCGGTAAACCCTTACTTAATTTAATCCAGTTTTTTCCGCCATCGGTTGTTTTATAAATCCTGCTGTTTTGCCCACCGGCCTCATAATGCCAGGGGTAACGATATTTTTCATAAGTTGCGGCATATAATACATCCGGATCATTCGGATGCATGATCATATCAATAACACCTGTATTCTCATCAATAAATAAGATGTTTTCCCAATGCTTCCCGCCATCATTGGTTTTATACACCCCTCTCATTTTATTCGGAGAAAATAAACTTCCCATTGAAGCTACATAAACGACATCGGGATTTTCAGGATGGATAAGAAGCGTTGAGATATGCTGTGAATCTTCCAGGCCTTTTGATTCCCAGTTTCGACCTCCATCCGGAGAATAAAAAACACCTTTGCCTCTATGAGAACTCCGCGCGTTATAAGCTTCGCCGGTTCCCACCCATAGCTTTTCAGGATGGCTTTTTGATACTGCAACAGCACCGATGCTTCCAACGCCAACGGAGTCAAAAACCGGGAAATAAGTTGTTCCCATATTTATTGTTTTCCAAACACCTCCGTTTCTACCGGCTACATACCATGTGTATTTGTACTCCGTATCATCCGTATCCGGAACGGCAATGGCTGAGATCCACGAACCTACTTTATGGGGTGCAAAGTTGCGGTAAAAGATCACATCTTCAATATTGAGTTCGGCTTGTGCCATCCCAGCAAACTTCACTGCAAGAAATAGTACTATTAGTTGTATTTTAATACGTTTCATGTGTTAATAATTTTCTTTTAAAGGTTACATGGAATGTCCATGATGCAGAATTTAGTCATTCCTGTTGGTGTTTTGCAATCATGGACATTTCATAAACAATCATAGATTTTTAAAAAATATTATTATTGATGACAGCTAATTTCTTCATGATTTGTTTGATCAAAATATTGAGAAATCAGGTCAAATAAAAGAGGATCGTACGTTTCTAATTCGCTTCTGGTATTCACATAATTGTGAACGCCATCAGCCGGATTACTTTCAGCATTACAGTTAAACCAGCTTTGTACACCCTCGGCCCAATATTCCTTAATGTTAGTGCCTGCATATGTTTGTTTCCATTTATCATTTGCCAAAGCAGTTTCAAGAGCCGTTGTTAGTTTGGAATTAAAATTTGTATCAAGGTATTGAATCCCCATCAAGTGTATGGCATGTGCAAATTCGTGGATTAAAATATCTTCATTCGCATATTTATCTGCTTCATAACATAAAACATTTTCTTCGGCACAAGTCGTAATTGGAACAGTAACCGTACCCCCCAAGCCTCTGGCCCGTTTGTCCCAATCCACATTCTGATCATCGGCCAGAAAGGCGTGTTCGGGAATATCCGTTGTTACTTCATCGACACTCATAATCCCAACCCGAGCATTATGACTGATCATTTTATGTTTTACGTCTTCCATATTTTTTAACATATGGATAACGATGGAACGGGTTTTTACCAAGGCCTCATCAGGCACTTTTTCAGAACTGATGACCGGAATTCCTTCCGCATCCACATACTTGGTATAAAAGGGATCTAAACCCAGCGAAGAAGGAGGACTCCCGATAATTACTTCATCAGACTTAGCCTGGACCGTAAGTGTTTTTGTTAGTTCTTTATGAACCGATCCGATCTTTGCCGTCAGAGTAACATCATAGCTACCGGCCTGTTCAAAGGTATGAACCGGTTCTTTTTCGTTAGAGGTATGACCATCCTTAAAATCCCATTGATACGTATTTGCACCTTTGGTATAGTTATAAAAAGTCACACGTGCCGGAGCATAAGGATCGTCCATTAAAAAGGTGAAATCTATATATATTTCGTGCGTACTTTTTTTCGTACATGAAAGCAATACAATTAGTATTAAGGGAAATAAAGCAATTTGTACACTATTTTTCATAATTCACATCAAAACTAACATGTCAATAAACAAGTGTGTAACACAGCTCATATATTGCACCATCAACAATTATTGTTCACCAATATAAGTTATCGTAACGTCTTCAATCAGATGATTGTCGGCATTCCACCAGGTGTCAATCACACCAACATTTTGGAATACAAACTGCTTGTTCTCCGCATCGTAAAAGCCCGTATTAGCCTCATTTTCGTATCTCCATGGCATCAATCGCAATGGCCTTGTTTCAAGAACGCCATCATCATTTTTCATTTCATAGGTTATATGTGGTAAGTCGACTCCCCAGGCCGATAAACGAACAACAAATCTGTCATCTTCGGCAAACGGGCATTCCAAATAAAAAGCCGTACCATACCAATAGTCATTCCAGTTGCTCCAGTCGATGCCAAAATCGGTGATTACCCAGAACCAAACATCTGTCATAACCTCTAAGTATTTTACTTCAACGTATTTCTTGAAGCCGGTTTGTTTGTTATGGGCTTCCCAAAGACCTTGCGGAAAAGTAGGAAGGGTACAAAAATCATAATATTCGGGTTTTAGTGTGAAATTGCCTTCGGAAGTTACAATCGTATCTCCATTGCTTTTTTCAATATAAGGACTGAACACAAAATAATATCCGGATCTGATACTATCTTTTTCATAGTTCAGGCCCGCAAATAATTCTTCAACCGATGTCAGTTGAACAAGCATCGGGTCTTCGGCACTGTTTTGGGTAACTAAACTGGATGTAGCAATCCTGTTACTGCTCTCATCATATATTGATTTATTAATTCCGACTGTTTTAACATCCGTCAACAGGCTGTTGATCTCAAATTGAAGACCAATACTTATTTCCTCAAATACCACTGAATTATCTTCGTGGTTTTTGGTAATAACAATGGTACTATTCAAGGTATCAATACTTGTGGAATACCCGGGTAGAATATTCTCGATTTCCTTCCATTCATTTTCGGTACAAGCTCCAAAAGCCATATACAATAAAATGAACAGGATTATGATATTTTTATTTTTCATTGTACTAAATTTTAATTCATCCACCAAATTTTAGAATCTAAGGCATCGCCATTTGTAAGTTTACTTGCGGCATCCATCAAATTTGCTTTGTTCGATTGTTCCTCGGACAAGGGGTACAAAAAGCGACTCGGGATAGTTTGCAGATTTGCATATAAGGCCGGATCCAAATCCGGGATTCCCGTTCTTTTGTATTCAATCCAGGCTTCGATGCCCCTGCCAAACAGTGAAATCCATTTTTGAATGATCAATCGTTCGTAATCGGTATAAGCAACATTCGATTGTTGAATGAAGGTTTGAAAATCACTCGAAGTCAATCCTAAATCGTCGAAGTTTGCCTTAATGGCTTTTTCATATAAAAGGGTTTCATCGGCTATAATTAAATCACTTTCGGCAGCTTCAGCCAATAGAAACTGCACTTCGGAATAGGTTATAAAAATCCCTGCCCGGTCTTTCATGCCGTATTGCGGGCTAAGCTTTGAATAATCGTCAAGTTCGGCGGAACCGACCGAGCTTCCATTAGCCAATCCCTGAATTTCGCCATCTTTATTCGGCATTGCGTATTCTGCTAAACGGGGATCATTAAGGGCTGTCATTATTTCAACCAAACGGTTGCTGATCCGATAGCCCCCATCACTTGAACTTTCACTTAAAGCATCATGTAATGGATAATTTGTTTGTGGTGAGGTAGCCGGGTAATCAAAGGCTATATTGTCGAGATTACTTTGAAGTAAAGGATAATCGGGATTATTATAAAAGTTGGTAAGCTGATCTTTTGAATAAGCAGGGATTTTCTTTGAAGCTCTAACCAAAAGCCTTAATTTTAACGAATTACAAAACTTTCTCCATTTTAAAGCATCACCGTCGCACAACACATCATATTCTTTACTGACAATTAACTCATTTGATTTCAGAAGTTCATTGGCCCTTCCTAAAGAATCAATTAAAGACTTATAAATCGTTTCTCCGTCGTCGTATACGGGCTTATTAATTCCTTGCTCTGCTGAAAGTGCCTGGCTAAAAGGAACCGCTCCGTAAACATCCACCAATAATGAATAACCATAAGCTTGTAATATGATTGCTACTGCTTCAAGTGATTGATTTTTTTCTTCACGGGCCTTGGTTTTCATAACCTTCAAGTCCATTAATGGTCCGGAATACAAATTGTCCCACATAAAGCTTCTGGATTTTTCAAAGAAGTACCTTCCGGGATCAACCCATAAACCGCAACTGGTATGTTGTACCCAGTCGGAAGCATAGACCAGACTTTCCATAAATGCATGTTCCGCATTCGACAAATTCATGATGGATCCCGGCAATAAATATTCGGCCGGAACATCTATTATCGCATTAGGGTCTTTGTTGATCTCGTCAAAATCTTTTTCACAAGACACCATAAACATGATCGAAAAGATCATTGTTATGCCTATTATATTTTTAATCGTTTGCTTCATAATCATAATTTTTACAGTTTAACAGCCAAATAAAATGTTATGCTCCGTGTTGATGGCATATTAAATAATTCAAAACCTTGTTTACTATTGTCCGCTGAAATTGCGGATTCCGGATCAACATGAGGAACTTTAGCATACAGCAGGGCCAGATTTCTTCCAACGATAGCAATATTTACAGCTTTGAACGGTAATTTAGCCATCAGCTTATCCGGCAATGTATAGCTAAGCCTTAATTCTTTGAGTTTTACGTAGGAGGCATCGAAAATGGCGGTTTCATGAAGACCATAAGCATTCATCCGGTATGAATAATCAGAAAATTTTACCGAAACATTATTGGGCACATAAACCGTTTCATTGTTTACGGTTTTAGACATCACTCCCTCACCAACGACATAGCCTTGTCTCAATTCAGTATCAGTGGCTTCATCCAGGCCATATTGTCGCATCCATTGGGTGGTAAGTGAGAACATATCCCCTCCCATTTTTGCGGTAAAAAGTGCGGATAAACTAAAATTCTTATAGCTGAACCGGGTCGTTAAGCTACCGATCCAGTCGGGGGTTATATTACCCAATACGACTTCTTCATCATCGATTTGCGGCAATCCGTTTACATGGACGATATTTCCATTTGCATCTCTTTTTAAGGCATATCCGATAATGTTTCCATACGCATAGTTCGGTCTGGCTTCGGTTCTGATCCCAGAATAACCGCTTCCTATAGGTAATGCATCAACACCTTCTGCTAAAGAGATCACTTCATTTTTATTTTTCGTATAAGTAAAACCCAGCTCCCACTGAAAATCTTTATGCTTTACCAAAGCTGAATTAACGGCAAGTTCAATGCCCTTATTTGAAACTTCACCAACATTAACATTTCTGTTCGTATAGCCGCTTGAACTGGCTATATTGATGGGCGTTATTTGATCGAAAGAACTACCTGTATAAAGTGCCAGATCCAGATTTAACCGGTTATCCAATAAGCGCAGGTCAAACCCGATCTCATATTGATTCGTCCGGGTTGGTAATAGGTTGGGATTTTTTAAGGTATTCTCAACCGATGCTTCATAGACATTTCCCAGTCGATCCAGGTTATAGAAAGAGCGTTCCAGTTGATAAGCCCAGGTATCGGATCCGACTTGTGAGGCATTTAACCTGAATTTTGCAAATGAAATGATTTCAGGTAATGAGAAGCTCTCGCTTAACACCCAGCTTAACGATGCTGCGGGGTAAAAGTAGGATCGGTTATCTTTGGGCAAGGTACTGGACCAGTCATTCCGGCCGGTTAAGGTCACATACAATCCATTTTTAAACGACAAATCGATACTGGCAAATAAACTATTGACCTGCTTATGCGAATAACCGTTTGTTGCTTTTCGTTCGCCTTTTGTATTCGACATATTAAATACACCGGAAACGATCAATTCCGGAGCATACATATTGGCCCAGTCCATTTTATAGTCTCTTCGTTCTCCTCCAACATATGCATTCACATCGACAAAAGAGAAATCCTTTTTTACATTAAATTTAAAATTGGTTGTTTTACTATTTCGAATGATCTGTCTTCGTGAATAAAAGCCCTTATAGCTATACATACTTCCATTCCAATGTCTTACCCCATCATTACATTTTTCTTCATAAAGCTCGTTTATAAAGTCAATACCGTTTCTGATATCAAAACTCAACCAGTCATTTATTTTATATTCAAGGTTTAAAACGGCAAAAATTCGGTGGTTGCTAAATTCATTTTTTAAATTATCAAGGGTAAAATAGGGATTGGGGAAATAGTCGGCGGTTGCCATGGAATAGCCCGGTGCAACAACACTAAAATTCTTACCGATGTAATCGCCCGGTAAGGGCACTCCATTCTCCAATAATGCTTTATAATTTTTCAAATCCTTTACATTGGTACTACGCGGCATAAACAAAGCTCCTTTCACTGCATTAAAAGCATAATTATTAGCCGAGAGTCTGTTGTCGCTGGACGTTTGTGTATAGATTGCGGAGGTAGAAATTTTCAGCTTTTTACTCACATTTGTTCCGGCATTCAACGAAATAACCTGACGATCCTGACCAGTGGAATATAAAATACCCTCATCACGTATATCGTTAAATGATAAACGATAATGGTATTTATCTTTTTCAGCTTTGCTGAATGAAATGGTATTATTCACTAAAATACCCGTTTCAAAGAAATCCTTAAAATTATTTTTATAGGATTTTAGCGGTAAAGGGATCGGTTTTCCGTCAGCTCCTAAAGGGCTGCTCCACTGAACGGCCATGTTACCAGCATCCAATAAAGGTCCCCAGGCAAAATAAGGCAGTCCATCTGATTGCCAGAAATCCCATTTCTCCGGATCGGTTCCCGGCCCATATTTATTCTGAAAGGAAGGACTTCGAAATGGCCTTGAAAAAGTAATGTTTGAATTTAGTTCAATGCCAAATGTCTGACTGGTTTTACCCGATTTTGTTTTGATAACAATAACACCATTCGCGGCTTGTGAGCCATAAAGGGCTGCAGCACCGGCTCCTTTCAGGATCGACATCTCCTCAATGTCTTCCACATTGATATCGGAAATTGCATTTCCCCAATCAATATTCCCCGAGCCACTACGCAGTGAATTACTCACCGGAACACCATCAATAACAAACAAGGGTTGATTGTTGGATGATAAATTAGATACACCCCGAATAAGAATTCTGGAAGATGAGCCAATACCTCCGGAAGATGAACTGATATCAATCCCAGCCACCTTTCCGGCCATTGCATTAATCAGATTCGTTTCTCGCGAATCATTGAGTTCATCACTCTTAAGGTTGGCAACAGAATATCCTAAAGATTTGGAAGTACGGCTAATGCCTAATGCGGTCACAATAACCTCACCAAGCTCAATACCCGATTCAAGGTATACTTCGAGAAAATTTTGCTGACCGACCCGAATTTCTTTATCCTTCATTCCAACAAAGGAAAACCTTAGTACCTGCTCAGGGCCATCAATAGTGATTTTAAATTTCCCTTTAGCATCTGTTATGGTTCCGGTATTTGTGCCAAGAATGCGTATATTAACTCCGGGCAGGGTTTCTTTGGTGGTATAATCATACACTATACCATTGACTTCCCTTACTTGTGCCTTTATCTCATATGAAGAAAAACAACTACATATTAATAATAGACATAGGTAAACACATAATTTATTCATAGGTTTTAATTTTGGTAATTAGATGAAAATCAAATATATCAGAGATACACTAAAAAGTCTTCCAAATAATCGGCTTTGATTGGAACAGTTTCAAATTTTACAGGTAAATTTTCGACATAAGATGGTAAGAATTCGTCAAATAAAGATTATAAAAAGCTAAAAATCAATCGCTTAGTTTTTTTATAAAATTTTACCTCCGGAAGAGAGAAATTCACTGGGGGTGATTCCAAATTCCCGGCTAAAACATTTGGTAAAGTAACCAGGTGTATTAAAGCCGGTTTCGTAAGCAACCTCTGAAATTGTCAAATCGGTTTCCCACAAGAGTTGAGCGGCTTTTTTTAATCGGGTATTTCGAATAAATCCGGTGATCGACATACCTACCAAAGCATTTAATTTACGGTATAATTGGGCCTGACTCATGCTCATTTCTTCACAAAATGATTTTACATCAAAATCACTATTATCCAGATTGGTATCAATAATATTTAATGCTTCTTGAACAAAATCAACATCTCTTTTTAATAAGTTTTTTGTTAGTTCATCCTGAGCAAGAATGGTTTCAGCTATTTTCGTTCCATCTGTTTTTAAATCCGTTAAGACACTACGGTATCTATCTTCCTTGATCCTATTCTGAATTATTTCCTCCAATCGCAATTGCTTCTTCAATTTAATCTTCGAAATTTTTAAGATTAACAGATAGATGCTTGCAAGGAACAAACTCACCATCATTACAAAAAAAACAGTTGTTTTGTACCAAGGTCTGGGGATGTAAAAGCTAATACCGGAAATTGCAGACTCCTCATCAAAAATATTTTTTGCTTTTACTTCGAAATGATATTCACCCGGTTGTAAGTTATTGAAATCCACATAGGTTTTTTCAGACCATTCGCTCCATTGATCCTGGTAACCGTTTAATACATATGAATACCTGGTTCCTGTTGCATCTTCAAAATATGGCAACGCATAAAAAATAGAAAGTTTGCGGTGTTTCCGAATAATATTTTCTCCGATAGCTTCCTGGAATGTTTTGAGTAAATCGGCATCAGATTGGATATTTTGTGGATAAAGTACGAGGCTATCATTGATCACAATCTTACGTATTAACACATTCAAGGTTGAAGAGCGCTTAGTTGTCGACAAATTATCAAAAAGGTATAAGCCTTTATTCCCTCCTATCCAGGTTTTCCCATCAGTATCATGTTTAAATACGAAAGAGGAGAATACATCTTTTAAGTGCTTAAAGGGCATTTTGTGCAAGGTGTATGTTCCTTCGGGCTGACGAATCAACATATTGTTTCCCCCGAGCCAAATATTGTTATAGGCATCTTCCATGAAGGCAGAAACACTTCCAATACCCGAAACACTTTTAACAAATGAGCCCGACTGATGGAATGAGTTTTCGGGATAGGAAAATTCATATAAACCTTCGGCATGCACAATGGGAATTCCACGATAATCAAATACATCAACCACATGAGAGTCGAAGCTAAAACTTTGCTGTTTTATATTTTCACCGGGAGGCAAAAACCCGGACCCATGCTTCGTATTATCAATAATATCGGAAACACAAAGTTTATGGATCTCACCCGTTCGGGTGCTTACCCATAAACTACCATAAACATCCTCCATGGCCGAACGAAAGCTGGAATAGAGATTATCTATGGAATACGAATACACAAACTTCTGTGTATTCCATGTATACACATCGATTTTGTCACGATAGAAGATAAATAGTACATTTTTATTCATCTTCGATTGGAGTATTTTATGCACCAAATCTCCTTTGACTTCTTTAAATAACAGGCCATCTCTAATATAAAACAATCCCTGGCCACTGGCAAAATATAAAAAATCAATGCCATCAATCTCGACCTTGGAAATATCCCAAATATCAGAATTAATCAATTTATTAAATTTATGCTGAACCGAGTGTTTCACTTTATGATCAGCTATACGCACAAACAATCCGTTGAGTGTTCCGACATAAAGTTTGTCATCATGCCGCTCGATGGCCAGCACAATACCATCCAAACCCGATGAATAATCCCAATATAAAAAAGGAGACCGGATATTAAAGATGGATAATCCATTTCCGGTACATATCCAAAGATTTTCCTGATTTGATACACCTAAAAAATAATTCGTATTATCAATGGTTCCATGCAGGCGATCCAGATGTTTCAATATATTGCCGTCCAAATCAATAATGACCGAACCTGCAAAAAGTGTTGCAATGGCAATGGTACTATCCGGTAACCAAATGGCATGATAGATGTTTTGCTTTTTCAGAAAATGATCTGTTTGGGGCGTTTGAGAAAAGGCAGGTAGGATTTCGCCATTCACTGGCTTATAGTTAAAAACCCCATTCCTTCTTGTAAAAATCAGCACATCACCGGAAGGTATTTGAATCATCCCGCTTATAATGAAATCTTTAAAGTATTCTCCATTTTTTAGGATTTGAAAATCTCCATCTTTGTAAAACGAAAGTCCGATAGATTGTCTGTTTAGCATAAATTTCCCGTCAATAACGTTGGCCCGGTGATAAGAATTGTCAAGCGGTATTGTTTTAAGCTGTTCATCTTCAAGCACGAATACATAATTTTTACTTTGGAAAAATATTCGTTTGTCACATTCGGCTATGCTCCAGATGTCTGAAAAATCAAAAGTGCGCTCTAACTTATCTTTAAGAGAAATAGGGTAGAGTCCTTTACGGATATCATGCTTGAGCAGACCAAAATCTTCAATACCACCATAATAAATCTGACCCGATGAATCAATGAACAAACTTCGAACAGACACAGGCAAGCCTTCCATATATTCCCAACGAACGCCATCAAAAGTAGAAATCCCATTATCGGAACCAAAATAAAGCACACCATTTTCTGCTTGTACCATAGCCCATACCGAACCACTGATACTCTGGCTGTCCGATAGGTCATAATTTTCAATCAGATATTTAGAAGCGTCGACCGATAGTGATAAACAGCATAGCATGAGACTCAAATATCTAATTCTTTTCATCTTCCGTAAAAGCTTTAGAATTTAACACAAACAATCCGGTTTACCAGTTCACTTACGAGTTCCACCAAAACAAATTAACAAAATATTTTTTAAGAAGAAAAATAATTCTGCCTACGGTAAGTCGAACAGACTATAGATTCGTAAATACGCATAAGTAATATATTGTGATGTCCAATGGTTTTTAAAAACTATGAATTACGAATAAATAACCGATTTGCAGCAAATTATTTTAGGATCGGTCTTCTAAACTTTCGGTTTTGTTAGTAAGCTAAAAATGATCCGAAGTTATCCGGAGTGATCAATTGTGTTTCATGTTGGGGATAAGCCGAAATAAAAGAGCGGGGAAATTTTGCTTTCACTTTTGTATTCCACTTTATTTCAAAGGCAAAAAGATTTCCGTCACGTTCTTCAATATAATCGATTTCCTGTTGATTATGGGTCCGCCAAAAATAACGATTAGCATATAATTGATTATATTGTAAGTATTTCAATCGTTCACTGATTACAAAATTTTCCCACAATTCACCGATATCATTTCTGAGTCCTACAGGATTAAATTGCCTGATCACTGCATTTCGCAGGCCATTGTCATAAAAATAGATTTTACGACTTTTTTTTAATTCTGTTCGCAGATTCCTACTTAAGGACCCTAATCGAAATACAATAAATGCCCTTTCCAATAAAAGAATATAACGTTCAACCGTTTCTTTATCCAGGCCTGTTAATTTTGCCAGTTCATGATAAGAAACCTCATTCCCCAATTGAAAGGCTAAAGCCTGAACCAATGCTTCCAAACGATCAGGCTTATGAACCTTTTCCCAAGTTAATATGTCTTTATACAGATAACTATCGGATAACTGTAATAAAATAGCTTCCTCATCACCAGGATTATTGATTACTTCGGGATAGTAACCAAAAACCAAACGTTTTTCAAGCAACCTTTTTTCATTTATGTTTCCATGGTGATCAAGCATTTCGGAATAAGACAGGGGATAAAGAAAATATTCCCATTTTCTTCCGGTAAGTGGTTCATTGATCTTATTTGCAAGATCAAAAGATGAAGAGCCTGTTGCTATTACTTTAACATCTTCAATATTATCATAAATTAGTTTTAAACACAATCCTATATTTTCAATCCTTTGGGCCTCATCAATGATTAAGAGTTTATTTTTACCTATTATTGATTTCAGGTAAGTAGAGGTAGGCTCTTTTAACATCTGCCTGAGGTCGGTCTCATCTCCGTTCCACCATAAGACGTCCTTTCTCTCAGAAAACAGTTCTTTAAGCAGGGTCGTTTTCCCGGATTGCCGTGGTCCCAGTATAATAATTATTTTTCTGTCGATTAAACGTTGATGAATAATATGTCTTATTTGTCTTTGTATCATCCTTTTAATACATCTTTTCAAACAAAAATAGTTAATTTTTCGATTAAAACCGAAAAATTCATATGAATTTTTCGGTTTTAATCGAAAAATTTGGAAAAAAGATAAAATGAGGAGTGAAGGGAAGAATTTTCAAAAATGACATATTGGCTTTATAGATAACAAAGCTTTTATCAATTAGCCTCTTCAATTTATTCTCATTCTTAACGAATAAATCTCTAATATTGCATCGTTTTTTTACTACTTTTAATATCATAAACCTAAAGATGAAATACTTATGTTAAAGCAGATCATTTTCGCGGCTTCATTACTTATTACACTCGGTGTTTTTGCCTGGACGATGTGGAAGATCTTTTCCTATATGAAATTCACCAAACCCTATCCCATTAAAAATTATGCAAAACGATTTGGGATCATGATGGAAGTAGCCATCGGACAAACCAAGATATTCCGGAAACCGGTCATTGGCCTTTTGCATGCCTTGGTATTCTGGGGCTTTCTGGTGATATTGATCGGAAGTATTGAAATGGTGATTGACGGATTATTCGGAACCGAACGCATTCTTGCGGTAATGGGTCCGGTCTATGATGTTTTATTTGCCTCCGGAGATATTTTTGCCTTCATCATTGCCATCTCCATTTTGGTCTTTCTTTTTCGTAGAATTTTTATGCATGTAAAACGCTTTTATGGGGTGGAAATGAAAAAGATTTCAAAGGCTGATGCCAATCTGGCTTTGACCATCATTTTTGTCTTGATGATCACCCTTTTGGGAATGAATACCTTTTATGTATTACATGCCGAGCAGAGCGGACATGAGGTTTTAGGCGTTTATCCTGTAAGTGAATATTTTGCCGCTTTCTTTAGCCATTTACCGGATCACAGTATTTTTGTATGGCACGAAATTAACTGGTGGGCCCATATTTTATTGATCTTCCTTTTTGCCAATATATTACCTTACTCAAAGCATTTCCATGTGTTTACGTCTGTACCTAATGTATTTTTAAGTCGGTTACAACCTTATGGTTATTTAGATAATATGCCTGCCATTACCAAGGAAGTAAAATTAATGATGGAGCCGGATGCGGCATTTGCATCCCCTGCAGAAGGAGAAGAAGAAACGGTGGAACGTTTTGGTGTATTGGATGCAAATGATGCTACCTGGAAAAATTACCTGGATGCATTAGCTTGTACTGAATGCGGGCGTTGTACATCTGTTTGTCCGGCTAATATTACGGGTAAATTACTTTCTCCACGTAAGATTATGATGGATTTACGTGCCCGTATGAAAGAAAAAGGCCCTGGCTTAGTTAAAGAAGGTGTTGAATATTCCGATAATAAATCCTTAATCAGGGATTATATTTCAGAAGAAGAATTATGGGCATGTACTACTTGTAATGCTTGTGTTCAGGAATGCCCGGTTAATATTAATCAACCGGCTATGATTGTGGATATGCGTCGTTATTTGGTCATGGAAGAATCAGCAGCCCCAGGTGAATTGAACTCCATTTTTACAAATATTGAAAACAATGGCGCTCCATGGCAGTTTTCTCCTGAAGACCGAATGAAGTGGGCGGAAGATGTAAATCTTGAAATACCCTTAATGGCAAATAAGCTTGCTGAAGAAAAAATTCCCGAATATTTATTCTGGGTTGGATCTGCAGGTGCATTTGATGACAGATACAAAAAAGTTAGCCGTGAATTTGTTAAGATCTTAAATCACTTAGGTGTTGACTATGCAGTATTAGGTACTGAAGAAACCGATAGTGGTGATGTAGCCCGTCGTGCCGGAAATGAGATGTTGTTCCAAATGCAGGCAATGATGAATATTGAAATCATGAATGGATATGAAGTGAAGAAAATTATTACTTGTGATCCTCACGATTATAATACCTTTAAAAATGAATATCCTGATTTTGGAGGAAATTATGAAGTAATTCATCATAGTCAATTCCTTGCTCAAATGCTGAAAGAAGGTAAACTTAATTTGAATGATACCTTTAATGGACAAAAAATCACTTTCCATGATCCTTGTTATCTGGGACGTGCCAATGGTGAATATAAAGCTCCACGTGATGTGATCAGTGCTCTACCAGCAACTAATGTTGAAATGGCCAGATGTAAAAGCTTTGCTTTATGTTGTGGTGCCGGTGGCGGCCAAATGTTCAAAGAAGCTGAAAAAGGGAATAAGGAAGTCTTTCTTGAAAGAATTGAAGATGCCATTGATACCAAAGCTGATATTGTAGCAACTGCTTGTCCGTTCTGTATGGTAATGATGACAGATGGTATCAAGTATAAAAACAAAGAAGAAGAAATGAAAAATTTCGATTTGGCTGAATTAATTTCACAGTCAATGAAATTGTAATTTTGTTTCTTTAAAATATCTTAACCTTTCAGGTTCATGAACCTGAAAGGTTAAGATATTTTTACTCTGCTTTTGCTGCTTTTACTGCTTCAATAATTTCAGGAATTACTTTTTGGCAATCACCAACAATACCATAATCTGCGGCTTCAAAGATAGGAGCATCTTTATCCGTATTTACTGCGACAATAACTTTAGATGAACTAACACCACCTAAGTGTTGGATTGCACCGGAAATTCCAAAAGCAAAATATAAGTTAGGAGCAATAATTTTACCCGTTTGTCCTACGTGCTCGCTATGAGGTCTCCAGTCTTCATCAGAAACCGGACGGGAACAAGCTGTACCTGCTCCTAATAAATCTGCAAGCTCTTCAATTACATCCCAGTTTTCAGGCCCTTTCATACCACGGCCACCGGAAACAACGATTTCAGCATCATGTAATAATACTTTTCCGGTAACTTTATTGGTTTCTTTAACTTCTGTTTTAAATTCAGTAGCATCTAATGCAGGAGCATAAGCTTCAATTGCAGCATCTTTAGCATCTTCAACAAGGGCGAAAGAATTTTGAGCTAAAGTAACAATCTTAATATCAGATTTAACTACTACATTTGCGAATGCTTTTCCTGTGAATGCTTTTTTCTTAACTGTAAATGGATCATAGCTTGAAGGAGCATTAGTTACACCGGCAACTAATCCGGCTTTAAGCTTAACACTTACTCTTGGAGCAATTGCTTTACCCGCATTGTTGTGAGCAAATACAATAACTTTTGCAGCTTCTTTTTCTGCTGTTTCTGCAATAACTTTTGCATAAGGAGCATTGCTTAAGTTAGCAAGTTGAGCATCACTTACGTTTACAACTTTAGAAGCACCATATTGTCCTAATGATTTAAGTTCTGCCTCTTCAACATTCCCTATAGAAACGGCAACTACATCAGTTCCCATTTGTTTTGCCATTTCATTGGCATATGATACTAATTCGAAACTAAGTTTCTTAAATTTACCTTCCCAATTTTCTGTATATACTAAAATTGACATAATTATCTTTTTTTAATTTGAAAATTTGAAAATGAGATGATTTGACAATTATTTTCAAATTTTCAAATTGATTAATTTTCAAATTATAAAGCTTTTGCTTCATTTTTTAATAAATCAACTAATTCCCTCACATTATCAGCATCTACCATTTTACAGGCTGCTTTGGGTTCAGGAAGTTCATAGGTCGCAAATTCTGTTAATGCTTCCACTTCAACGGCAGGAACAACTTTAAGAGGTTTTTTACGGGCCATCATAATTCCGCGCATTGCAGGAATTCTAGGCTCTTTTGTAATTCCTTTTTGCACAACTGCCACGAAAGGCGCTTCGACACCAACTTTTTCTGATCCGCCATCAATTTCACGAGTAACTGTAACATTTCCACCTTCAACATTCATTCCTGATACTGAAGATACAGAAGGGACATTTAGGAATTCAGCAAGCATTCCGCCTACTGCAGAACCATTATAATCACTTGCTTCGATACCTGCCATTACGATGTCAAAATCTTTAGCAACTTCAGCTAATTGTGCTGCAACATAATAAGCATCTTTAGGATCAGCATCAATACGGATCGCATCATCAGCACCAATCGCCAAACCTTTTCTCATTGTAGGCTCAACCTCAGTACCACCAACAGTTGCTACGGTAACGCTTGAAATAGCACCACCGGAAGCTTCTTTAATTTCTAAAGCACGGGTCAAAGCCAGCTCATCCCATGGATTGATAATCCATTGTACTCCCGTTTTGTCAAAGGCTGTATTGTCACCGGTAAACTTCACTTTAGTTGTAGTATCCGGAACATTGCTTAAACAGATTAAGATTTTCATTTGTATATTTTTTATTTTATTAAATAATTTCAGAGAAAATAAATTTTTGACAAAGATAAAATAATTTGAAAATCAATTGATCGATTGTTCAACTGTTCAATTGTTATTCTTTTAGTCTGAGGCGTGTAAATTTTATTAATTGGTTTATTTGAAGTGGAAGTTTTTGTAATTCATTGTTGATATTGTCATATTGCTCAATTGTTATGAGTTTTCTGGATTTGGCTTTATTTATCCAATCTCTGGATTCTATAAGAGAACCTTTACTGATTTGATAGAATCGAATTTTATCCTTATTGCTAAGGTTAAATGAAGTATTATAACAATCTAAATCTGTGATCCCTAAATAATTTTTATCCATCATATTAAAAATTTATAGGGGAGTAATTAAACAGTAAAACAATTGAACAATTGAACAGTAGAGCAGTCGAACAATTAATCCTGCAATAAAGAACGCGAAATCACAATCTTCTGAATCTCTGATGTTCCTTCGTAAATTTGAGTGAGTTTGGCTTCCCGCATTAATCTTTCAACATGGTATTCTTTTACATAGCCATACCCACCATGAATTTGTACTGCTTCAGTTGTTACTTCCATTGCAATATCAGCAGCATATTGTTTGGCCATCGCACTGGCAACTCCAAAAGGCATATTATTATCTTTAAGCCAGGCTGCTTTTAAAACAAAATTTCTTGCGGCTTCAACTTTAACAGCCATATCGGATAACTTAAAACCAATCGCCTGATGATTTCCGATAGGTTTACCGAAAGCTTTTCTTTCTTTTGAATATTTAATGGACCTTTCCAATGCGCCGGTTGCAATACCTGTTGCCTGAGCGGCAATCCCTATACGGCCTCCTTCCAGTGTTTTCATGGCGAAGGAGAATCCAAAACCTTCTTCTCCAATTCTGTTTTCCTTTGGAACCTTGACATCCTGAAACATTACTGAATGAGTATCGGAACTACGCATCCCCATTTTATCTTCATGGGGGCCTAAACTAATTCCAGAACTCTCTTTTTCAACGATTAATACATTAATTCCTTTGTGTCCCATCTCCGGCTGTGATTGTGCAATTACCAAATAATAAGAAGCAGCATTAGCACTGGTGATCCAGTTTTTAGTGCCATTTAATAAATAGTGATCTCCTTTATCTACTGCAGTTGTTCTTTGCATTGTAGCATCAGACCCTGCTTCAGGTTCACTTAACAAGAAGGCACCAATAGCTTCACCTCTAGCCAGTGCTTTTAAATATTTTTCTTTTTGCTCATGTGTACCGTATTTGTCAAGTCCATAATTCACAAGAGAATTTTGGACAGACATAATTACACTAACGGATGAATCGATTTTTGAAAACTCTTCAATAGCCAGCGCATAAGAAATGGTATCCATCCCTCCACCATCATAAGCCGGATCAACCATCATCCCTAAAAATCCCAACTCCGCTATATTTTTTATATGTTGAGTTGGGTATTCTGCTTTAGCATCTCTTTCTGAAACATCCTGAATTAATTCTCTTTCTGCATAATCGCGTGCAGCTTGCTGAATCATGATTTGTTCTTCGGTAAGATTGAAATCCATAGTTTAAGGCTTTGATGAATATAATGAATAGACTAGCCCCCAATCAAATCCATAAACATAACTAACTAACACTACCAGGAGGCTGTTGTAATTCTTCTTTAAAGTTACAAATTTTTATTTGTTAAGGTGTTAACAAATAAATTATCTTGCTATTTATATATGGTATAAAAATTAGAATTTCAATGCACCAATTTTCTCAGCACTTAGATTGAATTCAGTAATAATATTTTTTACTATATCGGCTGCAGGCTTAATTTCGTCAATAATAGATGATATCTGTCCTATTTCAAGCTCTCCTTCATCCACATTACCTTCAAACATTCCTAATTTTGCCCTTCCTCTTCCCAGAATGTCTTGCAGTTCATCTTTACTGGCCCCCATACGTTCAGCAGCTTCAACACGTTCAACAAATTTATTTTTAATTAAACGAACAGCTACTAATTGTTTTAAGGTAAGCTTGGTGCTGCCATCTTTGGCTTTGAGAATCTCATTTTTAAAATTTGTATGCCCTGATGATTCTACTGATGCAGCAAATCGACTTCCTATCTGTACTCCATCAGCTCCCAGAGCCATAGCTGCAAGCATGGTACTGCCGGTTCCAATCCCTCCTGCTGCTATTAAAGGAATATCAACAGCTTTTCTTATTTGAGGGATAAGGGTCATGGTTGTAGTTTCTTCTGCCCCATTATGGCCTCCAGCTTCAAAACCTTCAGCAACGATAGCATCTACTCCTGCTTCAATACATTTAAGTGCAAATTTTTCATTTGCTACTACATGTACTACCGTAACACCATTTGCCTGTAAATGCCGGGTATAATTTTTAGGATTTCCGGCTGAGGTAAAAACGATTTTTACCTTTTCTTCCAATAAAACATTTACATGCGAATCAATTTGAGGGTAAAGTAATGGGAGGTTTACGCCAAATGGGTTGTCGGTAGCCTTTTTGCATTTTTGGATATGATGTTTTAATACATCAGGATACATGGAACCGGAGCCGATGAGTCCTAAACCTCCTGCATTACTAACGGCTGAGGCAAGTTCCCAGCCACTGCACCAGATCATTCCTCCCTGGATGATGGGGTATTTGATTTTGAAAAGTTCAGTTATACGGTTCATATTTATTGTTTTTCCTTGTCATCCTGAACTTGTTTCAGGATGACATGTCTTGTAAAATAATGTCTAGGATAAAATTAAACTACTCCATAAATTTTAACATTGCTTCAACGGTGTTATAAGCCCCATCCCAAATCTGTGTGATATCCGCATCCAGCATATAACATGGTGTAGTAAATACAAGTTTTTCATCATCCACAACAACATCACTGTGATCGGCAGTTATATGTGTGCCTCCCATGGCTTCAATTGCTTGCGCTGTACCTTCATCTTGTCCGATAGTTACTTTAACATCTCCCAATATTTTCGCGATAAATGCCGGAGAAATACATAAAGCTCCAATAGGTTTTTTAGCTTGAAGCATCGTTTTAACTGCTTTTTCTACTTCTGTATGTACATCTGCTTCTGCCCCTTTAAATGCAACTGTTGAAAGATTCTTGGCAGCTCCAAATCCTCCCGGGAAGATAAGTGCATCAAAATCTTTTGGATCAAATTCACTCAAGTTTTTGATATCTCCTCTGGCAATTCTCGCTGATTCGATAAGTACATTTCTTTTTTCATTCATTTCGTCACCCGTAATATGGTTTATTACATGGTGTTGTTCCATATCCGGAGCAAAACATTGATAATCTGCTCCTAATTTTTTTATGGCTAAAAGGGTAAGTGTAGCTTCATGGATTTCAGCTCCATCGAATACCCCACATCCGGCTAATACTACTGCAAACTTTTTCATATGATAAGATTTTAATTTAATTAACCCTACGAAAGTTATAACCCTCGTAGGGTATTCTTTATTCTGCTTTTTTGTATACCATAGCAATGACAGTCACATCATCACCTCCCATATTGATTGTCATTCCATATGGACGATCAGGGTTAATTTCGATTTGGGCAGGCCCTGCTTTACCGGTTAGCTGTTCCCAAATGGTTACAGCCTGATGTACTCCGGTTGCTCCGGTAGGATGCCCCCAACCAATTAATCCTCCTGTAGTATTAATTGGAATTTTGCCATCTCTGGCTGTATGTCCGTCAGTAACAAATTGAGCTCCTTTTCCTGGTTCGGCAAATCCTAATGCTTCAACACCTAAAATTCCGGCAATTGAGAAACAATCATGGGTTTCAATGGTTGCCAGTTCATCAATAGTAATTCCGGCTGATTCTAAGGCTTCATGTGCAGCTTTTTTAATGGTTGTGACTTCAGTAGGATTCGGTGGTTCATTCGTAATATTCCGTTCAACTTGTGCCCATCCAACAATCTCAATGGCATCTTTTTTATCAATGCCCAGTTTTCCTAGACCCTCTTCAGATGCCATTATCAATGCAGAAGCTCCATCAGAAACTTTAGAGCAATCTAAAACAGTTAAGTTATCAACAAATGTTTCTCCGTTTAACTTAAACTTATCATATAATGCATACAGATCCGGGGCTTTGTTTTCGTATTCCTGAGCTGTTTCACACAATCTTGCATTTTCCATGGCATTTACAAACCATCGTTTCATTCCTTCCCGGGCATATTCTTTTCCATATTTTTCATAATATGCTCCGGCACGATTACTAAATTGTCCGGGGAAGAAAAAAGCATGGCCTTCTTTACGTTTTTTATACCAGCCTGCTCCTGCAAGTACATCTGCTCCATAAAGGGCTTTCATTGTATTTTGCACCTCAACTCCTAATACCAATACAGAGTCAGCTGTTTCGGCCAACACTGATTTTAGGCCGGTAACAAGAGCCAATCCACCAGAACCACATGCACCTTCAACACTGATAGCAGGTTTCCATTCTAATTTTTTATCAATATAAGGGATAAAACCTGGTAAATTAGCCTGCTTATTAAAGCGAGCAGCCATAAAATTTCCAATAACACCTTCGTCAATATTGTCGGCGTCATTCACTTGTGCTAAGGTTCCTTTACCGGCAGTTTCAATATAATATTCTAAACCAGGGCGTTCTTTTTTAGGATTGAATTCACTACGTCCGGTTCCCATGGATACCGTATTAAATCCGGCAGCTATATATACTTTTTTTCTAAGTTTCTTCATAATCGTGTTTCTTTAATTAAGAACAAAATAATCATTAATAGGTCCATAGGCATGGAAAAATCCGGTGAGCATTACCGTATTTACATCAATTGAATTATTGGCTACACCGGTATTTACCAGTTGATGTCCAATTTCATTTGAACGTTTGCCATAGTTCATCGCCAATTTTGCTCCCATATCAGGCATTGAATGCATGGTTGCAAAGAATTCAGCAAATACCTGATCCTTATCTTTTCTTCTAATCGTAGATTTCCAGTTTACTTTTGGATTCGGATGTTTTCCGAGTGCCTGATCACATTTATCTGCAAATGCAGATGTTTCAACATATGACTTTGTTTCAAGATCGAAAATGGCCACAGGCCTGCCCTTTTCATACTTAAGAAAACCATCTTTTTGAGATCCATCAGAGTTTTGTCCGCCTTTAACACCTATATCCATTAGTTGATCTAATAAATCCGAATGAAGATCTTCTTTATCAAGGAATGGATTCATTACATTCATAATAAATTGTACAACATCAATTCCTACATAATCAATTAATTGAAATATACCCATTGGACGTACAAGATAATCCTGAGCTATTTTATTAATACAATAAACAGCTTCAGTAAATGGCATTTCTTTATTGAGCCTTTCTACTTCCTGGATGGCATATAATGCATCACGCATAAAGTGGCCGTTTCCTATAAAACCTGCATAATCATTAGAAGGAACAACTACTTTCTTTAAATTTTTTGCATAAACTTTCGCAAACTCTTCCATTTCTTTATTTGTTCCATCAGTTACAATTAATTCAACTAATCGTTGAACTGCCGGAGGGTTGTAGAAATGAAATCCTAAAACTCTTCCTCCTAAATTAGCTTCGTTATCAATAATGTTGATAGGGACAGATGAAGTATTCGTAAAATACCAGGGAGAATTAGAATTGTTTTGATCAATCTGAGAAAGTAGTTTCACTTTCAAATCTTTGTTTTCGCTTACAGCTTCGAAAATGAGGTTGGATTCATAAGCAGCTTCAATTTTAGTCACAGGCCTTACGATGCTCAAAACATCAAAAACATACTGATTTAATATTTCTTCATTTTCAATTAAATCGGCACGGTCGGCATACATTTTACGCAACCAAACTATTTTCTTTTCTGCTATTTTGGTTACTTGTGTTTTTAAATATCTAAGTAAACCTGCCAATCCTTCTTGTGAAAGATCCATCGCATTTAAGCAATAAGGTTTACCCTTGTTCTCTGGTTTTAGGCTTAAGTCTGCCATTTCTACTGCTGTTAACAGCAGAATTCCACTACCCATTTTCCCGGCAGCTCCTAAAACGGTAACATTTCTTAAACGTTCGTCGTAATTCATAATTATTTATTAGGTTGTAATTGTTTGTTAATTTTTTGTCAATCGATCGTTATTCGATAGTCATTCAATGGTAATTCAATAGATATTAGATGACTGTTTAAGTAACTTTAATTGTTTATTTGTTTGGTTCCAGTTGCTTTTATAAAGTTATTTAATCTTATACCTAAGTCATTTAAGGATTCAAGAAATAGTTCGGCTTCATCTTTAGTGATTAAATGTCTGTTACTTGCTTTTTGTATCCATGTTTTGGTTTCGAATAAAGATCCTCTGGCATAATAGTAAAAGTTTTTAGCCTCTTTATAATGATACCTACCATATCCCTCAGAAATATTTGCAGCTATTGAATCAACGGAATCTACTAATTGCTTTCCAATAGAAAATTTAGCGAAACTATCCCAACTCTCAACAAGTTCCCAGACTTTATCTCCTAATGACATTGCACTTTGATAAATATTTAAATCTTCAAGTCTCATTTTAAGTTGCTATTAATTGACTATTGAATTACAATTGAATGACTATTGAATTTCGTATAGCCAATGACCATCGAATTACCAATTTGGCTTACGTTTTTCCAGAAAAGCTTTCATCCCTTCTTCACCTTCAGCTTTAAACTGGGTTCCAAAATAATCGGCTTCCATTTCACAGGCCAGGTCAAAGTCCATCTGGTAACCTTTACGAGTAACGTATTTTACTTTCTTTATAGCATCCGGGCCTTTAGACTGAATGGTTTTAGCAATTTTGAAAACTTCATCCATGAGTTCTTCCGGCTCAACCACTTTTTGAACCAAGCCAATGCGAAGGGCATCTTCAGCACCTATCATATCTGCAGTCATCAAGAGATAAAGAGCATCAGCTAATCCAACCAATCTTGGTAATCTCTGTGTACCGGCATAACCAGGGATCATTCCCAGGTTCACTTCAGGCTGGCCAAATTTAGCTTTAGAACTTGCGATTCTGAAATCACAACCCATCGCTAACTCCAATCCTCCACCTAATGCAAATCCATTAATAGCTGCTATTACCGGAATTTTTAGTTTTTCCAGACTCCTGAAAGTATTTTGTCCGAGTTTAGAAAATTCGGTCCCTTCATCCTGTGTTTTATCAACCATCTCGGCTATGTCGGCCCCGGCAACAAAAGCTTTTCCAATACCAGTAATCATTACAATTGAAATTTCAGGATTTTTTGAAACTTCATCTATAAAGAAATCCATTTCGTTAAAAAAACGTGTATTAAGTGCATTCAGAGCTTCCGGGCGATTGATTGTAACAAGTGCAATCCCATCATTAATCTTGATGTCTAGATTTTTATATTCCATACGTTAATCGTGTATTTATTAGGTTACTCAAATATAGAAAAAAATGATGGGAATTTTGCCATAGCCTGGTATCGAAATCTTTATTTATAATGCAAAAATGACTTGAATTAAAATGAAAAATATATCTTTGTATCCAAATGAAGTTATTTATCAAGGGAATATCAGTAATTTTATTGAGTTTGGCAGTACTTTTTACTACTACCGGATTCTATGTTTTTGAACATTACTGTATGCATACAGGAGCTGTTGAAACAGCTTTATCTCTTGATCGTATTGATTGTGACCATCATGGTTCTGGGCATTCTTCAAATTCGCAATGCGAAAAAGGAGGGTGTTGTAAATTGATATCAACTTTCTATAAAATAAATAGTCCGTTTGAAAGAAGTGATACTCAAAAAAGTGTTGTTATTGCGGTGATTCATACACTTGGTTTGTCTTCCAAAGGAATAGAAAATGATACCGTTATTGAAGACTATCATTTAAATCAAAATTTAAAAGCGCCCCCTTTAATACGAAAGCAGTTTTTATATCTTACCCAACAATTAAAATTAGCTCCTCCGGCTTGTTAGAAAACTAATTAAGTCTAAAATTCTGTTGTTAAGCTTTAACAAATAGATTGTTAATTTTAAAATTATTTTTGATATGAAATTGAATATTAAACACATCTTGTGTTTGATTATTATGGGAATTAGTTTGATTTCCTATGCTCAATTGGAGAAAAAAATAAAAGGGGTTGTTTTGGAACTTGACCAAAATGGTAAAGAAATTGGTTTAGTCGGAGCAAATGTATATTGGCTGGGAACTCAAATTGGAATGTCGACGGATGAAAAAGGTCGGTTTGAACTCAAAAAAGTTGAGAATTCTTCAAAATTGGTAATCAGTTATATTGGATATAAAAGTGATACCATCAATATTACTGGCAATGGTCAAGTAAAAGTTGTATTACAGAGTAGCCAGGATTTGGATGAAATTGTTATTGCTGAAAAAGCTCCGGGCAGTCATATTGATCGGGCTAAAGTAATTTTGACACAGGAAATCACCTCAGCAGAACTTTGTAAAGCTGCTTGTTGTAATCTGTCTGAAAGCTTTGAAACCAATGCATCTGTTGATGTTTCTTTTGCAGATGCCGTGACTGGTGCCAAGCAAATTAAACTTTTAGGATTAGCAGGTATTTATACCCAACTTATGACGGAGAATATCCCCAATCTAAAAGGTTTAAGTACACCATTTGCATTGGGTTATGTTCCTGCAACCTGGATGGAATCCATTCAGGTCTCTAAAGGAACTTCATCTGTCAGAAATGGATATGAATCCATTACCGGGCAAATAAATACTGAATATATCAAACCTAATACAGGAGATTTATTGAACTTTAATGCTTATGCAAATGATGCTGGAAAAATGGAGGGCAATCTTTATTTTGCCATGAAGTTGAGTGACAAATTGAGCACAGCCACTTTGTTTCATTATGAAGATCTAAATCATAAAGAGGATAAAAACAGAGATAGCTTCATGGATCATCCATTGATTTCACAAATAAATCTGTTTCATCGCTGGACTTATAATTCTAAAAAGATTCATTTGAAAATTGGCATGAAATACCTGAAAGAAGATAGAGAAAGCGGGCAAATGGATTTTGATAAAGAAAAGCCGATCAATACTTCAAATGGTTATGGAATTGGAATCAATACAAACAGATATGAAGTGTTTTCTAAACTGGCTTATTTCTTAAATGAAGATAAAACAACAAGTTTGGGAAGTATCTGGTCATTTATTCATCATAAGCAAGAAAGTTTTTTGGGCTTAAATACTTATGATGCTAAAGAAGATAACCTCTACTTTAATTTAATTTTTCAAACCGAATTAAATGCAAAAACGACCTTTCTTCTAGGTGGTAGCTATGTAACAGACTTTTATGATGAAATGCTGAATGATTCGGCATTTGTGAAAAAAGAACGTGTTCCTGGAGTATTTACCGAATATACTTATAATCAAAAAGACAAGTATACTTTGATTTTAGGGTTAAGAGCTGATTTCCACAATATGTACGGAACATTTCTTACGCCCAGGGTCCATTTTAGGTATAATTTGACACCTAATACCATTTTACGGGCTTCTGTTGGCAGAGGTTATCGCTCTCCTAATGTAATCGCTGAAAATATATTTTTATTGGCAAGTTCCAGAAATTTTAAAATTAAAGAAGAACCCGAAATAGAAAAGGCCTGGAATTATGGGGTAAACCTTACTCAGTATATTGAACTTTTTGGAAGAGAGATGACAATTAACGCAGAGTACTACAGAACATCTTTTGATAATCAGTTGATCATTGACAGGGATCAGGATATAAATTCAATTTATGTATATAACCTGGATGAGAAGTCTTATGCCAATAACTATCAGGTAGAATTAAAATACGAATTATTTGAACGCATGGATGTTGTTTTGGCTGCCCGTTATAATGATGTAAAAACAACTATTAATGGTAAACTTCAACGCAAGCCCTTAACTTCAGATTTCAAAGGATTGATCAATCTTTCTTATGCTACAAACTTGAAAAAATGGCAATTTGATTATACGATACAATTCAACGGTAAAAGCAGAATTCCTGATACATCCATGAATCCACTGGAATATCAGCTAGATGAGTTTTCTCCAAGGTATATTGTGATGAATACGCAGATTACTAAATATTTCAGAAATTGGGATCTGTATATTGGATGTGAAAATATTGGAAATTTCAAAATCCAGAATCCTATATTAGCTGCAAATGATCCTTTTGGTGAATATTTTGATTCATCCTTGATCTGGGGACCAATTAGCGGAAGAAAGTTTTATATAGGAATCAGGTACAGAATAAAAAATTATGATCAATAGTTAAGACATAGAAAATGAAAAATATTAAAACAATTTTTTCAGTATGCATTATAGCTTTTTTGCTAATGCCTGCTATGGTAGAAGCCGGGAAAAAAAACATTAAAGAAGTAAGATTCCTTACCTCAGCTGATTGCTGAAAATCATGCGAGCAAAAACTTGAGGGAAATATCAAGTTCGAAAAAGGAGTTACCTTTGTAGATTTAGATTTAGATACTAAAATTTGTTTAATTAAATACAAAAAAGGGAAAACCAACCCTGAAACATTAAGAAAAGCAATTGTTAAATTAGGATTCCAGGCTAAAGAAATAAAAGTAAAAGCTAAAAAGAAATCCTAATCTTAAAAGAGGATGTCAGAAGTATTATAAAACTTCTAGTCAGGGCGTGAATTGTTAATTAGCTAAATACCTGTAATTTATTACTTGAAGAATTTTGCAGGTAAATTCACACCCTGACTTTTAAAAGCCTTTTATTTAATCTTATATTTTGCAGGGAATTAAATGATTGTTAATCTTCTGTTAAAAATTAACAATAACTTATTTTATATATATCTTTGTAAATGTAATATTATGTAAGATGAAAAAGATTGCAAAAAATATGATGATTGTTTTGCTGAGTCTGATCGTATTTATTACGACTTCAGG
Source organism: Bacteroidales bacterium (assembly GCA_028280405.1). GTDB lineage: Bacteria > Bacteroidota > Bacteroidia > Bacteroidales. The sequence goes on from JANQLW010000010.1 coordinate 41,586, forward strand.
CTTTAGTATATTCAAACATCATTGCAATCATATGAACAATAATCAGAATTCCATTTTTTTGGAATACAATTGTTGTCATAAATTTACTTTAGGAGCTCGCTTTGCACAGCAAGGACATAACGAGCTTACTATTGATAAAGAAGGCTGTTGTAAAACACATTCTTCTTTTTTAAAAAATGAAAATCCATTTCAATTAAGTGTTGTTCAACAATTAGAAGTTCCTCAGGACTTTGAAATCATTCTTTTAAATTGTGAAGAGACACTTTTAGAATTATCCACATATAATGTTGATTTTAACTATGATATTAATGGCCCGCCTTTGATTGATAAGCAATTTTTATTCATGGTTCATCAACTTAAATTAGCCCCTCCTTCTTGTTAAATAGCCACATTTATGTCTGGCTCTAATTAGTATTGTCATCCTGAACTTGTTTCAGGATCTAAGCTGATTGATTTAGATGCTGAAACAAGTTCAGCATGACGGAATTTACAAGCCAAGACCACATTATTAAATGCAAACTATTTAACAAAATAAGTAATGAATTTATTAGAAAGATATATGCTTGTTGTTGGAATATTGTTTATGAGTATTTCAACCTATGCAATAGAGGAGAACAGTATTAAAGGTACTGTTCTGGAATTAGATAAAGAAGGAAATGAGTCTGGCTTACCTGGAGTAAATGTCTATTGGGCAGGTACCACTATTGGGGTATCCACAAATTCAGATGGAACATTTTCGTTAAAATTACCTCAGTCTAATGATTACAGGTTGGTTGTTAGTTTTGTAGGTTATCAAAATGATACCATTCAGGTTGATCCAAAGCTCAAAACTCCTTTAAAAATAATATTAAGTACAAATCAGAACTTAGATGAAGTTATTATTGCTGAAAAAGCTCTCGGTGCACATATCAGCAGAATGAATCCTATCCTGACTCAAAAAATTACAACTGCAGAATTACAAAAAGCTGCTTGCTGTAATCTATCTGAAAGTTTTGAAACCAATGCATCAGTAGATGTTTCTTTCTCAGATGCGGTTTCGGGTGCCAAGCAAATTAAAATGCTTGGTTTAGCAGGAAAATACAGCCAGTTACAAACTGAAAATATTCCGAATTTAAGAGGCCTGGCAATTCCCTATGGCTTGAGCTATATTCCGGGAACATGGATGGAATCTATTCAAGTTTCAAAAGGTACTGCTTCTGTAAAGAATGGATATGAATCCATAACAGGACAAATTAATACGGAATTTATAAAACCTGATCAAGCAAATCCTTTCTATTTTAATATGTATGCAAACGCATATGGCAAAGTAGAAGGAAATATATACAGCGGTACCAAGCTCACAGATGAATTAAGTACTATGATTTTTGTTCATGCTGAAAATTTTACCAATGAAAAAGATATGAATCATGATGGGTTTTTGGACCATCCTAAAATGAAACAAATAAATCTCTTTAACCGTTGGAAATATGACAGCGAAAATATTCATGCACAGTTTGGGTTTAAAATATTGAAAGAAGATCGTGAAGGCGGACAATTGAGTTTTGATAAAGATAAACCCAGAACTATAAACAATGGATATGGTATTGGAGTAAAAACAGATCGATACGAATTATTTACCAAAACAGCTTATCTTTTTGATAAGCCGGGTACCAATATCGGGTTCATCAACTCATTCATCCATCATAATCAGGAATCATTTTTTGGACTAAACAATTATAATGCAAGAGAGAATAATTACTATGGTAATTTAATGTTTCAAACAATTCTTGGCAACACAAATCATCAGCTTACTTCAGGTGTAAGTTTTATTCTGGATCATTATAATGAGCAATTGAATGATTCCACCTTTGTGAAGAAAGAACATGTTCCGGGAGGTTTTGTAGAGTATACCTATATTAATCCTGATAAAATGTCTTTAATTTTAGGATTCAGAGCTGATTTCCATAATTTATTCGGAACGATGCTTACTCCCAGAATTCATTTTAAGTATAATTTTTCTGAAAATACAATATTGCGTGCTTCTGCAGGAAGAGGTTACCGAAGTGCAAATGTAATTGCGGAAAATACCTATTTGCTAGCCAGTTCAAGAAAACTGAGCATGTTGGAAGAATTAGATATTGAAAAAGCCTGGAATTATGGAGTTAACCTGACCCAATATTTCAATATCAATGGAAAGGATTTAAACATCAATCTGGAATATTACCGAACCGATTTCCAGAATCAAATCGTAATTGACAGAGAACAAAATACATCAAGAATATATGTTTATAACCTAAAAGGGAAATCATACTCAAACAGTTTTCAAATAGAAATGAATTATGAGCTTTTTAAGGGATTTGATGTAACCGCTGCTGCGCGATATAATGATGTAAAAACGACCATCAATGATGAATTAGTTCGTAAGCCTTTGGTAAATGATTTTAAAGGGTTGATCAGTTTGAGTTATGCAACTAATATGAAGAAATGGCAATTTGATGTAACAGCTCAGTTTAATGGCTCCAGCCGTATTCCTGATACTTCGGGAAATCCGGTAGCATACCGTTTGGATAAGTTTTCACCACGATACACATTACTAAATGGGCAGATCACTAAGTATTTCAGAAAATGGGAAATCTATGTAGGGGCTGAAAACATCACAAACTTCAAACAAAAGAACCCTATTCTTGCACCGAATGATCCTTTCGGGAATTACTTTGATTCATCTCTTATTTGGGGGCCAATTACCGGAAGGAAATTTTATGTAGGTATCAGATATAGAATTAAGAAATACTAAGAAACTATTTAAATTTTTTATTTTAGAGTTATAAGCAGAAAAGTGCACTCCAGGGACGCCATCCTTTTTTCTGCAAATAACTACCAAATGTTTAATTTTCAAGTTATTTTTGATTTTAGGATGGCGTCCCGATTTATTAAGAAATACTAAATATTAACCTAAAATTTATATTATGAAAAAATTCAAAATTATAATATCGGTTGCAGTATTTGCCATCATGCTTATTTCATCCGGTTTATATGCGGATGGAAAGAAAGAAGTAAAAGAAATCAAATTCAAAACTTCAGCGGTTTGCCATAAGTGTGAGGCAAAAATTGAAGATAATATGAAGTATGAAAAAGGAGTGAAATTTGTTGATTTGAATGTTGATACTAAGATTTGTGTAATTAAATACAGAGTGGATAAGACATCTCCTGAGAAGTTAAAAAAGGCCTTAGAAAAATTAGGCTATGAGGTAAGCGAAATAAAGAAAAATAAAGAAGGAAAAGAAGCTCTTGAGAAGTTCAGAAGTAAAAAATAGATCTGCTGCAATCATGAATAAAATAAAAAGGGCTGTCCAAAAAGTCAGGGTGTGAATTTACTTACAAAATTCTTCAAAAGATAAAATGCATGTATTTAATCAATTAACCATTTACGCCCTGACTAAAAATCAATTTTTTAACATTTTTTAGATAATCTCTTTTAAATCGAAAATTTTATATTGACAACCTGCCTGGCCGCAGACAGGTCTTTTATTTTCTATCATTCAAGTCCTTTAACTTTGGGCTTACCTGCAATGAAATCTTTCAAATAATAAGGCTCGAAATAAGCCACATCTTCAAATTCTTTGTTTTCGAACTTTTTATTTGCTATTTCAACCATATATTTTGATGAAATTTGAAAATCATCCAAGAACTTAGCATGAGGCTGATTGGTAAATATTTCTTTGCACTTATCTGCACCATCGCCTGCAAAATAAATTGTATGTTTTTTAAATAGTCCTGAAAATGAGTCTTCATCAATAATTTGTGCCTCTGTACCTCTGATTTCTTTATTATTTAGATCGTAAAGCGCTGAGTATACTTCCATGCGGCGTGCATCTATCATAGGACAAATGATTGCTGTACCATCTTCTTTGATCATTGAACGCATACCGTTTGCCATGCTTTGTAAAGTGCCTAATGATATCAAAGGAATTTCAAGAGAGTAGCAAAGCCCTTTTGCCGAACTCACTCCAATTCTTAAACCGGTATAAGAACCGGGCCCTTTACTTACTACAATTGCGTCCAGGTCTTTATATTCCCATTGGTGCTCTTTGATTAGTTCTTCAATATATGGACTTAGCATTTCTGCATGCGAATATGCAACGGTATTTTCTCTTATACCAACTAATCGGTCTCCGTCTGAAATAGCTACAGAACAAACTTTAGTAGCTGTTTCTATATAAAGTAATCTTGCCATTTAATTATTGGAATCTATTTGTCGTCTTCTTTTTTGAATAATTCTTCTTTAGGAACTTTGTTTACAGTTTTTTTATCTTTCAGTTTTTTGGAAACTGCACGATAAGGAGCTACAATAACTTCTTCGTTTAATTTTAGCCCATCCAATATTTGAATATAGGCATTGTCCTGAATTCCTGTTTTTACAATTCTTTTTAAAGCAATATCTTCCTTTGCATCAAATACCCAAACAATTTCTTTAAGTTCTTCTTCTTTTTGTTTGACAATATCTTCACTTAAAGTTTTGTCAATAAAAGTTGAATCTGCTCTTGTCGTTACTGCCTGAATAGGTAGTGATAATACATTATGTACCGTTTCTGTTTGAATATCTACAGTTGCCGACATTCCCGGGCGGAAAGGTGAAAAGTTAGGATCATTATCAGGAATAAGATCTTTATATGATTTTCTTAGAATTCTGACCTTGACAGGGAAATTGGTAACCTGATCAGCACTTACTCCCTGAATATTTGCAGAGGTCGCAATTTCGGTAACAACTCCTTTGAATTTTTTATTCAGATAAGCATCCACTTCAACTAAACAGGTATCATATAATTCAACACGTACGATATCATTTTCGTTAACTTCTACATTAACTTCCATCGCTTGCAGATTTGCAATTCTCATAATTTCTGTACCGGCTGAGAATTGTGAGGCACCTGTTACTCGTTCTCCTTTTTCTACATTTAGCTTTGAAACAGTCCCATCATTTGGGGCATATATGTTTGTACGATTTAAATTTTCTTTTGCTTCTTTTAAACTTGCCTGTGCGCTATTAACAGAAAACTGAGAAGCTTTCAGGCTTTCTTTTGCAGCGATTACTTCTGCTTTTGCTACTTCAAACTGGGAAGTTGCCGCATCCATATCTGCTTTTGAAATAACATCCTGTTCAAATAATTCTTTATTTCTTTGATAACTAAGTTTTGCATTTTCAAATTGAGCTTCAACCTGGCTTACTCTTGCAGTTGCATTGGCTTGATTTGCTTTTTGCGTATTTAAACTTGCCTCAATTCTTTCGTAATTGGATTTGTAAATTTCAGGATCGATTTGTGCCAGCAATTCTCCTTTTTTTACTTCATCACCTTCTTTAACATATAGTTTAACAACCTCTCCGGAAATATACGGACTGATTTTAACATCCGTTTCAGGCTGGATCTTACCATTGGCAGAAACAGTTTCTGTCAACGTTCTTTTGGTAACTAATTCGGTACTTACTTTAACACCTCTTTTTGATTTCTTTTTTAATATAGCTATTGTTATTAAGCCTCCTAGAACAACAACGGTTATAGCAATTAATAAATTTTTATTTTTCATTTTTTAAAATTATGATTCAAGCAATATGCAATAAAAGTACAAAATTATTTTATCGGGCATTCATTAAACAAAAGAGGTTGTCCAAAAAGTCTTGGCGAATCTTAGCGCATAACCCCGCCTGCTGCGGGCAGGTTTACGGTTCTTAGCGTAATAATCTAAGTAATTGTTACGCAGAGCTTCGCAGAGAAAAACGCAAACCTGCCCGCAGCAGGCGGGACTACGCAGAGTGTAAAATAAAAAATTTTATTCATTTCTTTACTTTTTGGACAACCTCATAAATTTTGGTATTTTAATTTTCTTTTAATGATAAGGGGATACCCATATAAAATTCTAATATTTTCGTTTTAAATATATAATCATACTTAGCGGCTAATAAATCAGATTCTGCTTTGGAAAGCTGTGCTTTAGAAGTATTATAGTTTAATGAATTTTCCATTCCTACACTAAATTTACGTTCCATATATTTGAATGACTCTTTAAAAGACGTTACAGATTTAATACTTGCATTATAAGTCTTGAAAGCCGCTAATGCATCAGAATAGGCCTGTTCAATATTTTTACGAACATTATTTTTTGCTAATTGTAAATCAAATTTAGAGTTGATTACAGATAATCTGGATTTTTTGATATTGGTTGAAGTTTGAAATCCATTGAAAATAGGAATACTTAAAGAAAACCCCAATGATTTACTAATATTATCACTAAACTGATCAGAAAATGAAATTTGGTCCCCAACGGTTTGTGTAGCTGGGTCATAAGCATACTTTGGAACTAAATAATAAGTACTCCATCCAAAGCTTGCTGATAATTTGGGGCTACGCAATCCTTTTGCAATAGATAAACCTTTTTCAGCACTCTTCAATCTCAATTCGGCGCTTTTAATCTCAGGTAATCTGCCTACAGCTACATTGTAAACATCGGAAGATGCATAGATTTTGCTTTCTTCGTCTACATTTAGACTAGGTTTCTCAATTTCAAATTCCTGAGATGCTTCTATCTCCAATAATTGTTTTAAATCCAGATAAGCAAGATTCAAGCGATTTTTGGAACTAATTAAGTTAACTTCTTCTGCTGCTAATTGTGACTGGATTTCCAAAAGGCTTCCTTTGGGTAAGGTTCCTACCTTTACAAGTTTTTTAGTATTATTAATCTGTTGATTTGTAACTTCAAGCTGAGTTTTGTTTTTTTCAACCAGCTCCATACTGAATAAGACATTTAAATAAGATTGTGCAATCCGTAATGAAATGTCATCTCTCATTTTGTCCGAATCATATTTGCTTGCCAGATAATCTAACTGGGCTTGCTTCATGCTGTTAAACTTTGCAAACCCATTGAAGAGCATTACTCCGGTATTTACACTAAAGCTTAAGTTCTTGGTAGTTTGTGTTACATAGGTAAAATCTGCAGCTGAACGTCCAAAGCCTAATGAGTAGCCCGATGATGCATTTAAAGTGGGTAGAAAGTCAAGTTTAGATTGAAGTAAATTGGCTTTATTTACTTTATTATTTAATTCACTCTTTTTAATTTGAATGTTATTCTCAAGGGCATGTTCAACACAGTCGCGCAATGTCCAAAGCTTTTGTGAAAAAATACTTCCTGAAATCATCATCAAGAAAAAGATTAATAGTACGATTCTTCGGTTGTTTTCGATCCAGTTCAAAATTGAAAGTTGTTTCATGGGTTGATTTTTTAATTTGATGTTCAAAATAGCTAAAAATATGCCATTTTTTTAAATCTATGTTTTTCAATTATTTATCTGTAGTTAGACAAACGTTTGACGCTATATGTGTACGTTTAGTTACACTAATTGTTCGAATTTGAACAAAGCCCTTTGGGCCATTTAATTAGTCTGTTTTCTGGTGGTGAATTTAAGCAAAATAATTAGCTTTGGTAAAGGAATCTTCAGAAACTTCTTTCCAACATTTTTTTCTTTCACAAGTCAGAAAAGAGGATGGCTTCCCTGGAGTGCACCTGTAAGTGGAGTGAAAAAAACTGAAAAGAAAAGTATGGAAAGCTCCAAGCTTATATTTATGGCCTTCCATACTTAAAAGTAAACAACACACTGTGTATAGTGTAAAGTGATGATATATTCTATTGACTGTTAAGTTTACTGAAATGCACTTTGCAAAGGTTATGCCATGTTTTTTAATTGACTGTATTTCTTAGCTTTCTGCTATTGGTTCTTAATTTATAGTAATAATGTAACAGAAATTTATCCGTATCCGTATAGTGTAAATGGGAATTAATCTTCTCTATTGTTTGCCTGATATCATTTAAAATAAGCACGCAAAAAAGTTAAAACCCGGAGGATATGTTCCTTTTTTTGATTTTAACTGATGTAAGGGATTTTACTGCAATTCAATATAAAGGTGTTTCCATTCATTATTTAAGCCTTTAATCAATGCTATTTTCTTTTCTCTTCTGTACTTCTTGACTTCTTTTTCCCGAACGATAGCCTCTTCAATGGAATAGAAGAATTCAAAATAAACAAGTTTGTTTACATTATATCGAGCAGTGAAACTTTTTGGGTATTCTTTTTCTTTATGTTGATGAACCCTAACAAGTAAATTAGAGGTAACTCCAGTGTAAAATACTGTGTGGTTTTGGTTAGTCATTATGTATACAGCGCTTTTTCGTTTCATTGATCTACTCTTTTGAATAAGCTTTTTTGGTAGGTCAAATAATTTAATAGTGTTTTCTTTGTGCATATTAATTATAATTTAAAATGTCCTAAGGCTTTACTTAGTGCCCTCTCCTAGTTAATTCCATAAACCGAAAAAAGTCTACCCGCTTTCTATTTTTTTCAACATTTATCTATGGTCTTATTCTTTTTTACATGTTTCATTTACAGTTTTAACTATTAACAATCTTCATTTCGAAGCGCAGCGAGAAATCCCCCTGAATATCTGTATTCCCTTAAATTAGGAGATCTCTCGCTTCGCTTCGAGATGACGGGCCAATGAATTAACTGTATTCGTTTTTTCTCCTGGCCGGGAAGCCATCCTGGTCATTGGTATTCGAATAAAGTTCCATAATCATATTGTATCGTGCCTACGGTACTCTCAAAAAAACAGGACGCCGTCCTAATAAATGATCCCGGAACCTGCTGGCACAGATTCCAGGAAAAATATGAATCAATTTAATTAGGAGGGAGTGTGATTGTTATCGTGTTGCTGTTTACCGGTTATACCGATTACTGGTTATGGCATAAACTGTTTAATAGAACGTCATTTCGAAGCGCAGCGAGAAATCCCCCTGAATATCTGTATTTCCTTAAATTAGGAGATCTCTCGCTTCGCTTCGAGATGACAAGGCCTATGGATTAACTGTACTCGTTTTTCTCCTTAAACCTTTTCCCTATCATAGGCAGGCGTGCTCACGTTGACGACCACGTGTGGTTTTGTTCGTGACCACGCCTGGTCTCTGTGCTGAGCAGGCGTGGTCTTCAGGCACTAGCCCTGTAAGCATCCAAGGCTTTAATTATGAGACTTTTGTATAGGTCGCTGTTTGCAAGGCCTTTTTTATTTCCCGTCCGGGAGTAAAGATCACTTTATTGCCAATCACACTGTTTTTATCTACATCTTCTGCCGTAGGTTCTCCCTGGCTTTTTACATTGGTTCTGAAATAGCCGAGTTCTCCTAACTGTACAATGGTACTGTTGGTCAATTTTTCAGGGATCAATTGTACCAAAGCACTTAGTACCGCTAAAATATCGGCCCTGTTTACGGTACTGATGCGTTCTATGTCTATAGTTAAATCTTTTAAGTTGACACGTTGGTCATTAACGGCAATGGCATACCATTGTCTGGTTCCGCCGCCGACTACACCCGGTTGTCCCTTTTCCTGGGCTTTAATTTTAATACTCATGATTGTAATTTTTAATTAACATTTTATTTTCACTAAAACCCGGTAGCTTTAATCAAAATCCTAAATGTTTTTTCAACCTCCTTTCTTTATTTGTTATTGACATTTCGCTTCGCTGTTATTTGCTGCGCGTCATTAGTTGTGTGAATCGGGAACCGATCCTCTTTATTACTTATTTCAAATTTCTCCTCACCCAAAATACATTGACCATCCATATCAGAACACGTTTGATAGGCTATTGTCCCTTTGATTACAGGATTATTATTCAATATTCTAATTGTTTGTTGAAATTCTCCTTTTTTCTCCAAAATACGAACATTGCTCATCCATATCCGATCGAATTTCTCTTTTACCCCAATGGAAAGAGGTTTTCCTATTAATTCATAACTTTCATCAGGCTTAAATGTAATTTTTGTGGGTTGAGGGCCAAGATCCGGATCTAAATCACTAGCGTACAAATACCAATCGTCTTCTATATTTACTTTAATTATTAAGATTCTAAAATCTTTTCCTTTCTTGCTGTTCTCCAGTACAAATGTAAAACTTACCGGCTGTATTTCTTGTGAATACAATTTACCTGCAACTAATACCAGAAAGAGTACAACCCAATAGTTTTTTTTTACATATAATTTCATATGACATTAAGGATTTATCTTCCAATTGTTTTTCTTTTATCCGTTTCAATGTATGAACAAGATATTTTTCCAATCGACCGTTCATTAACTCATCTTCGTTGAAGTTCGCTTTTTGTAAGCTTCCAATGGCTTTTTCCATAACCCGGATGGCCTCTTTGTACTCTTTTTTATGAAAATGCGCCATGGCAATATCTCTGTGCATTGAAAAGGTTCTTAACGTATAAGGATCTGCTTGTATGGCTTGTTTATTTATGGCAATCACAAGGTCCCAGGCTTCCGGACTCTTTATAATGCTGCCCTGATATAAAGAAAAGAATTTGGAAGACATATACCTATGGAGAATAACAGGATCATTTTTATATTTCTCCAGCAGTTGTTGGCCAAACACAAGTCCTTTTCTTTCATCTAATCTCAACTGATAATCCAGTTTTCTCATATAAAATGGGAAATATTCAGGGATTAATTTTATTGCACGATCAAGTATACGGATTGCAATATCCAGTTTATTTGCATCCTTAGCATATCGGGCGGCCATATTGTAGGCTGCTACAAGTTCTCTTTTTAATACTGACTTTTCAAGGGCTTTGCCTGCCAGGGTTTCTTTGATGACCTCATCAATTCCCCCTCCTTTGTGAGGACTTCCGATCCAGACAATCCGGCCTTGTTGGTTGATGATAAAGGCTGAAGGGGCATAATTTATTCCCGCAGGGCTTAACCAGGTATTCTTCATGGTTTTTTGTATTTCATCATCGATCGCTACGTTGTACCGGATTTGCTCACCCATACTTTCCAGAAAACGGGGCATCCGGCTGTGCTTCTCGTTATAAAAAACGCTGATCATTGTAGCTTTGCCTGCATATTTTTCTGCGATTTCACTCAGGTGTGGGATGGCAATATTGCATCCGGGACAGCCGATGTATCCGAATTCCACAATATATACATGCCCTTTTTTAAACGCCGCAACCGGATCGCCTTTTAGCCATGTTACCCCTTGAATGGGGGGTGCCTTATCCCCGACACCAAGTGTAACTTCATTCTGCTGGCCAACAACTGGTATGGCCATAAAACCCAATGCAATGATCAGGAGTAAATAGTTTAAGATTTTCATACTTATTCAATTTTTTAAGATAATTTTTAATGTAATGTTATGGGATCCCTGACCACAATGACTTTCATCTCTTTCTTACTTTTTACCAGATCCAGCCCAACTTCTTTTAAGGCCTGTCTGAATCCATCCAGATTTTTCAGGTTCCCTTCAATAAGAGCG
>JANQLW010000042.1 GCA_028280405.1 Bacteroidales bacterium
GTATTGATCTCAAAATGTAGAAAAGAAAAAAAGAAAGGAAAGCTTACACCTATGATGATCCTAAGCAAAATTCCCTTAAATTGACGGCTATGGGATGTCATCCCCATTCAGTTTTAAACATTTAAATTTTAATAAATACTTTAGCTTATTTTATCAATAGGAGTTTTTTCGATTTATTTTTATAGAAAATTGTAATTCATGGCTGCTAAAATCTTTCGGAAAATAAATAATCGATATTTCTGGGTTGGATTAGCCTTTTTGGTATGGATTGTATTTTTTGACCGCTACAATCTGATAGAGCGATTTAAAATTTCCAGGGAGCTTAAAGAAGCTAAAAGACAAAAGGAATATTACGAAAATGAAATCCGAAAAGATAAAAAAGAAATTGAGGCTTTAATAACAGATACTGCTTCCCTGGAAAAATTTGCACGTGAAAAATATTTGATGAAAAGAGATAATGAAGATATCTTCCTTATCATTGATGAAAATAAATAATAAAAACAACCCAACCGCACAACTGCATAACTACACAACCTTTTAACATCTTTTTTTATCCAAGTATTTAACTTAACTTTATAAAACTATTATCTAAAATATTATTATGATGAGTAGAGTTGTTGTTTATAACTGTGTCGATAGCATTCAGGCTTCATTTATTAAGGGACATTTGGAGAATGAAGGAATTCCTGCATTTTTTGTAGAAGAAGACCGCTATAGCAACCTTGTTCAACATACCAGTGGTATAATGAGTCCGGGAGTTAAAGTATATGTTGATGAAGAAAATTTGGAAAAGGCAAAAAAAATACTTGAAAAAACTTATTAGTTGTTATAAGCTTATTCAAATATTTTAATTAACACAATTATATCCTAAAATGGGCACTTTCAAAAGTAATATACAATAGCGTATATTACTTCTGAAAGTGCCTGAATAATTACACAAAAAAATTACAATTCTTAGAGATTATTATAGATTCTGATTTAATTCGGAACTTTATTTATTATTAAACAAAGTATACCCTATTATAAATTCAAAAGACAATTGATTGAATTTTTCTTCAGGTGCTATTAGTGAACCCTTTCCCATTTCAGTTTTGATTTCACAAGAAATTTTATCATTCTTTTTAAAACCTATACCAAATGACAATACTTGGTTTTTAAACTTATAGTCATATGTTCTTTCTGGATAACTAACAGAAATTTTTGTTCCTAGATTTAAAGATAATCCAACTGATCCATTAAGGAAAAGCTTAGCACTTTTGTTTAGAAATAAATAATATCGGATACCAATAGGAATAGTTAAGTATTTTCCTGTAGATTCAATAGTGTATTCGTTTATTCCAGCATATGCATTTGTAGAGAACGTATTTTGAAATCTAAGTAATTGAAAAGTAGGCTCCAAAGTAAAAGCCCATTTGTTTTTGTTAAAAGGTAATATGAATTCGAGTTCAAGTCCTAGTCTGAAATTAAGTTTAGAATTTATTTTTTTATTATTAATAATTCCAAGCATTGGTAAATATACTTCTATAGGTGCAGAATAATTAAGCCCGGGGCGAATAGAAAAATTAGATGTTTCCTTTTTTTCTACTTTGTTCTCTATTGAATTATTACCATTGTATAAGTTAAATAATTTGATTAGATCTTTTTCTTTATATTCTAAATTTTTGAAATGTCTAAGAGTTAATTTTTTCGATTTAAGTTTGGCATACAATTGAGATTTAAATGTTTCTTTTTCTACAATATAATAGGATAGATCATCGTATTTATTATACTCTCTATACAATAATTGTTTTACTGTATTATTCTCTTTATTGAAGAAGAAAAAGTATAATTCTCCTTTACGATAGCTGTATAGATTTGCTTTCCCTTCAACTAAAACTTGTAATAATAAAGTTTCTTCTTGGAAATTAAATGTACTGTCATAGGAAATACCCTTCACTTTGGTGGGAGTTCTGTCAATATCTACTTTTAATCGAATAAACTTCTTTCCATTGTAAATCTGAAATTCCTTGATGTCATCAATATTCAACCTTTTTTCCTGTCCATTTAATTTAATTATAATCTTTTCCGGATTATAAAGCCAGTCAATATTTTTAATAAGGCATTCTATTTTCTTCCCATTATTATTGATATAATAACCTTTTTCAAAATCTATTTGAGCGAAAAGGTATAACTGAACGAGTAAGAGAATTGTTGTAATGTAAATTTTTTTCATAGGTTCTTGTATTAAGTTTACAATTGAAACTTCAGATTTGAAAGTCTGATAGTAATTTTGGAGCAGCTGATTCTGAATTTTACAAAATTAAAAATAATCCAATACCTGTCAAAAAGACATTTGTATTCTTCAATATATTTAGTAAAAAAATTATGGGAAAAGTTGTTATGTATACAAAAGCATTTTTCCTAAAATTTCTTTCATTAACTTGGCAGTTAAATAAGCAGTCATCTTATGTATATCCTTGTTTGGGTTATATTCCACAATATCAGTTCCAATAACTTCCGTATTTATATTTTGTATTAAATCAATAACTTGCCTCGAACTTAATCCTCCGGCTTCATGATGAGAAACACCCGGAGCGTAGGCCGGATCAATCCCGTCCATATCCAGTGATATATAAACCGGATGCTTGAAAGGCCCTACATTTTTTATATTGTAATCCTTCATCTGATGAACTTCCACATTATATTTTTTCGCCTGCTCAGCCTGATGTGGGTTTAATGTTCTGATGCCTACTTGAACCAAACGAACAGTTAATTTATGTTCCATAATTCTTGCAAAGGGGCAAGCATGTGAATACGGATCTCCTTCATATGATTCATAAAGATCCGGATGAGCATCGATATGGAGAATTGAGACTTTTTAAGAACATAGCCATCATAGCAGGCATGACTAAACCTGCCAAAGGATGTTTTACCATTAAATTTGCTTTAAGGGGTTTTGATAATAGAAGTCCTATAGGAAAAATCAATCCACTGCTAAAAAATCCTGTAATGGCCCACATTTTTGGATCCAGATAGAATCCTGCTATTCCTAGTGCTAGCCAATAAATAAAACCGGCTGCCGGAAGTGAAATACCTCCATTAGCTTCTATAAAATATTTTGATTTTTCCAGTTTTAATTCTTCTGTTGTCATCATTTATTTTGTTTTTATTTTGTAACGGTCAGACTGATCAAATAGAGTTAAATCTTTATATCCCTTCTTGATTTTAGCTGAATGTACAATATCTTTATCAATGGAATAGGAGTCTCCTTTTCTCAAGATTCTCGTTTTTCCGTTTATTGTGATTTCCATTTCCCCCTTAAGGACCACGCCCCACTGGGCATTGTGCGAATGAGGCGGAATCTCTACATCCTTTGAAAATTCCATAAAAATGAATTGCTGGTCGCCAGCCTGAACTAAACGGGAACTTACTCCCTCAAAAGGTATTTTGGCTTCAGGGTGGTTATTGATGAGGTCAGGATAATCCATATTAATCTTTATTTCTTTTACTAAAGATAATATATAATAACAAATCCTTCTTATTTTGGAGGGTTTTAATTATTATTTTATTAAGGCTAATAATTTAATAGCTTATTCAATTCGATTTTCAGAGATTCTGTATCTGAAAACCTTGGTGCATTTTTGGTCACTAGTTTACCTTCTTTATCAATAATCAGGTAAGAAGGAAATCCGGGAAAGTTAACCTTCTCCCTGAATAATTTACTCTGATCTTTATCATGGAAATAATGTATGCTAGGAAGTTGAAGGTTTTTTACTGCCTTTTTCCAATTTGCTTTATTTGATGACATACAAACATTAATAAACTGAATATCTTTTTTCTGATACTGATTTGCTATATATTAAATGAGGAACCTCCATTTTGTAAGGACCTCACCAGGTTACCCATAGATTTAAATACAATATTTTTTCAGGATATCTTTCTTTTAAATCTTTCCAGAAATTCTTTGAAACCTCATTTTCTTTTGAATCTTCATCCAGTAATGAAATCGAAAAGCCGGATTGAGAAATTAGTTCCTCATATTTATTGTTCAGGTAACTTTTTATAATATCATTACCAATATACTTATCAAGATTGTTTTTTATGACTAAAAAATCCTTGGGACTTTCATTTAGTAAAATATTACAACTGATTAAACTCATGACATCTCTGCTTAGTCCCTGTTTTTCATGATTTGTTATTTGTTTAAAACTAAGGGGGTAAGCTTTTTTAAATCTTTTGTGTTAAAGCTGTTTTTACCCAAATCTTTCAATGGGTTTTCCAAATCCACTTAGAATTCCATCATATTAAAATTATAGTCTATAATAAACTTTCAATTAATTTATAAAATTTCTCCCCATCTTTAGGCTTAAGTTTTTTGCAAAGCTTTACTTTTCCATTTTTATCCAAAAGTAAATAAACGGGTATATATCCTGAAATATTTAAATTTCTGCTGTCGTCATAAAGCTGCTTATTCATATATAAATGAGTTCCTGATAATTTGTGCTCTTTAATTTCTTTTGCCCATGGGATATCGTTTTCATTTTGGTTATAACAACCATAGACAAGCTCTATGTCTTTAGATTTTAGAAAAGTTTTTAGCTTCTGATGATGCTTAAATTCATTCTTACATAAATGATCCCGTTTAAACCATAAACAAAACAAGGCCTGTTTGTTCTTGAAATGATCAAAGACTTCTGTAAATGTTTTAAAAGGCTTCTCTTTTCCAATGAATTGGAAATCACTCGGAAAGCTCCAGATATTGGCCATGAAATTCTGATATTTTTCAGGCTTAAACCGTTTCATCAACAACTTCTCAATTAGATCTGCCGAATGTCCAATGTGAACAATTTTTCCATGCTTATCTACTAATAATGCCTTGCCTCCTCCTCCGGAAGCTCCGTATTTACTCCAAATTTCATTTTTATCATTTATTTCTACTAAATCTTTCCAGGGATGCGGATGTTTTTTTATAGCTTTATCATATTCTTCCTTATTTTTAATTCCTCCTAAAACTCCTATTACATTAAATCCAAATTCTTTATACTCTTCATAAAGTGGGATTACGGCTTTACCTAAAGCAATACATGGTCCTCACCAGGGAGCCCAAAGATCGATTAAGGTAAGTTCATTGCTTTCTATTATAGAAGCAATATTAACTAAGTTTCCGTCTTTATCAGGTGCAGAAAATGGAATGTATTGTGCACCTACTTTTATATTATTGGCGTGGATTAGGGCTTCTATCCTTGAAATGTATCTGCTTTCCGGGAAAAGAAGCTTAAAATTTGCAAGTTCTTTAACATATTGATCATAATTATTTGATGATATGTATTTGCTAGATCTTATAAGTTTATACAATTGGCTTAACCCTACGATGTTTTTTTCTTTTTTTATGACAGATAAATTATGTGCATCTGCTTTCAGCATAATTTTTTGCTGTAAGGAATCTATTTTTTTCATTAATTCCCTGGAATCGCCTCCTGCTTTTCTGGTCGAATCCATTTTGGGATAAAGATCCGTTAATGGTTTCATAATCTCAGCATATTTGCTATTTAAGTCAAATATTAATTGACTTAGGGGACTGTCAATAATTTTATTTTTATGAAATTCCTCTTTCGAATATAATTCAAAAATAATTTCAGTATTGTCAGGAATAAATTCTATTGGACGCCAACTTCCTGACATTAGCTCATCTTTGAATGCAAGGCTATAATTCTCAAAATATACATCTTTTATTAAATATTCGAATTTGCCATCTGTTATTGGAATTTTTACACTCTGAACTCTTAAATCTTCTAATTCTTTATATAAATATAAAACTGTACTATTACGATTGATAACCTTCCCTTTTATCAAGCAGGTTTCTGGTATTTCAGTTTGGGATATTCCAGGCACATAGGAATTAAGCAATAATAAAATGAAGATAATTTTTCTCATAGTAATTAGATTTATTTAGCTGATAGCTATTAATAAAATATAAATTAAAGGGGAGTTTTCCAAAGGTAATATTTTTAGCAAAAACATATAGAATTTATTTTTTCAAAATAAGTTGTACTTGTACTGTCATAAATACTGCTTAAGAAATTTTATAGTAAGATTTAATAACTAGGTTGATTAACTATTTAGATACTCCCTTAAAATTAAACTTCATCTCTTTCTTTTCTCCACCCATATCTATTACTACGTATTCATTAATTTCATTATCACTTACTTTTTCAAAGGTATAACCATTAAAGAATACTTTATTCGGAGTAATTTTTACTAATTTAAAATCTATTGTTTCCGTTTTTTCCTCCCAACCTTTTAAGTCGGGATGAAAATGCTTTAACCTGAGAATTAAGCTCCCGTTTTCCTCTACTATCGTCAGGATTTCATAAAAACTGACTTTATTTTTTTGAACCACTTTGAATGCACTCATCATGGAACCTCCAAGTGGAGGTGTCCATACTCCTTCGGTAATACCTCCAAAAGCTTCGCCTCTCCAGTGTCCGGCTATCCATTTGATATCTTCTAATGTTGCTTTGGGTGATTTCTGGTTTTCTTTAAGAAAAATAGTATTCTGAAATTGGGATTGGCCAATTGTATTTATAGTAAAAAATAGAATTATAAATGCTGTAAGTATTGTTTTCATAAGTTGCTATATTTCTGGTTGCTTGAAGCCTATAACAAATACTAAAATATACATTTCCTAATTAGAAAACAAAAAGTAAAGGCGATACCCTTTAGAATACCGCCTTTACTCAACACATCTATCTTATATATTAATAAATTAAACTGGAAACCCTGTAGCCTGGCAGGTCTTTGTACCAGTCAGGGAATAATGTTCCCCCGCTTTCTGCCCAGTCGGCAAATTTTAAATAAGCTCCGGTGATATCCTGTTTTTCAATTGGGTATTCAAAACTTTCCGGAATATGAATTGCCCATGGCAGATTATTTTCGGTTTTATAATATCTTCCACTTCCCGGATCAGAATCATCATCAAATGTTCCGAAATAAGAAGGATCCCCTAAGTCGGATAAAGGCATATCAGGTAGATGAACTTCGTGCTCACGCTTCTGGTCAACAATGATAAACGGATTGAAGTTACCTATATCCAACTGACTATAAGTTACCGCATTTGGAACAAATACGATCTCCATACGGATGGTATCCGGAGTAACAAACGGCATCGCAGTTTCCGTATTCACACCAATCCCTTGTCCGGGATGCGTCATAATATTGTATGTATCATCAAAAACGATAAAGGTTGCTTTTGACTGTCCGGCTTCAGTTCCATTTGCAGATAAATTGAAGATACTTCCGGTTTGAATATCATAACCACTTACACTAATGATATCCGAAGGGTCAACATTTGGGAAAATAAATCCAAACCCATTATGGAAGCTGGCTCCGTAAGCTCTTGTAATAAAGGTTGCATTGATTTTTTCAATCCTGTCCTGATTGTCTTTCTGAACTTCAAAATTGTAGTCGATTACTACATCATTAAAATCAAAATCTCCTTTACCGGGCCATAAATCTTCATAAGATAAGTTTCCTACAATATCTTCTTCCGGAGGAGTCGGGCAGTATCCTATTGAGGCTACACTACCGGATCCTTTAAATTTGATTGTAAGTTTTACAACATCAGTTATAAATACAGATAATTTTTTATATGAATTATTACCGAGGTATGGGATTGTAAACTCAACTTCAGTTCCATTTGATTTTTTACAGATTACTTTTGAAGACAGGGAACCATCATCCATATCTACAAATTCAATATTCTGAATTTCTACCGGATCATCAAAATCGAAAAAGATTTTACCTCCGGCAGCTTCGTCATCAGGATCATCAACAAACCCGTCATTATTATTATCTACATCATCTGTTGCTATAATGATCAAATTGCCCAAAGACAAGCTGTTCTGTCCAGGTTGGCCGGAGCTACCTCCACTACCGATACCCGGTCCTCCGAAATCCTGGTTTGGAGTCCCAAGATCATCATCATTGCCTGTTGGGTTACTACTGTCAAAAATAATTGCTTTATCCGGATGGCTATTGTTATTGTTATGTGCGGAAATGCTAATTCCCTTATTTGCCCATTGGTTCGTCAAAACAGTTCCGGCAGCTAATGGATTACCCTGACCATCTTCATTGAAATCAATAGTTTCACAATTATTATTGACTTTTAATACGGCATTTTTCAGAGAGCTGTTAAAATCGTAATCCAGTCTCATTCCATCCAGGTTAAGTAGTACAGGTTGATAAACTGAACCATGTTGGATTTGTAATTCTACGTCCTGAATGTAAGCAGGTACGGTTACTCTGGTATTGATTACTCCATCTCCATTTTCAGGGTATCCCTGGAAAAATACGCGGTTACGGGCACTAGATACAATTCGGATGGGTTTTAATTCCTCATCTTCAGGAAGAACAATATTTACATCCAGTGTTTTAGTGGTTTGCCAGTTAAATGCTTTACTGACAGTCAGTGCTTCCATTCCTTTCACTGCTGTTTCAGAATCCTGATTGTCTTGTGTAACAACAGCATCCTTATTACAGCTAATGATAAAGACCATCACCAAAGGAAGAATAAAGGCTAGTCTGTTGATTCTCATGGCTTATTGTTTTATGATTTATAATAAAATTTCTAAATCAAATAATAAGCCTGTTGATGTAAGTGTTATTATATCAATTAGTTATGTGTTTCGCTTAAGAAATACAATTCCCATATTTGGAATAAGAAACCGATAAAGGGAGATTGTTGGTTATCAAACAGAACCAAGAGGTTTGAAAGCTATATTACGCAATACTATTACTGCATTCAATTACCAATTCTTTTATTACTGTATATTTTGATAGGCTTAGCAAATATTCGATGGATCTGGCAAGGTCTTCCGGTTGAATCATTTCTTGTCCTTCTATTGGAGCATTTGCATCATGGATGGCCATATCGGTGTTTACCCAGCCCGGACAAAGTGCTGTGACCTTAATTCCTGCTTTGGATAATTCGCGGTATAAAGATTCACTCAATCCAACGAATCCAAATTTTGAAGCTGCATAAATACCGGATCCTTCAAATCCAATTTTGCCGGCACGAGAGGCTACATTAAAGATATAGCCGCTACGCTGGCGGATCATAATAGGAGCAATGCTCTTCATAATCTGGAAAGGAGCTATTAGGTTTATGCGAAGCATTTCATTGAAATCATTTACTTCATTTTCAATACTTCCACTGTGATAAATTCCGGCATTATTAACTAAAACGTCAATCCGGTCATAATTGTCAATGACATCTTCCAAACATTTTTGTACTTCAGATTCATTTGAAAGATCACATGCAAAGATATCCGGTTCAATGCATTGTGAACATTCATCTTTGATCTGTTCAACTAAGGGAATGAGCTTTAATTTATCCCGTCCAAATAAAATCGTTTGATAACCCAGATTAGCCAGAGCAATGCTGATGACTCTTCCAATTCCTCGATTGGCACCGGTTATAAGTGCTGTTTTCATAGAGCAGTTTTTGAAAATTTATTAAATATACAAAACAGTATGATTTTAATACTAATGTTTGGAGTGATTGTCAATATTTATTTTATATATAGGTTTATTTGCCTAATGATTACTAATTTTTTCTCTTAATAAGAACTTATTAAACTTGTTTAAATACCCGACTTATAAATAATTGGCAAACTCTTATCCCCAAAGGGGATAAATCATAATAGAAAGGTGAAGTAATGTCCCCAAAACCCCGAAGGGGTTTAACATTAAGCAAATCCTGTTCGAATTTGGCTTCGTGTACGAATAGCAGTATAAAATTTTTTTTACATTCGTAACAGAATCAACAAAAACATCATCATGAAATTAAATGAAGTTAAACTTCAACAATTATATGATAGTATCAATGAAATCATTGAAGCTGCATTTTCCTTAGAAAAAAAATATGCGGAAGAAATATCATTGGTGCATCCGCAATATCAGCGTAGTGCACTTAACCTGGTACATTATATGGCTTTGCGTTCTTTTTCCATCGATATGTTACAGGAAGAATTGAGATGTATGGGCTTACCATCATTAGACAATGTGGAAAGTCATGTGATGAAAAGTTTACTGGCCATAAAAACAATTCTTAATCATTTAATGGGTAATCCTGTTAATGAAAAAAGAAAAGGTACTATCTCAATAAGAAAAAGTGGAAGAATTTTAAATCAGAATACAAAAGCATTATTTGGTTTTAAAAGCAGGAAAAGAAGAACCCGGATCATGGTAACCCTGCCTAATACTGCCTCTGAAGATCCTTCTTTTATTCGACAGCTCATATTGAATGGTATGAATTGTGCACGGATAAACTGTGCCCATGATACTTCTGTTGAATGGAAAAAAATGATTGATCATATTCGGGATATAAGTTTCAAAACACATAAGCAATGTAAGGTGATGATGGATTTAGGTGGTCCGAAACTCCGTACCGGGGCAATGATACCTGGCCCCCAGGTAATCCATATCAAGCCACAAAGAGATAAGCTGGGAAAAGTAAATAACCCGGTACTTATCTGGCTGGCACCTCCTACTATTGAACCTCCGGGAGATGTATCTGATGCCATTATACCGATAGATAAAGAATGGCTGGACCTGGCTAAAAAAGGGGATCGTATTAAGTTTACAGATACCCGGGGTAAAAAAGTTTCTCTGGAAATCATTCATCGTGAAGGAAAGGGAAGATGGGCACATTGTTTTGATTCTGCTTATATTACATCCGGTACTCCATTTACCCTTTATAAACAAAAGAAGGAAAAAGTAATGGAAATTAATATTGGTGAATTCAATGCTGTAGAAAATTATATTGTATTGCATATCGGAGATCGTTTAATTTTACATAAAGACCCCAAGCCGGGTGAAACTGCCAAATATGATAAAAATGGAAACCTTACGGAATTAGCGCATATATCATGTACTTTACCCGAGGTATTTAAAGATATAAAGCCTGGAGAAGAAATCATGTTTGACGATGGTAGGGTAGAAGGTGTCATTGAAGAAGTGAATGAAAAAAAAGTATTGGTAAGAATTACTCATGCTAAAGAATCAGGCGGAAAGTTAAGGCAGGATAAAGGAATCAATTTACCTTCCAGTGATTTAAAAATCAGTGGCTTAACAAATAAAGATAAGGAAGACCTTCCATTTGTTGCAAAATATGCAGATACTGTTAATTTCTCATTCGTAAATACGGAAGATGATGTACAGGAACTTATGGATGAGTTGAAAAAGTTGGATGCTGATTTAGGAATTATTCTAAAAATAGAAACACGTAAAGGTTATAATAACTTACCCCGAATTTTACTTAAAGCTATGCAAACATACCCTATAGGTGTAATGATTGCACGTGGAGATCTTGCGATAGAAATAGGCTGGAAGAATGTAGCAAGTATTCAGGAAGAAATACTCAGAGTATGTGAAGCAGCACATATTCCGGGTGTACTGGCAACTCAGGTATTGGAGAACCTGGCGAAAAAAGGAACTCCTTCAAGGGCTGAAATTACAGATGCAGCATTTGCTCAACGTGCCGAATGTGTCATGCTGAACAAAGGCTACCATATTCAAAAGGCTGTCCGCTTACTCGATTGGATTTTAAAGAAAATGCAAAGATTCCAGAAAAAAAGAGAAACCTTATTGGCCAAATTGGATTATGCCGATAAGCTTAACCTCAAACAGGAACATTAAAATCCTGTCTGGGAAATTATGAATAGAAAAGTTGATAAGATTAATCCTATCATAAATATATTATAAGCTATTCTAAGTAATTTGTATTTTTTTGCAAGTACTTTCCCTAACAAATACTGATCCTTGATCATCGTTGAGTATAAATGACTGTCGTTTTTCATCATTTCCTCAATAGCCCACTCATAATCATCTAATTGCATATTGTAAAAATTTCCAAAAAATAATAGGTTTATTCTATTCTCTTTGATGTCTTCTTTGGTAAATTCTCCTTTTGAAATATTAGGTCGAGTTGACAAAATAGCAAATACAATCGTAACCAAACTGGTTGTGAGCAGGGCAAGTGTTGGAAGTATCAGTTCTCTGGAATCATCCAGCTTTCTTAATAAAACAGATAAAATGATAGATATAATAATGGTATTTACCGTAATTAATATGTTGGATTTATTATCTGCTATAGAACTTAAGTTGATTTGATTTCTTGCAGTTAAACGAAACATGGATTCCACACCTCTCGAATAACCTGAAGCTTTTTCAAGCTTTTTCTTCAGTTTACTGTTTTCATTATTTAGTTTTTCAATGGTTTTAATATGTTCCTTGTTACCCAGCTTTTCAATTTTCTCATTCAGCAAATCAATATTGTACATTTTTCCTTTGGTGAAATTATCTTTGGCATAATCTGTAAAATATTGATGGTGGGTAAGAAAAGCACAATTCAACATATGAAAATGATTTTTTTTGATCTTATGCTCTTTGGTAAAAGAAATTTCCTTTCTTAATTTTTCAGCCAATTCAAAATATTCTGGAGAAGCCAAATGGTTCATATCCGCATCACAGATAATTTTTGAAAGCCTGCATGTAGGTTCCTGAGGCCATCTTGTACTCATAATACATGTCCTGATTTTTTCTAATTGCTCATCATTAATATCGTATTTTTTCAAGAATTGGTATGCGAGCTTCACACTCTCTTCTTCATGATTTTTAACATCTATAAAATAGCCTGTATCATGAAACCATGCACAAAATGTAATAAGATTTAATGATTCTTCATCCAAATTTTGAGCCGTTCCAATTTCATGAGTTACAGCTACAACTCTTTGGGTATGACTTAGCTTGTGGAAGAAAAGTTTATCTCCTTTATCGTGTTCATTAAAGAAATCTATAATATAGTTTTCTGTATCCTTAAGTATTTCTTTACTTATCTTATTCATATTTTATGTATTAGCTGATACCAAATTTAACAAACCCGGCTTAAAACAAAAAGCTCAGTTTAAAAATTAAAAACTTCTCTTCTTCAGAAATTTGATAAGTTACATTTAATATTGTAGCATTAAATGGATTTAACCAGGTTCCTATTCCATATCCATGATGCCATTTATCCGATTCTTCCCCTTTTAGCCATACTCTTCCAAAATCATTATAGAAAAGCAAGCCCCATTGTCCCACAAATAAGTATTTTCTGATATTTAATAGTTTAAGTCTTAATTCCGTATTCTGATATAAATAACTATCTCCGGCAAAGCGATTACTGAAATAACCTCTTAAATTATTTTTTCCACCTAAAAAGTTTGCATAATAAAAGTCATAATCACCAACATTTAAAGCCCCTCCAAAGCGAAATGCAAATACATAATTCGGATTGGTTTTAAAACTGACATACATACTTAAATCAGTTTTTAATTTTAGATAACTGTTATTTCTCCCATTTAAATCTGCATAATAAAGGGCTTCGTTTATCCATTGAATTCCTCTTTCCGGATTTAGTTTGTTATTTCTTGTATCAATATCAATTTTAGCTCTTATTCCGAAATAACTATTATGCTTAAAGGCGTTTTCGCCTATTTTTTGAGCATAAAGTGTACTGATATAACGATCTGCAGTATCAGTAATATGTATATACTCGAAAAGAGGGCCGATGCCAAATGATAAAGATCTATTTCTATTGAATTCGAACATGGGATTGAATAAAATGTTTTTATACTTGATCCGGTAGTAGCTTTCTTCAATATCATCTAGTTCATCTAATAGGCTTTCTTCCGCTTCATTTTGGGGGCCTTCATGCGAATCTCTTTTAAAGTCAACTAGTTCGGTTTCGTTTCCAAGTCCAAAGAAGTTGTCTACATTTCTTGGAATACCTAAATCAGCATTAATAGACAGATCGAAATGGCGAGATACAGATGTAAATAAACCCTTATATTCAAATCCGAAGGCACTGGTTTTATGAGCATATCGGGTGCTGATTCTTTGAATTGTGGAATCCCTGAAATTATAATGTTTCATATAAATACCACCACCTATAAATAGTCCATCATCTATATTATAACCTAAATACGCAATAGGGAAGTTTTTATTGTGTGTAAATTGTGTGCGGTTATATTTATTAATGGATTTTTTAGTTCCCAATTGCAAATTCGTTTCTTTACCCGTATTAAACTTATTCTTTTTGTCCCGGCGGTCGTAAATGATGTTTTTCCTTGAAGGCCCTGATACCTCAGAATCATCATTGAATTTATCTTTTCCTTTGCCTCCAATAACTCTAAGCTTAATTCCTTTATCAGCCTTTCCGCTTATATCAAATCGATCTTTATCTTTTAGCCCATATAAGCGAACTTCTTTGGTTTCATCAAACTTAAACAGACGATCGTATTTCAAATCTTTGATTTTTCCTTTCTTTTCACTTAGATTATAAACCTTTACCTGCATATCTCCGTTTTCTTTTCGGTCTATTTTAAAATAATCTCTGTCATTGCTTCCAACAACATCAACTTTTTTATAGAGAAAATCTGCATATTCAGCTGCATATTCAGGTAAATGCTTTATTCTTTCTTTTAGCTTTTGTTCGATTTCCAGACCTCTAATGGCATATATTTCCGGGGGAAGTTTTTTTATGGCAATTTCTATGATGTCATCGGTGACATTCACCTGCATCTTTTTAGCCTCATTGATCCAGTCCTCTTTTGTCATCGCATTTAAGAATGAACGGTCAAAATGAATAGCACTTGAGCTTAAACCTACAACATTTTTTAATTTATAATCAAAGCCCTGAAACTTGGGCATTAAAAAATTTCTGCTTAAAACCCAGGTAATCACTCCTTGATTTACATAATATGCCCAATCTCGATCTCTAGGAATAGGCCGATAAATAGTTTTTCCCTTTTCTTTAAAAGAAGCCCATCTCCATTGATCTTCATGTCGATCCCAGTCATTAATCAAAATGTCGAATAACCTGGCTCTTAAAACTGCTTTTTGATCAATACGATGACTACTTTTGGATTTTAGTTTCTTAATCAGATCAAAGGTGCTAATGATCTTTTTTGAATTTCCAAAACTCTCGACTTCTTCTCTATTGCCTGCAGGCCTTTCTTCAAAAAGGAATACTTTATTTGCAACATATTTTTGGTAAATCCCGAACCTGGGATCGTCCGGAACATAAACCAGTTTAGGGTTGGTATGATATACCCCTGCAGCATCAGCCATAGTAGGTATGGTTAGCGGACTATAAGGTAGTGAAGCTGAAATACCGTCTTTTACTATATCTTCAACCAATGTATTATGCATTACTACTTGCAAAGATTTCTTTACTTCCTTATTCACCGACCTCAACACAAATTGTTTCCCTTTTTTATTTTTTAGTCTCAGAGAAAATGTTTGCATCCCTCCACCTCTTTTTATAATGCTTAAGCCTCCTTGTTCTCTTCCAATATCAAATATGGGGAATTCAACCACAGTATTCCAATCCTGACGGTAGTTTTCTCCCAAAAAGAATTTTTTAAACCTACCTGCCTTAAAGAGTTCAAGCTTTGTTTTTATACTACTATCAGCTAATTTGAAATCATAATTTTGTGTATTTAATTTATTGTGTTCTCTTTTTTTGTTAAACAGCTTTTTTCTGAACAGACTTCTAAATGCGTTATTAGTGGGTTTCAAATATTCTACCCAAACATCTCCGTTTTTATAGAAATCTAATCTACAAAAGCCTTCACTGGCTGCAGCAAAATCTGCTTTGTTTTTTCGTTTTGATATATAAGTACCTTCGCCACCTCCGCCACTGATAATATGATGTATTCCTCCTTTATTAAAATACTGTAAATTATGCTCATGGCCGGCAGCATAAATCGTATTGGGATATCTTGTAATGATATCCCAGATTTTGTTCCTTAATCCCCGGTATTTTGGATGTGGGATATCCTGAATATGTCCAAAAATTTTACGATAGCCCGTATATATAAACCCTGGTAAAGGGAGATATAGCCAGTCTACTTTTTCTGTCAGTGGGAAAAAGGAACTTTTGAAAGGGAAATAACCACCATGATTGCCTACACTAAATAAAGGAAAATGATTTGCAATGATTACTTTTTTATGAGCATTGCGCTGAATCATATCTTCAAATTGAACAAAGAAATCATCTGCTTTTTCAAAGCCACTTTCAGCAATTCCAGTTTTGTCATATTTATGTAAGAACCATTGATAATCAAAAATGATCAGTACAATTTCATCGTTTAATGATACCTCAACCGGACCAGGTGTACCTCCATCAGGTAAATAGGAATTGCCTCTGTTTAATGCTTTCTCAATATAGTTCTCCTGATTTAAAATATGTTGCCACCCATTTCTTTTACCTTTGTTCCAATCATGATTTCCGGGTATGAAATAAATCTGTCCCTGGTAGTTTTTAAATTTTGAAAGAACATATTTATGCTTTACCAGCGACTCTTCAAATTCTTTATGAGATGAATCCGGGAGCCCTACAGGATATACAATATCTCCCAGTACGATGACGGAGCTTTTTGCTCCTTCCATGCTCATTTGTTTTTCCAGTAACTGTAATACTTTATTGTCATCGTTAGGGTATTTTAAATCACCTATCAGAAAAATACTAAAATTTTTTTCAACATTTTTGGAAGGAGTTTCTATTTCCCAATTCTTTATTTTATCACTGTAAAAAGTTTTTTGTGCAATCACAGAATTACTGAATGATAATAGGATAATCAGAATTAATAATGTGTTGGAACTCCTGTTCATGATTACTTTTTGTTTATGGGATTGAAAGTTAAAATAAAGGAATCTTCATTATTGTTTCCTTCATTTGAAATAAATAATTTTCCTTTTGGGCTAAAACAGATTCCTTCTGCTTGAGGGAATTTGGAACTCTTTAATTTTACAATTGCTTTAAGGATACCGGAAGAACTATAAACAACCAATAAATTTCCTGTAGATCCCAAAATGTAGTAATCCCTGGTTTTAGGATGTATTGCAATGCCTGAGGGGCGAAAAATGATATCATTTCTGGAAGGATTTAAAAATGTCAATATCTTCATCCCGGCTTTAGCCATTGAATTCATTTTTAATTTTTGTCTTATACTATCCAGTTGAATAGTTAATACCGGATCTTTTTTTAGTTTCTTTGTTTTTAACTTAAAAGCATAGATTGCTTTTTCGTTTATTTTTCCTTTTTGTTTTCCTGGATAAGGATATGCTTTGCAGGCTATTAATAATTGTTTTTTTTTGTTGTCATAGGCTAAGCCTTCACAATTATTCTTTTCATTTAAGAAGTTTTCATACTTTTTATGCTTCTCATTTTTAAATCTGTGGAGGTCCCCATTACTTTCAATAATCCATATTGTGCCATTAACAGATTCAACGCCTTCAAAATCTGCATTCTTAGAAAATTTAATTTCTTCTTTTATCTTACCTGTTTTGGCATCAATGTAGAAAAGCATCCCTTTTTCATCCTGTATGCCAAGCAATGTTTTTTTATTGATATAGCTAAGCCCGGAAATTTCTTCAAGTATCTCAGGTAAATTGATTTTGTGATCCGGTAAGTTTAATTTGTATGGGAACTTATATCCTTTAGCTTCATAAATAATAATGTCTTTCCCTTTTGAATAGCAAAAACAAGAGATTAAGATGAAATATAATATGATTAATCCTTTAAATCTCATATTTAAATTTAGAAAAGCAAATGAATCTTAATATTAAAATACAATTAATCTTTCCATTCTCTAACAGCAAATATTTTTTGTTTTATGTGTTTCCCTCTTAAAGTAAGTTCTTCTTTTAATTTAATTTGAAATTCCTGATCAACCAGCTTGGTTCGTTGAAGTATCTCTTCCGTGATTAATAAGTCCTCTCCAAATGTTTTACATAATTCCATTACCCGTGCAGTCGTATTTACAACATCTCCATGAAAGGCGATTTCACTCTTTACATTGCTGCCGATTTCAACTGTAGAAACTACACCTGAATGAATGGCTCCTTTAAATGCGGGAATATTCCCATACTGTTTCAAATAATAAGCTTCCCGGGATATCAATTTATTTTTATAGTCATAAAACAAGCGTAATGGGAAATTAAAATCAGTCGATTTCTTTATTTTCCATGTAATCACACATTCGTCTCCAACATACTGATAAATTTGCCCTTTGTATCTGATAATAGATTCTTCCAAATCTTTAAAGCAATCCTGTAAATATTTGCTATAAATAGTTGAATTTAGGTTTTCAGCTATTTCTACTGATGATTTTAAATCAATAAATAGAAATATGCGATCTTCTTCTTTCGGGTTATAATACCTTCCTAAAAGAATAGATAAAAATATTTTGCTGCCCATTTTATTTCTAATGAACCGCATCATGTCAACCACACTGCTTATGACAAAACCAACTGCAAAAATGTTCAGATAAGTACTGGATAAAATATATTTTTTTATCATCCCGATATTTTCCAGAAATGAAGTTTTATGATAATAATATTGGTAAATATATAAGGATAAAATGGTTGCAATACTGATTGATAAAACGAATACAATTAATTGGATCAGAATCAATTTAGAAACATGTACATGTTTATACCGGCGGGGAACTACAAATATTTGAAAAGTTCCATTTAGAAAGCCCATGATAGTGGCGGCCATTCCGGCTCCATCCATATTTTGCAATAGGATTGATAATGCTTTGGAATGTTCCAGCAGTTTTGCCAGATTATGTCCATTGCTCATATAGAAGAAAAATATAAATATATATGTCCAGATATTCCAAAGGATAATTATAAATAGTAGCTCCTTCAGTTTGACCATGATAACCGGAGAAATACGAAATCTCGCCATAATGCTAAATTGTTAAACGGCTGCAATATACAGTATTTTTTATATAAGCATTCGGTTTTTAGCTTAAATTAAGAATTGAAGTACCAGGAAATTTGGTATGTTTTTAATATTATTCCAATCCCCAAACTTTTATAAGCTCATCAGGAAGTTCAGGACGCCCTTTTCGATTAATGCTGGTTCCGGTTACCAAGGCTTTGATCATAAGTTTTTCATCTGATTTTCTATAAATGAATTGTTCGAAGCCAAAACGCAAAGGAGATAATCGTACCATTCTTAAACCTGAAATAAAACTGTCCCCACTTTTTAGCGAAGCCTGATAATCAATTTCTACTCTTTTAACTACCAACATAATTCCCATTTCGGTAAGTTTGGCAAAATCCAAACCAATAGATTTTATGTATTCATGCCTGGTATGTTCCAGGTAATTTTGATATACTGAATTGTTTACGATGCCTTGCATGTCGCATTCGTAATCACGAACGTCTAGTTCTATTTTAAATTGAAATTCTTCCATTTGTTTATTTTTTGAGGATTATCGAGACCCTATGTTTGTAAAGCACAAGCCAAAGAGATTAAGTAAATTAGTATTTGAAAAAAAAACAACTTAAAATCCATGACTTATGCACTTACAAG